>NZ_JAGOLP010000087.1 GCF_017994015.1 Ferrovibrio sp. | reverse complement strand
CGACCTTCCACTGGCCATAGCGCTTCAGCCAGGCGGCCTGCTTGTCCAGGGTGGCCTTGCCGGCCGGCTTCACGTCGAACTTGTCATAGTCGAAGAACACGCGGTCGCCGACATTGACCTGGAAGTCGTTCACCGAACCCGGCTGGATCGCGGTGGTGGCCGGCGCAGTGGCAGCCTGAGCCGGGCGAGCCGGGGCGGCGGCGGCACCAGTCGAACCGGTGTTGGCGGCAGTCTCCGGAGCCTTTTCGCAAGCGGCCAGGAACAGGCCCACAGCGGCAACGGCGAGGAACTTGGTGCCGAAGGTGTTGAGGCGCATAATGTTTTACCCCTCCAAGGGTTTGGTTTGGTGTTCAGGTACCTGTTGTAATCCTACTCGCAGACCACAACCATCGGCATTAATTCCTCAGGCCACGATCCGCCGCCATAAGCTCAACCGGACTCGGTCTGCGATCCATACCCGCAGGCAGTTTGTCTTTTGGACCACGTCACATGCCAACGGAAAAGCTCGCCGGAACCAACGGTTCTAGCCACTGCGTCACTTTTAATCATATCCACCGCCTAAACTCGAATCAAGGGGGTGAGATACAAACTACCACCATCTGCATGAATGCCGAAATACTGCGGCATTTCTGCAACAGTCCGGCGCCAAATCGCGTTAACGAATCAGCGCCGAGAGCGGCGACCAGGCCGGATCGGACCCATCTATCGGCGTCGCAATCTCGCGCTCGTTGAATCCGGTCAGGTCAATCGAGAATAAACGCACCCGCTGGCCGCGCCCGCGCGAATCGGAAGATCGCTCCCGGTAGAACATCAGCACGCGGCCATTCGGCGCCCAGGTTGGCGCTTCCTGCACCATCGGCGAGGTGCTGAGAATACGCTCGCCCGAGCCATCCGGCCGCATCACACCGATGGCGAAGGTGCCGCCGCCTTCCTTGGTGAAGGCGATCAGATCGCCGCGCGGCGACCAGACCGGGGTGGAATAGCGGCCCTGGCCAAAGCTGATGCGGCGCTGATTCGAACCATCGGCCTCCATCACATAAAGCTGCTTGGTGCCGCCACGGTCGGAATTGAAGGTGACCTGGCGCCCATCCGGCGAGAAGGAGGGCGACGTATCAATGGCCGCATCCGAGGTCAGGCGGCTACGCGCCCGGGTGCGCAAATCCATCATGTAGATGTCGGAATTGCCATCCACCGCCAGCGACATGATAACCCGGTTGCCATCCGGCGAAAAACGCGGCGCAAAGGTCATGCCGGGGAAGTCGCCCACCAGTTCCTGCTGCCCGGTATCGATATTGAACAGATACACACGCGGGCGGTCGTTGAAATACGACAGGTAGGTGATTTCCTGCTGGCTCGGGCTGAAACGCGGCGTCAGCACCAGGAAGCGGCCATCGGTGAGAAAGCGGTGATTCTCACTATCCTGGTCCATGATCGCCAGACGCTTGACGCGACGATCCGGCGGGCCGCTTTCGGCCACATAGACCACGCGGGTGTCAAAATAGCCGTCCTCGCCGGTCACTTTCTTATAGATCGCATCGGAGATCAGATGCGCCAGGCGGCGCCAGTTATCCGGCGTGGTGAACAGCGCCAGGCCGGTCATCTGCTGCTCAGCGGCAACATCCCAGAGGCGGAATTCACCACGCAGCCGGCCATCGGCCTGCAATTCGATACGCCCGGTGACCAGCGCATCCATGTTGATCACCCGCCAATCCTGGAAGCGCGGCTGCACCCGCATGGCGGCGGGCTGCTGGATATGCGCCTTGGGATCGGCCGGGGCGAACAGGCCGGAGCGTTCCAGATTGGCGCGGATCACACGCGCCACATCCAGGCCCAGCTTGCCGGCCTGCGCGTTATCGGCATCAAAATCGGAAATCGCGATCGGGATCGGCTTGATCGCGCCTTTGTTGATATCGATCTCAACCCGCGCCCAGGCTGGATTGGCGGCCAGGAGTAACAGGGCAAAGAATGCGGCGAGCTTCGGCATGGCGCTGGCGGTGCGTTTTACGAATTGCATTGCGTCCTCGGGTCGAAGTTCAAAACGATTTCCTGAGTGAATTTAGCGATATCGGTATTGGGCGGAAATTTGAACGGCACCGCCTTGTGCACAGCGCGGCGCGCCGCCTCGGCCGAGGCGCGATAGCTTTCCTGGGCATAAAGCCGCACCGCATCCAGCACTTCGGGCTGGGTTTTCAACGACCCATCCGGATTCAGCATGAACTGGATACGCACCACATGCTCGCGCGCATCGCGGCGGCCACAATCCAGATTCCACTTGTCGTAAATCTGGCTGGCGATGAAATCCTTTTCGCTGATCGATAGCGGCAGATTGGGATTGGACGGGCCATCGGCACGCGGTGCCGGCGGCGCCGGTGTGCGCTGCGCCACCTGCGGCTGAGCCGGTGCCGGGCTGGGCGGCGCGGGTGCCGGCTTCTGCATCTTGTTGACCAGGGCGGCCACCGAGCTGAAATCCGGCGCCTTGGCCTGGGTCTGCTGCGGCTTGGGCGGCTCGGGCTTGGGCTGTGGCTTGGGCGGTTCCGGCTTCGGCGGTTCCACCTTGGCTTCGGGTTTGGGCAACGGCTCAGGCGGCGGCGGTGCCGGCTTGGCGGCTTCCACCGGCTTGGGTTGCGGCTGTGGCGGCGGCGGAGGTGGCGGGGGCGGAGGCGGCGCGGCGGTCACCGGCTTGGGCGGCTCGGGCTTGGCTTCCGGCTTGGGCGGTTCCGGCTCAGGCTTCGGCGGCTCGACCTTGGCTTCAACCGGCAGCGGCTGCACCTTGGGCACATTGCTTTTTTCGGCGATAGGCGCCAGTTCGGCCAGGATCACCGGCGGCTCGGGAATACGCTCCGGCTCGTAATACGGCAGGCCAAATACCGCCACGGCGACAATCGTCGCGTGGAAGGCTGCCGAGTAGATATACGAACGACGCTCCACTGCCCTGACCCTCTACCCTAGCGCCGACGCGGATTGCTGCTGCTGTTGCCTTGGGGTGGATTACCGATCAGCGCCACCTTGGTGAAGCCGGCGGCATTCACCACCCCCATCACCTCCAGCACCTTGCCGTAATTCACCGCCTGATCACCACGCACAAAGATGCGGCGATCCAGCGCGCCATTGGCAATCGCCGTCAGGCGCGGCACCAGCTGCTCCAGATCAACCCCGGTTTCCTGCAAGAACACGCCGCCCTTGGAATCGATGGTGATGGTCAGCGGTTCATCCTGGCCCGGTATCGCCGAGGCCTGGGTTTTCGGCAGATCCACCTGCACACCCACAGTGAGCAGCGGCGCCGTGACCATGAACACAATCAGCAGCACCAGCATCACGTCGACCAGCGGCGTGACGTTGATATCCGACATCGGCCGCCGCCGCATGCGGTGGCCGCGCGAGGAGCCGCCTGCGAGTTGCGCGCCCATCAGGCAGCCTCTTCATCAAGCTGGCGGCTCATCAAAGCCTGGAATTCACCGGCAAATCCTTCCAGCCGGATATTCAGCCGGCCGAGGTCGTTGGAGAATTTATTGTAGGCCATCACCGCCGGGATCGCGGCAAGCAGGCCCAACGCCGTGGCGAACAGCGCTTCGGCGATGCCGGGCGCCACCACGGCCAGCGAGGTGTTTTTGCTGGCGGCGATCGAGTGGAAGGAATTCATGATGCCCCAGACAGTGCCGAACAAGCCGACAAAGGGCGCCACCGAACCGACCGAGGCGAGGAAGCCGAGATACCGTTCCAGGCGGTCCATCTCGCGGTCGATGGAAACCCGCATCACCTGGCTGATACGCACCTGCAACGAGCCAAGGCCCTGCTTGCCACGCACCAGGCCGCGCTCGGTGGAGCGGCGCCATTCGCGCATGGCGGCCACAAACAGCACCGCCATCGGATGCTGCGGCCCAAGCTGGTTGAGCCGGTCATACAGCGTGTCGAGCGAACCGCCAGACCAGAAATCATGCTCGAACTGATCCGTCTCGCGAATCGTGCGCCGGATTTTGATCAGCTTTTCGAAGATGATCGCCCAGGACCAGAAGGAGGCCAGGACCAGCATCAGCATAACGGATTTGACCACCCAGTCGGCCTGCAGAAACAGCGCCCACATCGACAGGTCGGCTGCGGGGGCATTGCCGGCAAGGGCCGCCGTACTCACTGTTCTATCCATAACGCCTCATTCCTTTTCAGTCCGGGTACCAGAAGATTGCGAAAAATTTGTTGAAAGTGTGGCAAATAGCGTCGAAATCGCCCGGGGGATGCGTTTCGGCCGCCCGGCCATGTCGATACAGGCCAGTGTCACCCGGGTTTTGGCCAGCAGATCCGCCCCACGCCACACGTTTTGGTCGAGCGCAAGCGTCGCCCCTCGCGCCTCATGCAGTGTCGTCGCCACAACCAGCTCATCATGCAGCCGGGCCGGCTTCAGGTAATCGACAACACAGCCGCGCACCGCGAAGGCGATGCCCTCCTGGCGCAACAGGCTTTCCTGGCTGATACCCTGGCGCAAAAGCACATCGGAACGCGCCCGCTCCACAAAACGCAGGTAATTGGCGTAATAGACGATGCCGGCGGCATCGGTATCCTCCCACTGCACCCGCAGCGGATAAAGCTGGCCCTGCGGCGCCGCTTCAGCCATTGCCGCCGCCCCCGATGCCATCCGGGTCGTCCAGCAGGCCAAGCTGGCCGATATCCGGCCGGTTCGGCACCGGCAGGCCAAGATGGCCAAAAGCCTGCGGCGTCAGCAGCCGGCCACGCGGTGTGCGTTGCAGGAAACCCTGCTGGATCAGATAGGGTTCGATGATGTCTTCCAGCGCGTCGCGCGGCTCTGACAAAGCGGCCGCAATGGTTTCCACCCCCACCGGGCCGCCGCTGAAATCGCGCGCAATGGTGCCGAGATAACGCCGGTCCATGGCATCCAGGCCACGCGCATCCACTTCCAGCCGGGTCAGGGCGGCATCGGCCTGCGCCGCGCCCACCACCTTGGCCCCGGCCACGGCGGCAAAATCACGCACCCGGCGCAGCAGCCGCCCGGCCACACGCGGCGTGCCACGCGCCCGCTTGGCAATTTCATGCGCGCCGGAAGCATCCAGATTGAGGCCCAGAATCCGCGCCCCGCGGCTGACGATGAATTCCAGTTCCGCCACTTCGTAGAAATTCAGCCGCAAAGGAATGCCAAAACGCTCCCGCAATGGCGTGGTGAGCAGGCCAGAGCGCGTGGTGGCGCCCACCAGGGTGAAGGGCGGCAGATCAATGCGCACACTGCGCGCCGAGGGCCCCTCGCCGATGATCAGATCAAGCTGAAAATCCTCCATCGCCGGATAGAGGATTTCCTCCACCGCCGGATTGAGCCGGTGGATTTCATCAATAAACAGCACATCGCGGGCTTCAAGATTGGTCAGTAACGCCGCCAGGTCGCCGGCCTTGGCGATCACCGGCCCGGAGGTGGCCTTGAAATTCACCCCCAATTCACGCGCCACGATCTGCGCCATGGTGGTTTTGCCCAGGCCCGGCGGGCCATGCAGCAGCACATGGTCCAGCGCCTCGCCGCGTTCGCGCGCGGCGGCGATAAAGATCGAAAGATTCTCACGCGCCCGGGCCTGGCCGACAAAATCCGCCAGCACCTGGGGCCGCAGATGGCGATCCAGTTCATCGCCCTCGGCGCTTTTGCCGGAAACCAGGCGGTTCGCCTCGCTCATTTCGCCAGTTCCTTCAGGCCGAGCCGGATCAGGCTGGAAACATCAGCCTTGTCGCCCAATTGCCGCGCTGCCACGGTAACGGCGCCAAAGGCATCCACCCGCTTGTAGCCCAGATTGACCAGGGCCGAGAGCGCATCGGCCACCGCACCCTGCCCTTCAACGGCGGCGCTTTCGCCAGCGCTTGGCAGCCCGGCAGCAGCCGCGCCCAGATCAAGCCCGCCCAGCTTGTCCTTCAATTCGGTGATCAGGCGCACAGCCAGCTTAGGCCCCACGCCGTCGCAGCGGGTCAGCATGGCCTTGTCGCCCGCCGCCAGCGCACGGGTCAGTTCATCGGTGCTGAGCGAACCAAGAATGGCCAGCGCCACTTTGGCGCCAACCCCTTGCACAGTCTGCAACAGGTTGAACCAGGCCCGTTCGGCCTGGGTCAGGAAACCGAACAGGTGGATATGGTCTTCACGCACATGGGTTTCGATAAACAACTGCACCGCCTGGCCCATCGGCGGCAGATTGCGCAGGGTGCGCGCAGAGGCAAAGACCTGATAGCCGACACCGCCAACATCGACGATGCAGCCGATCTCCGAAACGCTGTCGAGCAGACCTTTCAGCTTGGCGATCATCGGCCGGCCTGAATAAAGGCTGCGGTTTCGGCGGCACGGATGCGGCTCTGGGTGGTGGCCAGATGGGCATGGGTGATCGCCACCGCCAGGGCATCGGCGGCATCGGCGCCTTTGATCACCACACCGGGCAGCAGCCGCTTCAGCATGGCATGCACCTGATCCTTCTCGGCATGGCCGACGCCAACCACCGCCTTCTTGATCAGGTTGGGCGCATATTCCGCCACCGGCAGGCCGGCCTGGGCCGGCGCGAGCAGCACTACGCCGCGCGCCTGGCCCAGCTTCAGCGTGGAAGCCGGATTCTGGTTAACAAAGGTTTCCTCCACCGCCGCAGCCAGCGGCCGCCATTCCGCCAGCACTTCGGTCAAAGCGTCATGCAGGAAACGCAGGCGATAGGCCAGTTCCTCATCCGGGTTGATCCGGATGGTGCCATGGGCGATATGACGCAGCCGGTTGCCTTCGGCCTCGATCACGCCCCAGCCGGTGGCGCGCAGGCCGGGATCAAGACCGATGATGCGCTGCACGCCCGCCATAATCGGATCAGGAAGCGAGCTTGCTCAGCTCGGCCTCCGAAATCTCGAAATTGGCATAAACCTGCTGCACGTCGTCGGAATCCTCCAGCGTGTCGAGCATCTTGATCAGCGTCTCCACCTTGTCGCCGGCAATTGGCGTCAGGGTTTTCGGGCGCCACACGATACGCGCCGATTTCGGTTCGCCGATGGCCTTTTCCAGCGCTTCGCGCACGGCAGCAAAATCATCCTGGCTGCACACCACCTCATGCTCTTCGTCGCTCGATTGGCAATCCTCGGCGCCGGCTTCGATGGCGGCTTCCATCATCTTGTCGGCATTGGCGATGCTGGCCGGAAACACGATCAGGCCGATGCGATCAAACATGAACGACACCGAATTGGTTTCGCCCAGGGCGCCACCATTCTTGGAGAAGGCGGCGCGCACTTCGCCGGCAGTGCGGTTGCGGTTGTCGGTCAGCGCCTCAACAATCACGGCAACGCCGCCCGGGCCATAGCCCTCGTAGCGCACTTCCTCGTAATTATCCGCGCCATCGCCGCCGGCACCGCGCTTGATGGCGCGGTCCACGGTGTCCTTGGGCATATTGGCGGCGCGGGCCGCCTGGATTGCGGCGCGCAGGCGCGGATTGGTGGCCGGATCGGGCTGGCCCATCTTGGCCGCAGTGGTCAATTCGCGGATCAGCTTGGTGAAGACCTTGGCCTTCTTGGCATCCTGCGCACCCTTGCGGTGCATGATGTTCTTAAACTGGGAATGACCGGCCATGATCTACCTGCGCGGCAAGACGGGTTGAAACGGGGGAGCTTTAGCGAATCGGGCATGTTTACCATATTTTCCCGACCACCGGCAGCCCAACTGGGCGGTCGGGTATAGCCAGACCGGCTGAAAATGCAAGCCGGGGCGGCAGCGGCGGGCCTCAGGCTGCCCAGAGCGCGGCCAAACGGGCACGCAAAGCGGGCAAAACCTCGGCGGCGAACCAGGGCTGGCGTTTCTGCCAGGCGGTATTGCGCCAGGATGGATGCGGCAGCGGGAAAAAATCCGGTCCGAAAGCGGCAAAGCCGCGCACTGTCTCGGTCATGCTGCGGGTGCCGAGATAGCGCGCCTGGGCATAGGCGCCCACCAACAGGGTGAGCCGCACCGCCTTGAGCTGGGGCCGCAGGCGCGGATGCCAATGTGGCGCGCATTCCGGGCGCGGCGGCGCATCGCCGCCGTTTTTGTCACGCCCGGGATAACAGAAGCCCATCGGCATGATGGCGACCCGGCTCTGGTCGTAAAAGGCTGCGCGGTCCAGCCCCAGCCAGGCACGCAACTGGTCGCCGGAGCGGTCATTCCACGGCAGGCCGGTTTCATGCACCTTGGTACCCGGCGCCTGGCCGATAATCAGCAGCCGGGCGCGCGGATCAAGCCGCACCACCGGGCGCGGCCCCAAGGGCAGCGCATCGGCACAGAGCCGGCAGGCTGCAACATCGCTTAACAGCGCCTCAAGGCGCGGCTTGGGCAAGGCGGCCGCCCAGCCGCACCGGCTGGATACGGGTGGCCAGCCCGGTGCGGTCATCGGTTTCGAGATAGACCCCGCAAAGCGTGGCCTCGCCATTGGCCGGCTCGAAACGGCCGCCGGGAATCTTGCGCAGGAAACGGTTGAGCGGCTCGGTCTTTTCCATGCCGATCACGGAATTGTAGTCGCCACACATGCCGGCATCGGTCTGATAGGCGGTGCCGCCGGGCAGGATCTGCGCATCGGCAGTCGGAATATGGCTATGCGTGCCACAAACCATCGACACCCGGCCATCCAGGAAATGCCCCATCGCCATCTTTTCCGACGTGGCCTCGCCATGGATATCGACAATGATCGCATCCACGCTGGTGCCAAGGCGATGTTTTGCCAACTCGGCATCAATGCTGGCAAAGGGATCGTCCAGCGCATCCATGAACACACGGCCCATCACCTGCACCACCAGGATTTTTTTGCCCTGCACGGTGCTGAACATGGCGGCGCCGCGCCCCGGCGTGCCCTTTGGATAATTCAGCGGCCGGATCAACTTCTGATCGGACTGGATATAGGCCAGCGTCTCGCGCTGATCCCAGGCATGATTGCCGAGCACGATGGCATCAATGCCGGCTTCATAAAATTCGGCGCAGATGCGGCTGGTGATGCCAAAACCGGCAGCGGCATTCTCGCCATTCACCAGCACAAAATCCAAACCCCATTCCTGCCTCAGCGCCGGGATGCGGGCCACAACGGCATCGCGCCCGGACCGGCCGACAATATCGCCACAATACAGAAACTTCACCTAGACCCCGCTTTCCTGACCATCGCCCGGCTCTATGCGGCAGGATATAGCGCCGCGCTCGGTGACAACCCAATCCAAATCCTGATCCTCCTGCCGGCACGGCACCGCCGGCACCTGCTGCACGGCAAAAGCATAGCCCACAGCCAGCACCGCCTGCTGCTGCCGCAGGGCCGCCAGCGTGGCATCATAATAGCCGGCCCCCATGCCAAGCCGGCCGCCCCGGGCATCAAAGCCAAGCAGCGGCACTATAATCATGTCCGGGATCAGGGCCGGCGCTGCCGGGTCCGGTTCCAGGATGCCATAACGCCCCGGCCGCAGACTAGCAGCAGCGCCATCCCAAAGCCGGAAGGTCAGCGGCTGGCCCGGCGGCGGTGAAACCGGCAGCAGGATGCCGGCGCCGCATTCAGCGCGCAACCGCTGCAACAGCGGCCGCACATCCAGTTCATCACCCATCGGCCAGTAGCCCGCCACCACAAATCCCTGGCGCAAGGGAATGCCGGCCATGAAACGCTCGGCCGCCACAGCCGCAATCGCGGCGCCATTGGCAAGCGCCGCCTCGGCACGGCGCTGGCGCAGCTTGGCCCGCAACGTCGCCTTGGCGGCATGAATGGCGTCGGGCTGCGAAGCCGAAAGGGCAGACTGGGGCATGGTTGGGGCCGGGTTAAAAGCGAGTGGACGGTGCCCGCCATGGCCGTCGGCATGTATCCAACCTCTGTAGGCCTGGCGTACCAGGTGGGCGCCGTGTGCCCGAAGCCTCGGCTCCGGCCAGGGACAGCTCCCTAGAGATCAGCATTGGCCCCAGGGTTGCGAAAACCAAACGCACCGGGCAGGAACAC
>NZ_JAGOLP010000029.1 GCF_017994015.1 Ferrovibrio sp. | reverse complement strand
CCGTATCTCCTATGGTTCGACGATCAAGAAGCGCACAGACATTGCCTTTGCCTATGACAAGGGCGTGCGGCTGTTTGCCTTCGATTCCGAAGCCGAGCTGCTCAAGCTGGCCGATGTGGCGCCGGGCGCGCGCGTGTTCTGCCGCGTGCTGATGGAGTGCGAGGGCGCCGAATGGCCGCTGTCGCGCAAATTCGGCTGCTCGCCGCGCATGGCCGCTGATCTGCTGGTGCAGGCGCGTCGGCTTGGCCTCGATCCGTATGGCATCTCGTTCCATGTCGGCTCGCAGCAGACCGATCTTGGCCAGTGGGACAAGGCCGTGGCCCAGGTGGCGCAGATGTTCACCATCCTGCAAGATGCGGATGTGGAGCTGCGCATGATCAATCTGGGCGGCGGCTTCCCGGCTCGGTATCGCACTGACGTGCCGATGCTGGAAGCCTATGCCCAGGCGATCTCGGAAGCGATGACCAAGCATTTCGGCAATAACCTGCCGGAAATGATCATCGAGCCGGGCCGTGGTCTGGTGGGCGATGCCGGCGTGATCCAGGCCGAGGTCGTGCTGATCTCGCGCAAGGATTACGACGACGACCGCCGCTGGGTCTATCTGGATATCGGCAAGTTCTCCGGTTTGGCCGAGACCATGGACGAGGCGATCAAGTATCGCCTGGTGACGCCGCGTGATGGCGGTGCCACCGGCCCGGTCTCGATTGCTGGCCCGACCTGCGATAGCGCCGATATCCTGTATGAGAAGGCTGACTACCAGATGCCGCTCGACCTTGAAGTCGGCGACAAGGTGCAGATTCTCTCCACCGGTGCCTATACCACCACCTATTCCTCGGTGGGCTTCAACGGCTTTCCGCCGCTGAAGAGCTATTGCATCTGACCTGATCCGAACCCATGGCGGGTGTCGCGCGGCTTTTAAGCTGGCGCTGACACCCGTCTTTCGCGCCGGGGCTCTGGAACTACCGCTTGGCGGTTTCCGGAGTCCCGGCAGCGACTACAGGGTGTGTCAGAAGGCAAAGATTCAAGCCGCAATACTAATCGCTTGCCGCTAACGGAAAGCTGTGGGACAAATCCGTACAGGGTTGTTTGTTGCGAAACGCGAATCGCTACAGGCGGGCCTTGTGGGGGTTTCACAACAAAAACAACCATGCGCAGGCGGGGCGGGGGTATGTGCCAATCTTTTAGGATGCGGCAGGGGCGGGGGCGATCAAGCCACCAATGATGCTGCACAAACTGGATAGCACCGCCGGCAGAAGCGGTGCCAAGGAAACCGGGCCATGAGCGGCGCGGGCGAGGAAGATTTCCTCATTGCGCTGGGTGCGCGTCACCGGCGCGAATTGCATGAATTCCATGCCGGTCAGGCCGGGAATGGCGCGGGCGCGGCGGATGCCGCCCTGTTCATCGATGCGCTGGATGCCATCGGCGAGGCGCTGGCGGTGTGGGATGCCACGCCACGCCTGTTGCGTTTCAATCGCCGCCTGCCGGATCTGTTCGGCCTGGGCGCAACCGATTTGCAAGCCGGCATCACCGCCAAGGAATTCCTGTTTCTGCTGATTGACCAGGGGGTCATCAACCTGCGCGCCGAGGAAGCCGAGGCCTGGGTTGAAGCCTATATCGATGCCTCCACCCGTGCCGACCGCAAGCAGGAAGTGCGGCTGGCCGACGGCACCTGGCTCAGCTTCGATTGGCGCCGTCTGCCGGCTGGGCAGCATGGTGGTGGCTATGTTTCAGTGTTCAGCGACATCACCATCCGCAAACGGGCGCAGATGCGGCTGCGTCAGGCCGAAGCCAAATACCGGCAGATTTTTGACAACGTGCATGAGGGCATCATCCAGGTGACGCCGCAAGGCCGTATCCTGTCGGTCAATCGCGCCGGCGCTGCCGTGTTTGGCTATGCCTCGCCCGATGAAATGCTGCGCGAAGTGACCAATGCCGGGCGCCAGCTTTATGTGCAGCAATCACGCCGCCGCGAATTGACCGATCAGCTTGAACGCCACGGCATGACCCGCGATTTCCGTTCGCAGATGCGGCGCCGTGATGGCAGCGTGATCTGGGTTTCCAAGACATTGCGCCGGGTGGATGACGAACGCGGCAACATGGTGATGATCGAGGGCATGTTCCGCGATGTGAGCAGCCAACGCCGTGCCGAAGAAGCGCTGATGCAGGCCAAGGAACAGGCTGAGGCGGCCAATCGCGCCAAGAGCGATTTCCTGGCCAATATGAGCCATGAATTGCGCACGCCGCTGAATGCCATCTTGGGCTTTTCGCAAATCCTTTCGGAAGGCATGCTGGGGCCGATCGGCAACGCCAAATACACCGAATATTGCCGCGACATCCTGGCTTCCGGTCGCCATCTGCTGGCGCTGATCAACGATATCCTTGATATGGCGAAGGTTGAAGCCGGTAAGATGGCGCTGGAAGAGGAATGGTTCTGCCTGGAAGAAAGCCTCGATGCGGCGCTGCTGCTGGTGCGCGAGCGGGCGCATCACAACGGTATCGGCATTGCCAAGGCGTTGCCCGAGCGCTCCCCCACGCTGTGGGGTGACAGCCGAAGGCTGCGTCAGGTGTGGATCAATCTGCTGAGCAATGCGGTGAAGTTCACGCCGCGCGGCGGCCGCGTCAATATCGATGTTTCGATTGACGAGGCCGGCAACACGTCAATCGCGGTATCCGATACCGGCATCGGCATTGCTGCCGCCGATATCGAGCGCGTGTTGCAGCCTTTTGCCCAGGTGGCGAATGCCCTGTCGCGCAGCCATGAAGGCACCGGCCTGGGCCTGGCGCTGACCCGCAGCCTGGTGGAGCTGCATGGCGGCCGCCTTGCCATTGATAGCGAGGTTGGCATCGGCACCACGGTGACGGTGATCCTGCCGCCGGATCGTTTGCAGGATCGCCCGCCGGTTCTGGCAACAGCCCGGCTGCTGACAATGCCGCTGGTGCCGGATACTGCCGGGCCGGTCTCAGGCGATGCGGAGCACCAGCTTGCCTACCGCCTGGCGCTGGCCGAGGCGGCTGATGGCGCGAGCAGCGCGGTTGAACGGATGAATCTCGCTGACCAGCGGCCGCCCCTGGCCGCTGACTAGCCAGTTCGACAGGTTGTGCCGCATCAGCGGCTCCAGCGCTGGCTGGCGCCGCAATTGCTCGCCGGCCCGCACCCCGATCAGGGCGGCGCCACGCAGCAGCAGTTTGTTGGCCGGCAGGCTGGGGCGCTCGCCCGAGGCAAAGCCGATCACCAGATAACGCCCGTTTGGCGCCACGGTTTTCCAGGCGGCGTGAAACGCGGCGCCACCAACCGGATCAAACACCACATCGCTGCCATGATCAGCCGTCAGGGCGAGTAATTCCCGCGGCCAGTCCGGGTTGCCGCTATCCAGGGTGATTTCGGCGCCGGCCTGGCGTGCCGCCTGGCGTTTCGCCGCGCTGGAAGCCACCGCGATGACGCGGGCGCCAAGCTGTGCGCCAAGCGCCACGGCGGCCATACCGGTGCCGCCACCGGCACCCAGCACCAGCAGGCGTTCGCCGCGCCGCAAGTCGCCGCGCGCCACCAGGCCGGCCCAGGCTGTGTTGGCGGCCACCGGAAAGGCGGCAGCCTGTTCATAGGAATACTGCGCCGGCTTGGGCAGCAGCGCGGCAACCGGCGCCACCAATTCCTCGGCGAAGGCGCCGGTGCGGCAATGCACCAGCACGGCCATGCCGGGCTGCCACTCTGTCACATCGGCGGCGACCTCCAGGATATCGCCGGCGGCTTCGAAGCCAGGAATGAAGGGCAGCGGCGGCTTATGCTGGTATTCGCCCGCCAGCATCAGCAGATCGGGGAAATTCACCCCGGCGGCGCGCACCCGCAGCCGCACATGGCCCGGCGGCAGCGGGCCGCGCGGCATGTCGGCAAATTCCAGCACGTCCTCCGGTGCGCCCAGCCGCACACAATGCAGCACACGATAACTGCCGCCGGTCTTTGGCAGATTGCTGCTCATGGTTCGGCCCCGCGCCCGACCCGGCGCATCGGCTTGTAGAATACCAGCAGGGTGAGCAGCAGCAGGACGCCGCCGACCAGGTAGGGCGCCTCAGGGCTGACCGCTTCGTATAACAGGCCGCCAAGCAGGGGGCCAAGCACACGGCCGAGGGCTGCCAGGCCCTGCGCTGCGCCCAGGGTGATGCCTTGATGCTCGGGCGCTGCGGCGCGGCTGATCAGGCTGGCCAGGCTGGGATTGATCATGGCGAAGCTGGTGGCGGTGAAGAGAATCGAAAGGCCCAGCATCGGTACATTCACCACCCAGGCCACGATCAGGGTGCCAAAGGCCAGGCCGACAATGCCGATGCGCAGCAACAGGCTTTCGCCGAAGCGCCGTGACAAAGGCCCGATCAGGCCGCCCTGCATGGTCAGCACGATGATGCCGATAAAGGTGAAGGCGATGCCCACCTCAAAAGCGTGCCAGCCGAAGCGATCCGCAGTGAAAAGTGGAAACAGCACTTCGATCTGGGCAAAGACAAAGTTGATGAAGAACTGTACCAGGATCAGAGCCAGGGCGATGGGGCCGATCTTGTCCAGACCGCGCAAAGGGTTGCGGCTTGGCATCCCGCCGGCTTGGGCCCGGCCCGGTGGATGGGTTTCCTTCAGGCGCCAAAGCGCAAAGCCCAGGGCGCAGAATGAGGCCAGCGCCGCCGCCAGTGCCGGCAGGTGGTAGTTCGGCGCCGCCGGGTTGGGGCCAGTCAGCAGGCCGCCCAGCACCGGCCCCAGGATCATGCCAAGGCCGAAGGCGGCGCCCACCATGCCCATGCCCCGCGCGCGCTGTTCAGGTGGTGTGCTGTCGGCGATAATGGCCTGGGCGATGCCGATCTTGCCGGCGCCGATGCCGGCAAAGATGCGCGCCAGAAACACCATCAGCAGGTTGTCGGCATGGGCCAGGCCGATATAGGCCAGGCAGGAGATCAGGGTGCAGGCCAGAAAAACCGGCCGCCGGCCGATACGATCCGTGAGGCCGCCCAGCAACGGCGCGGTGATGAATTGCGCAATTGAGAATACCGAGGCGAGCAGGGCGATGACAAAAGGCGAGGCGCCGAAGCTGCTGGCATAGAAGGGCAGCAACGGCAACACGATGCCAAAGCCGATCAGGTCTACCATGACGGCGAAGAAAATCACGCCCAGCATTGAAAAAGTCTCATATGTTACAAAGGCAGGCGCGGTCTCCGGAGCAATTGCCTCGCTAGGCCAGACCGGCTATTTTCCGCGCCGATTTTCCTTTTACCCGAAAGGGCCGACCATGAAGGTTAACGGCGTAGCCTACCGCACGATCTGGGTCAATGACGATGGCTGGTCGGTTGGAATCATCGACCAGACCGGGCAGCCACATCGTTTTGTCACCACCAGCCTGACCAGCATGGAAGAGGCGGCGCATGCGATCAAGGCGATGATCGTGCGCGGCGCGCCGCTGATCGGCGCCACCGGTGCCTATGGCTTGGCGCTGGCGATGCGCCATGATGCTTCCGACGAGGCTTTGGCGCATGCCTATGATGTGCTGGTGGAGACCCGGCCGACCGCGATCAATCTGCGCTGGGCGCTGGATCGGGTGCGGAATGTGCTGGCGCCGCTGGTGCCCAAGGAGCGCGCCGCTGCCGCCTATCGCCTGGCGGCGGAAATCTGCGACGAGGATGTGGAGGTTTGCTCCGCCATCGGCAATCACGGCCTCAAGCTGATTGAGGCCATGTATGCCGAGACCGGCAAGCAGCGCCCGGTCAATATCCTGACCCATTGTAATGCCGGCTGGCTCGCGACGGTGGATTGGGGCACCGCGCTGGCGCCGATCTACAAGGCACATGATGCCGGCATCCCGGTGCATGTCTGGGTGGATGAAACCCGGCCGCGTAACCAGGGCGCCTCGCTCACGGCTTGGGAACTGGCCAGCCATGGTGTGCCGCATACCCTGATCGTGGATAATGCCGGCGGCCATCTGATGCAGCATGGCCAGGTGGATTTCTGCATTGTCGGCACTGATCGCACCACGCGGCGCGGCGATGTATGCAACAAGATCGGCACCTATCTCAAGGCGCTGGCGGCCAAGGATAACGGCGTGCCGTTCTATGTTGCGCTGCCCAGCTCCACCATCGACTGGACCATTGCCGATGGCGTGCGCGAAATCCCCATCGAGGAACGCGCTGAAAGCGAAGTGACCGTGATGAGCGGCAAGACCGCTGCCGGCGACATCGTGGCGGTGCGGATCACCCCCGATGCCACCCGCGCCGCGAATTATGGTTTCGACGTGACACCGGCCCGCCTGGTTACCGGCCTGATCACCGAGCGCGGCATCTGCCCGGCATCCGAAGCCGGCCTGATCTCGCTGTTCCCAGAACACGCCCTCTGAAAGACGAAAGCCCCAAAAGATGAAGAATCTCTGGTCCGACCGCGATGCCAAGGCCGCTATCAAGCATTACGCGCTGCAAGGTGTGAATGAGGATCTGGCGATCCGCACCTACACCACGCGGCTGCTCGGCGGCGTGCCGGCCCTGGTGCAGCATGGTGGCGGCAACACCTCGGTGAAAACCCGCATGCGTGACATTCTGGGCAATCCGGTGGATGTGCTCTGCGTCAAGGGTTCGGGCTGGGATATGGGTGTGATCGAGCCGCCGGGGCTGCCCGCCGTGCGGCTCAAGCCGTTGCAGGCGCTGATTGACCTCAAGGTTCTGACCGATGAGGACATGGTGAATGTGCAACGCTGCAACCTGCTCGATTCCACCTCGCCCAATCCGTCGGTGGAAACGCTGTTTCATGCCTTCCTGCCGCATAAGTTCATCGACCATACCCATGCCGATGCGGTGCTGGCGCTGACCGATCAGCCCGATGGCATCGAACTGGCGAAGAAGCTCTATGGCAAGCGCATCGCCGTGGTGGAATACGAGATGCCGGGCTTTGGCCTGGCCAAGAAGGCCGCCGAAGCTTTCCGCCGCCAGCCCGATGCCGAGGGCCTGGTGCTGGTGAAGCATGGCATCTTCACCTGGGGCGACAACGCCAAGCAGGCTTATGACCGCATGATCGAGTTTGTCTCGATGGCTGAGGCGCGGTTGGCCAAGGGCAAGAAGACTGTGTTCGCCCAGGCCAAGCTGCCGAAGAAGATTGCGGCGCCGGAAGATGTGCTGCCGATCCTGCGTGGCCTGATCGCGCTGCCCACCAATCCGGATGACGGCCAGTATGGCCGCTGGGTGTTTGATCGTCGCCAGACGCCGGAAATTGATGCCTTTGTGAATGGCAAGGATGTGGCGCGCTACAGCCAGGCCGGCACGGTGACGCCGGATCATGTGATCCGCACCAAGCCCTGGCCGATGATTCTGCCGGCGCCGGAAGCCGGCAAGCTGGATGATTTCGCTGCCGGTGCCCGGAAGGCGCTGGATGCCTATATCGCCAAGTACAAGGCCTATTTTGAGCGCCATAATGCCGTGGCGCAGCCGAAGAAGATCATGCTGGACCCGATGCCGCGCGCCTTGCTGGTGCCGGGCCTGGGGCTGATCGGTGTTGGCAAGTCGCGCAAGGAAGCCAGCATCGCGGCCGATATTGCCGAAACCGCCGTGGCGGTGATTACGCGGGCCGAAGCCATCGGCACATTCACCTCGATTGCCGAACGCGACATCTTCGATGTGGAATACTGGTCGCTTGAGCAGGCCAAGCTGGGCAAGGGCGCCGAGAAGCCGCTGGCGCGTCAGGTGGTGGTGGTCACCGGCGGCGCCGGCGCCATCGGCGCGGCTACGGCCAAGGCCTTTGCGGCTGAAGGCGCCGAGATTGCGGTGCTCGACCTGGATGGCGCCAAGGCGGCCGAAGTGGCCAAGAAGCTTGGCGGCATCGGCCTGGCCTGCGATGTGACCAAGGAAGCCGCCGTGCGTGCCGCCTTTGCCAAGGTGGCGGCGCATTTTGGCGGTGTTGATATCGTGGTGTCGAATGCGGGTGCTGCCTGGGGCGGCCGCATCGGCGAGGTGAGCGACGAGAGCCTGCGCAAGAGCTTCGATCTCAATTTCTTCAGCCATCAATATGTGGCTCAGGCCGCCGTGGCGATCATGCTCAAGCAGCAGACCGGCGGCTGCCTGCTGTTCAATGCCTCGAAGCAGGCGGTTAATCCCGGCCCAGATTTCGGCACCTATGGCCTGCCCAAGGCGGCCACGTTGTTCCTGTCGCGGCAATATGCGCTGGATTACGGCGCCTATGGCATCCGCTCCGGCGCAGTGAATGCTGACCGCATCCGCTCCGGCCTGCTCACCGACGACATGGTGGCCAAGCGCTCCAAGGCGCGCGGCGTGTCGGAGAAGGATTACATGTCGGGCAACCTGCTCGGCCGCGAAGTGAAGGCCAGCGATGTGGCGCAGGCTTTTGTGCAGCTTGCCGTGGCGCAGAAAACCACCGGCGGCGTGGCCACGGTGGATGGCGGCAATATCGCGGCGGCGTTGCGCTGAGGATAAAGGCTGGGCTGCGCGGCCGGAGCTAGACCTCCAGCCGCGCCAGGACCTGGCCTTCCTTTACGCTGTCGCCCTCGGCCACCAGGATGGCACCAAGCTTGCCGGCTTTTGGCGCTTCCACCGGAATCTCCATCTTCATCGATTCCAGGATCATCACCACGTCGCCGTCGCCCAGCGCGTCGCCAACACGGGTTTCGATCTTCCACACCTTGCCGGTCACTTCGGCCTTGATATCAATAGCGGGCATTGTCCATCCCTGGTTTTGCGTTTTGTTGTGGCGCCAGTGTCAGGGCATCGGCGCCAACGATCAAGGGCTGGCGCCTGCTTTGCGGCTGGCAGCCGGCGCCGTGTGCGCGTAGCATAGGGCCGACCGGGAGAGCCAACATGCGCCATTCTGCCATCGCCGTTTTATGTGCCACTGCCGGCCTGCTGGCCGCCTGCGAAAGTGATCAGGCGGTGGGGCAGAATGGCGGCAGCCTGCGGCCGCAGCCCTCCGCGATGGACAAGCCGATGCCCGGGCCGGCAACGCGCCAGGCCTATCAAATCCCGCCGCGCACTTACCCCGACCAGTCCAATACCAGCCCTGTGGGCTGGGTTTCGCCCGAGGAACGCGCCGCGGAGGAACGCCGGGCGCAGGCGCGCAAACTGGCCGAGGAGGAGCGCCGCGCCGCTGCCGAGCGCGAGAAGCTGGCCGCCGCCCAGGCCGCTGCCGAAGCCAAGGCGGCCAAGGCCAGGCCGGCCAATGCCAAGGCAGCAGCGCCGGCAAAAACCGCGACGGCGGCACCAAAACCGCCCATGGCTGCGCCGAGCCCGGCGCCCGCCGCCGCGCCCGTTATGTCAGCCAAGCCGGATGCCAGCATGGCCGATAAGTCGGCGAAGCAGCCGGGCCGCTGGCATGGCCATATTGCCTCGCATCGCAGCGAGGAAGCGGCGATCAACGATTGGCAGGGCCGGCTCAAGGCCAACCCGCAGGTATATGGTGAACTGGAGCCGGCGCTGATCTGGGTAGACCTGCCCAATCGCGGCTCGTTTGCCCGGCTGACCTTTGGCGATTATGCCAGCAAGGCCGAGGTGGATGTTGCCTGCGGCAAAATCCGCGGCCCCGGCCGCTATTGCAACGCGGTGGCAGAGTAACAATCTAAACTGTTGCTGAGGCAAGACGTAAAAAAAAGCCCCGCCGGTTTCCCGGCGGGGCTTCTTCGTTACGCGGCAGCGTGGCTTAGACGCTGAAATACATCTGGAACTCGATCGGGTGCGGAGTGTGCTCAAAAGCGTACACTTCTTCCCACTTCAGTTCCATGTAGGCGTCGATGAAGTCGTCGTTGAAGACGTTACCGGCCTTGAGGAACTCGCGGTCCTTGTCGAGATTTTCCAGTGCTTCGCGGAGCGAACCGCAAACCTGCGGCACTTCCTTCAGCTCTTCCGGCGGCAGGTCATACAGGTTCTTGTCCATGGCATCGCCAGGATGGATCTTGTTCTTGATGCCATCCAGGCCGGCCATCAGCATGGCGGAATAGGCCAGGTAGGGGTTCGCGCCCGGATCGGGGAAGCGGATTTCGACGCGCTTGGCCTTCTCGCCGGCGCCGAACGGGATGCGGCAGGAAGCCGAGCGGTTGCGCGCCGAATAGGCGAGCAGCACCGGGGCTTCGAAGCCGGGGATCAGGCGCTTGTAGCTGTTGGTCAGCGGGTTGGTGAAGGCATTCAGCGCCTTGGCATGCTTGATGATGCCGCCGATGTAATACAGCGCCATGTCGCTCAGGCCGGCATACTTGTTGCCGGCGAAAAGCGGCTTGCCGCCCTTCCACAGCGACTGGTGCACGTGCATGCCCGAGCCGTTATCGCCCTTGATCGGCTTCGGCATGAAGGTGGCAGTCTTGCCCCAGGCATGCGCCACGTTGTGGACGCAATACTTGTAGATCTGCATCGAGTCAGCCGACTTCACCAGCGGGGCAAACTTGATGCCCAGCTCATGCTGGCTGTTGGCCACTTCGTGGTGATGCTTTTCCACAGTCACGCCCATCCCGGCGATGGTGGTGAGCATTTCGGCGCGCAGGTCGTTACCCTGATCGAGCGGGGCAACCGGGAAATAGCCGCCCTTGATCGGGGCGCGATGGCCCATATTGCCGCCTTCGTAGGACTTGCCGGAATTGTAGGCGCCTTCGATGTCGTCGAGATAAACGAAGGTCTCGTTCATCGACACCTTGTAACGGGCATCGTCGAACACAAAGAATTCGGCTTCCGGGCCGAAGAAGGCGGTATCGGCCACCTTGCTCGACTTGATGAAGGCTTCGGCGGCCTTGGCGATGCTGCGCGGGCAGCGGTTATAGGTGGTGCCATCGCCCGGGTTCAGCACGTCGCAGAACAGGACCAGCATGGTCTGGGCGGCAAAGGGATCGAAAGTGGCGCTGTTCAGATCCGGCTTCAGCAGCATGTCGGATTCGTTGATCGCCTTCCAGCCGGCAATCGACGAACCGTCAAACATGGTGCCTTCGTTAAGCAAGTCGTCATCCACCATGGTGACGTCCATGGCAAGGTGCTGCCACTTGCCGCGCGGGTCCGTGAACCGCAGGTCCACGTACTTCACGTCTTTTTCCTTGATCAGCTTCAGTATGGATTTCGCGTCAGCCATGGTCTTTTCCTGCTGCTCTTTCCCTGATTCAGGTTCACTTGGTTTGGGGGTGATGATCAGGCGGTTGCGACCCGCCCAACCGTCAGACCGCCTCCGTACCCTTTTCGCCGGTACGAATGCGGATGACTTCTTCGACAGTGGAGATGAAGATTTTACCATCGCCAATGCGGCCGGTGCGGGCCGCCTGGGTGATGGCTTCCACGGCGCGGTCGACCATGCCGTCATCGAGCACCACTTCGATTTTCACCTTCGGGAGAAAATCGACGACATATTCGGCGCCGCGATAGAGTTCGGTATGGCCCTTCTGGCGGCCGAAGCCCTTGGCCTCGGTGACGGTGAGGCCCTGCAAGCCGATTTCATGCAGGGCTTCCTTCACTTCGTCGAGCTTGAACGGCTTGATGATGGCTTCGATCTTTTTCATGGTCTTCCGAGATGTCCCGATAACCGTCGGTGTTGAAACGAACGGGGTGGATGTATGCACGGAGTGTGCCAGCTTTAAGAAGTTTTTAACACGCTGAAATGCTGGTGTAGCAGGGGCTTGCCGTTGCTGTCGATGGATACAACAGAATGCATTTCAGGCATGTTGGCTAAAAAATAAGCAAATAATTGCTTAGATTTTAGCCTTGCCCTGTGCAAGCCATGTCCCAACCCGCTGAAGCGCCTCTGAAATAGCCGCATCATCGGCAGCAAACGAGAAGCGCAGGTAGCCTTCGCCATGGCGCCCGAAGCTGGTGCCGGCGATGGTGGCCACCCCGGCTTCCTCCAGCAGGGCGTCCTGCAACTGCCGGGCGCTGTAGCCGGTTTGGCTGATATTGGGGAAGGCGTAGAAGGCGCCGGCAGGCTGGATGCAGCTCACGCCGGGCAGGGCGTTGAGGCCCTGCACGGTCAGGGCGCGGCGGCGGATGAAGGCCTGGCGCATCTGCTCCACGGCATCCTGCGGCCCCTGCAAGGCGGCGATGCCGGCAAACTGGGTCGGCGCGTTGACACAGGAATGCACATTGATCGCCAGCTTGGTGGCCAGCTCGGCCAGGCTTTGCGGCCACAGGCCCCAGCCCAGGCGCCAGCCGGTCATGGCATAGGTCTTGGACCAGCCGTCCAGCACGATCAGACGGTCATGCAGCTCGGTATAGGGAATGAAGCTGGCATAAGGCTTGTCGTCATCCAGCACCAGGCGGGAATAGATTTCGTCGGCCATGATGGCAACATGCGGATGCGCCGCCAGGCCGGCCGCCAGCTTGGCCACTTCCTCGGCCGGGGCCACACCGCCGGTCGGGTTGGCCGGCGAGTTGACGATCAGCAGCCGGGTGTTGGGCGTGATGCGGGCCAGCAGGTCATCGGCGCGGAACGCAAAGCCATCCTGCTCCAGCAAAGGATAGCCCACCGCCGTGGCGCCGGTGAAATTCACAAGGCTCTCATAAATCGGGAAGCCCGGATCGGGGTAGAGGATTTCGCCGCCCGGCTCGCCAAACATCTGGATCGCGGTGGCCATCGTAACCTTGCCGCCCGGCACGATCACGATGCGGCCGGGATCAACATTCACGCCACGCCGCGCCGCGATATCGGCCGCCACGGCTTCGCGCAACGGCAGGATGCCATTGGCCGGGGTGTAGCCATGATGGCCATCGCGCAACGCCTTCACGGCAGCTTCCACCACATGGTCCGGCGTGGCGAAATCGGGCTGGCCGATGCCCAGATTGATCACCGACTTGCCCTGTGCTTCCAGCGCCTTGGCGCGGGCCAGCACTTCAAAGGCGCTCTCGGAACCAAGCCGGTTCATGCGCGCGGCAATCTGCATGGTGTTCCTCCCTGCTATCAACCTGTTGCTTATGCCGGGAAAGCGGCAACTCGACAAGGGCAGGCGGCAGCCCTAACTTGCCACGGACGAAATCCTGGAGAGAAAACCATGTTGCTTGACGTGCGCACCTATACCTGCCGGCCCGGCACCGTGAAGCTGCATCTCGAACTCTACGAGAGGCTCGGCATGGCGGCGCAGCAGCGCCATCTCGGCAAGCCGCTGGCTTTCCTGATCACCGAGACCGGGCCGCTCAACACCTACATGCATATCTGGTGTTATGAAGATGCCGCCGACCGTTCCAGCAAACGCGCCGCCATGCAGGCCGATCCGGATTGGATCAACTATCTGGCAGAAAGCGCCAAGGCCGGCTATCTGATCGCGCAGGAAAACAAGCTGATGACGCCAGCCGGGTTTGCGCCGCTCAACCGGTAACTTTTTGCTTATACACGCGCAGCGCGCGGGCAAAAGGCGAATTTATTCTGGACCTATCCTGCGGGCCGGCCTAGGCTTTTTCCCATAAGAAGCGTTTTGCTCTGGGAGGGGCGCGCCGATTGGGACTCCGGGCCACCCTGCTCGTTTTGAGTCTGCTCTGCCCGGTTATGGCAGCGGCGCAGCCTGGGCTGGAAATCGTTGGCCCGATCCGGCCACCTTATGTCAGCGAAATAGACGGCAAACCAGCCGGGCCGGCGCTGGAACTGGCGCGGCGTATTGCCGCCCATGCCGGATTGACGCCCAATATCCGCATCCTGCCGTTCCAGCGCGCTGTGTTGCAGCTTGATCTGGGCGGCACGCTTTATCCCGCCCTGCTGCGCACGCCGCAGCGCGAGGCGCGCTATGCCTGGATCGGCATGGTGCATGCGGATCGGGCGGTGTTTTTCACCCGCACCGGCATGGCGGCCATCGATACCCAGGAACAGGCCCGCCAGGCCGCCCAGATCGGCGTGCTGCGCGGCTCGGAATTGCTGCCGATGCTGCAATCCTATGGCCTGGACAATATCCATATCGCCAGCAGCGAGGCCGAGAATGCCCGCTTGCTGCAAGCCGGCCGCATCACCGCCTGGTTTGCGCTCAATGCCGTGGGGCTGGCTACCGCCCAGGAGCTTGGCATGGCGGGCACTGAATTCCGCACCGGCGCCAGCTTTGCACAGCTTTCCTTCTGGGTTGTGGCGTCGCCCGGCCTGCCGCCAGCACTGATCGATGCCTTGCGCGATGGCTATGCCCGTCTGCGCCAGAATGGCGACTATGACCGGATCATGCTGCCGCTCACCCTGCTTGAAAACCGTTCCTGATTGACACAGCACATGGAGGCAAGAATGCCCATCTTCTCACGGATCAATATCGGCCCCAGGGTGTTTTTTGTCATCGCGTTGCTGTCGCTGGTGGCGGCTGGTGTGGGCTTCACTGGCATCCAGGCCCTGGATCGTTATGAACGCCAGAGCAACCGCATGGAATTGCTGGCCAAGCGCGCCAACCTGATGGAGCGGGTGGACAAGCTGGTCTATGCCGTGGTGATGGATTCGCGCGGCATCTACATGTCACGCGATTTTGCCGAGGCGAAGCGTTTCGGCACGCCGCTGCTTGGCAATCTCCAGCAATTGCGTGACACCATGGCGCAGATCGAAAAACTGATCGATGCCGATCAGCGCGGCAGTTACGAGGAATTCCGCAAGACGGTGGAGCAATTCATCACTTTCCGCACCGAACTGGTGCGGCTTGGCACCGAGGTTGAGGTGGCCAAGGGTCGTGAATTTGGCGACAACGAAGCCAATCGCAGCAATCGCCAGGCGCTGAACCGCCAGCTTGATGCGGCGGCGAAGCGCAATTTTGATCAGGTGACGGCGCTGAATGATGAATTGACGCATTTCTATGAAGTGCAGCGCCCCACCATGATCGTGGGCATGATTGCTGGTGTGATCGTGGCGGTGTTGCTGGGCGCCTATGTGGTGGTGGCTACCATCACGCGGCCGATCACCCGGATCAACAACGTGATGGGCCAGCTTGCGGCGGGCGACCTCAGCGTGCGCATTGATGGCGCTGATCGTGGCGATGAGATCGGCGGCATGGCAAAGGCGGTGCAGGTGTTCAAGGACAACATGATCGCGCGCGCCGAGGCGGAAGCAGAGATTGCGGCCCAGCGCACGGAAGCCGAGCGCAGGCGGGCCGAGAATGATGCCCGCGACCGCGCCGCTGCCGCAGAGATAGCCTCACTTTGCGCCAAGATCGCAGCCGGCGACCTGAATGATCGTCTGTCGGAAAATGGCAAGGAAGGATTTTATCTCTCTGTCAGCCAGCAGCTTAACCAGCTTACCGCCACCATGCAGGCAATGGCGCGTGAATTGGCCAGTGTGATGGGTGCGATGGCGGAAGGTGATCTGACCCAGGCGGTGCATGGCCAGTATCGCGGCGTGTTCGGCGATTTGAAGGAGAGCGCCAACAGCACGGCGCGGCGCCTGCGTGAATTTGCCACCAGGCTGGGGCGCACGGCTCAGACAGTGCGTGGTGCCTCGAACGAGATTTCCTCCGGTAGCCAGGATCTGGCGCAACGCACTGAAAGCCAGGCCGCCAGCATTGAGGAGACGGCGGCGTCGATGCACGAGATCACCACCACGGTGAAGCAGAATGCCGAGAATGCCCAGGCGGCCAATCAGCTCAGTCTGGCGGCGCGAGATACCGCCGAGAAGGGCGGCAAGGTGACACAGGATGCGGTGGCGGCGGTTACCCGCATCGAGGATAGCGCGCGCCGCATCGGCGATATTGTGGCGCTGATTGACGAGATTGCGTTTCAGACCAACCTGTTGGCGTTGAATGCCAGCGTGGAAGCGGCCCGTGCTGGCGAGGCCGGCAAGGGCTTTGCCGTGGTGGCGCAGGAGGTGCGCGCCCTGGCGCAGCGTTCGGCCAGTGCGTCAAAGGATATCAAGGCGCTGATTCAGGAATCCAATGCCCAGGTGAAAAGTGGTGCTGCCCTGGTGAACCAGACCGGCGCCAGCCTGACCGATATTGTTGCCGCCGTGAAAAAGGTGACCGATATCGTGGCCGAGATTGCCGCGGCTTCGGTTGAGCAGGCTACCGGACTGGACCAGATCAACACTGCCGTGGCCAGCATGGACGAAATGACCCAGCGCAATTCCGCCTTGGTGGAAGAAACCACGGCGGCAGCGCAATCACTGGCCTCGCAAGCCAATGAACTGGCTGAACTGGTCGGCTTCTTCCGGGTCGGGGATGGTCGCGAAGTTGAGGCCGCATAATCCAGCGCCATGGCTTGAGTCCAGGGCGCGGCCTGCCTAATCTGTTGCCTCGGTTTTTCTGGGGAGCGATGAGGCATGGGCAAGCGTACTGGTGGTCAGATTCTGGTTGAGCAACTGCGCATTCAGGGCGTTGATACCGCCTTTGGCGTGCCGGGCGAAAGTTATCTCGCCGTGCTTGATGCGATGCATGATCACGCCAATGCCATGCGCTATGTGATCTGCCGCCAGGAAGGCGGCGCGGCGATGATGGCCGATGCCTATGCCAAACTGACCGGCAAGGTTGGCGTTTGCATGGTGACGCGCGGTCCCGGTGCCACCAATGCCTCGGCTGGTGTGCATGTCGCCTTCCAGGATTCCACCCCGATGCTGCTGCTGATCGGCCAGGTGGGGCGCGACATGATCGAGCGCGAGGCGTTTCAGGAAATCGATTATCGCCGCATGTTCGGCCAGATGGCGAAATGGGTGGCGCAGATTGATGATGCGGCCCGGATTCCGGAATATATCAGCCGTGCCTTCTCGGTGGCGCAATCCGGCCGGCGTGGCCCAGTGGTGCTGGCTTTGCCCGAGGATATGCTGACAGAACTGGCCGAAACGCCCGATGCGTTGCCGGTGCAGGTGCCCGAGGCACATCCCGGCCCGGCCGAAATGCAGCGTTTCAAGCAGATGCTGCAAGCCGCCGAGCGGCCATTGCTGATTGTTGGCGGCGGCGGTTGGAACGAAGCATTGCGCATCGAGACCCAGGCCTTTGCCGAGGCTGCCGATCTGCCGGTGGCGGCAGTGTTCCGGCGCCAGGACTACATCGACAACGATTGGCCGAATTATGTCGGTGAAATCGGCATCGGCCCGAATCCGAAACTGGCCGAACGAGTGCGACAATCCGACCTGCTGATTGTGCTCGGCGCCCGCCTGGGCGAGATGACCACCGGCGGCTATACCTTGTTCGGCGTGCCGCAGCCGGGCCAGCCGATGGTGCATATCCATGCCGGCATCGAGGAACTGAACCGGGTGTATCAGCCCGATCTGGCGATCAATGCCACGTCGCGCGGCTTCATTGCTGCGGCCCGGGCAATGGGCGCCATCGATGGCAGCCGCTGGCGCGATGCCACCCGCGCCGCGCGTGCAGAATATGAGGCTTGGCAACAGCCGACCCAATCGCCAGGCATGGTGCAGATGGCAGAGATTGTGCGCTGGCTGGCCGCCAATACACCGAATGACACCATTGTTACCAACGGCGCCGGCAACTATGCCACCTGGGTGCACCGGTTTCACCGCTATCGCCGCCATGGCGGCCAGCTGGCGCCGACTTCCGGCTCAATGGGCTATGGCTTGCCGGCGGCGGTGGCGGCCAAGCTGGCGCGGCCCGAGCGGCTGGTAGTGGCCTTTGCCGGCGATGGCTGCATCCAGATGACGTTGCAGGAATTTGCCACGGCGCGCCAGCATGGTGCCAATATCATTGCCGTGGTGGTGAATAATGGCATGTATGGCACGATCCGCATGCATCAGGAGCGGGAATATCCCGCACGGGTCAGCGGCACGGATTTGTTCAATCCGGATTATGCCGCCATTGCCCGTGCCTATGGCGGCCATGGTGAGACGGTGGAGCGCACCGAGGATTTCCCGGCCGCCTTTGAACGGGCGCGGCAATCCGGCCTGCCGGCAATCATAGAAGTGCGGGTTGATCCCGAAGCGCTGACGCCGCGGGCCTCGCTGAGCCAGATTCGCGAGGCCGGCATCAAGGCGCACCATAGCCAGCGCTGAAACAGATTTATTGTAATCGGCAGCACAGGATTCCTGGCCCGGCTTCGTGGTAGTCTGTTGCCATGAATGATGCTGAGCTTGACAACGCGCCACTGGAGAACTGGCTGCTGCATGCCGGTTTGCAGGGCTTCTCGGTGGCGGCATTGCTGGAGGGCTTTTGCCGCCGGCTGCGCCATGAGGGCATGGCCCTGGTGCGCGGCCATATTGCCCTGGCGGCTTTGCATCCGCTCGTGCGGGCGCGCAGCCTGACCTGGAAATGCGGCGATAGCGCCCTGGTGGGCGAGGAAATGCCGCACCGCGACCGCGAGGAAGATGCGCCAGGCTGGTTCGCCAGCCCGTTTCGCCACATGCTGGTTGCGGATATTCCGCAATTGCGCCGTCGTCTGGCCGGGGCCGGGGCAGTGCTGGATTTCCCGGTGCTGCATGAATTTGCCGGGCTGGGCTACACTGAGTGGCTGGCGCGCGCCTTCGGCTTCGGCTGGGAGATGGAGCATTTGCCGGTGGCCGGCAAAATGGCCGAAATCGGCATGGCATGCTCTTTCTGCACCGACGCCCCGGATGGTTTTCCTGCCGCCGATCTGGCCCGTCTTGATGCTTTGCTGCCGCAGCTTGCCCTGGCGGTGAAGGCCACCACCATGGTGGATACCACACGCAATGTGATGGCGGCCTATCTTGGCGGCGATGCGGCGCAGCATGTGCTGTCGGGCGAAATCCGTCGTGGTAAGGCGCAGCGCGTTGCGGCAGCGATTCTCTACGCTGATCTGCGCGGCTTCACGGCCTTGGCCGACCGGCTGGAGATCGAGCCATTGGTGGCGACATTGAATGCCTATTTTGACTGCCTTGGCCCTGCCGTGGCGGAACGGGGCGGCCAGGTGCTGAAATTTCTCGGCGATGGCCTGCTGGCCAGCTTTCAGATTGAGGATGAGGCCGATCCGGCGCCCTATTGCCGTGCCGCGCTGAGTGCCGCCGAAGCTGCGCTGGCTGCGGTGGCAAAACTGAATGCCGAACGTGCGGCTGCCGGCGCGCCGGTATTGCAACTGGATATTGCGCTGCATCTCGGCACGCTGATGTATGGCAATGTCGGCACCGCTGATCGGCTTGATTTCACCCTGATCGGGCCGGCGGTGAACGAGGCGGCGCGAATCGAGAATTTGTGTTCAATGCTCGACCGGGCGCTGCTTGCCTCGGGGAGCTTTGCTGCCTGCGCTGGCGGTGGCCTGCGCTCGTTGGGCCACCATAGCCTGCGCGGTGTGGCCGAGCCCCGTGAGGTTTTTGGCCTCTGACCTGGATAGATAGCTTGTAGTCAGTTGACTTTCCATTCCGGGTTGCGCACCTATGCGGTATGGCATTCAACTCTGTCACCTACACCGTTGCACTGATCCAGGATGGCGAGACGGCATCGGCCAGGACCGATGCGGCGCTGCCACTAACCCAGGAACTGCTTGAGGCGGCGGGCCGGCGCTATGGCTTTGGCTTCCGCTGGCGCCATTGGCGCGATGGCAGTGCGGCCGAAGCCCTGGACCGCAGCGATGCCATCCTGCTCGGTGCCGATGCCGCCGGATTTTTTGCGCGCGGCGGTTGGCGGGCTTTGGCGCCGGATGTGTGGCGGCCGCCGGTGATTGCCGCAGAGCGCGGCGACCTTGCGGCGCTGATCCATGCCGGTGGGCGGCTGCTGCGGCAACTGGGCCAACAGCCGGCAGCCCTGGCGCTGGAGCAGGCCCTGGACAACGCCCTGGCACGTTTTGAAGGCGCTACGGCTGGGCAGTGCGAGCGCCAGCTCGGCGCCGCCATTCTCACCACGCTTTAACAAAAAATGCGCTTGATAAAAAAACGGCGGCCTTGACGACCGCCGTTTGTTGAAAGCCGGTTGGAACGATCAGCCGAGCTTGAGGTTGACGGCCGAGGTTTTGCCACGCTGGGTGGCCAGCTCAAAGCTCACCGCCTGGCCATCATTGAGGGTGGTGAGGCCAGCGCTCTCCAGGGCAGAGATATGCACAAACACATCCTTGCCGCCATCACTCGGCTGGATGAAGCCATAGCCCTTGGTGCTGTTGAACCACTTCACGGTACCGTTAGCCATCAGAAACTCCTGTTATCGGCTATTATCTCGCGGCAGCAATGCCGACCTTGCGCCAGCATGCGTCCGACAACCGGTTTTTGGGTATCCCATCAGGGCTACCACGCCTTGAAGCCCATCATGATGCAGCTCGGCACGGTGGCCTGCATGCAGGCCAAAAACGATTGTGCAACGATAAGAGTGCAGGGGCACCGCGATGTCAAGCCAGCATGGCCTGGCAGGCCTAGCTGCATATTTCCAAACAATGGGCTGCAAAAAGCTTCGATAGCTCGATAGGCGATTAATTCAGGATATTGCGCCGTCTTGATTACATTAGAGGGATTTAATCCATGAACAGCCTTGAGTTGATCAGCAATATCCTGTGTCCGTTCACGCAGCGCGCCGGCATCCAGTTGCTGGAGAAGCAGGTTTCGTTCAAGCGGACCTATATCGATCTGGCCGACAAACCGGCCTGGTTCATGCTTGTATCGCCGCTTGGCAAGGTGCCGGTGTTACGCAGCGCGGAAGGCGCCATTTTTGAGACCAGCGTGATCTGCGAATATATCGAAGAGGTGTTGCCGCATCCGCTGCATCCGCGCGCGGCTTTTGAACGCGCCCAGCATCGCGGCTGGATCGAGTTTGCCTCTGCCGCCATCGCCGATGTGCATATGCTCTATACCGCCCGTGACGAGCAGGGTTTCATACAGAAAGTGGCTGATCTGAAGCACAAGATGAACCGGCTGGAGCAACATCTGAATCCTGCCTCGCAGTTTTTCAGCAGCAATAATTTCCAACTTGTTGACGCAGCCTTCGCGCCACTATTTCGGCTGTTTGATACATTCGACACCATCGCGGATTTCGGTATTTGCACCGGCTGTGAGCAAGTGCTGGCCTATCGGCAGGCCTTGCAGCAACGCGCCAGTGTGCGCGATGGGGTGGTGCCGGATTATGACCAGCATTTCCGCCTTTATCTGAAGCGGCAGGCTTCCCATCTGTCCGGGCTTATGACGGCCTGACCGCGACCCGCCCGGCAATCACGGCGTTTCGAGCGGTCAATTCGCGCGCCAGGGCCGCCCGCACGGTGCGAATGCGGGGCAGGCTGGCCATGGCGCGATGGGTCAGCAACCAGAGGCCGGTTTCCAATTCGGCCACCGGTTCGCTGAGCCGAGCCACATTGGTCAGGGTTTCGCCAATAAAGCAGGGCAGCAAACCGATGCCGGCGCCCTGGGATACCGCCTTGGCCGCAGCCGGCAAGGTGTTGGCCCGGAAGCGAATGCGGTGGGGCGGGATTTCCCGCTCTACCCATTGGCCTGGCCCGGAACAGGCCAGACCGGCGTCAAAACCGATCCAGGGCGCAGTTGCACTTGTTGCCGCATCATTGGCGATGTGGTGTGCGCCATAAGCGGCCATTCCGACCGTGGCCACCTTGCGGCCGATCAGCGTCGGGTCTGGCTTGTCGGTAACCCGCACGGCAATATCGGCGGCGCGTTGCGCCAGCGAGAGCGGCTGATTGCTCACCACCAGTTCAAGCGTGATATCGGGCAGATCATGGCTCATGCGGGCCAGAATGCCAGACAGGATATAATCCGATACCGCATCTGGCGCCGTGATGCGCACGGTGCCGGCATTGTCGTTGTCGCGGCCAATCAGGCTGCGCTCCAGCGTCGCGATATCAACCGCGATACGTGCTGCCAGAGCACGCATCTCAACGCCGGCTTGGGTCAGCTGGCAGGATTGCGGGCCGCGCTCCACCAGCCGACAGCCAAGCCGGCTTTCCATGTCACGCAGCCGGCGCGACAATGTCGGATGGCTGAGGCCCAGCGCCGCAGCGGCACGCGACAATGAACCCTGTTCGGCAATGGCCAGGATCAGGCGTAGATCATCCCAGGCTAAGGCTGCACGATGATTTACCAGCGGAGTTGACATGCTTCATCCATCCATCTGCCGCCAATTTATTGATTCTGCGTGCATGTTGCCTGCAACAGCGTAATCCAGGCTCATGCCGGCACCGGCCATAAGGCCCAGACGCAGACTGCCACCCACAACAACACCGTGAGCAGCAACGGCCAGTCAGCCAGCAACGCATCGGTAGGCGACTCGCCGCCATCATGGGCTTCCACAACAAACCAGTAGCGAAACAAACCAAACAGAACCAGGGGCACCGTGAACACCAATTCAGGTTTGGTTGACATTACGAACATGCTGTAAAACACCAGCGCCCCGGTGGCTGACATTTCGGCATAACGATCCACCAGTGAGACAGAGTATTTTTCCAGCACCTTGCGGCCCTCGGTGCCGTTCTGGCTCAATTCCTGCCGCCGTTTGACGGCGGCCAGATACAGCGCCAAGCACAGCGTGGTGATGAACATCCAGGATGATACAGGCACATCCAGCGCCATGGCGCCAGCATAAACCCGTAATACAAAACCGATGGCGATGCTGAAGATATCGACCACCGGCTGGTGTTTGAGCACAAACATGTAGGCCAAGTTCAACACCAGATAGGCGGCGATCACCAGCCCCACCTTTGGGGTCACGAACCAGCCCCATATCAGGATGCTATAGAGGCCGGCGAGCAGGATCAGCGCGGCGGGTACCGAGACCATCCGGGCAGCCAGCGGGCGGGTTTTGGATTTCAGGGGATGGCGACGATCATGCTCAACATCATGCATGTCGTTGACGATATAGGTGGCAGACGAGGCGACGCAGAATAGCAGCATCGCCAGCACGGCATGGCCAACGGCATCGGCCTTCAGGAATGCGCCGGTAAAAACCAGGGGGGCCAGCACAAAGCTGTTCTTGACCCAATGCTTGGGCCGCATCAACCTGAGCAAGCCCAGCATTTGGGCTAAAGCCGAGCGGTTAATTATGGTATCCTGCATCCCTCTAAACCCCGGCGATACGATTGAATGTTTGCCCTGACAAAGCTAGCGGTAATTCTTGCCATTTTCGCATTAATCATGATTGCAGCATATGTCGGCGCCTGCAAAATCCTGGTCCCGGCCATTGCGGGCATCCAGGCTGGTCTGCTTGTTAGATATGCTCCCGACAAGCCCCACCAGTTCCGTGCGGAGGACGTATGAGGAATGTTGCTTCCTGGGGACGCCTCAGCGCTCAACCGCATCGGGTTGTCGCCCTCAATGATCCGGGCAGGGTCTGCGAACTGGTTTGCAACAGCCCGCTTCCCGGCTTGGCCCATGGCATGGGGCGCAGCTATGGCGATGTGTGCCTCAATCCCGAAGGCACGCTCTGGCTCACCACCGGGCTTGACCATTTTATCGCCTTCGATGACCAAACCGGCCGTCTGCTCTGCGAGGCCGGGATATTGTTGCGCGATATCCAGCGACTGGTGATTCCGCGCGGCTGGATGCTGCCGGTGACGCCGGGTACCCAATTGGTGACTGTCGGCGGCGCCATTGCCAATGATGTGCATGGCAAGAACCATCATGCCATGGGGACGTTCGGCGATCATGTCCGGCACCTGACTTTGCTGCGCAGCAATGGCGAGGTGATTGAATGCGGGCCGCAGCTGCGGCCGGATTGGTTTGCGGCCACTATTGGCGGAGTGGGCCTAACCGGCGTGATCACGTTAGCCGAAATCCAGTTGCGTCAGGTTGCCGGGCCTTGGCTGGATAGCGAGACGCTTCCTTATGCCAATCTGGACGAATTCTTCCATCTGGCCGATGCTTCCGAAGCCGGCTGGGAACATACAGTGGCGTGGATCGATTGCAGCTCGGAAGGCAGCCAGCGCGGCTTGTTCATGCGCGCCAATTCCACCGCTGCTGGACCGCGACCCGAGCATAGCGGGCGCAGCTTCACCATGCCCTTTGCCCCGCCGGTTTCTTTGGTCAATCGGCTGTCGCTGCCTGTATTGAACCTAGCCTACTACCACCTCAAGAAGTGGCGCTCTGGCAGGGCAATTGTGCATTACGAGCCATTTTTCCATCCCCTGGACAATCTGCTTGAATGGAACCGGCTTTACGGCCCGAAGGGCTTCTACCAATATCAGAGCGTGGTGCCGCGTGAGGTTGGCCGGGACGCGGTTAAGGCCATGCTGAAAACAATCGCCCGCTCTGGCGAAGGCTCTTTCCTCGCCGTTTTGAAGACATTTGGTAATCGCCAGCCACGGGGCATGCTGAGCTTTGCGCAGCCTGGCGTGACCCTGGCGCTGGATTTTCCAAATCAAGGCACACGCACGCACAAGCTTTTTGAACAGCTTGATGCCATCGTGCGCGAAGCAAAAGGCCGTATCTATCTGGCCAAGGATGCGCGAATGCCAAGAGAGTTGTTTGAGGCCGGCTATCCACGATTGGCAGAATTCATGACATACCGCGACCCTGGGATCAGCTCGGGTCTTTCGCGCCGTTTGATGGGCATTTGAATGAAAAGAATTGTCATTATTGGCGCCACTTCAGCCATCGCCGAACATTGCGCCAGAATATGGCTGCAAGATCAGCCGGCCGATCTGACCCTGGTTGGCCGTGATGTGCAGCGCCTTGAGCGGGTGGCAACAGACCTGCGGGTGCGCAGCCCTGCCTCAAATATTCGCATCATTCAGGCCGCGTTTCTGGACTCGGCAGCGATAAATACCACGGTGCAGGCTATCGTTCAGTCAGGCAACGTGGATGTGGATATTGTGCTGATCGCGCATGGCTCACTGCCGGATCAGGCGGCGTGCCAGGATAACCTGCAAGCCTGCCACGACGCGCTTGAAATCAACGCCCTGTCACCTGTGCTTTATGCCGAGGCCTTTGCAAAATGGATGGGCCGCGCCAATCGGGGCACGATTGCGCTGATCGGATCGGTGGCGGGTGATCGGGGGCGCAAATCAAATTATGTCTATGGTGCGGCCAAAGGGCTGGTCAGCCGCTATGCGCAAGGCTTGCATCACCGTTTCGCCGCAACTGCTGTAAAAGTGGTGCTGATCAAGCCCGGCCCAACCGATACCCCGATGACCGCGCATCTCAAGGGCACGGGAGCGAAATTGGCGCCGGTGGAGGCCGTGGCAACGCAGATTGTTGCGGGCATTCATGCCGGAAAACCGGTTGTCTATGCCCCCGGAAAGTGGCGCTTGATCATGCTTGTGATTCAACATCTGCCCAACTTCATCTTCAACAGGATGAATGTTTAGAGATAGTTCTGGCGAGCGGCAAAAATCAGGCAATTGATTGATCGAGCCGCGTGGCTTCAAGTGGCGGCGCCACGCGCCGCCACCGGCCACAGGCATTCGACGCGGCCCTTGCGGATCCCGACATACCAATCGTAGCGGTCCACGGTCGGGTCGCAATGCCCAGGCACCAGGCGCAGTTTTTCGCCCAGGGCCGGCGGGCTGGTTTCGCTGCCGAAAACCAGCTTGCCATGTTCGTCTGAGGCGCCGCTGACCTGGATATCCGGTCGTTGCCACACCAGCGGCAGGCCACTATCCACGGCATAGGCCTTATGCCCGGCATCAACCACCGCAATGCCGGGGCCGGGACGGCTCATCACTGTGGCCAGCACAAATAGAGCCTGGCGGAAGGGTGAGGTGGTGGCACCATCGGCATCCAGATTGCGGCTGTAATCCGCATCCATGAAACAATAGCTGCCGGCCTGCAATTCGGTATAGACGCCGGAAGCGATCTCGAACGGATAGGTGCCGGTGCCGCCGCCGCCAACAATGGCGCAGGCCAGGCCATGGCGGCGCAGGTCCTGGATGCAGCGCGCAGTGGTTTCCGCAGCCATGCTGATGGCCGTCCGGCGCTCGGCATGGCTGCGCAGATGCTGGGCGCGGCCGTTATAGGCTTGCAATCCGCCAAAGCGCAGATCGGGCGAGGCGGCGATGCGCTGGCACAATGCCACGGCCTCCGGCCCTGCCGGCACGCCGCAGCGGCCCATGCCCACGTCGATTTCCACCAATACGGTCAGCCGTTGCCCGGCAGCACTTGCGGCCTGCTCCAGCGCCGCCACCTGGGCCGGATGGTCAACACAGATCGCCATGCGGGCGATGCGCGCCAGTGCGGCGAAGCGCGCCAGTTTGCCGGCCCCCACAATCTGGTTGCTGACCAGGATATCAGGCACGCCGCCCCAGGCGAGAATCTCCGCCTCGGACACCTTCTGCACACATTGCCCCACGGCGCCACGGGCCATCTGCAAATGCGCAATCACCGGCGATTTATGCGTCTTGGCATGGGCGCGCAGCTTGATGCCGCCGGCCTGCACCGCCGCCGCCATGGTGTCGAGATTATGTTCAAACGCATCCAGGTCGATCAGCAGCGCCGGTGTTTCCACCTCATCCTCGGGCATGCCAGGCGCGGCGGGCAGTGGTTGTTGCATGATGAATTCCTGGCAAATGATGGCTGTTACGGCAAAAGGCTGCGCGGATCATACGGCAGTGGCCGAGGGCAGCAATACAGACCGGGCTACCCGCAATGGAACCAGCCATTGAAGGTGAATGCTACCCGATGGGCATCCGCATCATGGGTAATAAGCTCCAATTCTTGCCACCGGTTGGTATGACATGGGCATCGGCGCTACGCATCGTGCAGGCCTGCGAAAGCTGGGGCAGGGGGAACATCAGGCGGCGCTGAATTTCGGCGATTGTTTTGCCTATGAAGTCGCGAGAGAGCACGGCTGTAGCTTGCTGTATGTGGGGGCGGATTTCTCGCGCACCGATGTAGCAGGCATTCTCTGAAGGCGTTTAGCTGTGGCAATAAAGCCGGTTTAAAAGTTGGGTAAATCAGCTTCTTCTATATAAGTTCTTGTATTTATTAAATATATGGCGGATGGGGTGAGATTCGAACTCACGGTACCCTTGCGAGTACGGCGGTTTTCAAGACCGCTGCCTTAAACCACTCGGCCACCCATCCGGCGCGGATTTGCGCAGGCGGCAAGGCAATAGCGCCGCCCTGGCCCCCGGTCAACCATTCCTGATGCCATTTCAGTGTGTGTATCTTTGCGACTGCTACCCTTTCGCCGGGCTTTTGCGGGTGCTAAATTAAGGGGCGAGGCGGGGGTTTTTGGTGAAAACGGTGTATTCCAAGCGGGTTTTAGTACTGGCGGTCAGCGCGCTGTTACTGGTGGGTTTTCTGGCCACCAGTATCGCGAGCTATTGGGTATCGCGCCAAAGCCTGCGCAGCGCCATCAGCGACACCGAATTGCCGCTGACCTCGGACAATATCTATTCCGAAATCCAGAACGATCTGGTGCGCCCGATCATCATTTCGTCGCTGATGGCAGCCGACACCTTCGTGCGCGACTGGGTGCTGGATGGCGAGCAGGACGAGCGGCAGATCACGCAGTATCTGGCCGAGATCAAGGACCGCTACAACGCATTCACCAGCTTCTTCGTCTCTGATCTGAGCAGCAACTACTATCATGCCGAGGGCCTGCTGAAGCGGGTGCGGCCGGATGAAGAGCGCGATGTGTGGTATTACCGCGTGCGCGATATGGCCAATGATTACGAGATCAATGTTGATCCCGACATGGCCAATTCCGATGCGCTGACCATCTTCATCAATTACCGGGTGAAGGATTACAGCGGCAATTTCATCGGTGCCACCGGTATCGGCCTGACCGTGAATGCGGTGCGCAGCAAGATCGACGATTACCAGCAGCGTTTTGACCGCACGGTGTATTTTGTTGATGAACGCGGCAAGCTGGTCATGGTGGGCCAGGGCGGCGACGTGACTGAAACCGAAGTGGCGGCGCGCGGCGATCTGGCCAAGGTGCTGCCGGATTTGTCGAAAACCGAGACCAAGTCGTTCCAGTATACCTACAAGGGCGAAGCCCGGCTGCTCAATGTGCGCTATATCAACGAATTGCACTGGTATCTGTTTGTTGAAAAATCCGACGAAGAAGCGCTGGCCGGCATCACCCGCACGCTGTATTGGAACCTGCTGATCAGCTTTGTCATCACCTTGCTGGTGCTGTTTGGCTCACGCCAGGTGATCAATCGTTTCCAGGGCCGGCTGGAAGAAATGGCCACTACCGACCAGCTTACCGGCCTGGCCAGCCGCCATGCCTATGAAATGCTGATGCAGCAGGCGATGCGTGATACACAGCGGCATAGGCAGTCATTGGCCATGCTGATGGTGGACATTGATCGCTTCAAGCTGATCAATGATGGCTTTGGCCATATCGCCGGTGATCGTGTGCTGCGCGGCGTGGCTGATGCAATCCGCGCCGCGCTGCGCTCATCCGATATCATTTGCCGCTGGGGCGGCGACGAATTCCTGGTGGTGCTCCGCAACTGCGATATTGCCAATGCTCAGCGTATTGCTGAAACCATCCGCACCGTGGTGGAGCAGGCTGAATTCAATGTCGCCGGCAATGTGGTGGCGGCCAGTGTCTGCGTCGGTGTAGCCTCGCTGGCGCCGGGCGAGACGCTGGATCATCTGCTCACCCGCGCCGACGACGCCCTGTTTCAGGCCAAGGAAGAGGGCCGCAACTGCGTGCGCGTGGCCGAGACACCGCCTGGTATCTGAACCCCGGTATCTGAACGCCGGCATCTGAATTCAATGCGGACCGGGCAGGATCATCACGGTTGGTTTGGCCGGCAGGGTTTGGCGCCCCACCAACAGGCTGCTGGTATCGCTCAGCACCACCGCGTGGCTATCCCGCAGCAGGCTGAGAAACCGCTCCAGCGTATGCTCGCCGAAATAATGCATAGGGATCACCAGCGGCGCCTTGAGCTGGCGGATCACTTCCACCATTTCGATCTGGTTCAGCGTGTAGCCGCCATCCACCGGCACCAGCACCACGTCGATGCGGCCCATATCGGCCAGATGGCCGGGCTCCAGCCGGTGATGCAGATGGCCAAGATGCGCCACGCAAATTTCAGCGGCGTCGAAGATGAAGATCGAATTGCCATCATATTCAGTGCCGCCGCCCCAGTTGCGGATATTGGTGGGCACATTGCGCACCCGCAGATCCTTGAAGCCCAGGTTATGCCGCGCCGGCTTGCCCTCAAACGGCCAGCCGCGCAGCACATGGCGAATGCCGGGATCTGGGCGGTCGGTGAAATGCGTGGTGTGGGCATGATTCATAGTGGCGATATCCGGCACCATGTCCGGCCGCAGATAATCATTGTAATCGGTTGCCGCGCTGGCGCCGCCCGGGGTTTCGATCAGAAACGTGGCATGGCCGACAAAACTGATGCGCAATTGCCCGGCCGGCGGCGTGCCGCGCAGGGCTTGGGCCTGCATCGGCAGGGGGGCAGGCGGCTGCTGTGGCCGGTAGGCGACCGGCAGCAGGCGCGGCATGGCATTCTGCGCCACAGCACCGAGGCAGGCGGCCAGGGCCGGGCCAGACCACCCGCCGCCAAGCCAAGCCAGAATGGCAATCAGCAGGGCGCGGATGGTTCGTCGCATCGGAAACCTCAGGTCTGGCGCCCTCAGGTTTTGGGCGGTGTGATCCAGGGATTGTGGCCGCGCGGGCGGCCCGGCTTCTGATCTTCCTCTCGCCGGCCAGGATTATCCAGCATTTTTCGCCGCCGCCGGTCGGGGCCGGCATAATCTTTGTTTTTGACGAAGCCGCGTGGTTTGTTCAGCACAGAATTTAGGCAGCGTAGCAGCGTTTCGGGCTGCACCGGCTTGACCAGGAAATCATCCACCCCGGCACCAAGGGCTTCCTGCACCAGCCCGCCTTCGGCATGGGCGGTCACCATCACAATCGGCAACATCGGATTGCCGATGCCACCGATGCGGCGGATCAGTTTTACCAGCGTCAGGCCGCTGACAATGCCAAGCTGATAGTCGCAGAGCAGCAGGTCGAAAGCGCCATCTTTCAAGGCGGCAATGGCGCTTTCGGTGTCGCGGGCGCGCTGCACCTTGCCGAAGCCCAGCGCATTCAGCATCGCGGTGAGCGTTGCGGCGGTGCCTTCATGATCTTCAACCAGCAATATGCGCGGCATGCCTTGCTCTCGCAAACCTGAGATACTGTGTTTTTACTGATGTTGCTGCCACAAGCAACCGTGATTGCTGCGCCGAAGCACGTGCAGCGGCTTAGCGGCAGAGCGGGATATCCGTCACCAGCAGCTTCTGTTGCAGCTTGGCGTAGTATTTGAAGCCCTGCCATGCTTCGGCCTTGATCTTTTCCACCACATCATAGGCGGCCTTGCATACGCCGGCATCCACTTCCGGTGCGGCGCGGGTGGCGATGGAGGCGTCATTATCCCACTGCTCCTGGGCGGTGCGGTTGGGATAGATGCGTTTCAGGGCGCCGCTGCGCATCGCCACGGCGGTGCGCAATTGCTCGCCGTTTTCGCGGTCAAACTTGTACCAGCTATCCAGGGCCGGCTGGCCGCCAACCGGATCATAGCGCGCGCAGCGGCGCAGGACTTCGCGCAGCAGCATGCCGGCCCGCACTTCGGATTCCGCCTCGGCTTCCTTTTCGTTGAAACAATAGCGATTGCGTGCGTTAACCCCGCCAGCGGCACCGGCCGGCCCGCCAGGCCCAGCGCCGGGGGCATTCTGTGCCGGCGCCGGGGCAGCAACCAGCAGCAACAATCCGCATAGTACGGTCAGTCTGAAGGCAGCGAGCATAATCTCAGCCGGCAGTTTCCAGCTTGCGCATGATGCGGCAGTCGCGGCCCAGCGCAATCACGGCGCGGCAGAAATCCGCCGTGCTGCCGGCATCGCTGAAATCGCCCGCCAGCAAACGCACAAAGCGGCCATGCTGCGGCACGTCAATAAGTTTCAGATGCATGCTGGCGCCGGCCAGCCGGCTGCCCAGCCGGGCGGCCAGGTCCGCCCACAAGGTTTCTGCCTCGGCGGCGGTGGCGGTAGAGGCAATATGCGCTTCATAAAGCGCGGTACTGGCAGTGCGGCGCAATAGGGCGCGCTCACTGGCGACAATACCATCAAAGCCATGCACCTGGCTCGCCGGCATCGCCAAGGGGGCGGGCGTGTTGGCCGGTACGGCCATCGGCGCCGGCTGTGCCAGCGGCAAAGGTTGCGCCATCGGCACTGGCATCGGCATGTTCAGCCGTTGTGGTGATTGCGCCGGGGCCGAAACCGGCTGCGGCATGGCCGAGGGCTGCGATGGCGGTGGCGCCGGCCAGCGCAAGCCTGCCGGCACGGCTACCGGTTGCAAGCCGGAAGCATAGCTGCCGGGCTGTTGCACCACGGGCTGCTGCACCACGGGCTGAGGGCGTGCCTTGGATGGCTGCGTCGGTTCGGCTGCGTTGTTTGTGGCCCGGCGGGGCGGCGGCAATGCAGCCGGCACCACGGCCACATGCTGGCCCGGCAATGCTGTGGCCTGGAAGCTGGGATCAATGCTCGCCACCCTTACGATCACACTGCGCTGGGTTTGCTGCCCGGCTGATGGATCAGTTGCGGCGCTGAAGCCAAGCATGCCAGTGGAGGCGACGACGGCAAGGCCAACGGCGGCAGAGATGGGCGTGAGCGACATGGCAATCTCGCGGTTGCGGCAAAGGTTAAGCAAAGGTTAGCATTCCGCCCCGTTTGCCGCCACGGACTTTTCCGTCGGCCGCTCGATCCGTGTGCGAGATCATGTCAGCCATCCTCACCAAACTGCTCTGGCCCTTGCTCAATCCCGCAGCCTTGCTGCTGACGCTGCTGCCTGTAGCGGCGATCGGGTGCCTGTGGCAGCGCAGCCGCCGGCTGGCAAAGCCGCTGCTGGCCAGCCTGGTTGGCCTGCTGCTGCTGGTTTCAGTGCTGCCGCCGGCCTATTGGGCGGTGCGGCCGCTGGAGGACATGCTGCCGCCAGCAGTTTTGCCCGCCTGGCTGGATGGCATCATTGTGCTGAGCGGTGCCGAGCGACCGGCCCTGAGCGGGGCGCGCAACCAGCCGCAGCTGAATGAAAGCGCCGAGCGGCTGCTGGCTTTTGCCGATCTAGCGCGGCGCTACCCGACAGCCAGACTGGTTTATACCGGGGCCGGCATACCAGCTCAGGCCGGCGGGGTGGCCGAGGATCAGGTTGCAGAGCAGGCACTGGCCTGGACCGGGCTGGAAACAGGGCGCGTGATTTTTGAGCGCCAGGCCCGGAATACCAGGGAAAATGCCGCATTCAGCCAGGCATTGGTGCAGCCCAGGCCAGGCGAAACCTGGCTGCTGATTACATCGGCGGTGCATATGCCGCGTGCTGTCGCCTGTTTTCAGGCCGTGGACTGGCCGGTGTTGCCCTATCCGGTGGATTACGCCACGATGGGGGTGGCGGAACCCTGGCTGGATTTTGATCCGTTGCTCGGTTTGCGCAGCCTTAATCTTGCCACACGCGAATGGCTAGGTCTGGCATTGTACCGTCTGCTAGGGCATACACGCAGCATCCTTCCGCAACGCTAAGCTATTGCAGTTGCAGGCTTGTTCTAGTAGTGATGGTTAATGGCGATTTGTACATGGAGTGGAGCAATGGCGGGTTGTGAGGCTGGTAAGAGCGAATGGCAGAGCCGTCGGCGTAATCTGATGCGCTCGGCATCACGCCTGCTGGTTGCCAGCCTGGTTTTTGGTGGCCTGATAGCCTGTGCCGAAAGCCGCTCTGATCGTATCGCTGCCCGCAACGAAGCTGCCGCCGCCGCTGCCGGTGGTGCTGCGCCTGTGGCCAGCCCAGGCCAAGCCAGCACGGGCCAGGCCAGGGCTGCCACCAAGCCGGCAACGGCTCCTGCTGCGGCCAGCACACCGGCGCCGGCTCAAGCTGTTGTGCAGCCGGCCCCGGTTGTTACCCCGGCCCCGACGGCTGCTGCCCAGGGACCTGCCCAGGCACCTGCGGCAGCGCCAGCGCCGGCCCCGGCCGCCGCCCCGGTGCAGGAAGCCCGTGTGCCAGCCAGTTTTGATCGTGCGGCTTTCCAGAAATTCCTTGATGATTTGCGCCAGGAAGCGGTCGGCAAGGGGATCAAGCCGGCGGTGGTGACAGAAGCCCTGGCCAATGTGGAGCCGGTGGCGCGGGTGCTGGAGCGGGATCGCAACCAGGCTGAATTCAAGATCGATTTTGCCACCTATCGGGATCGTGTGATCACCACGGCCAATGTTGAGCGCGGCCGCCGGCTGCGCGACCAGCATCGCGAATTGCTGGGCCAAGTGGCGCAGCGCTATGGCGTGCAGCCGCGCTTCATTCTGGCGATCTGGGGCATTGAGACGCGCTATGGTGCTGTGAAGGCCGATGTGCCGCTGTTCAATTCGCTGGCCACGCTGGCTTTTGACCAGCGCCGCGCCGCGTTTTTCCGCAATGAGTTATTCTCTGCGCTGCAAATGCTGGATCGCGGCTATATCGATTATCCGAGCATGAAGGGTTCGTGGGCCGGGGCCATGGGGCAGCCGCAATTCATGCCCTCAAGCTATCTGGCCTATGCCGAAGATTTCGATGGCGACGGCAAGCGCGATATCTGGGGCAATCAAGGCGACGTATTTGCCTCCATCGCCAATTACTTGGCGAAGCAGAGCTGGTCTTCGGCGCAGACCTGGGGCCGCGATGTGAAACTGCCGGCTGGTTTCCAGACCCGCATGCCGGAACTGGCCCGCGAGGGCCGCTCGGGCTGCCGCGCCATTGACCAGATGACCCGCGACCTGCCGCTGTCAGAATGGGCGCGGCTTGGCGTGCGGCGCGGCGATGGCGGCGAATTGCCCAAGGTGAATCTGACCGGCGCCCTGGTGCAGCCCGATGGCCCGAACGGCCCGAGCTTCCTGGTCTATGCCAATTACCGCTCGGTGCTGCGCTACAATTGCGCACACCACTATGCGTTGACCGTCAGCATGCTGGCTGATCGCATCGAGGGCAGCTGATCCATCGGAGAGTTTTCCGCGCAGGAATGGCTTCCCCGACTCAGGCTTATCGGCTAGATTGCTACAATATATAGCCATGCCGATGAAACAACGCGCCATAGCTTGGTTTACGCCAGGCAAATCGGCTCCCAAGCGGGGCTTGCGGTTAACCATGCTTGCGGCCCTGGCCGGCTGTGGCTTGGCAGGCTGTGCTGAAACCCAGCTTGTCACCCATGCCACCAAGTCGGTGGTGCGGTCTGAACCGGCTTCGCCTTCGGTTTCGGCGCCCGCCGGGCGTGGCACCGGCATCTACAAAGTGGGCAATCCCTACCAGATCAACGGCGTGTGGTATTACCCCAAGGAAGACCCGAATTACGACGAGACCGGCATCGGCTCGTGGTATGGCGAGCAATTCCATGGCCGCGCCACCGCCAATGGTGAAATCTTTGATATGAACGAGGTGACGGCGGCGCATACCACGCTGCCGATGCCGTCTATGGCGAGGGTCACCAATCTGGATAATGGCCGCTCCATCGTGGTGCGGATCAATGATCGTGGCCCTTATGTGAATGGCCGGGTTATCGATCTCTCGCGGCGTTCGGCGCAATTGCTGGGTTATGACCGCCAGGGCACCGCCAAGGTGCGGGTGCAATATCTTGGCCCGGCGCCGCTGGCCGGTACGCCGCCAGGCGAAAACGCCCAGGCTGTGGTGGCCGCGGCCAATCGCTCCAGCAACGAGGAAAAGCCGGTGGCATCGCCGCGTGCTGCGGTGGAAGCCGAGGCCTTGCCGCCGCCGCCGGGGGCGCGCCAGCAGCCGGCCAGCAGCCAGGGTCAGTCGCGCCAGATTCAGGGCCAGGTGGTGCCGGCCGGCAATAGCAGCCAGCCTAGCGCGATGCAGATTGTGGCGGCGCAGAACCAGTCTGCCGCCACGCCGCGCGCCAATCCTGCCGCTGATCTTGCCAAGCAGCAGGTGCAGATCACACCGGTCAAGGGCGGCCAGGGCATCTATGTGCAGCTCGGCGCCTTCACCCAGCATGAGAATGCCAGCCGCGCAGCGGCTTCGGTATCCGGCTATGGCCGTGTCGCGATCACCTCGCGCATCGTCAACAATCAGGAATTCTTCCGTGTCCGGCTCGGCCCGTTCGACCAGGTGTCGAATGCCGATGCGGCACTTCAGCAGATGCTTTCCATCGGACAGACCAATGCGCGTATCGTTGTTGAATAGTTTTGTCGCCGCCGCTTGCGGCCTGCTGTTGCTGGTGGCGCCGCAGGCCCGGGCGCAGATCGGCCAGATTGACACCCTGGCACGCCAGATGGTGTTGATTGATGCTGATAGCGGCGCGGTGATTTTTGACAAGAATGGCGACGAGCGCATGCCGCCATCGTCGATGTCGAAGCTGATGACCGCCTATATGGTGTTTGAGCAGCTGGCGATGGGCAAGCTGCGCATGGACGATGTCTTCCCGGTTTCCGAGAAGGCGTGGCGCATGCAGGGTTCCAAGATGTTCGTACATGTTGGTGATCGTGTGCGCGTGGAGGATTTGCTGCGCGGTGTCATCATCCAGTCGGGCAACGATGCCTGTATCGTGCTGGCCGAGGGCATTGCCGGCAGCGAGGAACGCTTCGCCGAAATGATGAATGAGAAGGCGAAGCAGATCGGGCTGAACAATTCCGTGTTCCGCAATGCCTCGGGCTGGCCAGATCCCGAGCATGTGATGACGGCGCGCGATCTGGCGCGGCTGGCGCAGCATATCATTGCCAAATTCCCGCAATATTATCATCTCTATGCCGAGAAGGATTTCACCTACGGCATTGATCCGATCAGCAAGCGGCCGATCAAGCAGGGCAATCGCAATCCGCTGCTCTATAAGGATATCGGCGCCGATGGCCTGAAAACCGGCCATACCGAAGCTGCCGGCTATGGCCTCACTGCCTCGGCCAAGCGCGGTGACCGCCGCATGATCCTGGTGGTGAACGGCCTCAAAAGCATGAATGAACGCTCGCGTGAATCCGAACGGCTGATGGAAATCGGTTTCCGCGAATACGATACCTACAAGCTGTTCAGCGCCGGCAGTGTGGTTGACGAGGCCGATGTGTGGCTGGGCGAACGCGGCAAGGTGCCGCTGGTGGTAAAGGATAATCTGGCGGTCACCATGGCGCGGCGCAACCGCACCGGCATGAAAGTGACGATCCGCTACGAAAACCCGATCCCGGCTCCGATCATCGCCGGCACGCCGCTGGCCACGCTCACCATCACAGCGCCGGAAACCGCGCCGATTGAAGTGCCGTTGCTGGCCGGCACCTCGGTGCAGCAGCTTGGCTTTGGCGGCCGTATCTCGGCGGCTTTGGGCCATCTGCTCTGGGGCGCGGGCAAGCAGTGAGCAACCAGCTTGGCCGCTTCATCACGCTGGAAGGCGGCGAGGGGGCGGGCAAGTCCACCCAGATCAAGCGGCTGACCGCCCGACTGGCTGCCTGCGGCATCGATGTTGTGGCAACCCGCGAACCGGGCGGCACGCCGGGCGCCGAGGCGATCCGTGGCTTGCTGGTGACCGGCGACACGGCGCGCTGGGAACCGGCCACGGAAACCCTGCTGCATTACGCCGCCCGCGCCGAGCATGTGCGCAAGCAGGTGCAGCCGGCACTGGCTCGTGGCGCCTGGGTGGTATCTGATCGTTTTGCCGATAGCACCATGGCCTATCAGGGCTATGCCGGCCAGGTTGGCCGCGCCGCCGTGGAAAGCCTGCATGGCTGGGTGCTGGGCGATTTTAAACCCGATCTCACCCTGATCCTTGATCTGCCTGTTGAGATTGGCCTGGCCCGTGCTGGTGGCCGCGGCGGCGGCGAGGACCGCTATGAGCGCATGGGGCTGGCGTTTCACGAGGCTTTGCGCGCGGCATTCCTGGATATCGCGGCGCGTGAGCCGCAGCGTTGCCATGTGGTGGATGCCAGCCCTGAGCCGGATGCCGTGGCGGCGGCGCTCTGGGCAGTGGTTGCGGCGCGGTTTAACCTTGCGCCATGAGCGGCTTTGAAGCGGAAGATTTCACCTCCTGGGGGCCACGCCACACGGCGGCCCTGGTGGGGCATGCAGCGGCAGAGCAGGTTTTGCTGGAAGCCTGGGCTTCCGGCCGTTTACCACATGCCTGGCTGATCACCGGGCCGCGCGGTGTGGGCAAATCCACGCTGGCATTTCGCTTTGCCCGCTTCCTGCTGGTCAACGGCATGGCAGGCGCTGCTGATGACGGGCCGAGCCTGTTTGGTGCTCCGCCCAAGCCAACCAGCTTGGCTTTGCCCGAGGAACACCCGGTATTCCATCGTGTCGCCAGTTTTGGCCATGCCGACCTGATCACCGTAGAGCGCAGCTGGGACGACAAGAATGACCGCTGGCGTGGCGAGATCGTGGTGCAGGATGTGCGCGCCGTGATCGAGCGTTTTGGCATGACGGCGGCGGAAGGCGGCTATCGCGTCTGCATTGTCGATGCCGCCGACGACATGAACACCAATGCAGCCAACGCGCTGCTGAAAATCCTGGAAGAGCCGCCGCCGAATGCGGTGCTGCTGCTGGTGAGCCACGCACCGGGCAGCCTGTTGCCCACCATCCGCTCGCGCTGCCGCCGGCTGCCGTTGCAGCCGCTGGGCGATACGGCGATGCAGGCGGCGTTGCGCGATCTGCTGCCCGATCTGAGCGAGGCAGAGCGCCAGTCGCTGGCGGTGGCGGCGGAAGGCTCGCCGGGGCGGGCTGTCACGCTGGGTGGCCAGGGCGGGCTTGATCTGCTGCGGGAATGGCTCGATCTGATCGCCGGGCTGCCCAAGCCCGATATCGGCAAGCTGCATAGTTTTGGTGACAAGCTGGGGCGCGCCACCGGGGCGGAGAATTTCCGCGTCATGGTGGAATTGTTCCGCTGGTGGCTGGCGCGTTTGGTGCGGGCGGCGGCGGCTGGCCGCGCCGGCGGCGCCGGCTGGGCGGAATTGTTTCAGGGCGAAGCGGCTTTGGCGGCGCGGCTGGCCTCCTGGCAGGCGCCGGACCGCTGGGCCGAGGATTGGGAAACCATCGGCCGCTTGCTGGATCGTGGGGAATCGGTCAATCTCGACCGCAAGCAGATGCTGCTGAACCTGTTCGCCACCATGGGGCGGGCGGCTGACTCGGCAGCACGGCGCTGAGGAAACCATGACGGTCAAGGCCGAAGCAGGACGAGGCGAGGGCAAGGCTCGCGGGGCGGCGCCTGCGCGCGACACGCTCGAAACCATTCCCTTGTTGCAATCGCTCTCGCAGGCGGCGCGCGAGGAGATGGAGCGTGCCTGCCAATGGCGTCGCTTGGCTTCCGGCGAGCAGATTCTGGATCGCAATTCGGATAGCCGCGACGTTTACTTTGTCGTCGAGGGCGTGGTCGAGGTGATCAATTATTCCGGCAATGGCCGGGAGATTTCCTATGCCACGGTGCCGGCCGGCGGTTATTTCGGCGAATTGGCCGCCATTGATGGCGAGCGCCGTTCGGCCAGCGTGGTGGCGGTAACGCCCTGCCGGCTTGCCGCCATGCCGCCCAAGGCCTTTGAGGCATTGCTGGCGCGCTCGCCACAGGTGGCGCTGGAGGTGATGCGGCGCATGGCGCGCATCATCCGCGCCAACAATGAGAAGATCATGGATCTGGCCACGCTGGGCGCCATCCAGCGTGTGCATCGTGAACTGATCAACCTGTCGCGCCGCGATCCGGTGAACCCCACCGGCTGGCTGATCTATCCCATGCCCAAGCAGCATGAAATTGCCCGCCGCGCCGCCACCACACGCGAAACCGTGGCTCGCGTGCTGGGCCAGTTGATTGATGGCGGCCTGATCCAGCGCAAGGACAAGACCTACTATCTCAATGATCGCTCGGTGCTGGAGCAATCAGTGGCGCGGATGGATGCGCGCCATGCCGATCCCACCACCTGATAACTACTGCCACTTGGCCGCTACTGATTTTGACGCGCTTCGCGCAGAAGCCGCCTCACATCCTGTTGACCTGCCATCTTATATACTAGATAGTTCTTGGTGGACGGCAGGGGCACCATAAGCCCCGCCGCAGAGGAAGCGCAGTAAAAAAACCGATAACCAGGAGGGCAGGCCCATGCGTGGCTTCAAAACTTTCATCACATCCCTGGCGGCGGGTGCCGCCTTGTTGGCGGCCGGCGCGGCGCAGGCGGCGTTCCCTGAGCGGCCGATCACCATGATCGTGCCCTGGGGCGCGGGCGGCGGCACCGATGCCACGGCGCGCATCATTGCCAGCCTGATGGAAAAAGAGCTGAAGCAGCCGATCAACGTGGTGAACCGCACCGGCGGCAGCGGCGTGGTGGGCCATTCGGCAATCGCGCAGGCCGCTCCGGATGGCTACACCATCGGCATGATCACGGTGGAAATCGCCATGATGCATTGGCAGGGTTTGACCGAGTTGAACCCGACTTCCTATACGCCCATTGCGCTGGTGAATGCCGATCCTGCCGGTGTGCAGGTGCCGGCCGATGCGCCCTACAAGACCGTGAATGAGCTGCTGGCGGCAATCAAGGCCAATCCGGGCAAGATGAAAGCTTCCGGCACTGGCCAGGGCGGCATCTGGCATCTGGCGATTGCCGGCCTGCTGCGTGATCAGAAGATTGATCCGGCCAGCGTGCCGTGGGTGCCGAGCAATGGTGCTGCGCCAGGCCTGCAGGACATGATTGCCGGCGGCGTGCAACTGGCCCCGGTTTCGCTGCCCGAAGCGCGCGCGCTGATCGATGCCGGCAAGGTCAAGAGCCTGGCGATCATGGATGCCAAGCCCTCGGCGCTGTATCCCAATGTGCCGACACTGAAAAGTGCCATCGGCAGCGACTGGACGATGGCGGCCTGGCGCGGCATTGCCGGCCCCAAGGGCATGCCCAAAGAAGCCAGCGACAAGCTGCTGGCGGCACTGAAGAAGGTGCATGACGGCAAGGAGTTCAACGACTTCATGGCGCAGCGCGGCTTCGGCGTAATCTGGGCCGGGCCGGAGGATTTCACCAAGTTCATGGCCAAATCCGACAAGGATATGGGCGAGGTGATGAAGGCGGTTGGCATCGCCAAGTGAGATATTGCCGGCGCGGTGCCATCGGGTGCCGCGCCGGCAATTCTCCCATCTTCCGATTTCCAGCAAGGTTGGCGTGATGAGACTGCATGATGCCCTGGTCGGTTGCCTGCTCGCGATTCTCGGTATCGCCGTGCTAATTTCAGTCAGCCAGTATCCAGCCATTCCAGGGCAGAATGTTGGCCCCTCGGCTTTCCCTGGCACTCTTGCCTTGCTGCTGTTGGTTTGCTCCGGCCTGCTGATCTGGCGCGGCCTGCGCGATGGCCGCAGTCAAGCGATCATCTCATTCGGCGCCTGGATTGCGTCGCCGCGCCATGTGCTGAATGTGGTGGCGGTGGTCGGCGGCCTGCTGTTTTACATTTTCTGTGCTGACTTCATCGGCTTCATCCCAATCGGCATTATCATTCTATCAGTGCTGTTTTTCTGCCTTGGGGTAAGGCCATTGCTGATCCTGCCGGTGGCCCTGGTGGCCACGCTGGTGATCCATACGATTTTTTACAAGCTGCTGCGCGTGCCTCTGCCCTGGGGCATCATGCAGGGCATGATCTGGTAGGGCCGGGCCATGGATGCGTTGCTGCATAATACCGGCCTAGCCTTCGGCCTGGTGTTTGAGCCTTATGTGCTGATCGTGATTCTGTGCTCGGCGGTGTTTGGCCTGGTGGTTGGCGCGATCCCGGGCCTCACCGCGACCATGGCCACGGCTTTGCTGGTGCCGATCACTTTCTTCATGCCGCCAGTGCCGGCCATTGCCGCCATCGTCACCGCCACCGCGATGGCGATTTTCTCCGGCGACATTCCGGGCGCGCTACTGCGTATTCCCGGCACGCCGGCCTCGGCTGCCTATGTGGATGAATCCTACAAGATGACACTGAAGGGCCAGGCCGAGACGGCGCTTGGCGCCAGCCTGATCTTCTCTGCCATTGGTGGTTTGTTCGGCACAGCGGTGCTGATCACCGCCGCGCCGGCCCTGGCCGAGATTGCGCTGAAATTTTCGTCGTTTGAATATTTCTGGCTCGTGGTGCTGGGCCTGTCCTGCGCCGTGTTCATCGGTGCCGGCACCCCGCTGAAAGCCTGCATCTCGCTGCTGATCGGCCTGCTGGTGGCCTGTGTCGGGCTGGAAAATCCTGGCGGCTATCCACGCTTCACTTTCGGCAATACCGAGTTGATGGGCGGCGTCAGCGTGATCCCGATGATGGTGGGCATGTTCGCGGTTTCCGAAGTGCTGCGCTATGTGGTGAACATGGACCCGCCGGCCCGCATCGTGGTGGAAAAACTCGGCAGCGTGTTTACCGGCATGTGGGGCCTGATTGCGAAATATCCCGCCGCGCTGTTTCGCGGCAGCGCGCTCGGCACCCTGGTCGGCATCCAGCCCGGCGCCGGGGCTGATATGGCGGCCTGGATGTCCTACGCCGTGAGCAAAAAATTCTCCAAGGAACCGGAGAAATTCGGCACCGGCCATGTTGAGGGCATCGTGGAATCCGGCGCCGCCAATAACTCCGCCCTGGCCGGCGCCTGGGTGCCGGCGCTGGTTTTTGGTATTCCGGGTGATTCCATCACTGCCATCGCCATTGGTGTGCTGTATCTCAAGGGCCTCAATCCGGGGCCGACTTTGTTCCTCAACAGCCCGGAAAATGTCTACGCCATCTTCCTGGTGTTTATCCTGGCCAATCTGATCATGATTCCGCTGGGCTGGGCCACGATCCGGCTGGCCACCAACATCCTGCGAGTGCCGGGCAAAATCCTCATGCCGGTCATTCTGCTCTTCTGCATCGTCGGCGCCTTCGCCATCAACAATTCGATCTTCGGCGTTGTGGTGATCTTGGTATTCGGCCTGCTGGCCTATGTGATGGAAGAAAACGGCTTCCCGGTGGCGCCGGCGATTCTCGGCGTGGTGCTGGGCACCATGCTGGAGGAAACCTTTGTCACCTCGCTGATCAAGTCAGATGGCAATCTGCTCGGCTTTTTTGAGCGCCCGATTTCGGCCGGGCTTGGCGTGGTCACCTTTGTGATCCTGTTCTGGCCGCTGGCAAGCCGGCTGGTCAGGCATTTGCGGGCAAAGCCTTAACACTGGCGGCAAATTCCGCCAGCGCGGCGTTGAATGCATCGGGCTGCTCCAGATGCGGCATATGGCCGGATTGCGCCAGGCAACGGCGTTGCGCGTTTGGCAAGGTTTGTTCCAGCCATAGGCTGACTTCCGGCGCATAGAGCTGGCTTTCGCCGCCATGGATGATCAGGCAGGGCAGGGAGAGCTGCGGCAGCAGGGCGCGAAAATCCTGCTCGGCCATCGAAGCCCATATTGCTGCCATCGCCCGGCTGTCATTGTGGGCAATCTCGCCGCTGATCCACTGTAACAACGCGGCATCCGGCTGGCTGTTGCGGGCAAAAAGATGTGGCAGGAAAGCGGCGCTATGGCCGGCCCAGTCGCTGCGCATCGCTGCCAGCACGGCGGCATTCTGTGCCGCATCGAAGCTGCCGCCCAGGCCCAGGCGCCAATCCGGGCCGGTTTGCAGCCGCGCCGTCATATCCTCGATCACCAGGCCGGCAATTTCCTGCTGGCCGTAGCGGCGCAGATAGTCGAAAGCCACCATGGCGCCCATCGACCAGCCAACCAGCAGCGGTTGTTCCAGGCGTTGCTCTAGCAGCAAGTCATGCAGCGCATCTGCCAGGGCGGGAATGCCGGGATTCGCCCCGGCCGGCGTGGCGCCGTGGCCAGGCAGATCAGGCAGCAGCAGGCGGAAACGATTGGCAAGAGCCGCTTCCTGCGGGCCAAAAAAGCCGCCATGGCAGGACCAGCCATGCAGAAAAACCAGCGGCGGCCCGCTGCCGATATCGCGGCAAAACATCACGCGCCAACATCCTTGGCCAGCACCAGGGCGCGGCCTTCGCAATAGCGCGTGCCATCCGGCCCGGTGCAGGTGGTGCTCAGGTCCACCAGATGTTTCTCGGGCCGCAGCCGGGTGATTTCCACCCGCGCAGTGAGCGGCGTGTTGAGCGGCGCCGGGCGCAGGAACTGCATTTCTTGCTTCAAGTAGTTGGTGCCGAAGCCGGGTAGGTCGACACCGAGCAGATACGAAAACAATGCGCCGATCAGCGGCTCAGGCACGGCCTGCGTGGTGTCGCCGGGCTGCCCCGCGAGATCGAGAAACGCCGCCAGGTCGGCAGCGTTGTAGCTGCGGGTGATTTCCGCCTTGTCGCCAACCTGCATGGCTCAGGCCTCCTCGATCGCGGTGTCGCCGGCACACACCACGGCGCCATCGGCAATGCGGCACACCTCAACCAAATAGGCACCGGCGCCTTGCGGGGTGAGCGTGAAACGCAAGGCTTCGTCGGCATAGGCCGGGTTGGGAAACATCAGATTCTGGTGCTGCTGCCTTGCGCCGGGATGCTGCCGGCGCAGCAGGCCCCAGATGACGCTGTAGAGCAGCATGCCGTGGCTGACGGTGCGGCCGAAGCGGGTGCGGGCGGAAAAGGCCGGGTCGACATGGATCGGGTTGTTGTC
>NZ_JAGOLP010000028.1 GCF_017994015.1 Ferrovibrio sp. | reverse complement strand
ATGCTGCCCTGGCCAGGCCCGGGGCTTTCGGCCGTCAGGCTGCCGCGATTGGCTTCAACAAAAGCGCGGCTGATCATCAGCCCCAGCCCCTTGCCGGGCGGGCGCGGTTCCAGATTGCCGCTGCCATCCGGGCCAACGCCGCGACCGGCGCGATAGAATGGCTCAAAGATGCGCTCGATCTCGGCGCCATCAATGCCGATGCCCTGATCGCTTATCTCGATCAGCACATGCTCGCCCTGCTGCCGCGCCGTCAGGCTCACAATGCTGCCGGCGGGGGCATATTTCGAGGCGTTTTCCAGCAGGTTTTCCAGCGCATGTTCCAGCATAAGCGCATCCAATTGCAGCATCGGCAAATCTACCGGCAGCGACACCTCGATGTGATGCGCGCGCAGCACCCGGGCCGAATGGCGCAAGGCGGCGTCGACGATATCAGCCAGTTCCAGCCGTTCCAGCTTGGGCACCAATTCGCCCGAGCCGATCTGGCTCATGTCAAACAGCTTGCTGAAATCGCGCCCGAGCCGCTCGCTTTCCTCGCGGATGGTGCCGAGCAGTTCGGCGCGCTCGGCCTCGCCGCACAGCGCACCAAAACTCTCCAATGTCGAGGCGGCGCCGATGATCGCGGCCAGCGGCGTTTGCAGGTCGTGGCTGATGGCGCCGATCACCGCTTCGCGCAGCCGCTCGGCATGTTTGGCAACCCGGGCATTTTCCATCGCGGCGGTAAGCTGGGCGCGTTCCAGCGCGGTGGCGGCCTGATCCAGCAGCGCGGCGGCATAGTCAGGCACACTGTCATTCAACGCATCGCTGCGGCGCCTTGCCAGCAGGCCGATGGCATGGCCGCCGGCGCGCAGGAAATGGAAACGCCATTCACCGTTATCCACCTGCTGCCGTGTGGTGTTGCTGGTCAGCGCCTCGTGCCACACCATGCGGGCCTGTTCCAGCGGTGGTGCGTCATGCCCGCTGGACGCGGTGGCCTCCAAGGGGCCGCGCCAGGGTTGCAATTTGGGCCGGATCGGGGGCTTGCCCTGGCTCTGACTGTGGCGTGGTTCAAACAGATGCACCGGCTGTTTTGGGCCGCCGATATGCTGCACGATCACGCGGCCCACCGCGGCTGGTTCGGCGGTATCGGCCAGGCGACGGCTGAAGCGTTGCAGATCGGCGATGTCCTCTTCTCGCCGGCGTGCCTCCAGGGCGTGGCGACGGGCATAGGCGGCCAGGTTGCTGGCCACCACCGCCACGGCGGCAAAGATCACCAGATCGACCAATTCCTGCGGTTCGCCGATATGCAGATTGTAGAGCGGGCGGTAGAAGAAATAGCTGGATGCCGCAATCGCCATCACAGCGGCAAACAGGGATGGGGCCAAACCCCAGGCAATCGCACTGGCCAGCACGGCGGGCAGGAAGACCACGCTCAAGTGATCCACCGGTAGCAGTAATTCCAGGCCATGCGCGATCAGCCCGCATAATGCGGTAAGCGCGGCGCTGCCCAGCAACGGTGCCACACGATGGCCAACCCAGCGTATGCTTATGTTGCTCTGGCCGGCCTTGCCGGAACCGGCGCCGTCTGAAATGCCGGCATCTGCGCCGGCGGCTTTGGCCTCGGTGGTGATCTGATTGATTATGAATGGCATGACAGGGCTGCTCGGCAGGGATCCCGGCGGCGATGCCGCAGTGTTTCCCAAACCAGCGGGCGCCGCAACCCCAGCCGGGAATTTTGCCGCGATATTACTTTTTGTTTATACGCCTGCCTGCCGAACGTGATGGAGAGTTTATATGGGAGTGTGGTTCGCTGTGGGCTGGATTTAAGCGAGTCGGCATGATTCCGTGCTGGTTCCCGATCCAGTTCCTGCCATTGCGGCCATGTCGCTTGTCGTTGGTTCGTTGTTCCTCCGCGACAAGATGGGCCGCAACCTTCATGCCTGAATGAGCAATCCTGCCCTGGCATGAACCCGGCCGAACCCGTTTCGGCCGGGTTTTTTTTATTTGCAGCGCTGGGAGGGGAGGGGCGGCAGCCTATTCGGCCACCATTTCCTCGCTCGGCATATCCACCGGCACGCCCGGCTCGGCCTTGGAGCAGCGGATGGTCAGCGCGGTTTTGACATGCGCCACATTGGTCAGCGCGGTCAACTCCCGGGTCAGGAAGGTCTGATAGGCATCCCAGTCGCGCGCCACGATCTTGAGGATGAAGTCATTCTCGCCGGCCAGCATGTGGCATTCGCGCACTTGCGCCCAGCCGGCAACGGTCTGCTCAAACGCCACCAGATCATGCTCGGCCTGGCTGTTCAGCCCCACCATGGCAAACACGGTAACACCATAGCCCAGCAACTGGGCATTGAGATCGGCATGGTAGCCCTTGATATAGCCGGCCTCTTCCAGCGCCCGCACCCGGCGCAGGCAGGGCGGAGCGGAAATGCCCACGCGCTGAGCCAGTTCCACATTGGTCATGCGGCCATCTGCTTGCAGATCGGCAAGGATCTTGCGGTCGATCTGATCGAGTTTAACCTTTTGCATGAAATTTCCTGATAACGGCCTGTTGGCGCAATAATATTATACAAATGACCCGGGGGCCAAGGGTTGGAACGGGAAAATTCACGGCCTAAGTGATTTTCGCCAAGCGGCGCAGGTGATACCGTCCCGGCTCATTGAAATGCAAGCAGGGCCCGGGCCGCATGGCGCTCAAATTTGAGACTTTCAGCAATCAGGATGCCCGCAACGGGTGGCGGCCGGGCAACAATTTTGGCGGGCATAGCCTGTTCAAAGCCCTGGGACATCCCAAAACCATGGCCCAGGGCCGCGCCCTGGCGGCCAGCCTGTCCGGTTATGGCCGGCTGGTGGTGTATGACCCCGAGCCGGCGCCGGCGGCCGAGCATTTTGATGCTTTCTTCCCAATCCCGCGCGCCAATCTGGCTGCTGTGCTGGTGCAAAGGGTGGAAGATCTGGGCCAAGAACGGCTCGGCCTGCCCACCCGGCCGGTCACTGACCTGAAGGCGCTGGCGCCGGATGGCCTGCTGATCGCCGCCTTTGATGCCGATACGCTGGCCAAGCAGATCGAACGCCTGCTGCCGCCCGGCTGCAAAGTGCACACACTGGATGAAATGCGCCTGCCGGATAGCTGGCTCAGCAATCGGGCGCGTTATCTCGATCCGAATAACTTCGCCACCAATTTCGCTTTCCTGCGCGACACCGCAGGCATTGCCGAGACCGGCGGCGACGGGCTGCATACCAAACTGGTGACGGCGAATTACTGGAAAGGCTATGGCGCCGAGGCGCCGGCCTTGTGGTGCTGCCTGTTCGGCAGCGATGGCGCCGTGTTGGCGGAATGGACCGAGGACAAGCTCGGCGAGGCCTTCCACACCATCGTGATCGACAGCCGCGAAGTGCGGCAGCGTTTCGGCCTGGAAGATTTCGCCGGTTCGCTGTTCCTGCATGCCCTGCGCGTGAAGGGCCATGACGTGGTGAAATACGCGCTCGACAGTTTCTCTGATTCGGGGCGCCAGCTTTCCTGCACCCATGATGCCAATGCCTGGCCGGCTGATCTTTATGCCGGTGTGCCGGCGCCGAGACCTGGCGAAAAGCTGATGCTGTGGGTGCAGAACAGCCACCCGCTCACCATCCCGGCCGGCGCCATCGGCGCCAACCTGATGGGTGGCCAGGCTATTTCATATTACGATGCCGAAGTGCCGCCTTTCGGCACTGTGGCCGTCGATTTGGGCGCCTTGCTGCCCGAGGCGCGTTTCCCGGATCAGATCGAAATCCAGGCCGGGCGCTATTTCGTGCGGCCGCGCTATGAGATCGTGCAGGCGGACCAGCCCGGTCAGCCAGGCCAGCCCGGCCGGCGTCGCATCGCCCATGCCAATGTGGAACGCATCGATCTCAAGCCCGATCCCCGCCTGCCGCAACTGGGCGGGCTGATCGGCAAGGGCTATATCATGCCGTTGCCGGTGCTGCCGCTGGAGCGCTGGCGCTCGGTGACATTGCCCACCCCGATGTCGACGGCGCAAGCCGAATTGCCGTTGCGCGCCGTGCTGGTGGATGCCAGCGGCGAGATGGTGGCCGAGGAATATCTTGGCCGGCTGGCGCGGCGCGAATCGCGGCCCAGCGATATCGATGCCTGGCTGGCTGCCGCCGGGGGCGAGCTCAAATCCGGTTATGGCCATGTGGAATATCTGTATGATTTCCGCGAGGGCGGCGAGGCAGATGGCTGGCTGCATGCGCTTGGGCTGTATGAACAGCGCGCCTCCGGCCACCAGGCCGAGACGATTTTCGGCGCCCATATCTACAACATGCCGATCACCTATCGCGACGAGCCGCAGAGCTACACGCACCGCCCGCCCGGGCTGACCACGCGGCTATTCCTTCGGCTGGGCGATGCGCCCTTCGACTCGATCTGCCATTTGCTCTATCCGGCCTCGCTGCCGGCGGAAAGTTATGGCCCGGGCCAGTCGCAAACCATGCTGACCCTGTTTGATGCGCAATACCGCCGCGTGGCGGAACGGCCGATTGCCATTCCCCAGGGCGGTTCCTATTTCTTCCGGGTATCGGAATTGTTTGGCGAGGCGGCGCGGGCCGAGGCCGGCAGCGGCGGCTGGGTGCAGGTGCGCGATATCACCTGCCGGCTATTCGGCTTCCACGGGTTGGAAATGGGCGAGCAGAGTTTCTGCCTCGATCATATGTTCGGCTTCTGAAATCCCGCTGGCCGATTCCGGGTTTTGGCTTTGCCGCGCGGCGGTGCGCTGCCATAATGGCCGTGCCGCCGCGCGGCTTTTTCTGAGAGAATTGTGTTATGGCGCAGACCCATCATACCAAAGTCCTTATCCTCGGTTCCGGCCCGGCCGGCTGCACGGCGGCGATTTATGCCGCGCGCGCCTCGCTGAAGCCGATCCTGGTGCATGGCTTGCAGCCGGGCGGCCAGCTTACCATCACCACCGATGTGGAGAATTATCCCGGCTTCGCCGATGTGATCCAGGGCCCCTGGCTGATGGAGCAGATGGAAGCCCAGGCCAAGCATGTCGGCACCGAGATCATCCACGATATCATCGTGGAGCTTGATCTCTCCAAGCGGCCTTTTGTCGCCAAGGGCGATTCCGGTGATCTTTACATCGGCGATACGCTGATCATCGCCACCGGCGCCCAGGCGCGCTGGCTCGGCCTGCCCAGCGAGCAGGAATTCCAGGGTTTCGGCGTGTCGGCCTGCGCCACCTGCGACGGCTTTTTCTTCCGTGGCAAAAAGGTGGTGGTGGTGGGCGGCGGCAACACGGCGGTGGAAGAGGCGCTCTACCTGACCAATCATGCCGCCGAAGTGACCGTGGTGCATCGCCGCGACAGTTTCCGCGCCGAGAAGATTTTGCAGGATCGCCTATTCGCCAATCCGAAGATCAAGGTGGTGTGGGATCATGCCATTGATGAAATCCTCGGCGAACATGATCCCAAGGGCGTCAATGCCGTGCGGCTGAAGCATGTGAAGACCGGCGCCACGCAGACGCTTGCCACCGATGGTGTGTTCATCGCCATCGGCCACACACCGAACACCGCCTTGTTCCAGGGCCAGTTGCCGCTGGATGCGGAAGGTTATCTGCTGACCCGGCCGGGTACGGCGCAAACCAGCATTCCCGGCGTGTTTGCAGCCGGCGACGTGCAGGACAAGATTTATCGCCAGGCGGTGACGGCGGCGGGCAGCGGCTGCATGGCGGCGCTGGATGCGGAGAAATTCATTGCCGGCATCGGCCATCATGCCGCAGCGGCGGATTGACCGGTAGCAACCGGGCGGGGGGCGTAGCAACGGATGTCAGCGCTGGATTGGGACAAGCTGCGCATTTTCCATGCCGTGGCCGAGGCCGGCAGCCTGACGCATGCCGGCGAGCAGCTTGGCCTGAGCCAATCCGCTGTCAGCCGCCAGATCGGCGCGCTGGAAGCGCAGCTTAACACCACGCTGTTTCATCGCCATGCCCGCGGCCTGATCCTGACCGAGCAGGGCGAATTGCTGTTTCGCACTGCGCGTGACATTTTCAGCCGCCTGGCCGTCGCCGAGGCAATGATTGCCGACAGTAAGGACAAGCCCTCGGGCGACCTACGTGTCACTTCCACCGTCACCTTCGGCACTGTCTGGCTGGCGCCGCGGCTGAAGGAGTTCATGGACCTTTATCCGGATATCCGGATTTCGCTGGTGGTGGATGACCACGAACTTGATCTTTCGATGCGCGAAGCCGATGTGGCGATCCGGATGTGGAAACCAACCCAATCCGATCTGGTGCAGCGCAAGATGATCACCGTGCATAACCACCTCTATGCCTCGGTGGATTATGTCACCCGCCATGGCGCGCCGCAGAATGTTGACGATCTGGATCATCATCGCCTGATCGTTTATGGCGAAGAGGCGCCGGCGCATTTCAACAATATCAACTGGCTGCTCAATTTTGGCGAACCGGCGCGGCCGCGCGAACCGGTGCTGACCGTCAACAATGTGTATGGCGTGATGCAGGCGCTGGTCAGCGGCCTGGGTATTGCTGCGCTGCCGGATTATCTGGCGCATGGCAATCCGCGCATCGTGCGCGTGCTGCCCAATCTGGATGGGCCGAATTTTGATACTTACCTCGTTTATCCCGAGGAATTACGCGCCACCAAGCGACTTGCGGTATTCAGGGATTTCCTGCTGCGCAAAGTTGCCGATTGGCAGTATTGACCGGCAATGGAAACAACTGCGCTGGTTATTCCAAGGCTGAATGAATTGCTGGTGCGGGTGCGCCGGCCGATCGACATGGTGGCGCAGGCCATCGTTGCCGGTCTGGTGGTGCTGCTGCTGGCTGAACATGTGCCGGCGCTGTGGCGCTATGTCTATTTTGGCGGTGTGCTGCTGGTGCTGGCAGCGCAATATCTGCTGCATCGCGCCTTTCTGGCCGAGCGTGGCCGGCGGGAGATGGCCCGTGCGCTGGCCTGGCGCCGCCGCTTTGTCATCGTCTATGGCCTCAATGGCCTGCTGATCGGCGGCATGCTGCTGGCGACGCTGCTGGCGCCGCGGAATGAAGCCACCATGCTGGCGTTGCTCTGCGTCATCGGCATGGCGGTTTCCGGCGCGCTCACCGTGGCGGCGCATATTGGCCTGTCGGTAGCCATTGCCGTGCCGGCGATGTTGCCTTCGATCCTGCTGATGGGCTTGAGCGGGCAGCGCGATGATCTGCTGCTGGCGCTGGTTGGTCTGGTGCTGCTGGTGTTGATCCTGTCCTTCGCCTGGCGGCTCAATCGCTATTACACACGTGGCGCCGCTTTGGTCGGCCGGCTGCGTGCCACATTGCGTGAGCGCGACAATGCCAGCCTGGCGGCGCAGGAAACCGAGGCTAGGCTGCGTTCGGTGCTGGATAATGCGCCGTTTCCGATTGTGGTGGTGCGGCGTAGTGACGGCGCTTTCCTCTATTCCAACCGGCCGGCGGCGGCGCTGTTCGGCATTGCCATCGGTGCCGGCCTGCTCGGCTCGCGGCTCGACCCGACGCATCATGCGCGGATTTTCGACAATGCCGGCGCCGGCCAGGAATTCCAGCTTATCACCGCCCAGGGCGCAGTGATCTGGGCCACCATGGCGGCAGTACAGATGCGCTATGCCGACGAGGAAGCCGCGCTGGTGGTGGTGAACGATATCACGGCGCGGCGCACATCCGAGGTCAAGCTGCGTGAGGTGGAGCAGCGCCTGCTGGATGCGGTGGGTGCGGTGCCCGATGGCGTGGCGCTGTTTGGCCCGGACCAGCATCTGCTGATCTGCAATCAGGCTTATGCCGATATTGTTGGCCTGACCCCGGCTACGGCGCGTGGCCTGGATCATGCCGAGGTATGCGAGGCATCGGTGCGGGCGCGGCCGGCGCCAGCCCAGGCCGGGGTGCATACCGATTATGCCGGCTGGGTGGCCGAGCGGGTGCGCACCTTCAGCGAAGCGCGCGGCGAGCCGCATATCTTCTACGACACGCGCGACCGGCGCTGGCTGCAAATCCGCGATTTCCGCCTCAGCGATGGCGGCACCGCCTCGCTGATCACCGATATCACCGAACTGAAAAACCGTGAGCGAGATCTGCATATCGCCAATACCAGCCTGGGCCAGCAGGCCGAGGTGCTGGCGGCGCGTACCGAGACGCTGGAAGCGGCGCGCCGCACCGCGATCCAGGCCTTGCAGGAAGCCGAGCTGGCGAATCGCGCCAAGTCACAATTCCTGGCCCATATGAGCCATGAATTGCGCACGCCGCTGAATGCCATTATCGGCTTTTCCGAGATCATGGCGATGCGGCTGCTCGGGGCATCCGGGGTGCCGCAATATGATCGGTATGCCGGCGATATCCTCTCGGCCGGCCGGCATCTGCTGGCGGTGATCGACGATATCCTCGATCTGTCCAAGGTCGAGGCCGGCAAGATGAAGCTGCATCTGACCCGGCTGCCCTGGAGCCAGCTCAAGGCCGATTGTCTCACCCTGGTGCGGCCGCTCGCCGCCGACCGCCTGGTGCAGCTGGTGGCGCCCAATGACATGGACGGCCTGCCGATCACCGCCGATGAGCGGCTGGCCAAGCAGATGCTGGTTAATCTGCTGTCCAATGCGGTGAAATACACGCCATCCGGCGGCCGTGTCACGCTCAGCCCGGAAATCCGCGAGGATGGTGGCGTCAGTCTGGTGGTGTCGGATACCGGCCCGGGCATGAGTCCGCCGGATATCGCCAAGGCGCTGGAGCCGTTTGGCCAGACCGATACCGCCCTGGTATCGCAGATGCGCGGTACCGGCCTCGGACTGCCCTTGGTTAAGAACCTGATTGAATTGCATAACGGTAGTTTGGAGATTGACTCCGAGCCGGGCCGTGGCACAATCGTCAGGCTGCATTTCCCGGTAGAACCGGCCGGGCCGGTTGAGCGAAGCTGATCTGCTCCCGCCGCCCCTGGTTCGCTATGCGCTTGATGCATGGCTGGCTTGCCAAATCAATGGATACTCAAAATGCCGTAACGGCATTACTTATCTCCCTGTCAGATGTTGCGTCGCAGCATCTTACGGTTTTTGGCTTCGGCCAAGAATCATGGCCGCGATGGCTCCCCCGCCATCACGGTCGTCCGCGCGTCTCGCGCGCGGAGCCTCCCTGTTAAGACTTACCGGCCAGTTTTTGCTGGCCGGTTTTTTTTGTCCAAAATTCAGCCAGCTTCAAATTCAGGCGGCCAGTTCGGCGGCCAATTCCTGCATGTCACGCAGCAGCACGCAGCCCATCGCCGCAAAAGCTTCGTCGGCATCTGAAGGCTGTGGCCGATAGGCACGCACCTGCATGCCGGCGCGGATGCCGGCCGTGGCGCCGGGCAGGCTGTCTTCCACCACCAAGCAAGTTTCCGGCCGGGCGCCTAACTGGGCGGCGGCGAACAGGAACAGGTCGGGCGCCGGCTTGCCGTTCTGCACCTGCTCGGCACTGAACAGATGCGCGCCGAAATGCGGCGCCAGCCCGGTCAGATCAAGGCTGAGGCGGATTTTCTCCAGTTCCGAGGAGGAGGCGACACAACGCGGCCGGGTCAGCCCGGCCAGCAAAGCCGGCACGCCCGGAATCGGCACCAATTCGCGCCGCATGCGGGCATAGGTTTCGGCCTGCAAAACGTCGCGAAAGCCCTCGGGCAGCGCCAGGCCATACACCTCGCTTGCATGGCGAAAGCAGCTTTGCAGGCTCAGCCCGGTGAAATCCGCCGTCACCCGGGCTTCGTCTATCGCCGCATCAAGGCCGGCCTCGACCAGCTTTTCGTAGAATACCCGGTTCGCCAACGGCTCCGAATCAACCAGCGTGCCGTCGAGGTCAAAAATCACCAAGGCTGGAAAGGTCATGCACTCACATGAATAATTTGCGGCCCGCGCCGCCATCAATATCCTTATACAACGCCGCCACCTGCTCGCCATAGCCGTTATAGATCACGCTCGGGATGCGCTTGCCGGTGCCGATGATCTCTTCCGTGGCCTGGCTCCAGCGCGGATGCGCCACGGCCGGGTTCACATTGGCCCAGAAGCCGTATTCATCCGGCGCCAGGCCTTCCCAGAAGGTGCGCGGGCGCTCATTGGTGAAGCTGAAGCGCACGATGGATTTCACCGATTTGAAGCCGTATTTCCACGGCACTGCCAGGCGGATCGGCGCGCCCATCTGCTTCGGCAGCGGCTTGCCATAGGCGCCGGTGACCATGAAGGCCATGTCATGCATCGCCTCCGCCATGGTCAGGCCCTCGGTATAGGGCCAGGGATACCAATCCTGGCGCTGGCCGCGCGCCTCGTCGCTGCGCACAAAGGTCTGCATGCGCAGGAATTGCGCGCCATCCTTGGGCTTGGCCAGTTCCACCAGATGGCGCAGGGCAAAGCCGCTCCACGGCACCGTCATCGCCCAGGCCTCGACGCAGCGGAAGCGGTAGGCGCGTTCCTCCACCGGCATCTTGCGGATCAGTTCCTCGGCATCGATCTCAAACGGCTTTTCCACCAGGCCATCCACCTGGATGCGCCAGGGCTTGATGGTCAGATTCTGCGCTGTGTCATAGATGCGTTTGGTGGTGCCGAATTCGTAGAAATTGTTATAGGTGGTGGCCACCTTTTCCTCGGTCAGCGGCCGGCCGGGATCAAAGCCGGCATTCACCTTGGCCGGATAAAGCTCGGGCGCCACCAGTTGCGCCGCCTTGTCCTTGCCAAAGCCGGCGCGTGGCAGGCCGGCAAAACCGGCGGCAGCCGCACCGGCCAGGCCGAAAATCGCCTGGCGCCGATCCAGAAAAAATTTCTCCGGCGTGATCTCGCTTGCCTTCACATCCCAGATACGCCGCTGCCGGATCAACATCTGCCGCCTCCAAATAAAAAACGCCCGGGCAGAAGGTAACCCCTCCCGCGCCGGGCGCCAATCAAGCTTGAGTGAGGCCGGCTCACTTCTCCAGGAGCGAACGCAGCATCCAGGCGGTCTTTTCATGCACCTGCAAACGCTGGGTCAGCAGGTCGGCGGTCGGCTCGTCGCTGGCCTTTTCGGCGGCAGGGAAGATGGTGCGGGCGGTGCGCGCCACGGCCTCGTGGCCCTTCACCAGATTCTTGATCATGTCGGTGGCGGTGGGGATTTCCGCCTCTTCCTTGATCGAGCTGAGCTTGACGAACTGACCATAGGTGCCGGGTGCCGGGAAGCCCAGGGCGCGGATGCGCTCGGCCACGGCATCCACCGCCAGCGCCAGTTCGGTGTAATGCTGCTCAAACATCAGATGCAGGGTCTGGAACATCGGGCCGGTGACATTCCAGTGATAATTATGCGTCTTCAAATACAGCGTGTAAGTGTCGGCCAGCAGATGCGACAGGCCGTCGGCGATCTTCTTGCGGTCTTTTTCGGCAATGCCGATATCGATGTCCATTGGGGCACTCCTTTGTTTGGATTTCTTCATGGCTTACCTTTCCGGAATTACTTGAAGAATGTGGCAGCAGCATGGAAACGCAAGAGCAATGCCCGCATCCGCGCCGGCTTTTCAATCATATTTTGGCATGATCCGGCGCAAATGGACAGGTGCGCCGGATCATTCGGCAGCTTCCGCCTCCAGGATCGCCTGCTTGCGCGCCAGGCCCCAGCGATAGCCGCCCAGCCCGCCATCGCTGCGCAAGGCGCGGTGGCACGGCACCAGCACACCCAGGATATTGCTGCCGCAGGCCGAACCCACCGCGCGGGCCGCCTTGGGTTCGCCCAGGGCGATGGCGATTTCGCGGTAGCTGCGGGTCTCGCCGCGCGGGATCGCCGCCAGCGCCTGCCACACCCGGATCTGAAATGCCGTGCCGCGCAAATCCAGCGGCAGGGCGGCTTTGGGCTTGCGGCCGGCCAGCAGGTCGTCCAGCGCCGCCACCACCGGCCTGCCGGCGGCATCATCGCGTTCCAGCGTGGCGGCGGGAAACTCGGCCTGCAATTCCGCCAGCATGCTTGCGTCAGTCTCGCCCAGCAGCAAGGCGGCAATGCCGCGTGGGCTCTGCGCCACCAGCACGCGGCCCAGCCAGCCACCGCCGAAGCGAGAGGGCAGGATCGAAACCGTCAGTGCCAAGCCAGCGCCGCCGCGCCGGTAATCCGCCGGGGTCATGCCCAGCCAGCGGTCGGCTTTTTCATAAACCCGGCTCGGTGCGCCAAAGCCGGCGCCATAGATTGCATCGGTCACATCGGCCCCCTGTTTCAGTCCGGTTTTGAGCAATTCCACCCGCCTTGCCTCGGCATAGGCGCGCGGCGACAGGCCATAGGCGGCGGCAAACAGCCGTTGCAGATGCGTCGGGCTGATATGCGCCGCCTTGCCCAGGTCGGTCAGGCTCGGTGCCGGCTCGCCGGCGGCCAGCCGGGCATCAATCAATTGCCGCGCCCGTTCCAGCCGTTTGTCGGCATCCGGCAGGGTTTCCGGCCGGCAGCGTTTGCAGGGCCGGTAGCCGGCCGCCGCGGCGGCGGTCTGGTCGCTGAAGATGCGGATATTCTCACGCTTCGGCAGCCGGCTGGTGCAGGAGGGGCGGCAGAAAATCCGCGTTGAGCTTACGCCATACAGGAAGCGGCCATCCTGGCTCGCATCATTGGCGCGGATCGCGGCAAATTCGGCATCGTTCGGCTGCTTGCCAATATGGGGCTGCTTCCCGGGGGTGGGGCTGCCGGCGGTGGGTGGGGTCTGGCGTGTCTGTGTCATGCCCAGAAGCTAAGCCGGCCGGCGCCGCCCGGCTATCCGCTTTCTGCCATCTATATCTCAGGCGGCGGCCAGCGCTTCGCGCTGCCGGCCACGCTGGCGCAGCAGCATCCAGCCGATGATGCTCACATTCAGCAAATTGAAGGCCAGGCCGTTGAGCAGGGCGGCCTGATAGCTGCCGGTCAGGTCAAAGATATAGCCCGACATCCAGCCGCCCAGCGCCATGCCGCCCAAGGTGGATGAGATCGCCAGGCTGACGCGCAGGCCGGCCTGCTGCGGCGGAAACAATTCGCGCACGATGAAGGCATAGCTCGGCACAATGCCGCCCTGCACCAGCCCGAACAGGCCGGAAATGACATAGAGCGAGGCCAGGCCGTCAAACGGCAGGTAGAAGCTCAGCGCCAGGCCTTGCAGGATCGCGCCCAGCAGCAGGGTGGCCAGGCCGCCGATACGGTCCAGAATCCAGCCCGAAGCCAGCCGGCTGACAATGCCGCAGCCCAGCATCAGCGCCAGCATTTCGGCGCCGCGCGCCGGGCCATAGCCCAGATCAACGCAATAGGCCACGATATGCACCTGCGGCATCGACATGGCAACGCAGCAGCCCAGGCCGGCAAACAGCAGCAGCACCTGCACCGTATTCGGCGCCAGGCCCAGCGGCCGCGCGGCATTGCCCGGATTGCGCGCCGTGGCCGCCATCGGCGCCTGGCGCGGTGGCCGGCGCCGCAGCATCAGGCACAGCGGCAGGATGGTGACCAGGCAGAACAGGCCGATGCCGATATGGGTCTGGCGCCAGCCGAATTCGGCGATGAAATGCTCCACCACCGGCGGCCAGATCGCACCGGCAAAGTAATTGCCGCTGGCGCTTAAGCCGATGGCCAGGCCGCGCCGTTTGTCGAACCACAGCGAGGCATCGGCCAGCAGCGGGCCAAACAGCGCCGAGGCGCCCAGCATGCCGATGGCGATGCCATAGATCAGCGCCAGCATGGTCAGGCTGGTGGCAAAGGAAGCCAGCACATAACCCAGGCTCATGATCGTGGCGCCCAAAGCCACCGGCACCACGATGCCGAAGCGATCAGCCAGCCGGCCCATCAGCACCACACCCACCACAAAGCCCAGCATGGTCAGCGTGTAGGGCAGCGAGGCCCCGGCGCGCAACGCGCCGAATTCCGCCTGCACCGCCGGCAAAGCCACCACGATCGACCACATGCCCACGCCGCCAATGGTGCCAATAGCAATATTGGCCCCCAGCCGCGCCCAGGCATAACGCGATTCAATCAGCGAGTCTGGTTGGGATTCAGTCTGGTGATGCGGCGCGGTCTGTGGCGACACGGCTCGTTATCCTTGTTCCCGGCTATTCCATTTTCCACGGTAGGCAGGTGCAATCCGGCTGGCAATATGCCGGCCGGCACGGGATTGTCGGGGTGCAATTGCTAATGCAGTCTTAGCAAGCGAAGCAACAACGGGGCGACCGCACGCTCAGCGTCATCGGCAATCTCAAAAACAAGCTCTTGGCCCAGGAAGCTGGCTTTGTAGAGGCCCCCAGGAGCCAATGACACGCCGAGGCTGGCAAAATCCAGTCGTACCCTTGATGCCTTGAATAGGCGGATACGTTCTGCCTTGTCTAATCGCTCAAGCTTCATGCTGCCAGGCTGTGGCAGGGTTACCAGCGGTGTGGTTGACAGCAGGGTTATTGCTGCACTGGGCAGTTCCCGGTTGTTTTTCTGGCGAAAAACCATGACGGCGCTTTTCGACAATTCAGCGGCTGAAAGGTGCAATGCGCCACCACATTGGAGTTTTTCGCTAAAAACCTCCCCGCCGGAAACCCGGGAGTTTTCTGCTCCGATCTGAATCACGCCACCACTGATGATTTCCCGCAAGCAGGATTTCAGGTAGCCCAGCACAATTGTATCGGTGGGGTGCAATTTGATGCTCTGCCCTTCAACGAGATAGTCGAAAGCTGCCAACTTGATGCCGGCAGCCTGAACACTCTCGACGATTGCCACTGGCTCCGGCAGAGACGAAGCATATGCCGGAGCCGTCGCGCCAAGCAGCAGCGGCAAGGTCAACTTCCATAATTGAAATGACATGATGCACGGCCTCACTGTGTCATCACGGTTGCGCCATCCCCAACAACCGTAAAAGGCGCCCAGAATATTGGATGGGCATACGAGAATAACGGCTGGCCATTGCTGTTGCTGGCTCCTGGACCGTCAATCAACGCAGCCATCGCCTGCCGTGCCGCTTCAGCGCCTGTGATGCCTGGATTGCGCGCTTGGCGACTGAATAAATCCGTCGAAAATATGCGGGCGCTTGTGGTTTCAACCGGCCAATTAGATACAAGCATGGTTCGGGCGCCGGCATAGAAAAACGCACGGCCCAGGCCAGATATTGCTTCCGCTCCGGCGCCGTCGCCTGCGGCCGTGTTGCAGGCCGATAACACAACCCAGTCAGCATCAATCTTGAGATTGAGCACTTCTTCCATTGTCAGCAGGCCATCGTCTTCCGGGTCGGCCGCGTCATTTTGGGTCAGCGCTAAGGCTGGCTGCGACAGACCATCCAGGTCGCCTGGTATCAGGCCATGTGTGGCAAACATGATGACGCGGCGATTGGCCACCAGGCCGCTTTTCACTGATTTTTCCGTAGCCTGCTCGCGAATGCGCACATCCAGATTTGTATCGGCTCCAAGACTGGCCGCAACACTGCGCACTTCTTCTGCCGTCTCAGGCAACGGGGGCAGCAGGCTCAGATCAGCCGAGGATTGTTTTGTTGTATCGGGTATATTCCTGCGCCGCAGTTTTATGCCTCTGGTTGGACCAAGATCGGCAATGGTTTCATAGCTGGCCTCGTCATTCTTGTCGGAAAAAATAGGATCCGCAAAGCCGATAAATCTGCCCCGGCTTTGTGCGCCGGATGGCAGGCCGCGGAGCAGGGTGAGTGAGAAGACCGTGGGGGCCTGGGTTATGGCCGTTTTGCGCATCAGCCAGGATGCATCTCTGTATTGCGCAAATAATATTGTCGGCTGGGTTTGCGGCGGTGCTGGGTCGGTCAGAAAGAGCGAAAATGGCAACTGACTTAGTTCTTCATGCGGAACAATGATCAGGCTGTTGGAATTCGCCCAACCCTGCCGCACAGGCGCCAGCAGAAGATTAAACAAAGTATGCGCAGTCGTCAGGTCGAAATCTGGAATATCGCCCAGCGTGGCGGCTTGTGGGTCAAGCGCAACACGCAATAGGCGGACCTTTTCCGCCAACTCGGCGCGGTTGCTTTTGATCCGGGCAAAGGCGATCTGGCCAGTATGTGGCAAAGCCCAGACATAGCTTTGATCCTCTCCGGCATAGATGGCAATCAGGCTTTCGCCTGGTTTCAGCGCATTTCTTGCCTGCTGATAGTTCGTCATTTTGGGAGCGGTGAGGTTGGCATAGTCAGGAAAATGCCGCTCAATTTGCTGCCGTATATCCAGTCTTTCATTACGTAAGGCTTCAATATCACGCTGAAAGCCATCCACCACTCCAGTATCGCGCTGCTCTGCGGGCAAGGCGAACTGGTTGGTCAGCAATGTGGAATAAGCACTGATCTTGTTGCGTATGTCCTGCTCGCGGCGGATCAGTTCAGTCAGAAACGGATCATTGCTTTTTGCCCGCGCAGAATATTCGGCGATGGCGCGCTGTACGTTATGCCCCTTCATTGTATCGGCGATTTGGAATGCCCGCTCCCAATCTTCGGCATTGCCGCCGGTCAGGATGGCAAGATATGCCTCGATGATGATCTTTCTGCGCACATCTTTTAATGCCGGCAGATTCCGATTTTCATCTGATTGTGGTGCCAGTAAGGGCAGATACACAGCATCAAATTCAGCGCGTGCGCGTGCCGCTTCACCATTTTTAGCGATTGCTACAGCCCGCAATCCTCTGGCTTCGATTGTTGTGATATGCTTCTCGCCCAGCCTCTCCCGCAGATCGCGATATGTTTTATCCAGGTTGTCATAAGCTTCTGCATGCCGCTGGCTGCCTATAAGTGCCAAGCCGATATCGTGATTGCCCAGAACATGCGACCGCATGGCCCAAGGGTCGCTGGAAAAGTCCGCAACCATCTTTGTGTAGATTCGCGCCGCTTCATCAAAGCGTTTCTGCCCCAGCAATGAGGAAGCGAGTATTCTAGTCGGCCAGCCCATCAGCCGTGTTTCCCCAGAGAGGCCGGTTTTCAGCAATGTATCCAGCGAATAGCGGGTTATTTTCTCGGCCTCGGCCAAACGCCCTTGTTCTACCAATGTGGCGGCCAGAGTTACCAGCGCCTCTGCTGCTGTTGCGCTTTGGCGCTCACCACCGCGAAATTTTTTTGTCAGTATTTTCCGGGCAATAGTTTCAGCCTCCAGCAGGCGGCCTTGATGGATGTAGACCTCCGTAAGTTTGCGCATTGTGTAATCGCGATGCGAGGAATAGAGCAGCCTGTTGACAATGCTGGTGTTGGTTTTGCTCACGCGCTCGATATCGAGTTCCCGCAGCCTTACTTCTTCCAGCAGCATCTCCTCGGCATCGGCATAGCGACCTTCGGCTATCGCAACATGGCTACGCGCATAGAGTAGCTGCGCGCGTCGGTCATTGCCCCAGATGTTATTGTCATTCCAGGAAAGCGAGGTGGTGTAGAGCCGCTCGGACTCTGCCAGATAGGTTTTCGCTTCCGCAAGACTACCGAATTCAGCTTCTAACGCCACAAGGCTGGTGATTATTACTAGCCGGCGTCCCAGACTGGGACGATTGAGCATGCGTTCGATGCGCAATTCCTTTGCGCGCCGCATATCGCCAGCATAGCGCTCAATCTGGCTGAGCAAGTTTGCCGCGTGATCGTAGAGCGATGGTAAGGAGGTTTTTATTGCCTGCGCCACGCTATAAGCCGTGCGGGCTTCGATCAGGCTGCGATCCAAATACCCCAGCAGGAAGTATGCCTCCATACGGCGCAAATGAAAATCTACCAGGATTTTGGCATCGGTGTTGCGGGGCAGGGGTGCTTCGCTGATTAGCTTTTCATATCTTTGCCTGAATTCCGCCACGAGCGGTGTTTCGGCGCTATTATTGCCAACCAGATCGGCGATATCGACAATTGATCTTGGGGGTGGCGCCGTGGCAGATCTTTCACGGCTGATTGTGGGGGCGATTTGCCGGGCCTGATCAATTGTAATGGCAGGTTTTTGCGCCTCGCAGCCAATCAGGCCGGCAGCCAGGGTAAAAACGGCAATCTTTGCTGCATCTTTTGCCTTGACCATACGCCCCCCTGTGGCCGGTTCGGCTCATTTGCAATTATGCGAAAAGTCACAATCCTTGTTTCGGAAACATCCTTCGGTTTTAATCATGTGAGTGGTAATGCGTCTAAAATGGATTGTATTCCGGCAAATATCAATCAAACGGTTGCAATAGCCAGATGAAGCCGGGCCGTTGCAACAATCTAAGCCATTTTTGAGTTATTGGCTTGCTTTAATGAAACAATGTGAGAACATAATGGCGTAAGATTGGTAATTTTATGTCGTCCAGATGAGCGCCGACAAACTTGAACGGCAGACAAACTTGCACGAATGTCCGGGAGCACGCGGGAATACCAGCGAAGCGTTTTGAACCCCGGCGAAGCGTTTTGAACCATAGCGAGACAGCATGACCCTGTTGCCGAACCGCCCGGAAGCTTTGCCGATGCCGCGCCCTTTGCTGGGTTGGGATTGGTCGCGGCCGCTGGTGATGGGCATCGTCAATGTCACCGATGACAGTTTCTCCGGCGATGGCCTGAAAGGCGAGGCCGGGGCGGCCATTGCCCAGGCCCGCGCCATGATCGCGGCCGGCGCCGACCTGATCGATCTGGGCGCGGAATCGACCCGGCCCGGCGCCGCGCCGGTTTCTGTGGCGCAGGAAATCGACCGCCTGCTGCCGGTGGTGCAGGCGCTGGCGGATTGCGGCGTGCCGCTCAGCGTGGATACCCGCCATGCCGCCACGATGGCCGCCTGCCTTGCTGCCGGGGCGCAGATCATCAATGATATCAGTGCGCTGGAAGACGATCCGGCGGCGCTTGCGGTGGTGGCCGAAAGCCAGGCCGCCGTGGTGCTGATGCACAAGCAGGGCCAGCCGGCCAGCATGCAGCAGGCGCCGCGCTATGATGATGTGGTGGCGGAAGTGCTGGCCTATCTGCAAACCCGGGCGGCGGCCTGCATCGCTGCCGGCATCGCGCCGGAGCGCATCATCCTCGATCCCGGCATCGGCTTTGGCAAAACCCAGCCGCATAACATCACGCTGATGCAGGCGCTGCCGCGTTTCCGCGCCGATGGTTATGCTCTGCTGCTCGGCGTGTCGCGCAAGAGCCTGATCGGTCATCTCACCGGTGAGACCCAGCCCAGCCTGCGTATCCCCGGCTCGGTGGCGGCGGCTTTGTGGGGCGCGGTGCAGGGCGCCAATATCCTGCGTGTGCATGATGTGGACAAGACCGTGCAGGCTTTGCGGGTTTGGCAGGGTCTGGCCGCTATGGCATAGTCCGCGCCAGGATAATCAGCCGATTCGGGTGTTGCCTGGCGCCCCGTCAGTACCGGCTTTCCGCGAGGGTTTTAATGGCACGACGCTTTTTCGGCACCGATGGGATACGCGGCCTGGCCAATGCCGAGCCGATTTCGGCGGCCACGGCGCTGAAGGTCGGCATGGCAGCGGGCGCCTATTTCACCCGCGGCGACCATCGCCACCGGGTGCTGATCGGCAAGGATACCAGGCTGTCCGGCTACATGCTGGAGCCGGCCCTGGTGGCTGGCTTCACCGCCGTGGGCATGGATGTGTTCATGGTCGGGCCGCTGCCCACCCCGGCCGTGGCAATGCTGACCCGGGCGTTGCGCTGCGATCTCGGCGTGATGATCTCGGCCTCGCATAATCCGTATCATGATAACGGCATCAAGCTGTTTGGCCCGGATGGCTACAAACTCTCCGATGCCGCCGAAAGTGAGATCGAGGCGATGATTCTGGGTGAGGCGCCGGCCCCTTTGGCGGCGCCTGACAAGCTTGGCCGCGCCAAGCGGCTGGAAGATGCCGGCGGGCGTTATGTCGAATTCGCCAAGGCCACCTTGCCCAAGGGGCAGAAGCTGAGCGGCCTCAAAGTGGTGGTGGATTGCGCCAATGGCGCCGCCTACAAGGTGGCGCCGGCCGTGCTGTGGGAACTGGAAGCCGAGGTGATCCCGATTGGCGTGAAGCCGGATGGTTTCAATATCAACCAGGCTTGTGGCTCCACCCATCCGCAGGCCTTGCAGGCCGCCGTGCTGGAGCATGGCGCCGCGATCGGCCTGGCGCTGGATGGTGATGCCGACCGGCTGATGATGGTGGATGAACGTGGCCAGGTGATTGATGGCGACCAGCTTATGGCCATCGTGGCGGAAAGCTGGCTCGCCCAGGGCAAGCTGGCACGCGGCGGCCTGGCCGCCACGGTGATGTCGAATCTCGGCCTGGAGAAATTCGTCAACCGCCTGGGGCTGGAATTGAAGCGCACCCAGGTGGGGGATCGTTATGTGCTGGAAGCGATGCGCGAGTTTGGCTTCAATCTGGGCGGCGAACAATCCGGCCATATCATCCTGTCGGATTTCGCCACCACCGGCGATGGCCTGATTGCCGGCTTGCAGGTGTTGGCGGCCCTGGTTGATTCCGGCCGCAAGGCATCGGAATTCTGCCGCCGTTTTGAGCCTTATCCGCAAGTGCTGCGCAATGTGCGCATTGCGCGCGGCAGCAAGCCGCAGGATTTGCCCGCCGTGCGTGCCGTGATCGAGGCCGGCGAGCGCCGCCTGGCTGGCAATGGCCGCGTGCTGATCCGGCCTTCCGGCACCGAGCCCTTGATCCGCGTGATGGCCGAAGGCGAAAATGAAGCGCTGGTGGATGATGTGGTCAGCAGCATCGTGGCGGCGCTGGAACAGGCGGCGGCATGAGCGTGAATAACCGCAATCGTGGCCGCGTGCTGATCGTGGCCGGCTCGGATTCCGGCGGCGGCGCCGGCATCCAGGCCGATATCAAGACCGTGACCGCGCTGGGCGGCTATGCCGCCACCGCGATCACCGCGCTGACCGCGCAGGATACCGTCACCGTACATGCGGTGCATGATGTGCCGGCCGAATTTGTGGCGCAGCAGATGCGCGTGGTTTTGCGCGATATCGGCGCCGATGCGATCAAGACCGGCATGCTGAACCGGCCCGAGGTGATAACTGCCATTGTCTCGGTGCTGGATGAACTGGCCGCCGATGTGCCGCTGGTGGTGGACCCGGTGATGGTGGCCAAGGGCGGCGCCCGGCTGTTGCAGCCTGAGGCCGAGGTGGCGCTGATCGAGCAATTGATTCCGCGCGCCGCCGTGATCACGCCCAACCTGCCGGAAGCTGCCGCGCTGATCGGCCGGCCGATCGAAGGTATTGCCGCGATGGAGCAGGCGGCGCGTGACCTGCTGGCCTTGCGGCCGGCAGCGGTGTTGCTCAAGGGCGGCCATCTGGAAGGTGATGAACTGGTGGATCTGCTGCTCACCCGCCAGGATATGCAGCGTTTCAGCAGCACCAGGCTGCATACCACCTCCACCCATGGCACCGGCTGCACCCTGGCCTCGGCGATTGCCACCGGCCTGGCGCTGGGCCAGCCTCTGGCCGAGGCGGTGGCCGATGCGCGGCGCTATGTGCGCCGGGCGATGGAAACCGCGCCCGGCTTCGGCCATGGCCATGGCCCGCTCAATCACGGCCACCGGCTGGTTTAGTAGATAAGCAGCAAGGCGGCGGCCAGGCCAAAGCCGGGCAGCAGCATCAGCCCGGCATAAGGCAGGGCGGCGCGCAGCAGGTGGCGCTCCTGGCCCGGAATGCCGGCAAAGGCACAGGCCAGCGCCAGCTTGCCGGCGAACAGGCAGCTTATCAGGCTGGCGGTGCTGCTTTGCAGGCCGGCCAGCCAGGCCAGCGGTAGCCCGGTCTGCTGTGCCAGCGCGGCCTGGATCGGCAACAGCAGGCTGTTGGAGGCGGTGTTGCTGCCGGTGAGCCAGCCGGCCAGGGCGGCAAAGGCCGGGCTGCCAAGCGGTGCCGCCGCGCCGGTCAGCTCGCCCCAGCCGCGTGCCAGCGCTTCGGCCATGCCGCCGCCGGTGTAAAGCCGCGCCATCACCAGAAAAATCAGCGTCGATAGCACGGCAATGCGGCCGCCGCGCCAGGAACGGCGCAGGATATCCGGCAGTTGGCGCAGTTCGCCTCGACCGAGCAGGGTGGCCAGGGCGGTGAGCAGCAGCAGCGTGCCAGTATAGTAAAATGGCGGCAGGGCCGGCATGTCGGGCCAGGGCTGCCAGGCCAGCAGCGGGCGTAGCGTGTCGCTCAGGCCGGGCAGCAGGCGGGTCGGCAGCAGCAGCGCGATCAGCAGGCCATAGGGCAACACCAGGCGCCACGGCACCCGGCCGGCCAGGGTTTCGCGCCAATACAGCAGCGCCAGCAACGGCGCCGTGGCCAGCAGGCCGGCGGCATCCACCGCGCCGCTGGCATTGCCCAGGATCAGCAGGCCGATCAGCGCCAGCACCAAAGCCAGTTCGATCAGATATTCCCGCCCGGTTGCGGCGATGCCGGCGCGGCGCAGCCGCTGCCAGAACCAGCCCAGCAGCAACAGCGGCACCGGGATTGTGGCATAGGCGATATGCAGGCCAAAGCTGCTCAGCGGCAATTGCGCCAGGGCGGCGCCGATCAATGTGCCGATGGCCAGCGCACCCCATGGCACCAGCATCTGGCTGATCAGGCTCAGCAGGGCGGCGGGCAGTGGCTTGAAGCCCAGCCGCAGCAGGCCGGCGATACTGACGGCAAAGCCGACGCCGAAGCCGATGGCCGATTCCACCAGTGGCCCGGCGATGAAACACAGGATGAAGGCGGCCAGATGCGGGCGGCGCGGTGTGCTGTCTGCCTCAGGCTGGGCCGTGTTGTCTTGCAAGGCATGGTGAAACACCAGCCCGGCCAGCATCACGCCGGCAGAGAATAGCGCCAGCCAGGCACCTTTCAGGGTTTCGGTCAGCACCAGCGGCCAATAGGGCAAAGGCGCCTGCAAGGCAGCCAATAAGGTGGCGGCCAGGCCGCAGGCGCCGGCATGCAGCAGCGGCAGCCGGCTTGCCAGCACCAGCGCGCCAACCAGCAGGATCGGCGCCAGATAGGCGATCAGCTCAAACAAGCTGGCTCAGACAATGCCGCGCCGCGCCTCGGGGCGGCGGTCAAGCAGGCTGCGCAACCGGCGCAGGCCTTCCAGCAATTCCTCGCGGCTGGGCGATGGGGCGAGCGAAACACGCACCCAGGGCGCCGGGTTGGTGCGATGATCCGGCACAAACGATGTGCAGCCGGCAATGCGCACCCCCTGCATCAATGCCTGGGCGGTGAAATCGTTGGATTGCCATGGCTCGGGCAGTTCAACAAAACAATGCAGGCTGGCGGGATGGCTTTTCAGTCGATAGCCGGCGAAGATTTCTTCCGCCATGCGCTGCCGTATAGCGGTTTCCTCGCGCAATTGCTCCAGCATCTCAACGGCGGTGCCGTCTTCGATCCATTGCCGCACAATTTCCTGGTTGAGCCGCGGGTTATTCACCGCGATGGCATGCTGGGCATCGGCAAAGCGCTCGATCAGCGCCAACGGTGCCGCCAGCCAGCCAACGCGCAGGCCTGGCGCCATACATTTTGAGGCGCTGGTGATGTAGATGGTGCGCTCCGGTGCCAGCGTGGCAATCGGCACAGGCCGCTCCGCCACGATGAAGCCATATACATCATCCTCAACGATGGTGAGATCATGCCGCCGCGCCACATCCACGATGGCCTGACGCCGCTCCAGCGGCATGCTGGCATTGGTCGGGTTATGGATTGTTGGTTGCAGCATCACAGTGCGTGCGCCGGTCTGCCGCACGGCTTCGTCCAGCGCTTCCGGCAGCATGCCGTGATCATCCATCGCCACGGCATGCAGCGTGGCCGAGCGTAATTGTGCATTCTCGTGGATGCCGCCATAGGTGAGCGATTCCACCAGCACGGTTTCGCCGTCATCCACCAGCGCCGCCATCACGATGGCGATGGCCTGCTGTGCGCCGGCGGTGGCAATCACCTGTTCCGGCGACAGTTTCAGCCCGGTGCGGCCGATCCATTGTGCCGCGGCAGCACGATGCGCCGGATCGCCCAGCGAGCGGCTATAGCCGAGCAGGTGCTCCAGCCCGCCGCGCGCAGCCAAAGTGCGCAGCGAACGCCGCATGATGGCATCGTAATTCGGCAGCACCGGCTCGTTATGCGACAATTCGATCAGGCCCGGCACACGCAGATTCTGGATCGGCACCAGATCACCCAGCGGTTCCGCCGAGGGTGCATCGTCATTGCTGGTGCGTACAAAGGTGCCGCGGCCGACTTCGCCTGATAGCAGGCCCTTCTGCTCCGCCAACATGTAGCCACGGCTGACCGTGCCCACAGTGACGCCCAGCTTCCAGGCCAGATCGCGTTGCGGCGGCAATCGGCTGCCCGGCGGCAATTCGCCAGAGCGAACCGCAGTTTCAATGGCCGTGGCCAGTGCCTGGTAGCGCGGGCCGGGGAATTGTTCGAGGTTGGGCGTCCATATTGTCATGGTGACAATATTTACATTGACTGCATCAATGTGTCAATGTCAAATGCGCCTCACACATTGAAGCCCTTCAATGTAACGCAATCCAAGGAGAATGAGGCAGTGTCATGGCAGAATGTATCGATACAATTGGACAGTCACCCTATTTAGGTCCGGCGGAGCGGCTGTTCGGCTCGCTCGGTCGGGCCGTGGATCGGATCGGCAAGTCCGCCGCCGAGGGTATGGTGGCGATGGTGCTCGGGCTGCTGGAATGGCAGCGGCGGGCCGATGAACGGGCGACGTTGCAGACGTTGTCTGATGAGATGCTGCGGGATGTGGGTCTGAGCCGGGCGGATATCGCTGGCGAGGCCGGCAAGCCGTTCTGGCTTCGATAAGTTTTAGGCAGCAAGGAAACCGGCTATGGGCTTGCCGATCTATCAGGTTGATGCTTTCGCCGATGCGGTGTTTGGTGGCAATCCCGCTGCCGTAATGCCGCTGGCGCATTGGCTGCCCGATGCCACCTTACAGGCGATCGCCGCCGAGAATAATCTGGCGGAGACCGCCTTCCTGGTGCCATCGGATCAGCAAGCGGGCCGTTATGGCCTGCGCTGGTTCACGCCATTGGTGGAAGTTGATCTGTGCGGCCATGCCACGTTGGCCAGCGCCTGGGTGGTGTTCAACAAGCTGGCGCCAAGCCTGACCGATGTGGTGTTTGATACCCGTAGCGGCGCGTTGCGCGTGGCACTGGATGGTGAATCGGGCCGGCTGACGATGGATTTTCCGGCCCGTATTGCCCAGCCGGTGGCGCCGCCTGCCGATCTGGTGGCGGCATTGGGTGCTGCGCCGCGCGAGGTGTTGAACGCACAAGCCTATCTGGCGGTATATGACAGCGCCGAAGCTGTGCGCGCCTTGCGGCCGGATATGGCTGCGCTGGCTGCCATTGAGCGCTATGGCATCATTGCCACAGCACCGGGCGACAAACCCGGTATCGATTGCGTGTCGCGCTTTTTCGCGCCGCGTGTCGGTGTGCCGGAAGACCCGGTCACCGGCTCGGCGCATTGCACCATCGTACCTTATTGGGCGGCTCGGCTCGGCCGCCCGGAGATAACCGCCTATCAGGCTTCGGCGCGCGGCGGGCTGCTTTATTGCCGCCATGAAGGCGAGCGGGTGCGCATGGCCGGCAAGGCCGTGCTGTTTCTGGAAGGTGTTGTCCACCTGTAAACAACGCCTGATATGGCTTTGGACCCGGTCGCATCGATGTCCCCGAAGGATGCGACCGTCAGGGCGGGGTGCGCTGTCCCTGTTGCGCATCCCGCCCAAACCCTTTTCGATAGCGGCATGACCAATGCCATCCTGATTCGGCCAGCCAGCGGCGCGGCCGACATGCTAACCGCTCGGCGGCTGTTTCAGGCCTATGCCGATTCGCTGGATTTCAGCCTCAGTTTTCAGGATTTTGCGGCTGAATTGGCCGGCCTGCCGGGAAAATATGCCGAAGCGGCCGGCGGTGCGCTGCTGCTCGGCCTGCTTGGCGGCAATGCCGCCGGCGTGGTGGCCTTGCGGCCGCTGGAACCGGGTATCTGCGAAATGAAGCGGCTCTATGTTGGCCCCGAGGGGCGCGGCAGCGGGCTTGGCCGGCTGCTGGCCGAGGCGGTGATCGCTGAGGCGCGCCGGCTTGGTTATGCCTATATGCGGCTGGATAGCCTACAGCGCATGCAGGCCGCCAACCGGCTCTATGACCGCCTCGGCTTCGGCGATATTGCGCCATATTATAATAATCCGATGCCGGATATCCGCTACCGCGAGTTAAAATTATGAACACTGTTCATTCTAATGAACGATGATAAAGTGGCCTCACCAGAAACTGGGAGGAAACCATGACCGACAGCAATCCAGTGGTGCTTTACGAGCGTGATGGCCGCATCGCCCGCATCACCCTGAACCGCCCCGAGCATCTCAACGCCATCAATGATGAACTGCCCGATGCGCTGAAGGCCGCCGTGGAGCGTGCCAATTGGGATGACGAGGTGCATGTCATCGCGCTGACCGGCGCCGGCCGGGCCTTCTGCGCCGGTTATGACCTGAAGGCCTATGCCGAGGCGCCGCGCCCGGTGAAGGGCAGCCAGGACATGCCCTGGGACCCAATGGTGGATTACCAGTGGATGCGCCATTGCACCGATTGTTATTTCAGCCTGTGGCGTTCGCTCAAGCCGGTGGTGACCAAGGTGCGCGGCTTTGCCGTGGCCGGCGGCAGCGATATCGCGCTCTGCTCTGATCTGGTGGTGATGGCGGATGATGCCCGCATCGGTTATCCGCCGGCGCGCATCTGGGGTTGCCCCACCACGGCGATGTGGGTTTATCGCCTGGGTGCTGAACGTGCCAAGCGCATGCTGCTGACCGGCGATCTGATCGATGGCCGCACCGCCAAGGAATATGGTTTGGTGATCGATGCAGTGCCGGAGGCGCAACTGGACGATTATGTGGAAGACCTGCTCGGCCGCATCGCCAGTGTGCCGAAGAACCAGTTGATGATGCAGAAGCTGATGGTGAATCAGGCGCTTGATAATATGGGCCTGACTTCGACCCAGACCCTGGCCACGGTGTTTGACGGCATCACCCGGCATAGCCCGGAAGGTGTGGCCTTCAAGGCGCGCTGCGAGCAAGTGGGCTTCAAGGCAGCGGTGAAGGAGCGCGATGGCGGCGATCCGTTATCGTGGAAAAATGCCCGCTGATCCTGGGCGTGGCGCCACGAAGGCTAGCCCCAAGGGTGAACGCCGCTTGGCACTGGCGACCTTCAAGCGTGATGCGATCATCACGGCCGCGCGCCAGGTTTTTGCCGCCCAGGGCCTGGAAGGCGCCACCATCCGGGCCATTGCCGAAGCCGCCGGCATCGCGCCCGGCACGGTGTATCTGCAATTCGACAGCAAGGAGGCGATCTATGCCGAGATGCTGACCGCTTCATTGGCCGACCTGCTGAAAAGCCTGCGCGAAGCGGTGGCGCCCGCCATGCCGCCCGCTGAGCGCCTGCTGGCCGGCGCGCTTGGTTTCTACCGCTTCTACCAGCACCGGCCAGAGGATCTGCATCTGGGCCTGTATCTGGCCCAGGGGCTGAAGCCGACCGGCCTCAGCCCGGCACTGGACCGCATGCTGAATGGCCGCCTGATCCAGTGTTTTGCCCTGCTGGGCGAGGCGATCCAGGCCAGTGGTTTGAATGATCCGGAGCAGGTGCGGCGCGAAACCGTTGATCTGGTGGGCAGCATCTGCGGCACGCTGCTGTTGCAGGCCACCGGCCGGCTGCGGATGCTGGGCGATGACGGCGAGGCGGTGATACAGCGCCAGGTCGGCCATCTAGTCGAGCGCTTGCACGCGCCGCGATAAGCGGCGAACATGGTCGCCCGCCTTTGCGCAGCCATAAAACAAAGAGAATATCGTGCCAGCGTTTCGCGAAACCTATCGCGGCTCGGTCGCAGCCTGGGAATGCGACCAATACGGCCATTACAATGTGCAATTCTATGTTGGCCGCATCAGTGATGCCGCCGCCAGCCTGCTGCATGCCGGCGGCCTGGGCCGCATCGGGCTGGAACAGCGCCGGCTGGGCATCGTGGCGGTGAACCAGAATATCGACTATCTGCGTGAATTGCGCGCCGGCAGTGTGATCCGCATGGAAAGCGCGATCAAGGCGGTGGAGGGCCGCAAGCTGGTACTGCATCATCGGTTGTTCGATGCCGAAAGCGGCGAACTGGCCATGCGCGCCGATGTGCTGGGCCTGTGTTTTGATCTGGAGGCGCGGAAATCCGTGCCGCTGCCGGACGATCTGCGCCAAGGCTTTGCCGGCCTGCTGCTCAACGGTGAAGAAGCTCTGGTGCAGCAGGCTGTGCCCGAGGCCGAGCCGGGCTGGATGATGTCGCATCGCAGCCCGGTGAATGCCTGGGAATGCGATCGCATGGGCCATCTCAATGTGCAGTTTTATCTCGCCCGCGCTGCCGATGCTGATCGCCATGTTTTCACCGCCCTGGGGCTGGGGCCACGCGCCCTGGCAGCGCTTGGCCTGGCGCTGCGGCCACAGCGTTACCGTATCCAGTTCCGCCGCGAATTGCATAATGCCGCCATCACCGTGATGCGCAGTGCGATCCGCAGCGCCGATGCCGAGGGCGTCACCCTGCTGCATGAATTGCACGATTTTGAAACCGGTGTGCTCTCCGCCGTGGTGGAAGCGCGGCTGACGGTGGAAGAGCTGGCCAGCGGGCGTCAGGCGGCATTGCCGGCTGCGGCGCAGCGCCTGGCCGAGCCATGGGTTGCGGCCTTTCCCGGTGGTCCGCCCTTGCCGCCCGCCGGTTCGCCGCCGCCGCCGTTAAGCCTGCGCGATGGCATGTATGAAACCTGCCGGGGTGGCGTTGATCAATGGGAATGCGACGAGAATGGCCGTATGGCGACGCGCTTCTATATGGCGCGCTTTTCATCTGCGGCGATGAATGTGTTTGTGGCGGCGGATTTTGACACATCGCGTATGCGTGAGGCCGGGCTGGGTTCGGCGGCGCTGGATTATATCATCGACATCAAGCAGATGATGCGGGTTGGTCAGGCTTTCCACTGCCAGACCGGGGTGCTGGAACTGCGCGACAAGACCTGGCGCTTCGGCCATCTGCTGCTGGATAGCAATAGCGGCGAAACACTGGCCACCGCCGAAGTGGTGGCGGTGTTTTTTGATCTCAAGACGCGCAAGGCGATCACCATGCCGGAACCGGTGCGCGCCGGTTTCACCCGGCATCTGCTGCCGCCGGTCTGAGCCGCAGGCCGAGAGGGGACGAAGCCATGGAAACACTGCTGACGGTTTCGCTGCCATTCTTCGGCCTGATCTTCACCGGCTATGCCGCCGGGCATTTCCGCCTCATCACGGCCAGCGCCCATGTTGGCTTGAATGCCTTTGTGATCTGGTTTGCGCTGCCGATGATGCTGTTCATGAAGATGGCAGAAGCACCGGTGGTGGAAGCCTTTGATCCGCGCTTTGTCGCCGCCTATACCGGTGGCGGCCTGATCGCCTATGGCAGTGTGATGCTGCTCAGCCGCTTGCTGCTGCCACGCCTGACCTGGGGCGAGCGCGCGGTGCAGGGCATGGGCGCTGGTTTTGGCAATGTCGGCTATATGGGGCTGCCGATCCTGATTGCACTGTTCGGCGATGCCGCCGTGCTGCCGGCAGTGCTGGTGATCGTGTTTGACCATGTGATCCTGATCCCACTCACCACCGCGATCATCGAGGGGACGGGCGGGCGACACGCCTCGCTGCCGGCCATCTTCAAGCGTGTGCTGTTTGGCATGGCACGCAACCCACTGATTATTGCCACCTTCGCCGGTCTGCTCTGGGGCTTCACCGGCTGGAGCCTGCCGGCGCCGGTGGATGCCTTCGGCAGTCTGCTTGCCGCCGCCTCGGCGCCCTGCGCATTGTTTTCGCTCGGCCTCACCCTGGTGGGCCGGCCGCTTTCCGACGGATTGGAGGAGGTGACCCTCACCACCATCGGCAAGCTGGCGTTGCATCCGCTGGCGGTGTGGATGCTGGCAAGCCTGGTGCTCAAACTTGATCCGTTCCTCACTGCGGTGGCGGTTATTCAGGCTTCCATGCCCACTGCCGCCAATGTCTATATTTTAGCCAGCACGCAGAATACCTATGTCGAGCGCAGTTCCAGCACCATCCTGGTGACCACGGTGATTGCAACGATAACGGTTTCCGCCTTCATGGTGCTATTCACGGCTTATTGATCCTGTTCGCATCTGCGAAGGCAGGAATTTATTGAGCAGGCGAACATTTACGCTTGCCAGTCTCCCGGTGCGTCCGTAATCATTCCTGCACTCAAGTATTCGCTTCGAGTCAACAATAATAAGAATCCGGTTGCCAGGGCAGCCGGCGCAACGGAGGAAACAATGAGCGAGCATAACAGCTCGGCCGCCAAAGGCGCGGTCGTGTCGAAAAAGAGCAGTCGTCGTGGCTTTCTTGGCGGCGCAGGCCTGGCAGCCGGTGCTGCTGTGGCCACGGTGGCGATGCCCAATGTCAGCCGCGCCCAGACCGTGACACTGAAATACCAGAGCACCTGGCCGACCAAAGACATCTTCCATGAGATGGCGGCGGATTTCGCCACCCGGGTCAACGAGATGTCAGGCGGCCGGCTGAAGCTGGATGTGCTGGCTGCCGGTTCGGTTGTGCCGGCATTTGGCATGCAGGATGCCGTGCATAGCGGTGTGCTGGATGCCGGCCATGGCGTGACCGCCTATTGGTATGGCAAGCACAAGGCCTTCTCGCTGTTTGGCACCGTGCCGCCTTTTGGCTGGGATGCCAATGGCGTGCTGGCCTGGATGGCCTATGGTGGCGGCAACAAGCTCTATAACGAACTGGTCAACGACATCCTCAAGCTCAACATCGTCGGCTTTGTTTCCGGCCCGATGCCGTGCCAGCCGCTCGGCTGGTTCAAGAAGGAAGTCAAAACCGCCGACGATCTCAAGAATCTGAAATACCGCACTGTTGGCCTCTCGGCCGATGTGTTCAAGGAAATGGGTGCGGCGGTCACCATCGTTGCCGGTGGCGAAATCGTGCCGGCGATGGATCGTGGCCTGCTGGACGCGGCGGAATTCAACAACCCGTCTTCCGACCGGCTGCTTGGCTTCCCTGATGTGTCGAAGGTGTTCATGCTGCAAAGTTGGCACCAGGCAGCGGAATGCTTCGAGATCATCTTCAACAAGACCAAGTTTGACAGCCTCTCCACCGAGCAGAAGGCGATCCTGAAATACTCCGCCGAGGCGGCATCGTCGGATATGTCTTGGAAGGCCCTGGACCGCTATTCCCGCGATTTGCAGGAATTGCAGACCAAGGACAAGGTTAAGGTCTACACCACGCCGCGCGCGGTGCAGCAGGCCCAGCTCAATGCCTGGGATACCGTGTTGAAGGCGCAGCGGGCCGAGCCGTTCTTCGAGAAGGTGATCAAGTCGCAGCTTGATTGGGTGCGCCGCACGGTGCGGTATGAATTGCTCAACACGCCGAGCAAGCAGATGGCCTACAACCACTTCTTCGCCGCCAAGAAGAAGGGTTAAGGCAAAGCGTATCGGGACGGGAACCGCTGGGGACTGGCGGTTCCCGTTCTGCTGCCGGGGGGACGGCATATAACAAAAGCGTAAAACAGGGAGCGCGTATGGACAGGCAGAGTTTTGATGGCCGGCTGGTATTCTGGATCGACAGCCTGAATACCTGGGTCGGTAAATTCTTCGGCTGGAGCATCGTGTTTCTAACCCTTGCCACCAGCTACGAAGTGTTCTCCCGCTATGTGCTCAAGGCACCCACCGATTGGGCCTTTGACGCGGCCTATATCCTATATGGTATCCTGTTCATGATGGCTGGTGCCTATGCCCTGGCGCGCAACGGCCATGTGCGGGGCGACTGGCTCTATCGTAGCTGGCAGCCACGTATTCAGGCGCGCTGGGATCTGCTGCTGTATTTCCTGTTTTTCTTTCCCGGCATCATCACGCTGATTTATTCCGGCTGGGATTATGCGGCGCAATCCTGGGTGATGAAGGAACGCAGCCTGTTCACGCCAAACGGCCCGCCGATCTATCATTTCAAAACCATCATCCCGATCACCGGTGTGCTGCTGCTGCTGCAAGGCGTGGCTGAAGTTCTGCGCTGCCTGTATTGCATCCGCAATAATGCCTGGCCGCCGCGCCTCGGCGATGTGGAGGAATTGGAGCAGGTGTTGCAGAAGCAGTATGGCGCTGCCGAGGCCGAAAGCGTGGAGGCCGGCCGATGACTGACCCGCAGGTTGGCATTCTGATGCTGGTGGCGTTTCTGTTCGCCATCGCGCTTGGTTTTCCCATCGCCTTCACTCTTATGGCGATGGGTGTCGGCTTTGGCTATTACGCCATGGGCGATCATATCTTCCAGCTTTTTGTACAGCGCACATTCAGCGTGATGTCGAATGACGTGCTGATCTCGGTGCCGCTTTTCCTGTTCATGGGCTATATCGTCGAGCGTGCCAATATCCTCGACCGATTATTCCTCAGTATCGAACTGGCGGCCAAGAATGTGCCGGGCTCGCTGGCCGTGGCAACCTTGCTGACCTGCGCCATGTTTGCCACTGCCACCGGCATCGTTGGCGCCGTGGTGACGCTGATGAGCCTGCTGGCTTTGCCCTCGATGCTGCGCGCCGGCTATGATCCGAAGCTGGCCACTGGCGTGGTCTGTGCCGGCGGCTGCCTCGGCATCCTGATTCCGCCCAGCGTGTTGCTGATCCTCTATGGCGCCACGGCCGGCGTGTCGGTGGTCAAGCTCTATGCCGGCGCCTTTTTTCCCGGCCTGATGCTGGCAGGTTTTTATGTGGCGTATGTGGTGGGCCGCGCCATCATCAATCCGCAGATTGCGCCCAAGCCGCCGAAGGAAATCCTCGACGTGCCGTTTGCCCAGGTTTTATGGGCTTTGGCCACTTCCTTCCTGCCGCTGGCCTTGCTGATCGTTTCCGTTCTGGGGTCGATTCTCGCCGGCCTCGCCACGCCGACCGAGGCGGCGGCGGTAGGTGCTGCCGGCGCGGTGGTGCTGGCGGTGGCCTATCGCAGTTTCAGTTGGGCCAAGCTCAGTGAGTCGGTGTATCTCACTGCGCGTTCGGCGGCGATGGTGTGCTGGCTGTTTGTCGGCTCGGCCACTTTCTCGGCAGTGTTTGCCTATCTCAACGGCCATGAAGTGGTGCGCCAGCTGATCGACTATCTCGATCTTTCCGGCACACAATTCATGCTTCTGGCCCAATTCCTGATCTTCCTGCTCGGCTGGCCGCTGGAATGGACTGAGATCATTATCATCTTCGTGCCGATCTTCCTGCCGCTGTTGCAACATTATGGCGTTGACCCGCTTTTCTTCGGCATCATGGTGGCGCTCAACCTGCAAACCTCGTTCCTCACCCCGCCAGTGGCGATGGCGGCTTTCTACTGCAAGGGTGTGGCACCTAAACACATCACCATCACCCAGATTTTCCAGGGTATCTATCCGTTTGTCGGCATCGTGCTGTTGTCGATGGCGCTGCTCTACTGGTTCCCGGAAATCGCGCTGTGGCTGCCCGATCAGCTTTATGGCGGCGGCGGCGGTGCCAGTGAGAATGTGATTCCTGTGGATGGCCTGCCGGCCGGATTTGACAGCGAACCGGCGACCAACCTGCAAGTGCCGGAACAGGACAATACCGGCACTGACGGCTTTTCCAGCGAGGAAGAGGAGAATGGCGAGGTGCCATTGCCGGATGAGGAAGATTAAAAAGATTTAATCCGGCGTTCAGGCTGGCTGAAGCGGTGGCTTCCTATTCTGCGGGCAACCCAACCTGCAAACAGGAGCAGAGCCATGACCTTCAAACGCAGCCTTGCCGCCATGTTACTGGCGAGTACGATTCTATCGGCCGGCGGCGGCTATCTGGCCGCCCGGGCCTTTGCCGCCAATACCGCCCCGCTCAATGCCCCGGCCGTGCTGGCACCCCAGGCGCAAGCTTTGACCGCCCGCCCGGGCTTTGCCGATCTGGTGGAGAAAGTGAAGCCGGCTGTGGTGAATATTGCCACCACCGAAAAGCCGCAGGCCCGGCCACGTGGCCCCAATGCCCAGCCCGGCAGCCTGGAGGAATTTTTCCGCCAGTTCATGGAGCAGCAGCAGGGCCAGGGGCGCGGCCGCAGCCCGCAGCATGCGCTGGGTTCGGGCTTCATCATTGATCCGGCGGGCTATATCGTCACCAACAACCATGTGGTGGATGGCGCCGCCAAGATTGTGGTGACGCTGGAAGATGGCAGTGAACATCCTGCCATTGTGCAGGGCCGCGATCCCAAGACAGACCTAGCATTGCTCAAGATCGAGGCCGGCAAGCCGTTGCCCTATGTTGCCTTTGGTGATTCCGACAAGGCGCGCATCGGTGATGCGGTGGTGGCGGTGGGCAACCCCTTTGGGCTTGGCGGCAGTGTCAGCGCAGGGATCCTTTCGGCGCGCGGGCGTAATCTCAATAACGGCCCGTATGACAGCTTTTTGCAGATCGACGCGCCGATCAATCCGGGCAATTCCGGTGGCCCGATCTTTGATGCCGAGGGCCGCGTGATCGGTATTGCCACCGCGATCTATTCGCCCAATGGCGGCAGCATCGGTATCGGTTTTGGCGTGCCGGCGAACCTGGCCGCCAGCGTGACCGAGCAGTTGAAGGCCAGCGGCAAGGTGGAGCGTGGCTGGCTCGGCGTCAGCTTGCAGCCATTGACCGAGCCGTTGGCCAAGGCGATGGGCCGGCCCAATACCGAAGGCGTGTTGGTGAACAGTGTGTTGCCGGATGGCCCGGCGGCCGAGAGCGGCTTGCACCAGGGTGATGTGATTACGGCGCTGAATGGTCGACCGCTGCGCGATGGCCGCGATCTGGCGACCCAGATAGCCGGGCTCAAGGCCGGCGATACCGCCAAGCTGACCTATTGGCGCGACGGCAAGGAGAAGGTGCTGGCCGTCACTATCGGCAGCCAGCCCGCCGAGCAGAATGCGGCCTTGAACCAGGATGAAGCTGGCGAGGCACAGGTTGGCCTGGCACTGGCGCCGCTTGATCCGGCCGCGCGCGGCCAGCTTGGCCTGGAGCGTGATGCACGCGGCGCAGTGGTGGCCGACGTGGCGCCAAGCAGCAAGGCCGATGAAAGCGGCGTTCAGCGCGGCGATGTGATCGTGGGTGTGGCCGGCAAGCCGGTGGCGAATCCCGGCGAAGCGGTGGCGGCGATCCGCCAGGCCCAGCATGAAAAGCGCGAGGCGGTGGCCTTGCTGGTCATGCGCGGCGGCACCACCTATTATATTGCCCTGCAACTTGCTTGAACGCCTGTCGGGGCGGCGTAAGCCGCCCCGACCGCAATTCCGTATTGGCCATGAAATTCCTGCTCGTTGAAGATAATCCACAGGTGGCGCAGTTTGTCCGCAAGGGTCTGGGCGAGGCGGGCCATGTGGTGGACCATGCCGATAATGGCCGCGACGGCCTGTTTCTGGCCAGCAGCGAAGCCTATGACGCCATCATCCTTGATCGTATGCTGCCCGGCGGCATTGACGGCCTGGGCATCATCGAAGCCCTCCGCCGCACCGGCAATGCCACGCCGATCCTGATCCTGAGCGCGCTATCGGATGTGGATGAACGTATTCGTGGCCTCAAGGCCGGCGGCGACGATTACCTGACCAAGCCCTTTGCCTATGGCGAACTGGAAGCGCGCCTGCTGGCTTTGACCCGGCGGCATCAGTCAAGCGGCCAGGAAACCAGTCTGCAAGTGGCCGATCTGACGCTCGACCTGCTTGGCCGCAAGGCCAGCCGCGCCGGCAAGCCGATCCAGCTCAAGCCGCGCGAATATAAGCTGCTGGAATATCTGATGCGACATGCCGGCCAAGTGGTGACCCGCACCATGCTGCTGGAGACGGTGTGGGATTATCATTTTGATCCGCAGACCAATGTGATCGACGTGCATATCAGCAATCTGCGCCAGAAGATCGATGCCGGCTTTGAGCGGCCATTGCTGCATACCGTGCGCGGCGCTGGTTATCGCCTGGGTCCCGATGCTTGAACTCTGGCGCTCCACCTCGCTGCGGCTGGCACTGCTATTCGCCGCGTTGTTTGTGCTGGCAAATCTGCTGCTGGCCGGCCTGATCTGGTGGAACACCACTGGCTATCTCGATCGCGAGACCGATGCAGTGATTGCCGCCGATACCCGCGCCATCGGCGACCGGCTGCGCGATTTTGGCCTGGCCGGGGCGGTGCAGATGATCGAGGAGCGCAGCGCTGCCGCACCCAATGCCGACCGCCGTGCCATCTACCTGCTGGCCGATCCGCGCCTGCGCCCGCTGGCCGGCAATGTGGCGGCTTGGCCGTTGCGTATCGGTGCCGCGCCGGGCTGGTATGAGATCGAACTGGTGCAGCACGACAAGCTGCATGCCACCCGCCTGCTGCATGTGGTGTTGCCGGGAAATTTCCAGTTGCTGGTGGGGCGTGATGTGCAGGACCGGGCGCAAATCCGCAATCTGGTGCTGCGCAGCCTGCTCTGGGCCGGGTTGCTGGTGCTGCTGCTGGCTTTGCTCGGCGGCTGGCTGATCCGCCGCGCCTTGCTGCATCGGGTGGAGGGTATCAACCGCACGGCTACGGCAATCCGCCAGGGCGATTTGAGCCAGCGCCTGCCGCAAAGCCGTGGCGGCGATGAATTTGATCAGCTTGAAGTGACCATCAACCACATGCTGGATCAGATTGAGCAGTTGGTGGATGGTGTGCGCCATGTTTCCAACAGCATCGCGCATGATCTGCGCACGCCGCTGGCTGAAACCCGCTTCCGGCTTGAGGGCTTGCTGCACGACCTGCCGGACAGTGTTGCGCAGGAGCAGATCGCCGCTGCCATCGCCGATATCGACCGGCTGATTGGCGTGTTCAATGCGCTGCTGCGGCTGGCTGAACTGGATTCCGGCCTGCGCCGCGCCGGCTTTGCCGAACTTGATCTGACCGCATTGGTGGAGGAGGCGGCAGAGCTTTATGCGCCGAGTGCGGAGGCCAAGGGTATCCAACTGCATTGTGATGCGCCGCCCGGCCTGCGGCTGACCGGTGATCGTCAGCTGTTGGCCCAGGCCATCGGCAACCTGCTCGACAATGCAATCAAATACACCCCGCCCGGTGGCCGTATCCTGCTGCTGGCGCGGCCGGATGGGGTTACTGTGGCGGATAACGGCCCAGGTATGAATGTGGCAGAGCGCGAGCGTGCCGCCGAGCGCTTCTATCGCGGCGATACGGCGCGCTCAACCGCCGGCTTTGGCCTGGGCCTCAGCCTAGTGCAAGCCATCGCCCGGCTGCATGGCGGTGTGTTGCGGCTGGAAGATAATGCGCCCGGCCTGCGCGCTTCGCTGGAATTTCAGGCATGAAAAAAGCCCCGGGCTTGCGCCCGGGGCTTCTTCATTTTCTGGGGTCAGGATCAGGCGTAGAAGCGCTTGCCCTGTTCAGCCATGTCGCGCAGCAGCTTGGGTGGGGTGAAGCGGGTGCCGAATTTCTGCGCCAGCTTGTCGCATTCGGCAACAAAAGGCTTCACGCCAACCGTGTCGATATTGCTCACCGTGCCGCCGCGGAAGGGCGGGAAGCCCCAGCCCATGATCGAGCCGACATCGGCATCGCGCACATCCACCACGACATTTTCTTCCAGGCAGCGTGCGGTCTCGACCGACTGGATGAAAACCAGCCGCTTGATCACATCCTGCACATCGGGCTGCTCGGCGGCTTGCGGAAACTGTTCGGCCAGGCCGGCCCAGAGCCGCTTCTTGCCGTCGCTTGGGTAGTCATAAAAGCCCTTGCCGGCTTTCTTGCCCAGGCGGCCGAGTTTTTCCACCATCAGCGTCAGCACCGGTTCCGAGCCATCGGCCTTGTAGGCATCGCCCAGATCCTTCTTGGTCTGCTGCCGCACACGATGCATCAGTTCCAGCGACACTTCGTCGGCCAATGCCAGCGGCCCCACCGGCATGCCGGCCATCTTGCCGGCATTCTCGATCAGCGCGGGGTTGACGCCCTCGGCCAGCAGGGTGAGGCCTTCATTGACATAGGTGGCGAAGACGCGGCTGGTGTAGAAGCCACGGCTGTCGTTGACCACGATCGGGGTCTTGCGGATCTTCTTCACAAAATCCATGGCGCGGGCCAGGGTTTCGTCCGAAGTCTGCTTGCCACGGATGATCTCCACCAGCGGCATCTTGTCTACCGGCGAGAAGAAATGCAGGCCGATGAAATTGGCCGGCCGGGCGCTGGCTTCGGCCAGGCCGGTGATCGGCAAGGTGGACGTATTGGAAGCGAAAATGGCGTTTTCAGCCAGTTGCGCTTCGGCCTTTTTGGTCACATCGGCCTTGATGCTGCGATCCTCAAACACCGCCTCGATCACCATCTCGCAGCCTTGCAGCAGGGCATAGTCGGTGGTGGCCGTGATCAGCGCCAGTTGCGCATCGCGCAGCTCCGGCTTCAGCTTCTTGGCGGCCACGCGCTTGTCCAGCAGGCCGGCGCTGTAGCTCTTGCCCTTGTCGGCGGCGGCCTGGCTGCTATCCAGCAGCACAACCTGCAAGCCAGCAGCAGAGGCGGCAAAAGCGATGCCCGCCCCCATCATGCCGGCGCCGAGGATGCCGATCTTGCTGTAGCTCTGGGTTGGCACGCCCTTGGGCCGGTTGGCCAGCTTGTTGGCCTCGCCCACTGAAACGAACAGGCTGCGGATCATATTGCGCGCCGCATCCGAACGGGCGCAGGCGATGAAATAGCGGCTCTCGATACGCAAGGCGGTGTCGATATCCACCAGGCTGCCTTCATAGACGCAGGACATGATGTGCTGCGCCGCCGGATAATTACCCTGGGTCTTGGCGCGCAGCATGGCATTGCCGGCGGTGAAGGTTTGCGCACCGGCCGGGGTCATCGCCGCGTCCTTCATGCGATAACCCTTCTGGTCCCATGGCTTGGCGCAATTGGCGGCGCCATCGGCCAGAATCCAGGCCTTGGCCCGGCTCAGCAGCTCGGCCGCTGGCACCACTTCATCCAGGATGCCCATGCCCAGCGCGGTTTTCACATCCACCTTGCGGCCTTCCAGCAGCATCGGTAATGCGTTGCGCACGCCAATCAGGCGCGGCAGGCGCTGCGTGCCGCCGGCGCCCGGCAGCAGGCCGATGGTCACTTCCGGCAGGCCGATCAGCGCCTTGGGATTGTCGGCGGCGATGCGGCGATGGCAGGCTAGGCAGATTTCCAGGCCGCCGCCCAAGGCCGTGCCGGGGATGGCGGCCACAAACGGCTTGCCGGCCTTCTCGATGTCGCGGAACAGCTTCTGCAGGTTCATCGAGAAGCCGAACATGGTTTCCGGTTCAACATCCTTGAACAGGTTGATCAGGTCGGCGCCGGCAACAAAATCGGGCTTGGCCGAGGCAACGATCACGCCCTTCACCGCCTTGTCGGCGATGGCCTTGGTCACCGCTTCTTTGAAGGCAGCGATCGAGCCGTCATTCAGCACGTTCATCGACCGGTCGGTCATGTTCCAGGTGATAGTGGCGACGCCGTCGCCATCGACAGTGTAATCGATCATGATGCTTGCCTCAGACCCGTTCGATGATGGTGGCGGTGCCCATTCCGGCGCCAACGCAAAGCGTGATCAGCGCGGTGCTCTTGCCGGTGCGCTCCAGCTCATCCAGCACGGTGCCCAGGATCATGGCGCCGGTGGCGCCGAGCGGATGGCCCATGGCGATGGCGCCGCCATTCACGTTGATCTTGTCATGCGGGATATTCAGCACCTGCATGAAACGCAGCACCACTGAGGCAAAAGCCTCGTTCAGTTCATAGAGGTCGATATCGGCAGCCGTCATGCCGGCCCGCTTCAGCGCCTTTTCGGCGGCAAAGGACGGCCCGGTCAACATGATGGTGGGTTCCGAACCGATGGAGGCAAAGCTGCGGATGCGGGCGCGCGGCTTCAGGCCGGCTTTCTTGCCGGCTTCCTCATTGCCGATCAGCACGGCGGCGGCACCATCCACGATGCCGGATGAATTGCCGGCATGGTGCACATGTTCGATGCGCTCCACTTCCGGATAACGCTGCAAGGCCACGCTGTTGAAGCCGAATTGCTCGCCCGGCACGGTGAAGGCCGGGTCAAGCTGCGCCAGGGTCTGCATCGTGGTTTCCGGGCGCATATGCTCGTCATGGCCCAGGATGGTGAGGCCATTGATATCCTTCACCGGCACGATGGATTTTTTGAAGCGGCCTTCATCCCAGGCGCGTTTGGCGCGGTTCTGGCTTTCCACTGCATAGGCATCCACATCGGCGCGGCTCATGCCGTATTTGGTGGCGATCAGATCGGCCGAGATGCCTTGCGGGATGAAATAAGTCGGGATCGCCACCGCCGGATCAAGCGCCCAGGCGCCGCCCGACATGCCCATCGGCACGCGGCTCATGCTTTCCACGCCGCCGCCAATCGCCATCTGGCTCTGGCCGCTCATCACCTGCGCCGCCGCCATGTTGCAGGCTTCCAGGCCCGAGGCGCAGAAGCGGTTGATCTGCACGCCGGCCACGCTTTCGGCATAGCCCGACTGGATCACCGCCACGCGGGCGATATCGGCGCCTTGTTCGCCCACCGGCTCGACGCAGCCCAGCACCACATCATCCACCAGGCTGGTATCCAGCTCGTTGCGATCACGCATGGCTTCCAGCACCGTGGTGGCCAGGCGCATCGGGGTCACTTCATGCAGGCTGCCGCTGGCGCGGCCCTTGCCGCGCGGCGTGCGCACGGTGTCGTAGACGAAGGCTTCGGTCATGTTTCTCTCCCGGGATCGAATTGGCTACCGAATTTAACTGAGCGATTAAAACCTAACAAACGTTTGGCGGCAAGGCGGAACGCGCTCAATGGAGGGGCGAACTGCCTTGCCGTAACGGAAGTGAACCGATCACAGCGTACGGCTGATCAGTTCCTTCATGATCTCGTTGGTGCCGCCATAAATGCGCTGCACACGGGCATCGGCATAGGCGCGGGCAATCGGGTATTCCCACATGAAGCCATAGCCGCCATGCAATTGCAGGCATTTGTCGATCAGCTTGTTTTGCAGGTCGCTGCACCAGTATTTCGCCATTGCGGCGGTGGCCACATCCAGCTTGTTCTGTGCCACCAGCTCAATGCATTTATCAACAAAGACGCGCGCCACCTGGGTCTCGGTTTTCACCTCGGCCAGTTCAAAGCGGGTATTCTGGAAATCCAGGATGGATTTGCCGAAAGCCTTGCGGTTCCGGGTGTAATCGACGGTCCATTTCAGCACCGCTTCGCAGCCGGCCACCGACATGATGGCGATTTGCAGGCGCTCCCAGGCCAGTTCCTGCATCAGCATGTAGAAACCCTGGCCTTCGCCGCCCAGCATGTTTTCCGGCGGCACATGCACGTCGTTGAAAAACAGCTCCGAGGTATCCTGGGCGCGCAGGCCGAGCTTTTCCAGGTTGCGGCCCTTGGTGAAGCCCTCGCGGCCGGCTTCCACCAGGAACAGCGACATGCCCTTGGCGCCTTCCTTCGGATTGGTCTTGGTCACCACGATCACCAGATCGGCATTCTGGCCGTTGGTGATGAAGGTCTTCTGGCCGTTGATGACAAATTCATTGCCCTGGCGCACCGCAGTGGTGCGCACGCCCTGCAAATCCGAGCCGGTGCCGGGTTCGGTCATGGCGATGGCGCCGATCACTTCGCCGGTGGCCATCTTGGGCAGCCACTTCTTCTTCTGCTCCTCGGTGCCGTAATTCAGGATATACGGCGCCACGATATCGGAATGCAGCGAAAAGCCCGGGCCGGTGGCGCCGATATACCCCTGTTCTTCCATCAGGATGGTGGAATAGAGCCGGTCGGCGCCAACGCCGCCATATTCCTCCGGCATGGTGGGGCAGAGGAAACCGGCCTCACCAGCCTTGAGCCAGGCTGAACGCGGCACGATGCCGTCCTCTTCCCATTTGGCATGGTGCGGGGCGATTTCGCGCTCAAAGAAGCGCCGCGCCGATTCGCGGAACTGGTTATGCTCGTCGCTGAAAATTGTGCGCGGAATGGCAAATTCAGTCATTTTTTATTTCCCTGCTCCCTAGACTCGGGCCTCAACCCTAGTCGCCTAACGTATGTTAGAAATTAGCCGCCTCCAATGCCATAGTCGAGCCTGCGCCGGCCTGAATTTTTGCCAGTTGTGCCGCCGTGTCGGGCAATATGCGGTCCATGAAGAATTTGCCGGTGGCCAGCTTGTTCTCCATGAAGCTCTTGTCGCCGTCATTCGCCGCCAGCTTTTCATGCGCGGTCTGCGCCATGCGGCACCACATCAGGCCGATGGCGACCAGGCCGAACATGCAGAGGTAATCCCAGGAAGCGGCGCCGGCCTCGTCGGGATTCTTCATGCCCTTTTCGCTGATGAAACCGGTGGCGGTCTGCAAGCGGGCAAAGGATTTCGCCAGCGGCAGCACATAATCCTTGCCGATCTTCGGGTCGGCCATATTGGCCTGCACAAAGCTGTCCACCTGATGGAAAAAGCGGCGGGCCAGCCGGCCGATGCCGGTTGGCAGCTTGCGGCCCACCAGATCCAGCGCCTGGATGCCGTTGGCGCCTTCATAGATCATGGCGATGCGGGCATCGCGCACAAACTGCTCCATGCCCCATTCGGCGATATAGCCATGGCCGCCATAAACCTGCTGCGCCATGGTGCAGCTCTGATAGCCATATTCGGTCAGATAGGCTTTCACCATCGGGGTGAGGAAGGCCACCAGATCGTCGGAAGCCTGGCGCTGTTCCGGATCGGGATGTTTGCCGGCAAAGTCGATTTCCAGGCCGGTCCACAAGGCCAGGGCGCGGGCGCCCTCGGTGAAGGCCTTGATGCTCATCAGCATGCGCCGGATATCCGGATGCACGATCAGCGGATCGGCCGGCTTGTCGGGCGCCTTGGTGCCGGTGATCGAGCGGCCTTGCAGGCGGTCATTGGCATAGGTGACGGCATTCTGGTAGGCCACTTCGGCCTGGGCCAGGCCCTGCACGCCAACGCCGAGGCGGGCGGCGTTCATCATCACGAACATCGCCTGCATGCCCTTGTGCTTCTCGCCGACCAGCCAGCCCTTGGCCTGATCGTAATTCAGCACGCAGGTGGAATTGCCGTGGATACCCATCTTGTGCTCGATGGAGCCAACCGCCACGCCGTTGCGCTGGCCGAGGGAGCCATCGGCATTGACCAGGAATTTCGGCACCACAAACAGGCTGACGCCCTTGATGCCTTCCGGGCCGCCGGGAATCTTGGCCAGCACCAGATGGATGATGTTTTGCGACATATCATGTTCGCCGGCCGAGATGAAAATCTTGGTGCCGGAGATCAGATAGCTGCCATCGCCCTGCGGCTCGGCCTTGGTGCGCATCAGACCCAGATCGGTGCCACAATGCGGCTCGGTCAGGTTCATGGTGCCGGTCCATTCGCCGCTCAGCATCTTGGGCAGATAGGTGCGCTTCTGCTCCTCGGTGCCATAACGATGCAGTGCCTCATAGGCGCCATGGGTCAGGCCGGGATACATGGCAAAGGCCATGTTGGCGGCCGATTGCATCTCGGCCATGGCAAAACCCATCACATGCGGCAGGCCCTGGCCGCCATATTCCGGATCGCCGGTCAGCGCGCCCCAGCCGGCTTCACAATATTGCTGATAGGCTTCCTTGAAGCCGGTCGGCGTGTAGACCACGCCATTTTCCAGCCGGCAGCCCTCGCGGTCGCCCACCTGGTTGAGCGGCTGCAACACCTCGCTCATGAATTTGCCGCCTTCCTCCAGGATGGCGTCGATGGTGTCGCGGCTGGCTTCCTCGAAGCCGGGCATGGACTGGTAGCTTTCCAGCTTCAGCACATCATGCAGAACAAACTGGAAGTCCTTAACCGGAGCGGTATAGGTCGGCATGGCTGTCTCTCCTCAGCTTCGCTCGATCAATTGCGGAGCGGCTTGCCCTTGGTCAGCATGTGTTCGATAC
>NZ_JAGOLP010000121.1 GCF_017994015.1 Ferrovibrio sp. | reverse complement strand
GCCTGGGCCTGGATCGGCGGCCTGGTGGTGCTGGCCGGCATCATCACCATGCTGGTGCTGAAATTCTGACCTGCCTGGATTTCAGCCGCCCCCGATACGTGCGCCATTAACAGCATTGCAACTTGACGCCCGAGTGTCGAAGCCCCCACACTCGCCTCGGGTAACCAGCGGACTAAATGAGTTTCCGTAAGCCCCAACGGGAGGAAAGCGAATGACCAAAGTGTCGATCACCGTCAATGGCGAGAATGTGTCGCGCGAAGTTGAGCCGCGCACGCTTCTGGTCCAGTTCCTGCGTGAACATCTTGGCCTTACCGGCACCCATGTTGGCTGCGATACCAGCCAGTGCGGCGCCTGCGTGGTGCATGTGAATGGCAGCAGCGTGAAGTCCTGCACCATCCTGGCGGCGCAAGCCAATGGCGCCAAAGTCACCACCATTGAAGGCCTGGCGAATGGCGATGCACTGCATCCGATGCAGGAAGCCTTCCGCGAGAACCACGCCCTGCAATGTGGCTTCTGCACCCCCGGCATGATCATGAGCGCGGTGGACCTGGTGCAGCGTAACCCCAACCCCACTGAAGAGCAGATCCGGCACGAGCTGGAAGGCAATATCTGCCGCTGCACCGGCTACCACAACATCGTCAAGGCCGTGCAGGCCGGCGCTGCCGCCATGAAGGGGTGATATCATGACCAACCAGGCTGTTATCGGCACTTCCGTCCGCCGCAAGGAGGACTATCGCTTCATTACCGGCCAGGGCAATTATACCGACGACATCAACCGGCCCGGCCAGGCCCATGCGCATTTCCTGCGCTCGCCGCATGCTTTCGCCAAGATCAAATCCATCAATACGGCTGCTGCCCGCGCCATGCCCGGCGTGGTAGCGGTTTACACCGGCCAGGACATGGCCAACGACAAGGTTGGCGGCCTGATCTGCGGCTGGACCGTGAAGGGCAAGGACGGCCAGCCGCACAAGGCGCCGCGCCATGATTCCATTGCGGTGGAATATGTGCGCCATGTTGGCGACCAGGTGGCGGTGGTGATCGCCGAAACACGCGCCCAGGCCCGCGATGCGGCCGAGGCCATCGAGGTTGAGTATGACGTGCTCAGCCCGGCCATCGACCTGCGCGGCGCGCTCAAGCCCGGCGCCCCCCAGGTGCATGCCGATGCCCCCGGCAATCTCTGCTACGACTGGGATTTCGGTGACAAGGCAGCCACCCAGGCGGCTTTCGCCAAAGCGCATCACATCACCAAGGTGGAGCTGGTCAACAACCGCCTCTCGCCCAACCCGATGGAACCGCGCAGCGCCGTGGCGGAATATGATCGTGGCACCGACATGACCACGGTTTATGTCACCAGCCAGAATCCGCATGTGCTGCGGCTGATCCTGTGCGCCTTCGTGTTCGGCCTGCCCGAGCATAAGGTGCGCGTGGTGGCGCCGGATGTGGGTGGCGGCTTCGGCTCGAAGATTTTCAATTACCCCGAAGAGACCGTGGCTTTCTGGGCGGCGCGCAAGCTGCGCCGGCCGGTGAAATGGACCTCTGACCGCAGCGAGGCTTTCCTCACCGACGCCCATGGCCGCGATCACTTCACCATTGCCGAACTGGCGATGGACAAGGATGGCAAATTCCTTGGCCTCAAGGTGGATACGCTCGCCAATATGGGCGCCTATCTCTCCACCTTCGCCTCGGCAGTGCCGACCTATCTGTATGCCCTGCTGCTGGCCGGGCAATACACCACCCCGGCGATCTATGCCGAGGTCAAGGCGGTGTTCACCAACACCGCGCCGGTGGATGCCTATCGCGGCGCCGGCCGGCCGGAAGCCACCTATGTGGTGGAGCGGATCGTGGAAGCCGCCGCACGCGAGATGAAGCTGGACCCGGCGGAAATCCGCCGCCGCAACTTCATCAAGCCGGATGCCTTCCCGTATCAGACCCCGGTGGCCTGCGTGTATGACAGCGGCCAGTATGACCTGACGCTGAGCGAGGCGATGAAGGCCGTCGATTATGACGGCTTCCCGGCCCGCAAGGCTGCATCGGCCAAGGCCGGCAAGCTGCGCGGCATCGGCATCTCCTGCTACATTGAGGCCTGCGGCATCGCGCCCTCGGCGGTGGTGGGGTCGCTCGGCGCCGGTGTAGGCCTGTGGGAATCGGCTAAGATCCGTTTCAACCCCACCGGCTCGGTCTGCGTCTATACCGGCAGCCATAGCCACGGCCAGGGCCACGAAACCACCTTCGCCCAGTTGGTATCCGACAAGCTCGGCGTGCCGATGGAGCAGATCGAGATTGTGCATGGTGACACGGCACAAATCCCGATGGGCATGGGCACCTATGGCTCGCGCTCGCTAGCGGTTGGCGGCTCGGCCATTTCCAAGGCTGCCGACAAACTGATCGAAAAAGGCAAGAAGATCGCGGCCCATCTGATGGAAGCCTCGGTTGACGATGTGGTGTATGAGCGCGGCAGCTTCTCGGTTGCCGGCACCGACAAGCAGGTGCCGATGGCCGCCGTGGCCTTCACTGCCTATGTGCCGCATAACTACCCGGCCGATCTTGAGCCCGGCTTCGAGGAAACCGCGTTCTACGACCCGGCCAACTTCACCTTCCCCTCGGGCTGCCATATCGCCGAGGTGGAGATTGATCCCGATACCGGCGTCACCACCATTGCCAATTGGGTGGCGGTGGATGATTTCGGCAACGTGATCAATCCGATGATTGTTGAAGGCCAGGTGCATGGCGGCATCGCCCAGGGCGTCGGACAGGCTCTGCTTGGAGGCGTGGTTTATGAT
>NZ_JAGOLP010000027.1 GCF_017994015.1 Ferrovibrio sp. | reverse complement strand
GTATTTCGCCATCGACAGGTCCATCAGATTGTGATGGCCGTTATCCACGCCCCAGGCGGCGCGATAAGTGATAAGGCGTGCGCTATCCACCAGCAGCGCCATTTCGGCAACCATTTCCTGGATCATCTGCAAGCGGCCAATCGGGCCACCAAAAGCGCGCCGTGTTTGCGCATAACGGATCGAATGATCCAGGCAGGCTTGCGCCAGGCCGAGCGAGCAGGTGGCGAGGAAAAGCCGCGCCGCCTGATAGCCCTTGTGCAATACAAAGCGGCCCTTATGCGGCTGGCCAACGATATGGTCGCCGCCAATCTCGCAATCGCTGAAATAGAGCGGCCGCGTATCTGACGAGCGCCAGCCCATCTTGCGATACTTCGCCCCGCGCGTGTAGCCGGGCGCATCATTCGGCACCAGAAACAGGGTGTATTGCTTGTTTTCGGCATCCGCCGGGCTGCTCACCGTGAGCAGCAGAGTGAACAGTGACAGATCGGTGCCGGCATTGGTGATATAGGCCTTTTCGCCATTGATCACCCATTTGTCGCCGGCAATCTGACGCGCCCGGGTCTTGAAGCCGGCGGTGTCGCTGCCGGCATCCGGCTCGGTGCCGGCAATGGCGCACATGCGCTGGCCGGTCACAATCTCGGGCAGCCATTTTTCCACCTGCTCCGGCGTGCCGAAGCGCGACAGGGTGAGGCCGGTGGCCATGCTGACCATGCTGGACACGGCAATCGACTGATCCGCGCGCGCCACTTCCTCCAATGCCAGCACGGCATCGAACACACCCAGGCCCATGCCGCCGAGCTGTTCGGGGAACGGAATCGACATCAAGCCGAGATCGCCAAGCTTCTTGAACAATTCAGTCGGGAATTCCGCCGTGCGGTCCAGCTCTTCAGCGACCGGGGCGATTTCCGCCTGGGCAAATTCCCGAACCTTGGCCTGTAGGTTCAGTTGATCCGGCGTGAGGTCGAAATTCATCTAGCTGCCTCTTGGTTCTGTGGCTTGAAGAAAAACAATCTGCTGATGCAGGTCGCTGGTCAGCGCATCGCCCGGCTGCGCGGCAAAACCGCGCGTGGCCAGTTCGATCAACGCACTGGACGCCTGTTCAGCGGTCCAGGGGCCTTTCGGCGAATACCATTTGGTCACCCAATGCACGGCACCAAGCAGCATGAACACCGCCAGCTTGGGATTGACCGGCAGGATGCTGCCGTCGCGGATGCCCTCTTCCACCAGGCCACGCAGGCGCTTTTCGAAAGCGTCGCGCAGGGCAATGATCGGGCCGGCAGTGCCTTCGGCCAGGGCATTTTCTTCCAGGATGAGTACCGGCACGCCCAAATCGCTGATCATGGTGCGCAGATAGCCGGTCATGCCGATGCGGATTTTCTCCAGCCCGGTGCGGCCTTCGCGCTCGCCGATCTCCATCGCCTCGTTGGCGATTTCCATCGCCTCTTCATGGCAGGCGCAGAGCAGGTCGTTCTTGTTGTTCACATAGCGGTAGAGCGCGGTCTTGGTGACACCGAGGCGATCAGCCACATCTTCCAGCGTGGTGCCATGGCTGCCACGGCGGTTAAACACGCGGGCGGCCTCGCGGATGATGGCTTTCCGCTTGTTATCGCTCTGCTCGGCGCGGCTCGGCACCGCATTGGCCCACTTGCTCATCGCATTTCTCTCCGAATCGGTAAGGGGTGGTCTAACGCCGCCATCTTGCCCGATCTGTCTCGATGATTACACAAGGGACGCGACTGTGCAATAGAAGAAACATAAGTTACTGTAAGTTCACTATTCCAAAAAAATGGCGAATTACCAAGGAGGATACTTAGATGAGCCAGGAGCGGCAGAACGAAGTGGCGATGATTTGTGGTGGCACGGCGGGAATCGGGCTGGCCAGCGCCCGCGCCCTGCTGGCAGCCGGAATCGGCCGGCTGCTGCTGGTGGGGCGCAATGCGGCGCGTGGCGAAGCGGCCCTGGCCGAGCTGCGGCCAGCCTGGCCGGAAGCCGATATCCGCTTCACTGCCGCCGACCTGGCCATACCGGCCGGGGCACAAGCTGCCATCGATAGCTGCCTGGCAGCCTTTGGCCGCCTCGATACGTTGCTGAGTGGTGCGGGCGGCGACCCGATGCCGCGCCTGCTGCATGAAACGCCGCTGGAACAGGTGCCGTCGGTGATCGGCGCCATCACCTCGGGCGTGCTGCTGCCGGTGCGCGCCGCCCTGCCCCAGATGATGCGCCAGGGCAGCGGCAGCATCATCTGCATCGCTTCCGATGCCGGCAAGGTGGCAACGCCGGGCGAGGTCTGCATCGGCGCCGCCATGGCCGGCATCGCCATGTTCTGCCGCGCCCTGGCGATTGAGGCCAAACGCAACGGCATAAGGGTGAATTGCCTGACCCCCAGCATCGTGCGCAACACGCCGCTTTATGCCGCCCTGATGCAGGATGGCTTTGCCGGCAAGCTGTTTGCCAAGGCCGAACGCCTGGCCCAGCTTGGCGTGGTGGAGCCGGATGATCTGGCCAGCCTGGTGGTCTATCTCTCCAGCCCGGCAGCGGCGCGGCTCACCGGGCAGACCATCAGTGTGAATGGCGGCATCTCGGCAGCCTAAAAAAACTGTTCATTTTCAAATTCTTGCAGAAGTGTGGCGGCAACCGAAAGGCCGCGTTGCCGCCGCCCCTGCGGAATGCTAAAACCCGCGCCATGACACAGCCTCAAACTCAGACCGCGTCCCGGATTCCCGCCGGCATGAAGCCGCTCGACCTGCCCGTTGGCTTCATGGGCGTGAATGGCCCGCTTTGGGGCCGGCTGGATGATGACGGCCTGCCGCTGATGGGTTTTGTGGTGGAACCGCGCCACACCAACCCGGCCAGCATCTGCCATGGCGGCATGCTGATGACCTTTGCCGACATGCTGCTGGGCTTCACCGTTTCGCTGGCCGTTGGCGGCAAGAAATTCCTGCCCACAATCCAGCTTGGCGGCGATTTTGTCGGCCCGGCGCCGCTCGGCGCCTGGGTTGCAGGCAAGGGCCGCCTGGTGCGGCAAACCCGCAATCTGGGCTTCGCCGATGCCCTGATCACCGCCGATGGCGCCGCCTGCCTGCGCGCCAACGGCATCATGAAGATTCCTTCGCAGGAAAGTTCGTTGATCGAGCTTTCCCGCGTGTTTGGGTGAAAACCGTGGCCACCGATCTTTCCCTGATCCGCAATTTCTCCATCATCGCTCATATCGATCATGGCAAATCCACCCTGGCTGACCGCCTGATCGAAGCCTGCGGCGGTCTGGAAAAGCGCGAGATGACCGAACAGGTGCTCGACTCGATGGATATCGAGAAGGAGCGCGGCATCACCATCAAGGCGCAGACCGTGCGGCTCAGCTACAAGGCCAAGGATGGCCAGACCTACGTGCTGAACCTGATGGACACACCCGGCCATGTTGACTTCGCCTATGAAGTCAGCCGCAGCCTGGCGGCCTGCGAAGGTTCGCTGCTGGTGGTGGATGCCAGCCAGGGTGTGGAAGCACAGACCCTGGCCAATGTGTATCAGGCCCTGGATGCGCGGCATGAAATTGTGCCGGTGCTGAACAAGATCGACCTGCCGGCCGCCGATCCGGATCGTGTGAAACAGCAGATCGAGGACGTGATCGGCCTGGATGCCTCTGACGCGGTGCCGATCTCGGCCAAGACCGGCCTGGGCATCGACCTGGTGCTGGAAGCGCTGGTGCATCGCCTGCCGGCGCCGAAGGGCGACCGCGAGGCGCCGCTGAAGGCTTTGCTGGTGGATAGCTGGTATGATGCTTATCTGGGCGTGGTGGTGCTGTTCCGCATCATCGACGGCACCATCCGCAAGGGCATGAAGATCAAGTTCATGTCCTCGGGCGCGGTGCATCCGGTGGAGCGGGTCGGCATCTTCAATCCCAAGCGTGTGCTGGTGGATGAACTCGGCCCGGGCGAAATGGGCTTTTTCACCGCCGCGATCAAGGAAGTGGCCGATACCTCGGTGGGCGATACCATCACCGAAGACAAACGCCAGGCGGCGCAGGCTTTGCCGGGCTTCAAGCCCTCGGTGCCGGTGGTGTTCTGCGGCCTCTATCCGATTGATGCCTCGGCCTTCACCGAATTGCGCGAAAGCCTGGCCAAGCTGCGGCTCAACGATGCCAGCTTCCATTTTGAGATGGAAAGCTCGGCGGCGCTCGGCTTCGGTTTCCGCTGCGGCTTCCTCGGCCTGCTGCATCTGGAAATCATCCAGGAGCGGCTGGAGCGCGAATTCAACCTTGATCTGATCACCACCGCGCCCAGCGTGGTCTACCAGGTCTACAAGCTCGATGGCGACATGGAGGAGGTGCATAACCCCGCCGACATGCCCGATGCGATGCTGATCGACCATATCGACGAGCCCTGGATCAAGGCCACCATCATGGTGCCCGATGAGCATCTTGGCAGTGTGCTGAAGCTGTGCGAGGAAAAACGCGGCCGGCAGCAGGAGCTGACCTATGCCGGCAACCGCGCCATGGTGGTGTATCGCCTGCCGCTGAATGAAGTGGTGTTCGATTTCTATGACCGGCTCAAATCGGTCAGCCGGGGTTATGCCAGCTTTGACTACCAGATGGATGGCTATGAGACCGGTGATCTGGTGAAAATGACCATCCTGGTCAATGGCGACAATGTGGATGCGCTGGCTACCATCGTGCATAAGGGCCGCGCCGAAAGCCGCGGCCGCCAGCTTTGCGAGCGGCTCAAGGAACTGATCCCGCGCCAGATGTTCAAAATCGCCATCCAGGCTGCCATCGGCGGCCGCATCGTGGCGCGCGAGGATATCTCGGCCCTGCGCAAGGATGTGCTGGCCAAATGTTACGGCGGCGATATCAGCCGCAAGCGCAAGCTGCTGGAAAAGCAGAAGGAAGGCAAGAAGCGCATGCGGCAGGTTGGCAATGTGGAAATCCCGCAGGAAGCCTTCATCGCCGCGCTCAAGATGCCGGAGCCGTAAGCGGTTAACTCACCCTCAGGCCAGCGCGCCGAAACGCGCGCGCGGCTTGCCGGGCGGGCGGCGGAACAGCAGCACCAGGCCCAGGCCAAGCAGGATCAGCAGCGGCGCCGCCGGCAAGGCCAGCAGGCTGACCAGGCCCGGATCCCAGAGCGGCGGCCACAGATAACGCTCGCACAGCATCTGCAAGGCCGCCAGGCTGCCGGAATCGAGTTGCGCCCAGAAAGCGCCCAGCTCGCCGAAAGCAGCCATCCCGGTTTCCAGCCAGCGCAAGCCGTCGCCGCCCAGCGCCACCACGCCAAGCCCCGCCAGCAACCAGCCCATGATCCGTCCGAAAAACATGCCAGCCTCCAAAAAGCCCGCTCTGGCAATAGCTTAATCCAGCCCGGGAGACAATTGCAAAATCCCGCAGCGCCAGTATAGTGCCGCCCGCGTTGGATGGGTGGCCGAGTGGTCGAAGGCGCGCGCCTGGAAAGTGCGTATACCCCAAAAGGGTATCGTGGGTTCGAATCCCACCCCATCCGCCATTGGCCGCCCCCGTCGGATCGTCCAGTTGCAATGTTTGTCGGAAACCACGTTAGTTGACAAAACACCACGTTAATTGACAATTCTGACAACCTTAATTGACAATTCGGCAGCATTACTGCCCCACTAAATCGCTATTTCATCCTATCCATCGTGGTAAAATTGTACCGAATCGCGCTCGCATTTTTCTCATGCGCGATGGATCCAGATGGATGCTTCCATGCAGCTGCCGAGCAGATGGCCGGTTGGCGTGAAGTTGCAGCCAAGCGAGAGCTTCGGCTCTTGGTTCGCACGCCTTGCATGGGCTCATGGCCTATCGCCGTCTGAGCTCTATCGCGTTGCGTTGCCCGGTGGGCGCATCGCCGGCGCCGACCTTGATCGCCATGCATGCGATGACTTGATCGCCAACCTTACGATCCACACCGGCGTACCTCGTAACGACCTGGAGAAGGCCACCTGGCGCTCCTGGCGAGGTGCTGTCTTCGGCAGGGACGATGGCGGTGGGAACCTGGCCTGGCTGCCGCCAGGCGGCCGTATCTACTCTAATCACTCCTTCGGCCAGCAGGTATGCCCCTCATGCCTGGCGGCCGACAAGGAGCCCTATTTCCGGGCCGAGTGGCGCCTGGGGTTCGTGGCTGCTTGTCCCCATCACCACCGGCTCCTCGTCGACCGGTGCCCTGGCTGTTCCAGTTCGATCGGCGCCCAGGCGGCTCCGAACAACGCTTCCTTGGCCAAGTGCGGCTATTGCGGCTTCGACCTCAGGAACATCGCTCCGATCAAGGTGGATGAGCATGACCTGGCGCCTCAGCGTCGCCTGTTACGGATCACCCGGGGCGACTGGCAGCACATGGGCGAGGCCGGGCCAGTTCATCCGGTGCTCTTCTTCAGGATATTTGCCCTGCTCTACCGCCTGGTGGCGTCTGGCCGCCATGCTCTGCCATTGCGCCGGCATCTGATGGGCCCGGGATCGGACATCCGTGCGGAAGCCATCCCCAGGCTTCAGGAGATAGAGCGCTATCCGCCAAGGACTCGCCTGATCCTCGTCGGCTTGGCTTGGCAGCTGGCGCAAGATTGGCCGCATCGCTTTGCCGAGGCCTGCAGTGCTGCAGGCTTCCATCGCTGGATGATGTTCAAGCAGCCGGCTGACGTGCCGTTCATCTATGCCGCGGCAGTGATGCAGTATCTGAACGGTTCGACGCACCATGTTCAGCCGGATGAAATCCGTGTCGCCGCCGGCAAGCTGGAAGCAGAGGGAGAGCAGCCAACCTACAAGGCACTGCGGGGTGTCCTTGGGGTGAAATTCCATGCCGCTCGTCACCTGGCTGCACCGGCAAAGCCGCATAAACCCTATGGCACACATCGCTACTGGAAACTCGACGGCGTCTCGCCGTCGACCAGGGCGGCAGTAAAGGCCGCAGCCCATCACGCGGGCGAGAATGTCGGCGCCTGGGTGGATCAGGCGCTGCGCGAAGCGCTGGCCAAGACCAAGAAGGCGGATGGATGAGAGCGAAAGCCAGAAAGATCGGCCCAGGCAGGCAGAGCATTACCGGGATGGTTGCCAACGGTGACGATCCCATAGAGTTCGAGTCTACCCTTGAGCGCGATTATGTGGTGCTCACCAAGTTCCGGGAGCCGGATGCCGAGATACAGGATCAGCCCGAGAAGGTCTGGTTTATCAATGAGAGGGGCCGGAAGACCAAGTATGTCCCCGACTTCCTAGTCCGGCATGCCTCGGGCTATACAGAGCTAGTCGAAGTGAAGCCCAGAAAGATACTAACGGAGCAGAAGGACTTCTTCGCTGCTCGCTTCGATGCCGCCCGCGAATTTGCCCGTAAGCGAGGCTGGGAATTCCAGATTTACTCAGAAATCCATATTCGCATCCCGATGCTGCGGAATGCGCATTTTCTTACCCCGTATCGTTCCCAGAAAGTGAAGCCAGACCTGTGCGCACGGCTGCTGCTCACCGTGAAGCGAGGACGCTTGCCGGTATCTGAACTGATAGCCGCGGTGGCTGGCAACAGAGAAGAGCGCCTCTATGCGATTCCTCAAGTGTGGCACCTGGTCTCGACCGGAAGACTGTCCGTCGATCTGAATGTCCTGGTTTCCCAGTCATCCATGATCTCACTCACGCAAGCGGAACGTCATTAATGAAGCAGCTCGCTACCTTCAAGAAGGGTACGGAGGCCTATCTCTATGGCCGGCCCTGCCGGATCGTCGGTACGGCCAGCACGACGGCTGTGAGGGTGATGTTTCTGGACAGCGGTGAAACCGTTCAGACCGGCATCGACAATCTCTGGGCGGAGTTACCAGAAACTGCGCCCGAGCCTTCGCGCACATTGGATATGTGTCATCCAGGCGATGTCGCTGAAGCCACTCGCCGCTTCGAGATCATCCGCCCGATCATTGAATTCATGGATGCGTCTGAGAAGGCCGGCAAGATCGGTGATGTCTATGCCGCAGTGAATAAGCAGAGCGGCCTAGGCATCAAAACACTGTATCGCTGGGTCGATGTATTTTGTAGTCGCCGTCTCCTTGCCGATCTAGCGCCCCGCCGCCGGCGAAAGCACAAGCGGTTTCTAGGTACCAGGCAGGAAGAGCTAGTGGCCGAGGCCGTAGAAATATACCTGTCGCCGAAGCGGCCCTCGGTGAAGAAGGTCTATAAGTGGCTTACAATACAATGTGCGGACTTGGCCATTCCACCGCCGCATCTGAATACGTTTCGCCGGCGTCTGCGGGAATTGCCGCCCAGGCGTGCGCTGGCGGCCCGTCATGGCGCCAAGGCCGCGGCTGACAAGTATGACCAAATCAAAGGCCACTATCCCGGAGCCGATTATCCCCTGGCTTATGTCCAGATAGATCACACGCTCTTGGATATGACTGTCGTCAGCTCGAAATCCCGCGAGCCGATTGGGAGGGTCTGGCTGACCGTCGCGATCGACATATTCAGCCGAATGATCGTTGGGTTCTACCTTTCATTCGAGGCGCCGAGTGCCTTCTCGGTGTGTATGTGCATCCGGCGCGCCTTCCTGCCGAAAGAATCCCTGCTTCTCGACCTCAAGGTAAATGGCGATTGGCCGGTCTGGGGCTTCATGCGAAATCTGCATGCCGACAATGGCGCTGATTTCAGAAGCGAAGTCTACAAGATCAACGTCATGCAGTATGGCTGCAATCTGAACTGGCGGGTGGTGCGGGATCCGCATTATGGCGGACATATCGAACGCCTCATCGGTACGATAAACACGTTCATGCATGATGTTCCTGGGACGACATTCTCCAACCCGAGAATGCGTGGCGAATATGATTCAGAAGAGAATGCCGTCCTCGATATCGATGAGCTGGAGCAGCTTTTCTGCCATTGGATGGTGAATGTTTACCACAAACGGCCCCATACCGAGCTCGGCTGTACCCCGCTGGAGAAGTGGGAGGCAGGCATTGTTGGCTCTGATGGGTCGCCAGGTGTCGGCCTGCAGGATCGGATCGAGGATCCGGCACGGCTGGCGATCGAGATGCTGCCCTTCACGGAGCGGACCATTCAGCGAGACGGCATCTCCTGGGATTCGATCACCTACATATCGGAAGCTTTAACGCCCTATATCCGGGCGACTGAAGGCCGGTCTTCAGCGAAGTTCAAGATTCGCCGTGACCCCAGGGACATATCCTACATATGGTTTCTCGATCCCAGGTCGGGTGAGTTTCACCGGATATTCGAGGAAACCCGGCAGATGCGGCCCATATCAATATGGGAGCACCGGAGAGCGCGAGAATTGGCAGCGAAACGAGGGCGGCGGAACCAGAATACTGCCGACAACATAGACGCGCATAAAGAACTTGATCGCCTCATTGAGGAGGCTGAGCAGAAGACCAAAACATCCAAGACGGAACGCCGTGACGCGGAGCGCCGGCGGAGAAACAAGCAGACGCTGGCATCAGAGCCACGCAAGGAAGAGCAGTCAGAGCAGCGCAAGCGGCCGCGACGGCTACATCTCGTTGTGGACAACGGCAGCAAAGCCGAGGATCAGGCGCGCGATCACGCTTTCGACTCGATCAACGATCTGGACTTTCCCGTCGCGGAGGAAATATGACTGAACCCGACCCCACTATCGATATGTTTGCGGGCACAGGCTCCGTCGCCATGGATGTTGCCGCTTTGCGGCCCCCCTGCTGGATCCCCTATCCAAGAGCAAACCTGGGGGTGCGCAAGCTGCGAGAATTGTTGCAGGCGCCAAAAAGCCACAGGCCTTTAGGTATGCTGCTGTATGGGTCAACCAATAGCGGAAAGACAACTATTGCCCGTCATTTCCAGAACATCATCAACAAGGAGAGTGTGGCCAGCACTGAAGAGTGTAGTGTGCCAGATGATCGCCCGGTCTTCATCGTCCAAGCACCACCATATGCCTCGGCAGACGGCTTGCTTAGTGGCGTTTTGCGCGGTATCAACGCGCCATTTCAGGAAACCTGGCGGTTGGAGCGCAAGTTGGCGCAGGTGCTGCACCTGCTTCCCAGGTATGGCATCAAGATGCTTATCATCGATGAAATACATAATTCACTCGTCAAGCCACACGACAAGCGCGTCCAATTTCTCAATACGATCCGGTATCTCTCGAATGAGTTGAGAATACCAATCGTCGCTATAGGTACAGACCTTGCTTTAAGCACCATCCAGTCGGATCAGCAACTCGGAAACCGGTTGGAGCCATTTAGACTGCCAGAGTGGAAGGCGGATAAGGGCTTCGCGCAGTTTCTCGGTGGCATCCTGAAGCACTTAGGGTTGGATCCTCTGGAAGCCGTCCGTTCGAGAAAGTTCTGTGAGAAAGTCATAAACATGACCGACGGGCTGACGGGAGAAATTTGGGCGTTGTCGGTGAAGGCGGCTGACTATGTACGTGAGCACAAACTCGAGCAGCTAAATGAAGATGTTCTCGATAGCATCGCTTGGGTGCGCCCGCAGGAACGCCGCAGCGAGAACGGCAACGCGAACCGCAGTGAGGCCTGATCAGGCCCGTATGCGTTCTTTATCGGGCATGAGAGGCCATTCCGGGTGATGGCTATCAATCACAAAGGTATGGCTGTGGCGATAGCCGGCCGAGGTATGCGTGCCGCCGGCGAGATGAGGGTGTTCAGGGCCAAGATCCTGGTGCACATGGTCAAGCTCCTCCGGGTCCCGGCTCGGCCAGAGCCTGCTGGCGGCCAGAATGGCGATGACGCCTAACGAGCAAAGAACCGCGAAGGTGGCTTGCAAGCCGATCTTCGCGCCGAACCATCCGGCCAGCGGATAGGTGATCAGCCAGCAGGCATGGGATAGGGCGAATTGGGCCGCGAAGAGGGCCGGCCGGTCTTCCGGCTGGGACGAGCGGCGCAGCAGGCGGCCCGATGGCGTCTGGGCCAGCGAGTAGCCCAAGCCAAGGACGAACCAGAGCGGCAACAGCAGCGGATAGCTGGGGACGGCGATGCCGAGCCCCAGGCCGGCGGCGAGGATGCCGGCGCCTACGAGCATGGCGCGCCGGTCCGGGATCTGGTCCAGCAGGCGGGGCAGCAGCAGGGCAGCGGCCATGGAGCCACCTCCGAACGCGCCGAGCGCAACCGCCGTTGCCTGCTGATCGAGGCCGAACTGCGCCTGGACCAGCACCACGGTATTCACGATCACCATCGACCCTGCAGCGGAAACCGCCAGAGTCAGCGCCAGTAGGCCGCGCAGGCGCGGCGTTGCCAGGTAGATGCGGATACCCCGCGTTGTCCGGTCATAGATGCCGCGCTTCTCCACAGGCTTTGGGCTTGGCAGGCTGACCGACACCACCAGGGCCGCAGACACCAGGAAGCCAACGACCGTGCCGGCAAACAGGTTATGAAAGCTGATAAGGGTCAGGAGGGCCGCGGCGAGCATGGGGCTGACGAGGCTTTCCATGTCGTAGGCCAGCCGGGAGAGGGATAAAGCCCGGGTATAATCGCGCTCGTCCGGCAGGATATCGGGGATCGTGGCCTGGAAGGTCGGGGTAAAGGCTGCCGAGGCTGATTGCAGGACGAAGATCAGAACATAGACCTCCCAGATCTGCGTCACGAACGGCAGCAGCACTGCGACAAATGCCCGCACCAGGTCCAAGGCAACCAGCATGAACCGCCGCGGCAGGTGTTCCACGAAGGCCGTGGCAATCGGTGCCACGCCGACATAGGCGATCATCTTGATGGCGAGTGCCGTGCCTAAAACGGCGCCGGCCTCTGAGCCGGCGAGATCGTAGGCGAGTAGGCCGAGCGCAACGGTCGCCAACCCGGTGCCGATCAGGGCAATGATCTGCGCCAGAAAGAGATGGCGATAAGTTCTGTTGGCGAGAATCTGAAGCATGGCAGCGCCTCCCGCCAACCCCTGATTTCAGAGGTATTTGGCGATTTCCTTGAATTCGTCGATGGTGCGGCGCTGGCTGCGCGGCAATGCGCCAACCACGTCTTCCAGGCAATGATCGAGATGGTCCTGGATCAAAGTCTTCTTGGCCTGGCTGATGGCTTTCTCCACGGCATGGAGTTGCTGCGCAACATCCAGGCAGCCCCGCCCGGCCTCGATCATCTCCACGACACCGCGCAGATGCCCCTCCGCCCGGCGCAGCCGCTTGACGATTTCGGGGTGGGTGGCGTGAAGATGGGTGTGCTCGCTCATGGCTTGACACTATCCCCCTGGAGGGGATATGACAAGACCTGTCATGATTGGCTACGCCAGTTCACTCTGTTAAGATCGCACCCATGCTGGTTTGGAAGCGCAGGAGAGCAGTTCGGCCCTTCATCGCATTTGCGGTGACGGTTGCGCTTATCCTGTCGGCCATCGGCATTGCCTTCTCGCATCATGCAAGCGTGGCCATTACCGATTCCGCGCATCATGCCAGTATTGGCGCCGGCGCCGATCATCACCATGATGGTCATTCCCATGATGAAGACGAGGAAGACGGCGATAAGAATCCTCAGAAGCCGGCTCATAAGCACGCCCATAATGCGGCCGATCACTCCCATGTAACGGCCAGCATTCCGCCGGCCCCGACCTCGATGTTCTTCGCGTTCGGGCATGATTGGCGGGGCGACCCGCCGTCATTCGGCGTTATCAAACCCCACTTCCAGCTCGACCGTCCGCCGAAACCGATCTTCTTCGCGTAATTGCCGTCGCTTTTGCGAGCACTTTTACCTGAAGAAGGTCTATTTCCATGCAAGTACCCTTTTGCAAGGGTATGCCGCGCTTGGCATCCATATGCCGCCGGCTATCCATGCCTGTTCTGGCCACCCTTCTCGCTGTTCTGGTCAGCAGCACTGCTTTCGCCCATGCCGTCGCCGATGGCGATAAAGGCTATATCCAGGAGGTAAGCGGCGTTCTGCTGCTGCCTTTCACCTATCTCGGTGCCAAGCATATGGTGACGGGATACGACCACATCCTGTTTCTGTTCGGCGTCATCTTCTTCCTCTACCGGATGAAGCAGATTGCTATCTATGTCAGCCTTTTCGCGCTCGGGCATTCCTCGACGATGCTGCTCGGCGTTTATTTCGATTTCGGCATCAACAGCTATCTGATCGATGCCATCATCGCCTTCTCGATCGTCTATAAGGCGCTGGATAATCTCGGTGCCTTCCAGCGCTGGTTCAATTACCAGCCCGATACCAAGCTGGTGACGCTGATCTTCGGCCTGTTCCATGGCTTCGGCCTGGCCTCGAAGATCATCGACTACGACATATCCCCAGATGGCCTGCTGCCCAATCTGATCGCCTTCAATGTCGGGGTCGAGATCGGCCAGCTTCTGGCGCTGTCCGCTATTCTCATCGCCATGGGCTACTGGCGCAGGACGCCCAGTTTCCTGCGCCATGCCTACACCGCAAACGTCGTGATGATGACCGCAGGCTTCATCCTGATCGGTCTTCAGCTCACCGGCTATTTCACCTCCTGAGACATTGAGGAACACCCATGTACAACACCGATATGCCAACCCGCGCCGAGCTCCCCAGCACCAAGCAGCTGATCCGCTCGACCATCATCGCGATCCTGGCCGCCGCGGCCATCCTCATCACGATTGTCCTGCCGGCCGAGTACGCCATCGATCCGACAGGTATCGGCCGCATGCTCCGCCTCACCGAGGTGGGGGAGATCAAGCAGCAGCTGGCCAAGGAGGCCGAAGAGGATCTCCGCCGCGACCAGCAGAATGCCGCGCCGGCGCCTGAGCGCCGCTCGAGCCTGGGGAGCTTCTTCATCCGCTCCGCCCAGGCGCAGCCCGCTCCGGCAACCAAGGTCGCCGAGATGGAGATCGTTTTGCAGCCAGGCCAGGGGGCGGAAGTGAAGCTGGAGATGAAGCAGGGCGACAAGGCTGCCTATACCTGGGTCGCCACCGACGAGGTGAACTATGACCTCCATGGCGACGCCCCCGGCAAATCGATCAGCTACAAGAAAGGGCGCGGCATTGCGAAGGACCAGAACACCCTCACGGCTGCCTTCGATGGCAACCATGGCTGGTTCTGGCGCAACCGCACCAAGGCGGAAGTGAAGGTGGTGCTCAAGGCAAGCGGCCAGTTTGCCGCCATGAAGCGCGTACTCTAACCGAACCCGGGAAGCAAGAAATGAACTATCGAAATGTAATGCTGTCAGGCGCCGCGGTAATCGTGGTGGCTGGCATTCTAGGCAATCCGGCCGCCTTCGCGGCCGAGCCGCTCAAGATCACCAAGGACCAGGCCAAGCTGGTTGGGATCGAGACCGCCGTGCTGTCGCAGACCGCAGGCGCCGCTAGCCAGGGTTTCCTGGCCCGTGTCGTTATCCCGCCGCAGAAGACCCGGCATGTAGGCGCCATCATGGGCGGCCGCATCGAAACCCTGCTGGTGGCGCCGGAGCAGATGGTCAGGCAAGGCCAGCCGCTGGCGCAGATCACGAGCCCTGAACTCCTGAAGGCGCAGCTCGAATACATCCAGTCCGTTTCGCAGGAGCAGTATCTGCGTGAGACGCTGGGACGCGAGCAGGCGCTGTCTCAGGACCGCGTGGTGTCGCCTAAGCAGGTTATGGCCACCCGTAACGAACTCACGAATGCGACCGCGGCGACCGCCGAGCGCCGGCTTGCTCTGCAGATGACCGGCATGGCGGATTCGGCCATTGCCGCTCTCGCGGCGAGCCGGGTGCCTGTGGGCGCCATCACGGTTCAATCGCCGATGGAGGGCGCTGTCATCGACGTAGCGGCTTCGGTCGGCCAGAATATTGAGGCTGGTGGCGCGTTGCTGAAGATTGCGCAGCTTTCCGTGCTCTGGCTCGAGGTACAGGTTCCAGCGGCGCAGATCAGCCGTGTTGAACTGGGCGCCGAGGTGATCATCCCGGGCGTAGATGCCAAGGGCAAGATCACTGCCATCGGCAGCACGGTGGATGCTACCAGCCAGGCGATCACGGTGCGCGCCGAGATCGACAATCAGGATGCGAAGCTGCGCCCTGGCCAGTTTGTCGAAACGCGGGTGCAATTCGCCCAGGGCCGTGACCTCAAATACTGGAATGTGCCGCCCGCCTCGCTCGTCCGCATGGGAAGCGATGTGTTCGTGCTGAAGGAAATCGAGAGCGGCTACCAGCCCGTCGCCGTGCAGGTTCAGCATGAGTCGACCGACATTACCATGATCACGGGTGAGCTGAGCGGTGAAGACAAGATCGCGGTTCGCGGCCTCGTGGCCCTGAAGGGCGCGATGCGTGGCCTCGGTGGGGGCGAGTAAATGTCCCAACTGGCAAGGATCGTAGAATATTCACTGGCGCAGCGCCTCTTTGTCCTGCTGCTGACAATCATGCTGATCGCCGGCGGCGCCTATGCCTTCAGGCAATTACCGATCGACGCTTACCCGGATGTATCCCCCGTTCAGGTGAAGGTGATCATGAAGGCTCCGGGTATGACGCCGGAGGAAGTTGAAGCGCGCATCACAGCGCCCATCGAAATCGAGATGCTCGGAATTCCAAATAAGCGGATCGTGCGCTCGGTGACCAAATACGCCCTGACCGATGTCACCATCGATTTCGAGGAAGGGGTGGATATTTATTGGGCGCGCAATCAGGTGGCGGAGCGCCTGGCCAGTATCTCGAAGGATTTGCCGACCGGAATCAGCGGTGGCCTGGCGCCCATCACCACGCCGCTTGGCGAAATGTTCATGTTCACCATCGAGGGCGGTGACCTGTCGCTGACCGAACGCCGCACGCTGCTCGATTGGGTGATCCGGCCGGCGCTGCGGACCCTTCCTGGCGTTGCCGATGTGAACGCCTTGGGCGGCCTGGTCCGGAGCTTCGAGGTGGTTCCCAATAATGCTGCGATGTCAGCCTATGGCGTTTCAGTGGAGAAGCTCCGCAAGGCCATTGAGGCGAATAACCGTAATGACGGTGCCGGACGGCTGAGCGAAGGCGAGGAAGTCCTGCTCGTCCGGGCCGAGGGCAACATTGCGACGCTCGATGACCTGAGTGCCATCGTGGTGGCGTCCAATGGCTCCAGCGTTGTCCGGCTAGGCGATGTCGCAACCGTCAAGATCGGCAGCGTCACACGCTACGGCGTCGTCACCAAGGATGGCAAAGGCGAGGCCGTACAGGGCCTGGTGCTTGGCCTGCGGGGTGCCAATGCCCGTGAGGTTGTCAATGCCGTGCAGCAGAAGCTGACGGAGCTGCAGCCCACATTGCCCCCGGGCGTGACCATCGAGACATTCTATGACCGCAGCAGCCTGGTCGACCGTGCTGTCGGCACCGTGTCGAAAGCTCTGCTCGAGGCCATCGTCCTGGTGCTGATCCTCCTGCTCCTGTTCCTGGGAGACTGGCGGGCCGCTTTCGTCGTGGCGCTTACCTTGCCTCTGGCGGCCTTGGCGACCTTCCTGCTGATGCGCTGGACCGGCCTTTCGGCCAACCTCATGAGCCTCGGCGGCCTGGCGATCGCCATCGGCATGCTGATCGATGCCGCCATCGTGGTGGTCGAGAATGTAGTTTCCCATCTCGAGCATGACCGGGGCGCGGCGAATGCGCCGCTGCTGAATACCATATTCCGGGCCACCAAGGAGGTTGTGGTGCCGGTGGCGTCCGGCATTGCGATCATCATCATCGTTTTCCTGCCGCTGCTCACTTTGCAGGGGCTGGAAGGGAAGCTGTTCGTGCCGGTGGCCCTGGCAATCGTCTTCGCGCTCAGCAGCTCGCTGCTGCTGTCGCTGACGGTTCTGCCGGTTCTTGCCTCCTTCATCCTGAAGCGGAAGGGCCATTCCGATCCCTGGCTGGTCCGCAAGGCGTCGGGGATTTACCTGCCCACCTTGCGCTGGGCGCTCAATCATGAGCGCCCGGTGCTGATCGCCGGCGCGGCGCTTTTGTTCGCCACCGCTGGCGTGTTCACCCAGATCGGCAAGACCTTCATGCCGACCATGGATGAGGGGAGCATTATTGTCGGTATCGAGAAGCTGCCTTCGGTCAGCCTGGAGGAAACCGCCGCCATCGATCTGAAAATCCATCAGATGCTGATGCGGGAGGTTCCCGAGGTCATCAGCATCGTGGCGCGGGCGGGCTCGGATGAACTGGGCCTCGATCCGATGGGCCTGAACCAGACGGATACCTACCTGATCCTGAAGCCGGAGTCGGAATGGCGGAAGCAAGACAAGGAATGGATGATGTCCGAACTGCGCCGGGCGCTCAATCAGTTGCCCGGCATCTCCTACAGCTTCACGCAGCCGATCGATATGCGTGTGCAGGAGATGATCATCGGCGTTCGCGGCGATGTCGCGGTGAAGATTTTCGGCTCGGATATTCCAACCCTGAACCGCCTGGCGGAGCAGATCACCGCCCGCCTGCAGGGCATATCCGGCAGCGAAGATGTCTTCACCACCCTTAACGAGGGCGTGCAGTATCTCAGCGTCAAGGTCGACCGCATGAGTGCCGGGCGTTATGGCTTGAGTGTGGATGACATTGCCGGCTCCCTGCGGGCGCAGATTGTCGGCCAGGATCTCGGTATCGTTCTCGAGGACGGCCGCCGCACTCCGATCATTCTCAGGGGTACGGAAGCCATCCGGCAGTCGCCTGCGCTGTTTTCCAACCTGAACATCATCCTGGATGACGGCCGTTCCATCCCGCTTTCTTCGGTAGCCACCCTGGAGCGGATCGACGGTTCGGTGAAGATCGACCGCGAAAGCGGACTGCGCATGGCTATCGTGCAGAGCAATGTGCAGGGCCGTGATCTCGTCGGCTTCGTTGAAGAGGCTAAGGCGGCCGTGGCGAAGGATGTGCCGCTGCCGGCAGGCTATAGCCTGAAGTGGGGCGGCCAGTTCGAGAACCAGCAGCGTGCCGCGGCGCGGCTTCAGATCGTGGTGCCGATCGCCCTTGGGCTGATCTTCATCATTCTGTTCGCCACCTTCTCGTCGGTGCGCCAGGCAGTGCTGGTCTTCGTGAACATCCCGTTCGCGATGATCGGCGGCGTCTTCGCCCTCTGGATTTCGGGTGAGTATCTGTCGGTTCCAGCCTCGGTTGGCTTCATCGCCTTGCTTGGCATTGCGGTCCTGAATGGATTGGTGCTGGTCAGTTATTTCAACCAGCTGCGTGAGGAAGGCGTCGCCCAGGCAATTCTGGTCGTGGATGGCGCTTTGCGCCGAATGCGGCCCGTGCTGCTCACGGCCAGTATCACCGCCTTCGGGCTCTTGCCGTTGCTATTCGCAACGGGCCCTGGCTCGGAAGTGCAGCGCCCCCTGGCCATCGTGGTGATCGGCGGCATTGTCAGCTCCACCTTGCTGACGCTCGTGGTACTGCCTGTCCTCTATCGCCGTTTCGGTACTTCCAGCCGCGAGGCCATCGCATGACAACGCAACAAGCATGTCTGACCCTTCTGGTGCCGAAGGCATTCGAGGAGAAGCTGGCTGATATCCTGCTGGCGAACCCGGTTGCTGCCAGCGCTGGTTTCACCATCCGCGATATCAACGCCTACGGCGCCAACATCACCTATCGCACGGCCATGGAACGGGTCCATGGCCGGGTACAGGGCGTGGAGGTTGTCGTGATCGTGCAAGAGACAGAGGCCAGTGCTGTGCTTGATGAGATCAAGCAGGCCATGCCGGGGCGCGGTGTCGTGTACCGGCTGAATACCATATCCGATGCAGGGGAAATCTGATGCGACTGATCGACTATAAGGACCGGAAGGGTGGCCGCAGAAGCGCCGCGCTATGTATGCTGGCAGGCACTGCCGTGTTTCTGGCCGGCTGCGCGGAATACAAGGCCAGCCCGATTGTAGCCGCGGAAACCGCTGTGGCGCTTGAAACCCGCAGTCTTGATGATCAGCGCCTCGCGCGCTTCATTGAGGCAGCCAAGCCTGGCGCCAGGGCAGGAGACTGGAACCTCCCCAATCTCACCCTTGCAGCATTGTACTTCCACCCGGATATCGAATTGTCCCGCGCCAAGCTGGCGGTGGCGGAAGCCAGCGTGCAGACCGCCAAGCAACGGCCAAATCCGATCCTCAGTTTCCTGCCGTCCTTCAACCAGACGGTATCCACGCCTTCGCCCTGGACCATTGGTGCAGCCGTCAGCTTCCTGGTCGATGCCACGGGCCAGCGGGATGCTAAGATCGCCCAGTCCGAGAGCATGGTGGAAGCGGCGCGTCATGACCTAGCCACGGCCTCATGGCAGGTGCGCGGGCAAGTGCGTTCGGCATTGCTGGCACTTTGGGCGGCCCAAGGCCGTCAGGATCTGGTCAGCAAACGCGCAGACCTGCAGGAGCAGTTTGTCAGCGTCCTTGAGAGGCGCTTCATTGTGGGCGAGGCAACGTCCCTGGATGTGTCGCGCGAGCGGATCAATCTTAACCAGTTACGGCTTGCCGCGGCCGAAGCCGGCCGCCAGGCCGAGGAAGCACGAGCCAAGCTGGCGTCGGCTATCGGCGTGCCATTGAAGGCGCTGGCGAATATCGAGCCGCGCTTGGTGGAGATCGAGATGCCAGCTGCCCAAGTGCGGATTGCGTCCATAGCGGCCCCAGATCTTCGGCGTGCCGCCTTGGAAAGCCGCAGCGATGTGCTGGCATTGCTTGCCGAATACGAAGCGGCCCAGGGAGCCTTGCGTTTGGAAATCGCCAAGCAATTCTCCAGCCTCACCTTGGGACCTGGCTATACCTATGATCAGGGGGAGCATAAATACTCCTTCGAGATTGGCGGCGAGTTGCCGATCTTTGGTCAGAATCAGGGGCCGATCGCCGAGATGACGGCACGCCGGCGGGAGGCGGCCGCCCGTTTCACGGCATTGCAGGCCCAGATCATTGCAGCAATCGATACGGCGCTGACAAACCACCGCGCTTCGATGCGCATGGCGGAGCTGGCCAACAACCAGCTTTCCAGCCAGACCGACCGGCGCCGGCAACTGCAGCGGGGCGTCCAGCTCGGAGAGCTCGACCGCTCGACCGTGATGTCGGCCGATATCGAGATCGGTGTTGCTGAGCTGGCCAAATACGAGGCAGGCGTTCAGCAGCGCCAGGCGCTCGAAATGCTGGAAGATGCCCTGCAGCAGCCGCTGTTCGAGCTGGAAACCAGTGCTCTCGTCCGAACGAGACTCTCCGAGGTGAAGCAATGACCCTCAGGAGCCTGCGATGACAAGCTACGTATCCACCATCTTGCTCGCAGCACTTCTGCTGACTGCTGGCTGCAGCACGGAGCAATGGCAGCGTGAGTATCATGCCGGCATCCGGCAGGACTGCGCCGAGAAGGGCTTTGCCCCTGAGACACAGGAAGGCAAGGAATGCTTCGCGAGGGTGCTGCTGCGTGCCAGCGCGCCGCCGCCGGGCGCCAAGCCCTACCGGCGGGCAAAGAGTCTTGAGCACTTTATGGAATAGGCCTTCGGCCTACTCGGGCAGTCGATTTGGTTTTTTATTGAGGAAGTGATGGTGATCAAAATAGGTAAAGCCATTCTGGTGGGAATACTGGCGCTGTTGTGGGTGTGCGGTGACGCGGCGTGGGGACACCCGGACGAAGTCGGTACATTGACAATCCATCATGCCTACGCGGAACCGGCGCGGCGCGGAGACGATACGTTGGTGCGCTTGGCCATAGAGAATAATGGCGCTTCGATGCGGCAGTTTATGGGGCTGCATATTGATGTGGCCGAAGCCAGCCAGATCGAGGTGAAGGTAGAGGCCGAGCGCTTTGTGCCGATCACGTCCATAGCTATACCACCAGGCGAATTGCTGGATCTGAGGGATGGCGCCCGCATACGCCTATTGGCTCTGAACCGGACATTGATTGCTGGGGAGAGCCTCGAGGCTCTCCTTGATTTTGCCGACGGCCGTGAGAAGCGGATTCAGGTACTGGTGGGCCAGGGCAAGGCAGGGCATTAACCATCCGATTCGATGCCTTTTTGTGTTCACCGAGGGGGCAAACCCTTTGGTGACTTATTGAGAAAAGCAGGCTAACCCCCTGAACAACCTGAACAATTTACAATCTTTCGATTCAATCAATAATTATAATGACTTATATTGCCTTCCGAGTGAGAATCAATAGGAATTGTTTTTAGAATGTTCTTGTTCGCCCATGCCTGGATCGACAGACTCGAAGCTAATAGTGGCGCAACTCATGGAGCGGGCGATTGCACGGCTCCAGATGGGTGGAGAGGGACTGATTCGGAAGTGGGCCGATTATGGTTTTTCCTCGAGCAGGCATATTGTTCGTCAGGCATTTGAAACAATCGGTGTTCACGCGGTTTTCGGGTTTGCAAAGAGCCGCACATCTTCTCCAGTTGCCTATTCTCCGATTCTTTATTTTGCAATCGCCTTCGATGACAAAGATGCCGATAGAATTCATCGACTGGTTTGGAGCCAGGGGGTCGTTCCACTTCTCTTGATAGCCACTCCAGGTGGTTTGCAGATTCGAAAAAGCTTGGGGCCCCCAACGGCCAAGCCTGTTTCTATCAGTTGGGACAAGCTGGATGGCTCAGCAATCCCTGTAGAGCTTACTTCCCTCACCTCTACTGCGTTGGCGAGTTCAGTAGTGTGGGGCGATTTCATGATTGATAGAAGCGCGCGCGTAGACAATGCGCTATTGACGGCAATTAAAGCGCTAAACAAGACCGTCTGCGATCAATTCCCCGAACTTGATGATCGTCCGGTTCTAGTGAATTCGGTCATTGGAAGATTTATCTATCTCTTCATTCTGATTGATCGTGGTGTTGTTACGCCTGGCTGGATGAACAGTCTGAGAAATGAGTTGGGTCAGCCACTCTGTCCAACCATTGCGAAATCCCTAGTCGACGAAAATGGTGCGGATGATAGCGCTTGGCCTGCTCGAGAGGTATGGGAGCTATTTGACTGTATTGACGGTGTATTGAACGGTACCATTTTTCCGATAAAAGCGACTGAGCGTCGCATTGTGCCGTCTAAACTGCTTCATCTCGTCCGACGCGTCATAAGGCATGGCGATCAGCTGGAGGGTGGGAGACAGCTGGGTTTTCTGAACGTATCTTTTGCGACTCTTAGGACGGAAACCATATCCGCAATATATGAGCTTTTCCTGCTCATAGAGTCTCCGGATGCAAAGGATGAGGATGGTGCATTTTATACACCACCCTATCTGGTTGACTATGTACTGGATGAGGTTGACCGGATTCGTCCTTTTGGGGCTTCAAGCCGCATTCTGGATCCAGCTGCTGGATCAGGGATTTTCTTAGTAGGTGCCTACCGGCGGGTGATTGAAAGATCGCTGCGCCAAAATCGATGGAAAGCCGCGCACTTTCAGAAGGCAAGAGCTCTTCTGGAATCTTGTATCTTTGGAATCGAACGAAATCCACAAGCGGCAAATGTTGCGCGTTTCAGCTTGTATCTTACCTTGCTTGACTACGTTCAGAGCGCTTCAATTGTTGAATTGCGCAAGTTGGCTGGCCGAAAAAAAGTGTTCCCTCCATTAGACAAAAATGTCTTGGATCAAGATGTTTTTACTATTGAAAGTGCGCCTAACGCTTATCGGTACTCTCATGTAGTCGGTAATCCTCCTTGGGGTACATTCGGCGCGCATTCGGGTAGAACTAACATCAAGCGCACTGCAGATGCGGACGAACAACGTACCTCGAATTTCGGTCCAGCTCTTGCTTTCTATGAGGCGCTTGATGGCTCTGACCATCCAGTTGCCAACAAGCGCCTTTCCGAGCTCTTCATCTGGAAGATTAAGTGCGATTTGCTCAAAGCCAATGGCGTTATGGGGGTGCTAATATCGACCCGTAGTTTTGTTGCCAGAACTGCAGCGAGTTTCCCTTCTGCTCTGGCAAAACAAATGAAGTTGGTAGGTGTGGCCAACCTATCCCACTTTAGATACCGATTGTTTTCCGGTGCAAGAAGCCCGGCGCTGGCTGTGTTTGCAGAGGCGAAGCGGCCAGATCCCATAGACACGACATGGGTGTACTCTCCTCTCCTTTCGTCGCAGCCCATAGGTCAGCGTGGGCATCTTTGGTCAATCGTCGTTTCTGCACTGGATATCGAGCATTACCGCGTGCGCGACTTTGCGCGACGAGAGGATGCTTGGTTTGAGGCATTGATGCTGCGCCCAATTGATCGACGGTTCTATGGCCATCTTAAACTATGGGCGGAGCGCCGACAGAGCAGCCTATCTCACTTCATCCGCGAATCTGGATTTGCGATTGGTCGGGGGGGGAGTCCATCTCAAACGGGTATCCCGAAGGGGCTTTTACTTGGAGCCACGGATTATATGCAGAAACTGGGCATTGGCGGCCTGGGGTTTGCAAATTATGACCACGAAAAGCTCCAGACATATTCTCCGTCGCCATCATTTGAGAGAATGTTCGCCGGAAATATTGTTCTGATTCCGCGGCATATGAATGAAATCTTTGTCGTCGAGAAACCGATTGCCTTTGGGTCGAGCTTTAACGCGATATATTCGAAGGCCGTTGATGGGAGAAAAGCGACGGCGGCCATGGCTGCTATCGCTCGATTCCTGAATTCCAAAGTGGCGCGCTATATGTATGCTTTGTATGGGAAGACGTGGATTCTCGACCGTACCCGGCTGGAGAAGAACGATCTATGTGACATTCCTTTCCCATTTGCTGATAGCGCCAATGACATTGTGAATATGGGCGATGATCATCTGACGAAGCTTTTTGCGGCCAAAATTGGCCTCGAGAAGACGTTCGTGGATTGTGTTGAGGAATATTCTTCCTTCAGGAATGGTTATGAGGATGCCCAGATACCTGAGGCGGGTCTGGGTGCGCCAAGCGCTGCTTCGGTAGCGCACTATAAGTTGATGCTTGACGAGCAGCTGTCCATCCATTTTGGCCAGAAGGCGTCCCTACAACAGGAGTTCCGTGCTCCATCCGACGAAAAGTTCCTTGCGCAGATCAGCATCCATATTGGAAGGAAGGTAGATCAAACGGAGCGGCCCGAAGGAATGAATGTTGATATTCCTGTCGAATTGCCGTCACGTTTCAGTCCCCTGGCAGATATCTCATTTGATTTGGTGCGGTCTCAGGTGAGTATCTCAAAGCCTTGGACGCGCGTCGCATGGACTATTGAGCAAGCGTTCTCAGACGCTAGAGCCATTTCCGAAGAAATTTTTCGCGCGGGGGCATAATTATCATCATGCTGCAGGCAGCACTTTCATCCTTGAATCCAGTGCCAAATGTAGCGCGAGAACTTCTATGGGAATCCATAGTCCAGGCGGTCGCTTGCCTAATTCATGAAGCAGAGAAGCGCGTTAGATTGGCATCACATGATCGGTACGCAGACCTCGATGGATGGTGGCGAAGCAAGAATGTATCGATAAAAAAAGGCCTCAAAATTCGTGTGCCAAGTGAAGAAGCAATTTCAGAAGCTCTGATTGATGAAATTGAATCTCTCCGTCAAGAGATCATCCTGGGCGAACACCCTCAGCTAAGTGGCCTCTCGTACATTGCGGACCTGCAGTTTGCGGTGGAGCAGCCGCGAAAGAAGAAAAAGGGCATCGGTAAGTTCGCGAAACCTACAGATATTCGAATTTATAGAGTTGGCTCTGAAAGTATTGATCTCCGTATTGAAGCCAAAGTGCTGGTAAAGGATGCTGAAATTACGAATGCGTATCTATCCGATCGGGGGATAAAAAGATTCTCGGATCCCACAGAGCCATATACCATTCATGAAATCGGAGGGATGTTAGCATATACTGTGACGGAAAGTCGTTCTGCATGGGCCGATAAGATCGGTGCTGCGATGGCGGCGAGTGTGCCCCCTGTAGAGAGTTTTAAGCATCAGCTTGATTTTACGGCACAGGAAACGCTTTTTTCTCGAGTTCCTTATAACTGCAGCAATAAGCAGGGAAGAAAAGAGACCATTGTCTTCCATTTGGTCTTGGAGTTTGATAGCGATCCGCCGGGGCGCTAAAATTTCCTCAAATCCTGTGCGATATATCGAATATAGTGCCGTTGAGAAATTCGAATTATCGCGCTTCGACATTGTACCGCCGACTGGATGGTCTGAGGGATTTTAGGCGGCAATCGTTCGGCCGACTGGATATTTAGAAATAAAATGCGTATGGCCGTGCAGCCATGTCAGTTCTGACGACCATGGCAATTTTTGAATTTCTTGCCTGATCCACAAAGGCAGCGTTCATTCCGTCGAGGCTTGCGCTTGCCTGAGCGCCCTGGTGCATCTGGAGCCGACACTGCTCTTCCAATAAGTCTCGCAGCCCTTTCGAGCAGGCCGGGAGGAGGCACCCATTTGGGTGGCGGTCCCCACGTCCGAAGTTCTTCTATCAGATTTCGCTGGCTCTCAAATTCGCTCTGTCTCGCAGGTGGAAGACTGGTCTTGTAGGGCTCAAGCCGTTCCATCTCAGCTTCGGCCTCGGAGTATCGTTCACAGTAGGCAAGAACAACCGCATACTGGGAGCGGACTGGAACCAGATAATCGGCCAATTTCCATTGCCGCAGTTGGGGTAAGACAATGGTCTCCATCATATTGAGGGCGCCATCAAAGTCATGTCGACGTACGAACTGATCAACGAGATCTTGTCCCACTCGGAACAGAGACTCTGGAGCGCGCGCCAGATCATAAAACTTCAAGGCATGGATGCGAGAAAATGGCGAAGGTTGGCCCAAAGCGTCAAGTGCTTTTGCAAGCACATCTAGAGAGTCTGCAAGGTGCTTGATGTCGTCTGCATCTACACCTTTTCTCAACATTGGGAACAGGTCTGGCGCATTTCTTCCCATCACCATCGCAGGTGTGAGGCCAATCAGTTCATAATATTCACTGATCAGAGGTTGGATTAGTCTGGTTGCTGCATCCGCGTCGCCCAACGCGAGCTCTGCACAAGCGACATTGTATCTGAATACACGTTGATGACCTAAAGGGAGGTCTCTTATGATGGGTCTGAGAGTATCCACTAGACGCATGGCGCCCTGCCGATCACCTATATCGGCTAATAGGTTCATTCGCTTCATGCCTGCGCGGAGTCGTTCTTCGGCCCCAAGATCGTGAGCCGTGATTAGGGCGTCCATTTGATCGAGCCACAATACAGCGCGATCAGAATTGACCTTCATGGCGGCGAAAGCCAGTCCATCCAATGCCTTAAGTCGCTGCATGGCGGGAACTTTTGCATCCTGCGCGCCGCGTTCGAGGTAAGCTTCAACCTCAGGCCATACCCCCATTTCGTGGAAAAGCTCTTCTGTCGCCATCTCGACCAGTATATCAAGACGGCCAACTTGTCCGCTAAGTCGGAGGAAGAGCGAAAGCTTCGCCGGATGCCAGTTTTCTAAGAGGCTCTTCTGGACAACGGCTCTCAATGCTTCTTGTTGCGCCTTTACACTCTCGGCGCCGTGGAGAAGTAGTCGTCCTTTACCTACGGCGCGCGCCGCGTCGTGAAGCTTGATCCTATCATCAGCAAATGTCTGGAGCAGACCCTGACTCACCAGATGGCGAAGAGTACGAGCGAAGACTGTCTGATCGGGGCCCTCCGCAGCTGCAACATACGACTGAGCTTCCTCGCGCTTCAACGGTGCGTCGCAAAGGCTAAGCAATTCGGCAACCTCTCCTACGATTTTGGGCAACCGTTCGAAGACTCGGCCCAAAATGAGATCTTGAGCCATCTCTTTGGTATGTGCTGACCGTGCAAGGTCGATGCCTAGCCGTTTTAACGAACCATCGTAGTCAGATTTTGCAATCGAAATCGCGTTCAAAACGAAGAGTGGGAGGCCGCCGGTGAGGTCTATCAAGCGCTGGCAATCGCTAACATCACCTTGGCAATCCTCAATATGTGCAGCTGCCGCCACTGTGTCAGCTGACCATCCCTGGAGAGCTTCGCGAGTGACGCCTAGAACAGCTTCTAAGGAGGAAACTTCACCTTCAGGACGTCCTAGCAATACAAAACGTATGTCTCTCGCTGATTGAATCACCCCTATTATGTCATCTGCTGGAAGCTGGTGAATATTGTCCAAAGCGACGGTGACTATCTCGCCCTGCTCAGCTAGCCGGCGAGAAAGTAACTGAAGGATTTCTCGCCCTGAGGCACCAGGCAGAAATACCTCTCCAAGGCGGTGACCGGTCCTAAGGAGGCGGCTAGCGGTTTCCCGAGCTACAGCATTTGCGAGCGCAGGACCAGGTATATCGGCGACGTCGAGATAAAGTATGGCACCTGGCGCATGTTGCGCAGATTGCGCCAGCCATGACGTCTTCCCGGCTCCCGAATAACCAACAATCAGCCTGACCCTTTCACCTGTCGAAAGATCCGGTTCGTGCTGTTGGACCCGATAGAGAGGCGGTGGCAATGGTAGATACTGCAACTGCAACACAAGTTGCTCGAAAAGGCGTGGAAGATCTCTAGCTTGGAAGGTGTGATTCAGGCCCTTATCATCTCCGGTAGCCGCAAGAGAAACGAGACCGGCCAGTTTCCAAACAAGAGTCTCTGGTGACAGCGTGGCAAACGGTAGGCTTTCAGCCATTTTGTTAGCCGCTTGAGCCGCTTCCATAAGTGAACTTTGTGGAGCAGGCAAGATCCGTGCGGTGATGTCGGCCGATGGCCAATCGATCCGCACGTCGATCGGCCAGTCGACTGCGACCAGTTTGGCGTACAAAGGATCATTCGGAACTGCGTTGCTGACGATGAGGAATTCGGGCTTCCCCTCGCGTTCACCTCGATGGTGGGCGTCGCGCAGCTCATCAAAGCGATTTATAGCACTTTCAATATCATTCCAGATGAGAGATTGCTTTCTATGCTTTACCTGGATGTAGATACGCCGCCCCTCGAACAGCATCTCGACATCTTCATCGCTTTCAACTTTGATGCTCTGGGCTGAGAGTGCTGCCGCCGATAGCAGGCACTGAACCGTGTAAAGATGCTGGAAAAGAAAGCCGCGATGCACGGCCTCGATCCGAACAAGTTGCGTCGGATCCAAGACATTGGTTCCCCACTGCGCCGCTTGGGTCACGAATAAGATCTCCGTTTATCGGGACCCCATAACATTTTGACGTTATTCTCCGTTGCTTTCTGGAGGTCTAGATAGAAAAGGCATCAATGTGTTGCCCATGCCAAGTCGAATCTCAACGCAATCGCCGCAAAGGCGTAAAGAAGGCACTCCGGGCATGGTCTCTGCGCCGTTGACCAGGCGATATGGGGAAGCGGGCTGATCCCCGCATGATGTGCAGACATCGGCTTTACCCTCTGAAGTGACAACATGGCGGGACAATGCAGCGAGATTCGGTTCCACGCGTTCGACTATATACCACCAGAACGGTGTGTGTGGCTCGATCTCCTCCATGTGCTCCTCAAGCTGGTCTGGGTAATGTCTTTTGAGCCATTCATAGGCCACTTCCCTACGACACTGATCATAGCGTATGAGCGTTTCATACAGTGTAATCTCAAGACAAAAAGAATCGCGGGGATGTTGCCGTTGCGCCGCCTGAAGTTGTACGAGATTGATCGCAAAGCGAATCCCACCGCTGTAGGCTTCTTTGAGCGTACCTATACAATAGTCGCGTATAGGTTCATGTGGCGCGGTAAATTTGTCTATCAGTTCGTGGCTATATCGCCATGGATGCTTCGTGACCTCGATCTTCCAGATGTCGAGATAGCCGCTGCTCTTAAGTACAGTTGCGATAAGCGGATCGGCTTCTGGGTGATTTACAAGGAAATTATACAGGTCATCAAAATTCTCCACGCCTGGGTCAACAGAGCGCGCGGCGTTTAGTACGGCGTTTTGGGCATCATGCGTAGCCTGAATCGGGTTCGCATGATCGGAGAGCCGCGAGACTTCTTCAATTGAAATCGTTTCGAACTCTACTGGTAATTCCTCCAGCAGTTGGCTTTGGCGCAGATCTTCGGGTGAGCAGTAGTCCGTGTCCATGACAAGCTCTATGCCGGCCCTTTTATATGCGCGTGCAATCAGGCGAGAACAGAATTGCCTTCTGGATTCTGGCCTGCTCGTCGCCACGACTGATCGTACTGCTTCGGCAATGGAATAGCGTGCACCGATTTCAGCTCGAGCATACTCGATGACTTTCTCCAGAACCTGGCGGTCGGGAGGATTCTTCAGGCGGAAGTGAAGTGCTTGTTCGTTATCTTTGAAGAATTCACGCTGAAGATTGCGTGCTTGCACCCCATCCGAGGTCGAGTCGATGACGGAGCCGTGCTGCACGCAAATCATTGCATGAGATACTATGCCGCTGGTCGCGATGCGGATCGCCTTGCTGATCTTCCCGGGGCGTGCCGTTAGGAGAATATCTCCTCGTTGCACGCCGTTGATTTTAATGCGTTTCATGGCCCCTCCATAGTTCGGGCACATTCTTCCCACTTGATCGAACTGAGGCTAGTTGATCCCGGATTGGGCATGTTCGATTGCAATTCCTTTGCCTAGGGCTGCTGGCCGAACTTAACATCCAGGCCAACCAACCCTTCTGCATAGAACATGATGACGAATTGTCATTCGACACGGCAGAATCGGCCCGAGAAATGTCAATCAACGTGGTTTCCGGCAGCAGTTATATCAATTGTGAAATCTGATGAGAATGATCCGTTCTCTTGATCTCGGCCTGATCCCCGCGACGGATAGCCGTGCGGATTGCAGGCAACAATTGTTCGGCCAATTTTATAGTTGAAACTGAAATGTGTGTGGCCGTGCAGCCAGGCAGTGGGCTGGTATTGTTTGATCATGTCCGACAGGTCGGACACATAGGCTGCCGAAATCAAGTTATCCTCGTAAGCAGCGGCAATTGAGCCTCGCGCCGGCGCATGATGCGTGACAACGACCGTCGGCCCTCCAAATTCCTGGGCCAGCGTTTCTTCCAGCCAGGTGCGGGTTGTTTCGTGGATCTGGAGTGCATCAACTGGTCTGAACGTTCGGCCCTGCAATGCGATGAGCCTGTGATCGTTTAGACATTCTCCGGCATTCGACATGGCGGCAGTGGCTCGGTCTGGATCGAGAATTTCATAGTCGGTCCAAAGTGTGGCGCCGAGAAAGCGGGTTCCGCCCACAATGGCGACTTCCTGCTCGAGGAAATGCACCTCCCGCCCAGAGTCTCGAAGCCGTGCGGCGCCTAACCGCAGCTCTTCAATATCCTCGAGCAAGCTGCCCTTATAGAATTCGTGATTGCCGGCGACATAGATGATGGGAATCTCGAGAAACTCAGACACCTGCGACACGTAGTCCAGCGCCATACGTGGGCCGACTTCTATATCTCCGGCCAGCACCAGGACATCAGGCTGCTGCTTCTTCAGTTCGAGTAAAGAAGGCCCTCGATCTGGGTGCAGGTCTCGCCGCGGGCCAGGTTTCTCGAACTCACAATGTAGATCCGACATCAGGGCGATGCGCATGTCATCCCGCGACCGTTTTTGACGTGAAACAAGCTCTAATTTCATCGAATGAATTTAGGTACAGCACAAGGTCCGGAATCTGCTGATGCAGAATTGGAACCCGCGTCGACAAGTGGCGTAGTTTTAGAAACGCAATTCCGGATGCAGGCCGGCGCGTGCTGCCAAGGTCAGCAGCATGTCCAGGCTGAGGTCTTCCACCTTGCCCTTGATTAGCCTGGACACACGCCGCTGCGTGATGCCGAGTTGTCGTGCCGTCTCGGCTTGCGTCCAGCCTTGCTCCTTGAGCCGCTGCACGGTACGGATCATAACTTCGGCGCGGAGCTTCATTACCTCGGCTTCGGCGGGATCGAAGCCCAGATCGACGAATACATTGCCGCTGCCGTCGATGGTTCGGGTGTCATTCCCGATCATGCTCATCCTCCAATCAGCTTGTGCGGGCCGCTATTATTAAAGTTGCTCTCAGCCTGCCGCTGGTCACTTCCTGACATGTTCAACAGCTAGGCCGTACCCTTCCTGGCGCAGCAGCGGCATAAAGACCCTCATGAAGTTCCTTAACCTGGGTCTGCCGGCCGCACTCAGCATCCGAACCAGGCGGCCCCTCCGAATCCCGGTTTGCTTGGCCAGGCCCTTAAAGCCACAAGTGGCCTCCACGTAGTAGCCCATGGTTTGAAGGGCCATCCGGGGCTGACCGTTCAGCTGCTCTACTGCCTTCTCAAGCAGCCTTCTCCTAGCGGCGCGGCTCCGCCTGGCTCTGGAGACAATGGTTTGCTGGTCAGCTTTGGTCCGCGGCATGGCATACCTGCAGGTGGTTCCCCTGGTACCAGGCGGTCGTCGGGGCAGGCCGCCGGCCCCCGTCTAGACCGCATTGTGCCATGAATTCTGCCCGAGGACTGGATCTATAAAGTCTGGGCTGGTGGCCGGTTTCTATGTCGGTACGTGGCCAAATATGGGTGTTGTCAGAAAAGATGGTTATTTTGCCGGAAATTGTCAGAAAAGCTGGTGACAAATTGTCATTCGACTCGGTGCGACTCGCAGGAATCGGCCCAAAAATTGTCAACTAATGTGGTTTCCGACAACGACGCGGAGTTGGGTCGGAAACTCGCTGTGCAAGGCTTTTAGGTAGGGATGATAGGCGCGGCATGCTTCGCAGGATGGATCGAAGAACTCCACCAGTGTGACAGGGGCATTCCGCGGACCGATGATGGGAGAATGGGCCCGGATAAGGTTAGTTTCCTCAGCTGGCGGCGCGGCTGCGGCTTTGAGCGCTGCTTCCTGATTGCGGCGCTGCTCTCAATAGAGAGCACCAGATGCGAAGGCGGCGGCACCCAGGGCCGAGGCACCCAGTATGAGGCTGCGGCGTTTCATGAACGGGCTCTCCATGCGAATAGAAGACAAATGGTGATCGCAGCAAAAGTCCCGAGCGACAGATGAGGCATGGGCAAGCCGAGAATCATCTGCGCATTGTCATGAGCAGCGCTCCGAGCTGGACAGAAAAGCCATTATGCGCTTGTATGCCGCGCCGAGCGCACTCTGACGATTGAGGAGAGTGAAGATCAGTTCTTTGGCAGCCAGATGAAAAACCTGCAATCAGGAAATCTAGTCGGTTTCTCGCAGGTCACATCTATTGTATGTCGCGACGAAACGCTCCCCCCAATGGGCGTGCAATGCAGGGTCGCGATGATGGCCCACTTGGTACTCCCGCATTTCGTAGGGCGTTGCAATCCCGTCGAGGTGCCGGTAGCAGCCGATGTTTCGGACCCCCGTTTTCAGAATGCTACTCGCGGGCAGAATACCACCCATTACCTTTCTCAGAAGCATAGACCTCGACAATTGGGCCTCGACGTTCACTGATCTTTCCAGCTGAGTCAGATTTCATCCTGAGTTGATCTCTGACTATTGGAGCCGAGGCAGAATCCGCTCCATCTGGTCGATCTCTTCCTGCTGGCCTTTGACGATCTACCGGCACAGAACGGCCAGTTCGGCGTCCGGCATCGCGGCTTCATCAGGATGGCACCCGAATGATTTGGGATTATGCAGCGCACGCAGGCATAGCTGCCGATGAACACGATGCCGGCTAACGGCAATGATTGCACAGTTCAGGCGCTGTGCAGGGAACATCGAGTGCATGGCGATGAGCATCACGACGACTATGGGCGCCACCATCATCAGCGTCATGTAGACGTTGTCTAGGTTGAAATGGAAATCCGACAGAGAATTGTTCATGGTATACATGACCAGGTACATGATGGCGAAATCGACCGTCAGCTCGGCGGCGAAGCCCCAATAATGGGATTTATGCATCTCCGTCAAATGGTGTGCCATAGCATGGCTCCGGGACTGTGATCGGACCGGCCTATGAGTAACGGGAATAGACCATGGTCGTTCCACCCTTCGCAAACAGCAGGACGTCATAAGGATCTGTTTCTCCAGTCTCCATGCCGGGCGAGCCTTCCGGCATGCCGGGCACTGTGAGGCCTAGTGCATCCGGCCGTTCGCGCAGCAACCGCTGAATATCCGCGGCCGGGACATGGCCTTCGATGACATAACCGCCGGCGCGTGCGGTGTGGCATGAGGACAGCTCAGGTGTGAGGCCGGCATTCAGCTTCTCCTGATTGAGCAGCGCCATCGGCACATCCTTGGCCGTGACCTGGAAACCGGCCTTACGCAGATGGGTGATCCAGGCGTTGCAGCAGCCACAGCTCGAGGTTTTCAGCACGTGGATGGCCTCCATCGCCCGGACCGGGACGATGGGAAGTACCGTGGCTGAAAGGGTCAGCATCAGAAAAGCGCGACGGTTCATGGTGGTCTCCTTCACATCTTTGGAATGTTGCGTTGCTTGATCAGGGCATAGATCGCGGGGATAACGATCAGGGTAAGCAAGGTGGACGACACCATGCCGCCGATCATCGGCACGGCGATGCGTTGCATGACTTCCGAGCCAGTCCCGGTGATCCACAGGATCGGCAGCAGGCCCGCCATGATGGTGATCACTGTCATGGCCTTTGGTCGCACGCGGTCGACGGCGCCCTCGACGATCGCCACTCGCAGGTCTTCTTTCGTAAAGGCTCGCTCTTCAGTGCGGCAGAGCGCCTGCCGGTCGCGCAGCGCATGGTCGAGGTAGATCAGCATGATCACGCCGGTCTCGGCTGCGACGCCAGCCAGAGCAATGAAGCCGACGGCAACCGCCACGCTGAAGTTGAACCCCATCCAGTCCATCAGCCAGAGCCCGCCGATCAGGGCAAAGGGCAGACTCAGCATCACGATCAGGGTTTCGGTCATGCGCCGGAAATTGAGGTAGAGCAGCAGAATGATGACGAAGAGCGTCGCCGGTACGACGACGCTGAGGCGCTGCTTGGCGCGTTCCAGATACTCATACTGGCCGCTCCAGGCGAGCGTCACCCCCTTCGGCAACTGCACCTCGCGGGCCAGCTGCGCCTGGGCGTCGGCGACATATGAACCGATATCACGGCCCTGCATGTCGATGAAGACATAGACCGCGAGCTGAGCATTCTCGGTGCGGATCCCGGTCGGCCCCTGTTCCAGCCTGGTGCTGGCCAGTTGCCCGAGCGGCACCATGGCGCCATTGGGGAGCGGCACCAGGACTTCGCGGGCGATGGCCTGGGGGCTGGACCGCAATTCGCGCGGGTAGCGGATGATCACGCCATAGCGCTCCCGGCCCTCTACTGTGCTGGTAACCAGTTCGCCACCCAGCGCCATGGCGATGACATTCTGTAAGGTGTCGACGGTCACACCATGCCGCGCGAGCGCCAGGCGGTCTGGCTCGATGGTGAGGTAGTAGCCGCCGATCACGCGCTCGGCAAAGGCGCTCGACGTGCCCTGGACTTTGCGCAGATTGGTCTCGATCTTCCTGGCAAGGCCGTCGAGTTCGGCGAGGTCTGGCCCGAACAGTTTGATGCCAAGCGTGGTGCGGATGCCGGTCGAGAGCATGTCGGTGCGCATCTTGATCGGCATGGTCCAGGCGTTCGATACGCCGGGGATCTGCAGCGCCTGATCCATCTCCCGGATCAGGCTGTCGACGGTCACGCCCGGCCGCCATTCCGACTGCGGCTTCAGGTTGATCACGGTCTCGAACATCTCGGTCGGCGCCGGATCGGTCGCTGAATTGATCCGGCCCGCCTTGCCGAAGACGCTTTCCACCTCCTGGAAGCTCTTGATGATCTTGTTCTGAGTCTGCACCAGTTCGGCTGCCTTAGCGATCGACAGTCCCGGCAGGGTGACGGGCATGTACTGGATAGTGCCTTCATTCAGGTTCGGCATGAATTCCGTGCCGATGCGGGAGAGCGGAATCCAGCTCAAACCCAAAGCCAGGACGGAGACTGCAATCGTCACCCCCTTGGCGCGGAGCACTAGGTCGATCACCGGCCGGTAGGCCGCAATAAGCAGCCGGTTCACCGGATTGCGGTGCTCAGGCACGATCTTGCCGCGGATCAGCAACACCATCAGCGCCGGCACGAGCGTGACCGACAGAAGGGCTGCCCCCGCCATGGCGAAGGTCTTGGTATAGGCCAGCGGCTTGAACAGCCGGCCCTCCTGGGCTTCAAGCGCGAAGATCGGGATGAAGGACACCGTGATGATCAGCAGGCTGAAAAAAAGCGACGGTCCGACCTCGACGGCAGCCTCGGTCAGCACCTTGACCCGATCAGCCTCGGGGCCAGCCCGCTCCAGCCGTTTATGGGCATTCTCGATCATCACGATGGCCGCATCGACCATGGCGCCGATCGCGATCGCAATGCCCCCTAAACTCATGATGTTGGAGGTGATGCCGAAAGCCTCCATCAGGATGATCGCGATCAGGATACCGACCGGCAGGGTGACGATGGCGACAAGCGCGCTGCGCACATGCAGCAGGAAAATGAAGCAAACGAGCGCCACCACGATCGATTCCTCGATCAGGGTGGATTTGAGTGTGGCTACGGCCCGCCGGATCAGTTCCGAGCGATCATAGACCGTCACGATGTCGACACCTTCGGGCAGGCTCGCCTTCATCTCCTGGATGCGCGCCTTGACCCCGTCGATCACGGCGAGGGCATTCTGGCCGGCCCGCTGGATGACCGTGCCGCTCACCACTTCGCCTTCGCCATTCAGCTCGGTGATGCCGCGGCGCTCATCCGGCCCCAGTTCGATACGGGCCACATCGGAAAGCCGCACCGGCGTACCGCCTTCCGACTTCAGGACGATATGGCCGATGTCGGACAGGTTGCGCAGGTAGCCGCGGCCGCGCACCATGAATTCGGTCTCAGCCATCTCAATCACCCGGCCGCCGACATCCCGGTTGCTCTGCCGGATCGCTTCGGCGACCCGCTCGAGCGGTATGTTGAAGGCCTGCAGTTTGCGGGGATCGACAACGACCTGATACTGCTTGACGAAACCGCCGGCCGACGCGATCTCGGCCACGCCGTCCGATTTGGCGAGCTGGTAGCGGAAATTCCAGTCCTGCAGGCTGCGCAGCTCGGCCAGCGTCTTCTGTGCCCCGGTGACGGCATACTGGTAGACCCAGCCCACACCGGTCGCATCCGGCCCGAGTGCCGGAGTAATGCCAGCGGGAAGTCGCTTTGTGGCGAAGTTCAGGTATTCCAGCACCCGGCTGCGCGCCCAGTAGAGGTCGGTACCTTCCTCGAAAATCACATAGACGAAAGACACCCCAAAGTACGAGAAGCCGCGCACCACCTTGGAGCGAGGCACATTCAGCATGGCCGAAGTGAGCGGATAGGTGACCTGATCTTCCACCACCTGCGGTGCCTGGCCGGAATACTCGGCGTAGACAATCACCTGGGTATCGGAGAGGTCCGGGATGGCATCGAGCGGCAGCCGGCTTAGCGCGACAAGGCCGGCCGCACTCAGGAACAGGGTCGCAAACAGCACCAGGAAGATGTTGCGGGTCGACCAGCGGATCAGGGCGGCGATCATTTCGGCGCCTCCTGACCCGCCTGTCCTGCCGGTGGCGGTGCAAAGGATTGCAGGGCCGCCTTCAGATTGGCTTCGGCATCCAGCAGGAAGTTCGCCTGCACCACCACGGCCTCACCCTCATCCAGCCCGTCACGGACTTCAACATAACCGTCTCCGCGTACGCCCAACCTGACTTCGCGCGGATCAAAGCGGCCCATGCCGATATCGACGATGACGATCTGACGCCGACCGCTGTCGATCACCGCACTATCGGGTATGGCAAGTGTCTCTTCGGTGGTCGCCTGGGTATTCAGCAGCACCGAGGCGTACATCTCGGCCTTGAGCGCACCATCCGGATTGGGCACCTCGATCCGTACCCGGGCGGTGCGGGTCTCGCGGTTCACCGTCGGATAGATGAAGGCGACCTTGCCGGCGAATTTGCGGTTGGGGTAGGCATTCACCGCGATCTCGACCGGCTGGCCCGGTTTGATCAGACCCAGATCCTGCTCGAACACCTCGGCCTGCAGCCAGAGCTGGCTGTCATCCACCAGGCGATAAAGCCGCTCGCCCGGCATAATGCGCATGCCCTCAACCACGGCCTTGTCCATCACGAGGCCTTGCATCGGGGCGGCAATGGCGAATTGCCGGCTGACCTGGCCACTGCGCAGCAAGCGGTCCTGGACGGCCTTGGGAAGATCGAGGTTACGCAGGCGGGAAAGCGCGCCCTGAACGAGGCGATCCGCATCATCGCGCGCAGCCTGGTCATTTGCAGGCGCTTCATCGCGCAGGCGTGCTGCCAGCAGGTATTCCTCCTGAGCCTGTACCATGGCCGGGCTGTAAACCAGCATCATGGTCTGGCCGGCCTTGACCGGCTCCCCGGTGGCATTGACGAACAGCTTCTCGATCCAGGCTTCGTATTTGAGGGTCACATCGACCTGACGGCGTTCGTCGAACTGGAAGCTCGCGGTTGCGCGCACCGGCTGCGACAGCATGCGGCTGCGGGCCTCTTCCGTGCGGACGCCGAGCAGCTGGATCTTCTGCGGGCTGAGCTTGATACCGCGATCGAGGCCTTCTTCCTCGCCCTCATAGACCGGGATGTAATCCATGCCCATCCAGTCTTTTTTCGGGGCCGGCGAGACATCGGGCAGGCCCATCGGGTTGCGGTAGTAGAGCAATTTCTTTTCAGCCTTCGGTGCTGCTCCGGTCGGCTGGGTCGATGTCATGGCCGGCATGGTGGCGTCCTTGCCGCGAAATATTCCCGGCAGGCCATGCGTTCCGAGGAAATAACCACTAGCACCAGCTAGTGCCGCGATCGCGACGCCAGCCAGGATGAATTGAGGGCGGATCATAGGTCACCTCCGACCAGGCGTTCGATTTCGGCCAGCAGCCGGCGTTGTTCGGCCTGGGCACGGATGCCATCCAGTTCGACCTCGCGCAGCCGGCTCTGCGCCTGCACCAGGTCGGCGAAGCCGCCGCTGCCCTGCTCATAGGCGCGCAACTGGGCAGTCAGTGCCGCCCGCGCCTGGGACAGGATGCTGCCCGTGCTTAAACTTTCGATGCGCTGCTGCGCCTCCAGACCGGCCAGCATCTCGCGCAAGCTGGAGGCAAGCTCCAGCTCGATGGCCTGACGCCGAACCCGCACGGCGCTCTGCTCGGCGATCGCCTCATTCTTCTTGGCGTCCCGCAGGCCGCCGCGCAGTGGAATGTTCAGGGTAACGTAAGCCTCATAGGCCCGGACGCCGAAATCCTGCTCGATCGTGCCGACGCCAAGCGAGACATCCGGCATCCAGTCGGCATCGGCAAGACGCCGCCTGGCATCGGCGCCGTTGCCACGCGCTGCGAGCTGACGGAATTGGGGGTTGCGGTCGAGCGCTTCCGCGACCAGGCTATCGAACTGTAACCGCTCCGGCCTTGGCATCGGCGCCAGCCCGAATGGGGGCTGCAGCATGGCGCTCGTATTCCGGCCCAGCAGCCCGTTCAACCGGGCGTCAAGCTGGCGGATATCACCCTGCATGCGCGCGATCTCGGTTTCCAGCCGGTTGCGGGCCAGGCGACTGTTGAGTGCGCCTTCCTGGCCGATGCGTCCTTGCGCATAACCGCGATCGGCCGCCTCTACGGTGCGATCCAGCAGGCCACGTTGCTCGTTGAGGACACGTAAGCCCGCCTGGGCGAGATAGCGCTGCGCCTGCAGGGCTTTGATCCTCGACGCCAGTTCATTGGCGACCTGATCCTGACGCGCCTGTGCATCCGCCGTATCGGCATCTGCAATGCCGCGGCGCAAGTCACGTTTGCCGCCCAATGGGAAGCTCTGCTCCAGCATGTATTTGCGATAGCCAAGCTGGTCGGGCAGCAGACCGGATGAGCGCGTGTTGTCATTGAATTCCACCCGGAAGGTCGGATCCGCTAGGCTGTCGGCGGCCGAGGCTCTAGCCGCCGCCATGTCGCGCTCAAGCGCTGCGATCGCGATATCGGGATGCTGACTGCGGGCCGTCGCCAGCAGCAAGGACAGCTCGCCACCCAAAGCAGGCTGTCCCAGCGTCGGCTGCGCCAGGACCGGGATACCGGCCGTGGCAATCAGCAGCAGCATGGTGCCAATGGCACCACGGCATACAAAAGATTTGAACATGGAAAATGCTCCGTCTCCAGACGTCGGACATGGCCCGGCAGGCCGGGCCGTGGGTCAGGTCAGGAGCGGAGGATCGGCGGATCGTAAAGCGGCGGCGGCAGCCAGTCGGCGATGCCGCGGTCCGCGAATGAAGGTTCAGCCACAACATTAAGCCGGGTCATGGCTGATTGCGCGGGCAGGCTCACGCCCGGAATAGCGATGCAGCCAACCTTGCACTTCGACAGATCGGCAGTGCCATCGAGACCGGCCTGATCGGCTTCGTCGCAGCAATCGTGACCAGGTGCCGAGGCCTGAATGGTTTCCGACTGGGCCGCGCCAGCATCAGCCGGCGCACAATTGGCGCTCATCGGCGCCAGCGGGCCCAACAGGAGCCCAATGGCGACCAAAAGACGGAGTGCTTTAGACAAACCGGCGGTCATGTGCATAGTCTACACCGACTCCCTGCGTAGCCGAACGGCAAAATGACGCAGGTCGGCCAGGCATCCCGGGGTCGGGCGGCAATCAATGATCATGATGCGCCCCGACATCGCCGACAACATCGACCCATTGCCCGGCGTTGAAAATGAGACGCAAGGGAACATGCATGCCGTTGCGCAGCGTCTCACGAAGCCCGGTCAGCTCGACCCACATATGGGATGTGCCGAAATTCAGATTCTGCTCCGTTTCCACACCGAGCGAGTCCAGCTGCAGTTGGCGTCCATCCCCGGAATTGAACATGATCCGGCTACCGGATGCGACCGGTGTCTCTATCCGCAACAAGTGGATGGTACTTCGAGTATTATTTTGAATACTGAATTTCAAGATCGCACTCGTACCATCCCTGGGCTCAATCAAGACATGATCGACATTGATCTGGAGGCCGAATTCCGTATGGGCGCGAACAGCCGTCGGGAGCAGCGGAACAAGGATAAGAATCACTAATGCCCAAGTCGTGTGACGCCAAGATGCATGAAGGCTGATACGGCAGGCCTTCATGCAATTGGTCAGTCGAATCAACACAGAACTAAGCTTTGACGGCATCATGCAATATCCAGCAGAAAACTCCCCTGGCCGGGTGGTAGACTTAAGAATCCACTACGGTACCATCCGGACCAGGAGGGGCGCTGCTATCCTCTCTATTTTTTGGGCTCGACCGAAGTCAGGACCATGGCGCCACTGTCCTTAGTCACCGTGAAATTGACCGTCTCGCCAACCTTCGCTCTGTCCAGCAGGCCTGGATCCTTCACTTGGAAGACCATGGTCATGCCAGGCATATCCATGGCCTCGATCGGGCCATGCTTGATGGTGATCTTGCTTGCATCCTTGTCTACTTTGCGGATCTCGCCTTCGCCCTTACCCGTCATCTGGGCAAAAGCATCAGGGCCAGTTCCAAGCAGACCGAGATACAGCGCTGCAGCCAGCATAATCTTCTTCATGACTCTTGCTCCTTTACCGGTTCAATCAGGCTTTAACGAACAATGATCTTCCCCTTCATGCCGCCCTGCATGTGCCCAGGAACCAGGCAGCCGTAATCAAAGGTTCCCGTCTTGGTGAACTTCCACAGGATGGTCTTGGTCTTGCCTGGATCGACGGTCACCGCATTTGGATCGTCATGTTCCATCTCCGGGTTCTTCTCCATCACCTTGGCATGCTCAACCAACTCATCCATGGTACCGAGCGTCATCTCGTGTTTGAGCTGGCCACTGTTCTTCACCACAAACTTAATGGTTTCGCCGCGCGAGACCATCACCGTTGCGGGGCCGAAGCGCATCTCATCGGTCATGTTGATATTGACGACCCGGGCGTTAGCTTTCGGGTCCCCAGGCTCGCCAAGCGCTGCAGCATGGCCATCGTAGACACCTTTCTTGTTGTCATGGCCATGGCCGCCACTATGACCGGGGGCCGCATCGGCGGTGACGGCCGCCAGGCCGAGCAGACCAGTGACCAGCATGAGCATCAGTTTGCGATTAATCGTTAGCATCGAGTTTTCCTTCTGCAGTGTAGCGGCTCTTCAGCCGCGCTTGTTGACGTCACCATTGTATTTATAGGCAACCGTACCAGGCGGATTCTTGTACCAGCCGGGATCCTTGTAATCGCCGCGGGCAAGTCCCTCGCGGACCTTTACCACGGTAAACATGCCGCCCATCTCGATCGGCCCGAACGGACCAGTGCCGGTCATCATTGGCAATGTGTTGTCGGGTAGGGGCATTTCCATTTCCCCCATATCCGCCATGCCGCGCTCCCCCATGGTCATGTAATCGGGAATGAGCGAGACCATGCGTTTGGAGATACCGCGATGATCGACGCCGATCATGGTAGGCACGTCATGACCCATGGCATTCATAGTGTGATGCGACTTGTGGCAGTGGAAAGCCCAGTCGCCCGGATGCACGGCGTCGAATTCGAAGGCGCGCATGGCGCCCACCGGGCAGTCGATGGTGACTTCCGGCCAGCGTGCCGATGGCTGTACCCAGCCGCCATCGGTGCAGGTGACCGCAAAATCGTAGCCATGCATGTGGATAGGATGATTGGTCATAGTCAGGTTGCCAAACCGGATGCGTACCCGATCACCCATGCGAACTGGCAGGGTGTCGATTCCGGGGAAGACGCGGCTGTTCCATGTCCAGAGATTGAAATTGGTCATCTCTGCGACCTTGGGTGTCGCCGCACCCGGCTCAATGTCATAGGCACTCATCAGAAAGACGAAATCTCGATCGACGCGATACTGATTCGGATCGCGCGGATGCACGATAAACATGCCCATCATGCCCATGGCCATTTGCACCATCTCGTCAGCGTGCGGGTGGTACATAAAGGTGCCGGATTTTTTTAACTGGAATTCATAGACGTAAGTCTCACCGGGCTTGATCGATGGTTGGTTCAAGCCGCTTACACCATCCATCCCAGACGGCAATATCTGGCCGTGCCAGTGGATGGTGGTATGTTCGGGTAGCTTGTTGGTGACGAATAACCGAACCCAATCGCCTTCGACGGCTTCAATTGTTGGACCAGGCGACTGGCCGTTATAGCCCCAGAGATTGGCTTTCATGCCAGGCGCCAGTTCACGCACTACCGGTTCAGCGACCAGGTGGAATTCCTTCCACTGGCCGTTCATGCGCCAGGGCGCTGACCAGCCGTTCAGGGTGACGACCGGATTGAACGGCCGGCCGGTGCTGGGCAGCGGTGGCGGCTCTGTTTTTGGGCCGGCCGGATAAGCCGGTTCCGGCAGGGCGGCGAGCGCCGAGCGGCTGACGGCAGCCGCGGCGATGCCGGTGGCGGCAGCTGAGAAGAGATTGCGTCGGGTAAACATGCTCATGTCTCCTAAAATTCAATGACCGCCGCCGCCATTGCGGGCGGTAGCAATAGCGCCACCACCTGCGGGCATGCCGGCTTCAACGGGCGCGATTGTGACGAAGGTGAGGTCGGTATCGGCGATCCAGAAGTCGCGCTGCGCTTCCAGAGCCGCCGTAACATCGGCGATCTGGTCGCGAGCATCTGACAGCAGCTCAAAAACGCTGATCAGCATGCCGTTGTATCGCAGCACCATTTCCTCAGACGCCTTCTGCCGCAGCGGAATGATCTCGTCCTGGTAATGCTTGGCAAGCTCGTAGTTGGTCTGATAGCCGAGCCAGGCTTCGCGGGCGGCCGAACGGGCGTTGACCGCCGTATCTGCCAGACGATGAACCGCTTGCAGATAATACTGCTCGGCCTTGGTTGCCTTGGCGTCACCGAAGTCGAACAGCGGTACCTGGAAGCTGATCTCGTAGCCGGTCTGGTCCTTGGCGCTGCTTTCGCTGTTCCGTTGGAAACCAACTTCGAGCACGTTTACGAAGCGGGTTGCATTGGTCAGGCCATAAGATTTCTGCAGGGCCGAGACGTCTGCCTTGGCCATCTGGATATCGAGACGTTCGGCGATTGCCTTGGCTTCGATATTCTCCACGCTGCGTGGGCTGCCTGGTAGGACTGGAAGCCGGTCAGGCAGTTTGTAGGCCATATCCTTGCCCCACAATCCCATCAGGCGGCCAAGCCGCTCGCGGGCGGCCGTGGCCATGACCCGGCTCTTAGCCAGACGCGCTCTGGCATCGGCATAGAAAATTTGCTCGCGAATATAGTCGAGCGTGTTCCAGTTGCCGACGGAGCGCATGCGGCGCGCCAGTTCGGCCTGGGTTTCGGCCGTCTCACGCACCTGCGCGACGTATTTGGCTGTCTGCTCGGCTGCCACAGCTTCGTACCAGGCGCGCTTGGTCTGGGCTGCCAGGGACAGGACCTCGGTGGCGGTATTGAGCTTGGTGCGCTCGAACCGCCTGCTTTCAATACTGGCCGTCATCGGCAACACCAGGAGGCTGAGTGCGTCGATGCCAATGGAACGTTCGATCTCGATGTCCTGGCCACGCCGTAGGCGGGCAAAGCTGAAGCCCGGATTCTCTGGTCGCCAGGAACTGGTTAGATCAGCAGCGCCGATGCCAAGCTCCGAGAAATTGCTCTGCAGGCGGCGATTGTTCAGTAGTGCGACCTGGACGGCGTCATCCGCGCTCAACGGCTTGCCCAGAAGCTCATCAATGGTTTTGCGGACCTTTGCCTCATCTTCCGCAGACTTGATCCAGACCGGCTTCTTGCCGATACGCTGTTCCGTGGCGGATGCGACCTCTTCGAAGGCGCTGTTGGCAATCGGACCTGCACAGGCACCCAGCAGGGCAACAAGGGCAACGCTCGCGGCAAGGCGACGCATAGTATTGGCTTGGTTCATCATGGCCGACCTCACTTGCCGTGTCCGGCATGGCTGCCGGTTGCCGGATCAGCATCAGACCGGGCTTTAGTAGGCATTTCGTCGGTGCTGTCCGACTTGATGGCGCCCATATGGCCGCCGACATCGCGCACGGTGTCATTGGCTTTACGCCAATCGGTCTTGCCCTCGAATTGCGGGCGCTTATAACCGCTGAAGGCAGATTGATAAGGAAGTGGGGCGGTCGATGCATTCGGATCGAGCAGACCGGCCGGCGGCTCTGCAGCCCATACAGCTTGCGCCGCAAGGCCGATGGTCATGCCCAAAAGGACTGACCTGAAACTCATGGAAGACATGGGAAAGCCTCATAAAGTTGAACGACGAAAGGACGATCGACCGCAGGTAGTGCAGCGGGACGATCTTCAGGCGTCGATCAGACTCGAGGAGGCTCGGAGGGAAGTGCGGGTGTGAGGCTTGTGTGCGACTGGGTCACCGGCAGTGCATAGCCCGCATAATTAGCGACGAAGGCCGTCAGTGGCCGCTCGCCGAAGGCAAACAGGCCGCAGAGCGCGCAGTCTTTGCACAGGATGCAGCCCTGATCGCAGTTGCCAGGTGCGCTTTCGCCGCCGGTAGCCATGGCATCGTGATCATGCGGCAGGCCCTTTTCATGGGCAGTGGTCGCATCGATCTTCGAAATCTTGACGCTCTGATGGTCGTGGCCTGCCGCCGAGACCTGGTCTGCAGGATCATGCACGGCCGATCCGGAGACCATGGCCGCCATCATCGTGCTCGATGTCGCTGCCATCGCCATGCTGTGCGAAAGCGAGGACACGGTTCCGGCAAACAGAAGCGCAAATAACGCCAGCGCAGCGGCAAGGCGCTGCCACAGCGAAAGCGTTGTTTGGGTTTGGCCGGGCTTCATGAGGAGTGTTATACAACCTTCCTACATGGCAAGGTCAAGGCCGGAACGAGAGGCAACCAATATTTGAGCAGGCGCTGATTAACCGTCGATTCACGGCGCTTCGCATTTGAAAAACCTGAGTTTTCCGATATCCTGATCGTTAAAGACCCAACCTGCGGACTGCCCGGTCATCGATCGGCGCAGACATTTGCCTGCGATATTGCGGAGGCTGATCGTGTCAATCCGGGTTCTCGTCCTGCTGATGCCAATGCTTTTTACCGCCTGTACAGCAGGCACGCCACCCAGATTCGACAATCTGATCGGCTTGCCCAGGGTGGATATCATGTCCCGTTACGGAGCGCCGGATGCAGAGACCTGGGTCAATGACCGGCAGGTGCTGACCTATATCATGGACGAGCATCGTCTTTCCTCGGCAAAGACGCGACCACCGTCGCCGCGCCTGCATCAGTGCCGGGTGCAGATGGAATTCGATCGCACAAATACCCTGCGCAGCATTCGGGAATCTGGCAACTGCCACGACGACTGACTGAGACGAGAAAAACATGAATGATACCAGCGGCCACGACCATTCGAGTCACGGCCATCAGCATGGCATGCCGGACACAGTGAAGGATCCAGTCTGTGGCATGCTGGTCGCTCCGGCAAAAACCGCCCATCAGGCAGAGCATGACGATCAGTCGTTTTTCTTCTGCTCGAGCGGCTGTAAATCCAAATTTATTGCCGATCCGGTCCGCTACACGACCGCGCAGGCAAAGCCGGCCACGTCGCCGGCCGCGGCGGGCACCATCTATACCTGCCCGATGCATCCCCAGATCCGCCAGTCTGGACCCGGCTCATGCCCGATCTGTGGCATGGCGCTCGAGCCGGAAATGGTCACGGCCGACAGCGGCCCCAATCCCGAACTGATCGATATGACCCGGCGGTTCTGGGTCGGACTGGGACTAACC
>NZ_JAGOLP010000120.1 GCF_017994015.1 Ferrovibrio sp. | reverse complement strand
GCACACGGATGCATTGGCCCTTGCGATACTTGCCGGTGAAGATGCTGTCGCTGGTTTCCACCCGCATGGTGATTTCGCGGCAGATGAATTGCAGGCCGGCATTGCTCATCAGCACGCCGGGCAGCAGGCCGGCCTCGCAGGCGATCTGGAAGCCGTTGCACACCGCCAGCACGCGGGTGCCTTTATCGGCGCGGGCCTTCACTTCGCGCATCACCGGCGAATGCGCCGCCATGGCGCCGCAGCGCAGATAATCGCCGTAAGAGAAACCGCCGGGCAGCACGATCAGATCGACCTTGGGAAAATCCGCATCGCCATGCCAGACTTCCAGCGGCGGCTTGCCGCCCGAGGCCTTGGTCAGCGCCATTTTCATGTCGCGGTCGCGGTTCGATCCGGGGAAGACGATGATCGCGGCTTTCATGGTCGGCTCAGCCCACCAGTTCGACGCTGAAATTCTCGATCACGGTGTTGGCCAGCAGCTTCTGCGCCATCTCCTTCACCGCCGCCTCGATCTCGGGCTTGGGCTTCTTGGCCAGTGCGCCGGAGAGTTCCAGCTCGATCAGCTTGCCCTGGCGCACTTCGGCCACATCAGCGAAGCCGAGGCTGTGCAAGGCCTGGCCGATGGCACGCCCCTGGGGATCGAGCACGCCGTTTTTCAGGCTTACATGCACGCGGGCTTTCATCGCATAGATCCTCTTAGGTCTTTAGGAAACGGCCGATACCGGCCGCTTATTGCATGGTCTCCGGGCGCTTGATGTCGCGCGGGCCGCCTTCGAGCAGGATGCCCAGCCGGCGCGCGACTTCCTGATAGGCCTCGGCCACATTGCCGAGATCGCGGCGGAAGCGATCCTTGTCCATCTTTTCGTTGGTCTTCAGATCCCACAGCCGGGCGCTATCGGGGCTGATCTCGTCGGCCAGGATGATGCGCATCTCGTCGTTCTGCCACCAGCGGCCGAATTCCAGCTTGAAATCCACCAGGCGGATGCCGATGCCGAGAAACAGCCCGGTGAGGAAATCGTTGATGCGCAGCGCGAGATGCATCACCTCGTCGATTTCCTGCGGCGAGGCCCAGCCGAAGCAGGTGATATGCTCCTCGCTCACCATCGGGTCGTTCAGTTCGTCGTTCTTGTAATAGAATTCCACGATCGAGCGCGGCAGCATGGTGCCTTCCGCCACGCCCAGCCGGGTGGACAGCGAGCCGGCGGCGACATTGCGCACGACCACTTCCAGCGGAATGATTTCCACTTCCTTGATCAGCTGCTCGCGCATATTGAGGCGGCGCAGGAAATGCGTGGGAATGCCCACTTCGCCCAGCCGCGTCATCAGATATTCCGAGATGCGGTTGTTGAGCACGCCCTTGCCGGTGATGGTGCCCTTCTTCTTGTTGTTGAAGGCGGTGGCATCATCCTTGAAATACTGCACCAGAGTGCCCGGCTCGGGTCCCTCGAACAGAACCTTGGCCTTGCCCTCGTAAACCTGTCTGCGGCGGGTCATGGAACACCCGTATGGTTGTGGGAAGGTGGAAATCTTTGGCGGATAAATACCGCCTATGGCCGGCTTCCGCAATGCCGCCAGGAAAGGTTTCAGGCCCGGTCTGCGGGCAATGGCAAAGCGGCGCCGAAATCGGCCCGAAATGGCCGCAAAACCCGATCCGCCCGGGGCTTGCGGCAGCGGGGGGGCGCCCCCTATATACAGGGCGAGAGTATTTTCAGACCCGGACGACCCTGGAGCCACCTGGATGACGACCTTCGACGACCGCAAGGATGCTTTCGAGAAGAAGCACGCCCATGACGAAGAGCTGGCCTTCAAGGCCACCGCCCGCCGCAACAAGCTGCTGGGCCTGTGGGTGGCAGAACAGCTCGGTCTGAGCGGTGATGCCGCCGAAGCCTATGCCAAGGAAGTTGTGGCCGCCGATTTCGAGGAAGCCGGCGACGACGACGTGGTGCGCAAGGTGATGGCCGATCTGCAGGCCAAGAAGGTGGATGTTTCCGAACATCGCCTGCGCGGCAAGATGGCCGAATTGCTGGAAACCGCCCGCAAGCAGGTGGCCGGCTAACACCCGACAATCGATTTCACAGCGAACAGCCGTCATTCCTGCCGGGATGGCGGCTGTTTTCGTTCAGACCGCTTCCTGGCCAGGAAAAAGCGCCGTAATCTGGCCCTGAAACCGGAGTGGCCATGCCGAAGCGGGCGAGCGTAAGCCGTCATTGGAACTGGGAAGGCATCTATGGCCGGACGAAGCTCGTCACCGGCCTGATCCTGTTCACATTTCTCGGCACCCATCTGCTCAACCACGCGCTGGGGCTGATCTCGCTGCAGGCCATGGAGGCCGGCGCCTGGTGGTTCAAGCTGCTGTGGCGCAACCTGGCCGGCACTGTGGCGCTGTATGGCGCGCTGCTGCTGCATCCCTTGCTGGCCGGCTATAACTGGCTGCGGCGCGGCCATTATCGCGGGCTGCCCTGGCAGGCCTGGACGCAATTGCTGCTCGGCCTCACCGTGCCCTGGCTGCTGCTGGTGCATCTGATGGGCAGCCGCGTGGTGCATGAATTCGCCGGGGTGAACGACAGCTATGCTTTCGTGCTCAGTTCGCTGTTCGTGGCCGATCCGATGCTGGGGCTGCAACAGAATCTGCTGATCCTGATCGCCTGGGCGCATGGCTGTTTCGGCATGTATTACTGGCTGCGCCTGAAGCGGTTTTTCGAGCGGTTGTGGCCCACATTCTTCGCCATCGCGCTGCTGCTGCCGGCCTGCGCCATGCTGGGCTATCTGTCGGCCGGGCGCGCCGTGCGTTTCCTGCTGCGCGATCCCGATTGGCTGGCGGGCTACCAGGCCAGCCTGAACTGGCCGGGCGATGCGGCGGTAAGCTGGGTGTATCCCACCATCGAGATCGTGCAATACACCCTCGCGGCGCTGATG
>NZ_JAGOLP010000004.1:70329-194587 GCF_017994015.1 Ferrovibrio sp. | reverse complement strand
CACGGCGCTTTGGCCTGTTGCTGCTCAATAGGCTCGACGCCCTGCTCGGTGATCGCCATGAGCCAATCTCTCCGCGCGCTATTCCCGCTCCCTGGCGAAGCCGGGCCGATCTGGCCGAACCCATCCTCACCCGCCCTGCCATCGATGGCCTGTTGCAGCAATTGCTGGACGCGCTCTGCGAGTTGCTGGAGCAGGAACATCTCGGCGCAAGGCAGTTGGCGCTTCATAGCTACCGCGTTGACGGCGAAGTGCAGACGTTGACTATCGGCACGGCCAAAGCCAACCGGAACCCCAAGCACCTGTTCCGGCTGTTCCGCGACAAGCTGGATACCATTGAACCAGGCTTTGGTATCGAGACCTTCCTGCTGGAAGCAACCGCAACCGACCCGCTGAGCGCCGAGCAAGCAGCCCTCGACTCACACGAACAGAGCAGCGGCAATGGCTTCCCCCAACTGCTCGACCGCCTGCAAGCGCGATTGGGCAGCCAGGCGGTGTTTCGCATCATCCCGTTGGATAACCATTGTCCCGAAAGAGCAGTAGGCCGCGCCAGGCCATTAGCGCGGGCAAGCGCCATGTCCGCTATCAGCGATGATCTCCGGCCTATCCATCTCCTATCGCACCCCGAGCTTGCCGATATGGCAGGCGATGGCAGCGCCTTCCGCTGGCGGCGGGTCTTGCGCCCGATACGCCATGCCATCGGTCCGGAACGGCTGAGTGCGGAATGGTGGCGCAACGGTATGGATGTGACCTACCGCGACTATTTCCGCATCGAAGATGAACAGGGCCGCCGTTATTGGCTTTATCGCTCCGGTGAAGTCTGGTTTGTGCATGGGTTCTTCCCATGACCGCTTACGCCGAACTTCAGGTCACCACCAACTTCAGCTTCCTTGAAGGTGCTAGCCACGCCGGCGAACTGGTAAGCCATGCCAACTTCCTTGGCCTCAAGGCGCTGGCCATCACCGACCGCAACACGCTGGCGGGCGTTGTCCAAGCCCATGTAGCGGCGCGCAATACGCCGCTCCAGATCATTGTCGGCGCCAGGCTCGACTTCCGCGATGGCCCCAGCGCCCTTTGCCTACCCACCGACCGCAAAGCCTATAGCCGCTTGTCGCAGCTGATTTCTCTGGGCAGACGCCGGGCACCCAAGGGTGAATCCTGGATCGATTGGCCGGATTTCCTGGAGCGGATCGAGGGGCAGCAAGTGATCCTGCTCCCGCCACGCCAGGCAGACGAAGCGTTTGAGGCCAGGCTAGCCCAGGTGCATGGTTTGATTGGCGACAACCTGTCGCTCGGCTTCAGCCGCCTGTATCGCAGTGACGATAAGCGCCGCTTGGCTCGGCTCACCGAACTTGCGCAGAGGCATGAGGTAGCGACGCTCGCCACCAATGACGTGCTCTACCACCGCCCGGAGCGCAAAGTGCTGCAGGATGTTCTGACCTGTATCCGGCATGGCTGCACGATTGACGCCGCAGGACGCAGGTTACAGCCCAACGCCGAACGGCATCTCAAATCCGCAGCGCAAATGGCGAAGCTGTTTAAGGATTACCCCGAGGCCGTTGCCCGCAGTATCGAGATTGCCGGGCGCTGCCGTTTCTCGCTCGACGAACTGCGCTACGAATACCCTGACGAGACCCAGGGTAATAGCCGCTCGCCCCAGGATGAGCTGGTGCGGCTCACCTGGGAGGGGGCGGCTGATCGCTACCCCGCCGGCATCCCGCCCAAGATACAGGCGCAGTTGCGCCATGAACTTGGCTTGATCGAACGGGTGGGCTACGCGCCCTACTTTCTCACTGTCCACGATATTGTGCGCTTCGCCCGCTCCCAGGGCATTCTCTGCCAGGGGCGCGGCTCGGCTGCCAACTCGACTGCCTGCTATTGCCTAGGCATCACGTCAGTTGACCCTGCCAAAATGGACCTGCTGTTTGAGCGGTTCATTTCCGAAGAGCGCCGCGAGCCGCCCGATATAGACGTTGATTTCGAGCATGAGCGCCGCGAAGAGGTCATCCAATACATCTACACCCGGTTTGGCCGGGAACGGGCAGCGCTCACCGCCACCGTCATTCACTACCAGCCCCGCAGCGCGTTGCGGGAAGTCGGCAGGGTTATGGGCCTCTCGGTGGATACCATCGACCGCATGTCCAAGACCCTGCTCGGCTGGGGCCGCGACGGCATCGATGAAACCCAGATTGCCGAAGCCGGGCTTGATCCCGATGCCGAACGGCTACGGCTGACCATTGAGCTTGCTCGGGAGCTGATCGGTTTCCCCCGGCACCTCTCCCAGCATGTAGGCGGCTTTGTCATCACCCAGGGGCCGCTGGCAGATCTGGTACCGATTGAGAATGCAGCCATGGAAGACCGCACCATCATCCAATGGGACAAGGACGATATTGACGCGCTGGGCATCCTCAAGATCGACATCCTGGCCCTTGGGATGCTGACAGCCATCCGCAAAGCCTTCAACCTGATCGATCAGCATCACAATCAGGCTTTTACCCTGGCCACCGTGCCGCAGGATGACCCGGCCGTTTACGACATGCTGAGCCGGGCGGATTCCGTTGGCGTATTCCAGGTCGAGAGCCGGGCGCAGATGACCATGCTGCCACGGCTGAGGCCCCGGACCTTCTACGATCTGGTGATCGAGGTTGCCATTGTCCGCCCTGGCCCGATCCAGGGCGATATGGTTCACCCGTATCTTAGGCGCCGGAATGGCGAGGAACAGGTCAGCTACCCATCCAAGGAGTTGGAGCAGGTGCTGGGCAAGACCCTTGGCGTGCCGCTATTCCAGGAGCAGGCGATGAAGATCGCCATTGTGGCGGGCGGCTTCACCCCATCCGAGGCTGACCAGCTGCGCCGGGCCATGGCCACCTTCCGCAAGGTTGGCACTATCGGCCTGTTCCAGCGCAAGCTGATCGACGGCATGGTTGCCAATGGCTATGCCCAGGCGTTTGCCGAGAACTGCTTCCGCCAGATCGAGGGGTTTGGCGAATACGGTTTCCCCGAGAGCCATGCCGCAAGCTTCGCCCTCCTGGTCTATGTCTCCGCCTGGCTTAAATGCCACTACCCAGCCGTCTTTGCTGCGGCCCTGCTCAACAGCCAGCCGATGGGCTTCTATGCCCCCGCCCAGCTGGTCAGGGATGCCCGGGACCACCGCGTCGAGGTGCGGCCTATCGATGTGAACCACAGCGATTGGGACAACACGCTCGAACCCGTCGCTCGCACCACCGCCCTGCGCCTGGGCTTCCGCCAGATCAAGGGCGCCAGAGAAGCCGATATGACCCGCCTGGTTGCCAACCGAGCCGATGGTTACCCAAGCCTCAGAGATACCTGGCGCCGAGCTGCTCTGACCTTACCTGTGTTGGAGCTGCTGGCCCGGGCTGACGCCTTCGGCTCCATTGGCTTGAACCGCCGGCAGGCCCATTGGGCGATCAAAGGGCTGGGCGACAAACCGCTTCCTTTGTTTGAGTTCGGCGACGCCGCCACTATCGAGGGCAGCAACCTCCCGCCTGTCGAGACTGGCCAGGAGCCCGATGTAACCCTGCCCAGCCAAACCGCTGGTGAGCATGTGGTGCAAGACTATCGGGAGACCAGCCTGACCCTGCGCCAGCATCCGCTGGCTCTGCTGCGTCCGCAGTTGAAGCCCCTTGGCATCGTCCAGGCCCGAGACCTCGCTACCTTGCCTGAGAACCGCCCGATCAAGCTGGCTGGCCTCGTGCTGGTAAGACAACGCCCTGGCACAGCATCCGGGGTGATCTTTGCGACTATTGAGGACGAGACTGGTGTCGGGAACATCATCATCTGGCCGAAGGTGTTCCAGCACTATCGCCGTGCCGTCCTGGCCTCCCGGCTCATATGCGTCACCGGCAGGGTTCAGCGCGAGGGCTTGGTGATTCACCTGATCGCCGACAAGCTCGACGACTACACCGCCATGCTATCGGACCTGAGCGATATTGCGGTGGAGGATGACTTCGACAGTAATCTTGCTCACGCCGATGAAGTAAGAAAGCCAGTGCGTGAAGTTCAAGTGATCATGCCGCCAAGCCGGGATTTTCGCTAATTATTTCAAGCCAAGTGGCAAATTCATTCACTTAAACGCCCGAGGACAAGGCTGCTGCGCCGGCATACTCATCATTGATAGCTTTTAAGCCCATCAGCGGCGTTGAAGCGGCTCTGCAACATTAGACCCGCGCCAAATGTCGGGGCTTTCTCCTCGATCACCGAGCGCACAAAGCCATTGGCAAGATGTCCATAATGCTCCTCGACCATCCGTGTGTCGCGATGCCCGAGATTCTGCGCCACCACCATCAAGGGAGCGCCCGCCATGATCGTCAAGCTTGCCCAGGTATGGCGCAATTCGTGGAAGGTGAAGCTGGTATCCAGGCCTGCTGCCGCCAGGGCCGCCTTGAATCCCCTGAAATGCAGATCCCGCGCCCATCGACTACCATCCGAGCGCACAATCAGCGGCGCCATTAGATGGCGGCCAACTGCAAGGCTACCAAAGAAAGCGACAGCCTCCTTGTTAAGATAGATGCGGCGCGCCTTGCCGCTTTTGCTATCGCGGATCAGGAGGGTCTTGGCGACTCGCTCAAAATCCCTGACGTCGAGGTTGGCCAATTCGCTGTAGCGCGCTCCGGTAAGCAGCGCCGCCAGGACAAGCTTGCGCATATCCTCCGCCGTGTGTGCTAGCAGATGCTGGGCTTCCGGTACGGTCAGGAACTTCGTCCGTTGGCGCTCCACACCCTTGAATGGCTCCACACGCTCCCAGGCATCCCGGTGGGGAATGAGACCGTCTCGCCAAGCGCGGTTCAGTGCGGCCTTGAGCGTGGTAAGGTGTCGGTTAGCCCGCAGCCGCCGCTTGCGCTGAGCTTCCTTGGGGTCCGGATCCTCGTCACGATAGCGCACCGCCTTGCCCTTGCCTGAACGCAACCGAGGTGGTTCGGCAGCGATTGCCTCATGCCAGGACCGGATTATCGGCGTCGTCAGCTCCGCTGTATTCACCCGCCCAAGCCGCGGCAGGATATAGGCGCTGATGTAGGTGTCGAGATGGGCGTGGGATTTGCGGCGCTGCTGGATATAGGCGAGGTAATCCTTCATGCAGTCGGCAACCGTATAGACGCCAAGCCGCCGACCATTGATCTCGGCAGAGATGTCGTTCTGCAGCCAGTCGCGCGCCTTCTTCTGCGCCTGCTCAAAGCTGAGAGCGGTGTCACCATCAGCATCAAACAGATCGTCAGCGGCGCCAATGGATTTGTAATGCTGCTTGCGCGTGCGATCACGATAGCGCGCGATCCAAGTGCCATTACCGCGCTCGGTCTTGCGATAGCCGAGATAGCATCCCTTGGCGAGCTTCATCCAATGCGGCTCGGCACGCACTATCAATTTCAGCCGCGCATTGCGCGTATCGATGCGTTGATCACGAAGAATCCGTGCCATGTTTTGCTCGTTCGAATTCCATGCGGAATCTATACGGAAAAGACGGTGCGAAACCGTCACGAACGTTAGCACGCGTGATTTTTTAAGTCACTGACAACGCAATGTCCGAGGGTGTCCATCATGATCCACCCCCTCCGTTCCCAAGCTTACGACGGGGGTTCGATTCCCCTCACCCGCTCCAGCCCACTTTCTTGTTTAACTCAGATACCTGATAAATACCGATCAGCCGACTTTAAGCGAGTTGCGGCCAAAATCAAAATTTTTCTATATAAATCAATACATTAAAGAAAATTCGAGTGGCGCTGTGAGCGATGCCGACGTTACGGGCTGAATACCCCGAGCCAGGTCAATACCTATAGTTGCATGGCGGCGCTGAGCTAAAGTCGCAATCCGTTCATTCAAAACAATATTGTCTGTTATTCAGCGAAATCTTATAGCATCTGCCTACAGGATGATCTGGGACAAGACACCCCAGGCATGGTATGAATACCAGCAAAGTAGTGCCGCCAGACGACATTATAGGAGCAGCAGATGAAGCGCGTATACTTTAATGAGTACAATGTCCGCATGGGCAAGATGTGCTATCTGCCGCTGGTTTCCGGGTTGCTGCAAAGCTATGCCCAGACCTCCGAGGTGGTTAAGGCCAATTACAAATTCATGCGGCCGATTTTCTCGATCGACAGCTTTGACAATGTGATGGCGCAATATACCGAGGAGCCCGATGTTGCGGCCTTCTCGGTGGCGATGTGGAATGAGCAGCTCAACCTTAAGGTTGCCGCGGAAGTTCGGCGCCGCTGGCCGAACTGCCTGATCGTGTTCGGTGGCACCGATGTGCCGCATCACCCCACGGCCTACATGGAGCGCCATAGCTTCGTTGATGTTGCAGTGCGCGCCGAGGGCGAGGAGACCTTCCTTGACATCCTGCTGCGCCATCTTGAGGGCGGCGATTTCGACGATATCCCGAATGTGACCTACCGCCGCAAATCCGACGGCGCCATCATCGAAGTGGAAAAGGAGCGGGCGTTTCAGCGTGATCTGGATTCATATCCGTCGCCCTATCTCGAAGGCGTGTTTGACGATCTGCTGACCCTGCGCAGCGACACCCTCGACTTCCAGGCCATCATCGAGACCAATCGCGGCTGCCCGTTCCAGTGCACCTTCTGCTACTGGGGTCGTGGCGGCCTGAGCCGCAAATACCGTTATCACAACATGGATCGCGTTTTCGCCGAGATCGATTGGGCCGGCCGCAACAAGATTCTGTATGTATTCAATGCCGATTCCAATTTCGGCATGCACAAGCGCGACCCGGAAATCGCCGATTTCATTGTCGCCACCAAGGAAAAATACGGTTACCCGGACAAATTCCGCACCTGCTTCGGCAAAAACACCGACGAGACCATTTTCAATATCGGCCTGCTGTTCCACAGCAAGGGCCTGGAAAAGGGCATCACGCTGGCGCGCCAGTCCAACGACAAGACCACGCTGAAAAATATCAAGCGTGGCAATATCAAGATGTCGACCTATACCAATCTGCAAATCCGCTTCAACGACGCGAATGTGCCGATTTACAGCGAACTGATCCTCGGCCTGCCGGGCGAGACGGTGGAAACCTGGAAAAACGGCATTGACGAACTGCTGGAATCTGGCCTCAAGAATCAGCTTTTCATCTATCTTTGCCAGGTTTTCAACAACACCGAACTGGGCGATCCGGCCTATCAGGAGAAGTTCGGCATCAAAACCCAGCGCATCGAGCTGAACGAGATCCATGGCAGCATCCGCGATGCCTCATGGGTTAAGGAATACGAGCATATCATCACCGAATCCTATTCGATGACGCAGACGGATTGGCGCCGCATGGTGCGTCTGTCCTGGATCACCATGGTGCTGCATTCGATGAAGCTTGGCTTCTACGCCATGATATGGCTGCGCGACCGCTATGGCGTGAAGGCAAGTGATCTTATCCAGTTCATCTCTGACCGTGAGGCTGCCAGCCTGAAGGGCAGCATTATGGGCGACGAATTGGACAAGTATGATGGCCTGATCGACAAGATGCTGAACGAGGGCGCAGGCCGCGGTTTGGCATTGCGCGAATATGGCGACATCTACTGGGATGTGGAGGAAGCAACCTTCCTGCGCGCCGCCGAAGAACTGGATCGTTTCTATTCCGAATTCACCACCCTGTTGGTCGAATTCCTGGATGGCCGTAATGTGCCGTTTGACCGGGCCGACCTTGAGGAAATGATCCGCTACCAGCAGGCTCGTATTCCCGCGCGTGTGCCCACCACAATAACCGAGCACCACTTCCGGCATAACCTGCCGGAATTCTTTGATCGCCGGTTCTCCACCCAGCCGATCCCGTTGCTGGCCGTGCAGCAAAGCATGACCACGCATCCGATCGACTTCGAGGGTGACAAGAAGCGTTTTGCGCGCGAAACCATCCTGTGGGGCCGCAAGAGCGGCACCATGCTGGTGAGCACTGCTTTCGAGCCGCATCCAGAGGCGGAAGTGCTGCAACAAGCTATTGGCTGATCTTCAGCAATATCTCTGACCTTGTTCCTGGAGGCGGCTTTGTCCGCCTCCAGTTCGTTTTGCGATCAACTACAAGGCATTCTGAAAGCGTGGGCCATTTGCGCAAACCCTCGCAGCCCTGACGCTATCAAGCCAATGCCCGCACAAACCTGTAAAACTGATATAGCATGATGCAGCCTGCCAAGCCTTTGCCCAACGCAACAAGCATTGCCCCTGGCCATGCGACATTGGCGGCCTTGATAAGTGCATTAGCCGGCGCCCTGCTTGGTGCGACAGGAGCCGGGTGGCAGGCAATCGTGGAACCAGCTCAGGTCATTGCCGGCCTGGTTGACTATCCAAGCGAAAATCTGCGTTTCCAGTATCTGATGAAGATTCCGGTTGTGCAGCATTATGTTGCAGCCTGGCTGTTGCAGGCAGGCCTGGATGAACGTGCCGTATCAATGCTGTTCAGCGGCCTGCTCACTGCGGTCACTTTTCAGGCCTGGGCCCTGCTGATACTGGCTTTCTGCCGCCGGCTTGACCTGGCCTTGCTGGGACCATTGCTGATCTATGCCAGTCTGGCCGGCCTGCGCGGCCTCAACTATCCCATTATCCTGCCGCCGGATGATTATGGCTATGGCGGCTTCACCATTGCCCTGACCAGCCTGGTGGTGGCCTATGCCGCCATGGGCTGGCTGCATCCTGCTGCCTTGCTGGCCGGGCTGCTGCCGGCAACGCATCCCGTAGTCGGAGCATGGGGCGCCGGTATCACCGCGCTTGTGCTGCTGATGCAGTGTCCGAGCCTGGGCCGCAAAGCAATACCGGCCTTGCTATGGGGCATTGCAGGGCTTGCCCTTTCCGCCTTGATCGTTCTGCTGCATTACCGGTATTTCTCCACGCCGCCGGCCCTGTTGGATGCACAGCACAAGCAGGAAATCCTGGATTATTCCCGGCTGCATGACGGCCACCGTGCCCGCATCACCTTGTCGCTCACATTGTTGGAAATGCTGGCCGCCATTCTGCTGGCAGCAGGCAGTGCCTTGTTGCTGTGGCGCAATCTGGCTGGTGGTGTGCGCATAGCCTTGCTGCTGCTGCTGGCAAACGGCTTGCTCGGGGCCATTGCCACCTCGGTCTATCATTGGCCGGATGCCTGGATTCCACTGGCCTTGTTCTCCGCCATGCCGAACCGCTTCCTCAATCTTAATGCAGCATTGTTCGCGGCTGGCCTGATTGGCCTGCTGGCGCACGGCAGAAATGGCAAGCCCGAACTTGCCATGGTGCTGATCCTGCTGCTCGGACTGGCGGGGACAATCCTGTTTTTCCCGGCCGGCCATGCTGAACGGGGCGCCAGCGCCACCCTGCTGCTGCTGGCCGCCACGCCACCCGCCTTGCTGTACATGGCCTTGAACCACCGGGCGGGCCAGTCTGAAACCATGCCCGCCAGCCTGCGGCAAGGCCTCAGGCTTGCAGGTCTCGCTGGTATCGGTGCCGGTTTGCTGCTGCTGGCATGGCATGTCAGCGGCTTCAAGGCGCCGCCAGCCGCTTTACGTCTGCTGGCGCTGCCCATTCTGACCGGCAGCGCCATGATCTGGCATTTGGCAAGAGCTTCTGCCGGGCAGCCCAGAAGCCTCTATGCGCATCTATCACTGGGTTTGGCTGCCGCCATTGGCCTGGGCGCCACTCTTTGGCAAGGCGCCGGCCTGTGGCGCCAGATGGATGCAAGGCTGCCCTATTTCAAATCCGAGCCGGTGCTGATGGCGGCCAATGCCCGGCCGGGCCTGCTGCTTTTCACGGGCGACTATGCGGCGCCACAGCTTTGGGGCCAGATCCAGACCCGGCGCCCGGTGCTTTTTGATCCGCTCACGGTTACCGCCCTGCCCTATCTTGGCGAACAGGCAATGCCACAGAATGCGCTGCTGCGTGACGTTTTTGGCATCGATCTTTTCAGCCGCGATCCTGATTGCAACTATGTCAGCTCCCCCTGCCTGCAACGTAACTGGCAGCAGCGCGAGGCATCGGCCTGGGCAGAACTGGCCAAGCGCCATGGCTTTACCGACATCCTTGTACCGGGGCATTGGCATATCAATCTGCCTCTTATCGCAAAAAGCCGGCTTTTCAGGCTTTATTCAGCCGCCGGCGCCGACATTCCTTGATCCCTGAAGATATTGGCGGCGCAATTCGGCTTGACGTTCACGTCGTGAATGCTTAGTTGTTCACACCATGAACGATGCTCGCCCCCGTATCCCGAAGCTGTAAGCTGATGGCCGACGAACGCCACCTGCGCGAGACGCTCGACCTGCTGGATGCCGTGGAACAGACCGGCAATGCCAATCAGAAATCGCTGGCACAGCGCGTCGGTGTCGCTGTTGGCCTGCTCAATGCGCTGCTGCGTCGCGCGGTGCATAAAGGATATATCAAGGTCAGCGAGGCGCCAGCCCGCCGGTTTGCCTATTACCTGACACCGCAGGGTTTTACCGAGAAAAGCCGGCTGGTTTCGCAGTATCTGTCGGACTCGCTGCATTTCTTCCGCCAGAGCCGCAGCGAATACAACGACCTGATGCAGCCTTTGGCCGGCCTTGTCGGCCGCCGTGTTTTTCTGGCCGGGATTGGTGAATTGGCGGAAATCGCCATGCTCAGCGCGCAGGAGGCCGGCCTGCCGCTGGCCGGCCTGATCGATACAAAAACCAACCGCCAGACGATCCAGACACTGCCGGTATTGCGCGACCTCAACGATCTGCGGCCCGATGACCTGGTCATCATCGCCGATGCTGCCGAGCCGCAGGCAACCTATGATCGCCTGGCCGCGCGGCTGGCCGCCGAACAGCTTCTGCATCCGCCCCTGCTCCGAATTGCCACCCGCCCGCCGGCGACATCCTGAATTCAGCGCCTTCACCAAACGAGCGATACATCATGTTCGAATCCCGCGATCTTTCGGTTCTTTGCTGCCCGGTTTGCAAGGGTGATCTGACACATGCTGAGGATCAATTGCATTGCGCTGCCTGCAATCGGGACTATCCGGTGGTGGATGGCATACCGCGGCTGCTGCATCTCGATGGCGGCGCCAGCTACAATCAGATGTGGGACTACAAATGGACCACGCTGGATAACGGGCACGGCTATAATTACGAAATCATCGAGAAAGATACCGCAGCCTACAAAGTGCACAACGTTATCCGCTTCTTTGAAGAAGACGGCGAAGCTTTTGTTGATCTGAAAGATGCCGAAATATGCCTCGATATCGGCTGTGGCACAGCACAATATTCAATCCGCTTGCTGCAACTTGGTGCCAAGCGGGTCTACGCCTTCGACCTGACGCGCGGCGTCGATGTGGCCAGGCGCATCATTGCCGAACGGTATCCGGAATTCCTGGACCGGATCGTTTTTGTGCAGGCAAATGCCAAATACCTTCCGGTAAAGACTGAAAAAGCAGATTTCACCATGGCGCTGGCCTCAATCCATCATTCAGGTTTTCTTGAGGATTGCATCGGCGAAGCTGCCCGGGCTACCGCCAAGGCAAAGCGCCTGGCAATCTGGATTTATGCACGGCCATTGCTGCCGCTTGGAGACAAGTACCGAACCGGTCTCCTGGCCTATTTGATGCTCATCGCCCGCATGGCAAACCTGCTTTATACCGAGTTGTTGCACAACATCATGATGCGCCTGCCCAACGATATGCTTGTGGCCGTGCTGCGCGTATTGGCCAGTGACACGGTTTATAAATTGCGCAACTTGCCAGTGCTCGGCCGTCTGGTGGCGTTCTTCACGCCTGGCATCACCGCGCATGATGACAAGGGCTATCGCCTGATCAATCTCTATGACGCCTATTCGCCAAGCTATGCCGAGGCGGCAGATGAAGGCGATGCCATTCGCTGGGGCAAGCGCTTCCGCTTCCGCATCCAAAGCTTCGTCACCTGGCGTCTCGGCTTCGTCGCCGAGAAGCTGTGATGCAGGATACTCCCGCTGCACCCCGCCTGATGGTGGTAGCGCCCGCCGATTACGAATCATCGGCACGCAAGGGTGTGCTCGACCTGTTGCGTGATTTTGATGAACAGGGCTTCTTTGCCGCCGTGCATTTTGCCTTTCCGTTCACGCACTTCACCCGGCAGCATCATTTGAGCGAACGCCATCAGGTGCATGAATTTGGCCTCGACTGGTTTGCACCGGCGCGCAGCCGGCGCTGGTTGCGCCGTCTGCTCGCGCCGCTGCATCTGGTGCGCACGGCACAGGCGCTGGTGAACTTGGTGAGGCAGCAACAGATTGACCTGATCCGTGCCACCGACCCATGTTTCTCCGGTCTGCTGGCCTGGATTGTTGCCCGTATTTCCGCTCGCCCGTTGGCAATTTCGCTCCATGCCGATTACGACAAGCGCTATGAACTCGATGGCAAGGCTGGTGCGCCCACGTTGATGGGATCGCGCCGTCTCGCCACCCTGATCGAGCATTTTGTACTATCGCGCGCCGATCGCGTATTGCCGATCCGGGAAAGCCTGGTTGCCTATGCTTTGCGGCATGGCGCCAGGCCGGAGAAAATCCGCGTAATACCGCACGGTGCTGACCTTGCACTGTTTACCTCACCTCAGCCGCAAACGGCCGTGCAGCCAGACGGGCGCGCCATCATCAGTTTTGCCGGCAGGTTGTCGAATGAGAATTATCTCGACGATATCCTGGCAGCGGCGCGGCTGCTTGGCGCAAAGCGGCAGGATTTTCGCTTGATCATTGCCGGCGGCGGCAGTGAGGAGGCAAGGCTGAGAACAGCCGTTGCTGCCGATCCGGTTCTATCAACATGCGTAGAATTCACCGGCTTCATCCAGCGCCCAGATGTTGCCGCTCTACGCCAGCAATCGGTGGCAAGCCTGTGCACCATGGCAGGCTTCAGCCTGATCGAAGCCTGCGCCGCCGGCTGCCCGGTGGTGGCATATGATGTTGAATGGCATGCCGAGCTGGTACGTAATGGTGAAACCGGCTTCCTGGTGCCGGAGCATGATGCCAAGGCGCTCGCCTGCCGAGTTGAGCAATTGTTGAATGACCCTGTGGCAGCAAAGCGGATGGGCGAAACAGCCAGGCAACTTGCTGTAAGCCGCCACAGCCTGGATGCCGCATCGGCCACAAAGCGCCGGCATTATGCCGAATGGCTGTCCGAGGACGCGAACAAGGCCCCAGCAGCGGCACGCAACCATGACCCCAACCGTGCTCATTGGTACAATGACGACCAATTCCATCTGCAATGCGACCATGCCGCGACGCGGGCCGTGGTTGAAGGGCGATGGCGGCTGTTTTCACAGGCCTTGCAGCAATGGCGCAGCGCATCCGTGGCCAAGCCGGCAAAGCTGCGCGTACTTGATGCTGGTTGTGGTGATGGCATCAATCTGCAAGGTCTGTCGCAAATATTGGCGCGGCAGGCTGTTGCCGCTGAATTCTGTGCCATTGACTACAATCCCAAACGTATTGAGCGCGCCGGCAAGCTCGGCATTGCCAGCCTGGCCGTTGGCTCGCTCACAGCGCTGCCATATCCGGATGCCCATTTTGATATTGTCCTGTGCAATCATGTGATCGAGCATGTGCCTGAGAAGCTGGCCGCATTGGCGGAATTGCGCCGCGTGTTGCGCCCAGACGGGCTGATCATTATTGGCGTGCCGAATGAAGGCTGCCTGTTTGCCAGGCTGCGGAATAACCTGCTGCAACGATCGATACTGCGCACAACGGATCATGTACATTTCTTTACTGCTGAAAGCCTAGGCGCCGACCTCGCCTCCGCCGGGCTGAAACCCCGGCGTATTCATGGTGAAGGCTTCTTCATGCCGCATATGGCGCTGGGCCGCATTGCCGGACAGAGCAGCATCGGCCGCCGGCTGATGGCCTGGCTTGGCCGTTTGCTGCCCAGCCAGTCGGCCGGCCTGATTGCCGTCGCTGAACGCGGCAGCGATTGAGGTAGGCCATGTGCGGAATCAACGGCATCATTTCCAGTAATCCTGATTTACCACAGGCTGCTCTAGGCTGGCTTGCGGCGATGAATGATGCCTTGCGCCATCGTGGCCCCGATGGCGGCGCCACGCTGACCTGGCGGCATATGGCATTGGGGCATCGCCGCCTCAGCATCATCGACCTGACCGCACGCGGCACCCAACCGATGCAAAATGCCGATGGCACGCTGGCCATGGTGTGCAATGGCGAGATTTATAATTATGCCGATCTGCGTCGCAAACTGAGCGCTGACGGCTATCGGTTTTCGAGCGATACCGATGTTGAAGTGATTTTGCCGCTCTATGAACGCTACGGCGAACGCTGTGTCGACCATCTTACCGGGATGTTCGCTTTCGCACTCTGGGATGCCAAGCAGCAGCGCCTGATTCTGGCGCGTGACCGCGTTGGCGAGAAGCCGCTATACTATGCCGAACATGACGGCATGATTGCCTTCAGTTCTGAAATCAAGGCCTTGCGCAAACTGCCATGGGTTGACCTCAGCCTCAATGAGGCGGCAGTCCCATTGCTTTTTGCCTATCAGAGCCTGCCCGCACCACACAGCATCCATACAGGCATCCAGCAATTGGCGCCGGCGGAGGTGCTGGTATGGCAGGCGGGCCATTCACGGCGCGAGCGCTACTGGAAGCTCGATTTCAGCAAGCGGCGCGAATACAGGCCAGACGAAGCACTGGAGCATTATGGCGCTTTGATTGGTGAAACCGTGCGCAGCGAACTGGTTGCTGACGTTCCGGTTGGCGTCATGCTGTCGGGCGGCGTTGACTCAAGCACTGTGGCGCGCTTCGCTCGCCAGGCCGATGCCGGCATCAACACTTTCTGCATTGGGCGCGAACAGCCCGGCCAGGAAGATGAGGAATTCCGCCGCGCCACAATTGCAGCGCAATATCTGAAAACCAATCACCGCAATATCGATACCGGCGAGATCGATCTGGCCCGAGCGATTGAAGTGATCGCGCATTATGACCAGCCGATGTCGTCCTTTGTCATGCTGTATGCCGATTTGCTGGCTCACCGCATGCGGGAGGAAGTGAAAGTGGTCTTGTCAGGCAATGGCGCCGACGAAGTCTTCGCCGGCTATGCAGGGTATGCGCGGCTGCCATTACGACAGAAGCTGGATGGTCTGGCTGCGGCTTTGCCCGCAAGCCTGAGCCAGCTATTGCCTCAGCGTTACCGGTCCAGGGCCAAACGCCTGATCGAAACAGCCAAGCTGCCGCTGGCTGATCGGCGCGGCCATAGCCTGAACCTGGTTGCCCGTGATCTGCTTGAACGGCTTGCAACACCGGATTTTGCCCGGCGCTGGCGCGATGACGATCCAGGCCGCTTTGCCACCGCGGCGGCCCGTGAATGCAATCCGCAGACTTTGCTGGATGCCATAATGTATAGCGACCTGATGGTTTGCCATCAGCATGGTCATGCCGTGATTGGCGATATGTCGGGCATGAGCCATGGCCTGGAGCTGCGTGCGCCGTTTCTGGCGCATCCGGTTATGGAGTTTGCCGCGGCGCTGCCAACGGATTTGCTGCTCGGCCGCCATCATACTGCCCGCAACACAAAATGGATCATGAAGCGGCATCTGGCCGAGGTTTTGCCGGATACGCTGGTGCATGCACCGAAGATCGGTTTCGGCTACGGCATCCAGCTGCATGATATGATACGTGGCCCCTGGCGCCCGGCAGTGGAAGAATGCCTGCTGCGCGGACGCTACTTGGAACTGGGCGTTTTCAGCCGCGCTGGCGCCGCCTGGGCCATCGACCATTCATATCTTGCGGTCTGCCTGCTGCTGTCATTCGCCATATGGGCAGAGACCGCCCTGTTTGGCACCGATGCGCGTGAATTGGGGCAACGCCTAGCCGCGCTCGCCACACCGCAGCCAAGGGCCGCCTGATGGCGCAAAAGCAGCTTCTCTGGCAGTGGCTCCAGGTTCTCGGCTTGCAAGGCGTGGCTTTCGCCATTGCTGCGGCCACGGTTGCCCTTACCGCCAGCATCGTGCCGCCAGCAGTATATGGCGAATACACTCTTTTGCTGTCGGTGCTCCAGATCACCAGCGGATTAGTGTTTTCATGGCTAAACCAATCGATTTTCAGGTTTGCGCGTGAGGAGTTCAATGCAACCGGGTCGGTATGGCAGACATTAAATACCGCACTGATGTTTCAATGCGGCCTGGTCATGGTCGTTTCAATGCTGGCATGGTGTCTGGTTATCTATCGGGGCGAGGCTCTGGGCATTCACCCCTTCATGCTTGCAATATTGCTGGGCGGATTAGTTCCAATCGTGTTGACTGAAGCGTTCAGTTTTGCCTGCCAGGCGAGCAATCGATTTTCCGGTTATGGCGCCGGCCAGGTATTGATCAAGCTGGGGCCTTTTCTGGCGGTATTATTTTTCATGTCGGGCCATCAGGCTACGAGCGCTTATCTTCTGTTTGGCGCATTGGCGGGCTGGATGCTTTCATCTGCTTACCTTGTATGCCGCCTCCCCGCAGTCGCGCCGAAAACAAAGCCGCTCAACCTTGCCATTCTGAAGCAGTTGATCACCTATGGCTGGAAACTGCCCTTCGCTACGATTTCAGGCATTGTTGTCACCTGGATGGGGGTGTGGGCGATCCGTTATTTCCAGGACATTCCATCAGCCGGTCTCTATGCCTGGAGCACCAGCCTCTACAGCCTGATCGTCGGTGCCCTGATGGCCTATTCCGCCGTGATTGCACCGCGCCTGACCGACATGCGGCTATCCGGTTCCAGCGCAAATATCACGCAGACATTGCGTTTTGCTGCTGCCGCTGCATTGCTGGCTGCCGCTTTACTGCCCTTGGCGCTGATTCTGGTGCGATTGGCCGGCTTGACAATCTGGCCGGCACAATACGCCGCAGCAGAGATACCATTTCTGGTGCTGATAGGCGCCCTGCCCGCGCAGGTGCTCAGCTATACCATCAGCCCTTTGCTGATGGCCTATCAGAATGCCGTTGGTCGTGTGGTGGCGATTAATATTCTGGCTGCCGGCGTAAACACCATTGGCAATCTTTTGCTGATTCCGGCTTTTGGTCTGCTTGGCGCAGCCCTCGCAGCCAGTCTGGCCGTATGGTCGATGGCGCTGCCCTTGCTGTGGCTGAGCTGGCGCGTCGCCTGCAATGTGGCATCGCCTGGCGATCTGGGCCGGATTGCCATTGGCGGATTATTCGCCATCGGCTGCACCCTTGCTGCCACGCTCAACAACCCCGTGGCCGGCCTGGCCATATGTTTCTGCGCCCTGCTCACCGGGCTGCTGCTGGCCCGCCAGCAGCAATGGTTTGTGCCGCTGCTCTGGCTACTGCCCCAGCTTGCCACATTGCCCAATGCAGTGCACCGCCCGCTTAGCTGCATGATACGCTGGTTTGCCGCCAGCCCCAACCACCCTGGAGCGCCAACCACATGAAAGCCCTGCTGCTGCGCCGGCTCGGTTACGCACCGGGTACCGGCTTCGCCATCTGGCTGATCAACACGCTGTTCCAGAATCTGTTTCGCCTGGACAGCGACTGCCCGGTGAACAAAAACTTCACTACGCGCGTGCTGCATCCGCAGGGCCTGCATATCGAAGCCGACTGCCCACGTGTGCGGCGCAGCTTCGCCGTCAGCGGCGGCTGCTACATCAATGCTGCGGATGGGCTGTGGATCGGCAGCGGCTCAATCTGGGGCGCCAATGTCGCCATCGTTTCCCAGACCCATGCGATCGAGAATCTCGACGATGCGCCGCCCACTACAGGTATCCGTATCGGGCGGAATTGCTGGATCGGCTTTGGCTCAGTCATTCTGCCGGGTGTCACACTAGGTGATGGCACTATTGTTGGCGCAAACAGCGTGGTGCGAAACTCCTTTCCCGAAGGCCGGGTGGTTATCGCCGGCACTCCGGCCCGCGTCGTGCGCCAGATTCCCGCCCTCCCTCATTCCCAAAACTGATTGAGCCGAACCGATGGACCCGAAAATCCTGCCTTTACTGCGCTGCCCGGTCGATGGCGCGCCCTTGCGTCTCGAAACTATAGAGAGCTTGGATACGGCTTCCGGCTCGGCGATACGCACGGGCCTGCTGTTAAATGATCAGGCCAAGCTGTGGTATCCGATCGTGAATTTTGTGCCTATCCTGCTGGCATTCCCCACGCCCCTCAGCACCGCTTTCGCTACCGAATATGCAAGCCGGCTTGCCAGCCATCCCGGCTATACATTGCCAAACCTGCCGCCGATGCCCGGTGAACGATCAGTGCAACAAACCTTCACCGAGGAATGGGCCGGGCTGGCTGACGATGAACTAACATTCATTTACCGTGATGATGAACTGATCGCATTGCATCGCGATGTCTGGCTACAGATGACCGAGATTGAGCGCCTGCGGGTGGATTGGCTGCTCAATGTTGGCGTCGGCTTCGGCAAGGAATCACGTATTCTGGCCGAATTGTTTCCGAATGCCGAAGTGATCGCATTGGATCTCAATCTGGCTTTGGTGGCGGCTGGCGAAACCCTGCGCAATGCGCCCCGCGTGCATCCGGTGGTGGCGTCTCTGTTCCGTATTCCATTTGCGCCGGCCACAATGGCACATGTGCACAGCCAGGGTGTTTTGCACCATACCTATTCAACAAAGGCAGCCTTTGATTCAATAACCCGCTTCGTGCGTGCCGACGGCTCGCTGTTTATCTGGCTCTACGCCACCGAGGATGCCTATGTGGTGCCTGGATTGCGTGGTTTCATCATCTGGCTCTATTGGTTCACCACCCATCGTCTGTTTCGCCCCTGGCTCAGCCGCAGCCCGGCCTTCCTGCGCAATGGCGTGATGTTTCTAATCACTTGCCTGCTGCATCCGCTGATCAAGCTGCGTGACCGCCGCCCGGCTGGCTGGCGTTTTCACAACACATTGCACGGCCTGCGCGATGCCTTCACCCCGCGCTATGCACATCAGCATGGTTTCAACGAAGTGGCGTTATGGTTTGAGGAGGCAGGCTTCATCCCCAAGCCGCAATCACCGAAAAAATATCTCGAACTGATCGGCAAACGCCTGCTCGGCGTGGGCTATATCGGCCAGCGCAGGCCCTGATCGATCATGTGTGGCATTGCCGGCATTATTGCCAACCGGGCCCTTTCCGATCCCGCCAGAACACTGCGGCTGCTTTCCGATGTGCAGCAGCATCGCGGCCCGGATGATCACGGCTTCCTGCTTTGGGACCGGAGCAATGCCCCGAAGCTGGGCCGCGATCCGGAAAAACTTGGCTCCGGCCTGGTCGGCCTGGTGCATCGGCGGCTTTCCATCGTTGATCTTTCGCCCAGTGGCTGGCAGCCTATGACCGATGCCAGCGGGCGCTACGCCCTGGTGTTTAACGGTGAAATTTATAACTACCCATCCCTGCGCGCGGAATTGCAGGCTCAGGGTTGCGAGTTTCATTCGACATCGGATAGCGAGGTATTGTTCAAGCTGCTGATCCGTGAAGGGGTGGGCTGTCTCAATCGCCTCACGGGCATGTTCGCTTTCGCCTTTCTTGACTGCCAGACCCATCGCCTGCTGTTGGCCAGAGATCAATTCGGCATCAAGCCGCTGCATTACTCCAGCAAGGCTGGACAATTCAGCTTCGCTTCTGAAATTCGCCCGCTCTTGGCCATTGGCACGGCTTCGCGCCAAGTTGATCGCCAGGCCCTGTTTCGCTATCTGCGCCATGCCGTGACCAATGAAGCAGGCGCCACATTGTTTCGCGATATCCGCGAATTGCCGCCGGCCCATTATCTTGATTTCTCACTCGATCGGCCGAACGAGATCGCCCCGCAGCGTTACTGGCAGCCGTCGCGTGAGCAGCGGCATGGTTTGACTGCCGCAGCCGCAGCCGAGGAGCTGCGCGCACTTTTTATCGACAGCGTTCGCCTGCATATGACTGCCGATGTTCCTGTGGCCGCCACATTATCCGGCGGCATTGACTCGAGCAGTATAGTTTGCGGCATGCGGATGCTTCAGCCGCAGGCACCGGCGCTGCCGTTGTTCAGCTATTTCGCAGGGGCCAGCGAGATCGATGAGGGGCGCTGGATCGCGCAGGTTGCGCAGCATGCCGGTGGCCATGTGCATCGGGTAACATTAAACCCGGCCGATCTGGCCCTGGAACTTGATGGCTTGATCCAATCCCAGGAACAGCCCTTCGGCACCAGCAGCATGTGGGCGCAAGCGCATGTCTTCAAGGCAGTGCATGATGCCGGCTATAAGGTCGTACTGGATGGCCAGGGCGCCGATGAGCTTTTCGCCGGCTACCCGGTATTTCGTGCTGCCAAGCTGGAAGCGCTGCTGCGGCATGGCCGGTGGGGCGAGGCCCTGTCCCTGCTTGCCGCCCAGCCTGAAGGCCGCCGCAATCTGATACTGATGGCCTTGGCACCGCTGGTGCCGTCAGCATTTCAGGCACCGTTGAGGCAATTGATCGGCCGGTCGCTGATGCCGGACTGGCTGGCATCGGACTGGTTCGGCCCGGTATCTGCACGCCCAGCCGCGAAATGGCCCGGGGCAACGCCGCTGCAAGGCCAGCTTCTAGATGCGACGTTCGGCTCCAGCCTACCCATGTTGCTACGCTATGCCGATCGCAATGCCATGCGGGTATCGGTGGAAAATCGTGTGCCGTTTCTGACCACTGCACTGGCGGATTTCGCCACCAGCCTGCCGGATGAACTGCTGATCGCCGCCGATGGCACCACCAAGGCGGTGCTGCGTCAGGCCATGCAAGGCCTGGTGCCGGATACAATCCTACAGCGCCGCGACAAGATTGGCTTTGTCACCCCGGAGGCCAACTGGTTCGGCAAGGATACCGCGTTGGCCAATTATATTCGGGAAAGTCTGGCGGCCCCATTGCCGCCCTGCTTCACGCCCGTGGTGCGTGATCGCCTGCTTGCGCTTGCCAACGGAAATATTGGCCATGATGCGGCTTTGTGGCGTTGCTTGAATCTGCTGCGCTGGGCCACCTTGTTTGAGGTGGATTTCGAGAGTACCGAAGCATGAAAATCCTGCTCATTGCCTTCGCTTTTCCACCCTATAATGCAAGCGGCGCCGTACGCGCCGGCATGCTGGCCGAGTATCTGCATGATCGCGGACATGATGTGCGGGTGCTGACCGCAAGTGAGATTGGCTATGCCAAGACAATGACCAGCCGCTTTCCGACAGAGCAGGTTATCACTACCAACTGGATCAATGTTTTTGCGCTTTACCAGAAGCTGCGCCAGGACAATGGTGTTGCAGACAGCGGTAGTCAGAATATCGCCCAGCCACAGCGGCGCGGTCGCTGGCGTCAATGGCTGATTGATCTGGCCAAAGGTATCATCGGGTTTCCGGATGGCCAGATTGGCTGGTATCCGGCGGCGGTCGCGGCCGGCAAGCGCCTTCTGCAAAACTGGCAGCCTGACCTGATCTATTCAACAGCCTTGCCCTTCACCGATCACTTGATCGGACGCCGCCTGAGTCAGATGGCCAAGGTGCCCTGGATTGCCGAATATCGCGATCTGTTCACCGAGAATCCTTATGGCAACACACCTGACTGGCGGCTTGGCATCGATACGCTGATTGAGCGCTGGGTATTACGGCCAGCGCTTGCCTGCGTCAGTGTTTCGCAACCGCTGGCGGACTCCCTGCAACGGCGTTATGGCAAACGCACGGCTGTGATCCTCAACGGCTATGATCCGGCTGGCTATGCCGCTGTGACACCAACCCCAGAACTGGATTCGGCCACTCTCAGCATCCTCTATACCGGCATCATCTATCCGGGGCGACGCGACCCGACAAATCTATTTGCCGCGCTGGCCTTGCTTGGGCCCGAGCGTGCCGGCATCACAGTATATTTCTATGGCCAGGATTTGCGTGGCGTGGCTGAGGCTGCGGCTCATCATGGTGTTTCTGATTGTGTGCGCATCCAGCGCCCGGTTTCACTGCGTCAGTCACAATCATTACAAGCCAATGCCGATATACTGCTGCTTCTGTTGTGGAATGATCCACGAGAACATGGTGTATTCACCGGCAAGCTGTTTGAATATGCCGGTGCCGGCCGGCCAATATTGACGCTCGGCTGCGAAGATGGCGTTGCCGCCGACTTAATCCGCAACCGCGGCCTGGGCAAGGTATTGAATGATCCCGCAGCCATAGCCGAACAATTGCGGCTATGGCTGAACGAAAAACGCGGCGGCGGCATTGCGGCGCCGCCGCAGACGGCAAAAACCGGCTTGTCGCGTGCGGAACAGTTTGCCGCGCTGGAAGATTTTATCGGCTCGATCGGAATTCGATGATGCAGAACAGGACCGGCAAAGGCATAACCGTGGTTGGCGCCCGGCCGCAATTCATTAAGGCGGCAGCAGTAAGCCGCGCTTTCCAGCAGCAGAATGGTCCAGAGGAAATCCTGCTGCATACCGGCCAGCATTATGATTTCCAGATGTCGGATGTGTTCTTTCAGGAGTTGGGCATTCCGGCTCCGAAGCACCATCTCGGCATCCATGGCGGCAGCCATGGCGCAATGACCGGCCGAATGCTTGCGGAAATAGAGCGTGTTCTGCTGGATGAAAAGCCGGATTGGGTTCTGGTTTATGGCGACACGAACTCCACCCTTGCCGCAGCATTGGCTGCAAGCAAGCTGCATATTCCTGTGGTGCATGTGGAAGCCGGCCTGCGCTCGTTCAACCGAGCCATGCCGGAAGAGGTAAACCGCGTGCTGGCAGATCATGTCAGTGAGCTGCTGTTTTGTCCCACCGGCCAGGCGGCTGAGAATTTGCGCCGCGAAGGGATAGAGCGCGGCGTGCATGTTGTGGGCGACGTGATGTATGACACGGTGCTGATGACGCGCGAGGCGGCCCGGCGACGTTCCAGCATCCTGGACAAGCTGGGCCAAAAGCCCGGCGGCTACAGCATCGCGACAGTGCATCGTGAGGAAAATACCGGGGATGCGGCTCAATTGAGCACGGTGATCGGCTATTTGCGCGAGCAGGCCGAGCAATTGCCGATCATTTTGCCGCTGCATCCCCGCACCGTCGCTGCTGCGCAGCGATTTGGTATCAGTATGAGCGGTCTTCAGGTGATTGAACCGCTGGGCTACCTCGACATGGCCCGCCTGCTTGATGATTGCGTGATTGTCTACACTGATTCCGGCGGCTTGCAAAAGGAAGCCTACTTTCATCGCAAGCCCTGCGTTACGCTGCGGAATGAAACGGAATGGGTGGAGACTGTTGAAAACGGCTGGAATCGTCTGTGGCGTGGCCCGGACTATACCGTGCGGCGAGACATCCCGGATTATGGCAGCGGAGATGCGGCAGCACGCATTGTGGCCTTGCTGACTGAGAGCCTGGCATGAATTCCGCCAAGCTACAGGCTCTGACCTTCTTTACCCTGCTGGCGCCGGCAGCCTGCCTGATGGTCTTTTTTGCCGGCAAGGGATTCGCCGGTCTGGGCGGCGCGGCTGGTGTAATCGCAATCGCCATCATTTTGCTGCGACGGCAGGCCAGACTGGTGCTGGCCCTGCCATCAAGCCAGTTGCTACTGGCCTGGATCTTTCTGGGCTTGCTCAGCGCCACCTGGTCGCTGGATGCCGCCAATTCACTGGATACGATGCAAGGGCTCAGCGGCATGCTTATCGCCGCGCTCTGCCTGCTGGGCCTGGCCCAGACACTGCCCGAGGCCAGCGACGAAGCAAAACGGTATTTTGCCTGGATATTGGTTGGCAGCTTTTTGCTGCTGACTGGCTTGCTGCTGCTGGATCAGGCCACACAAGGCGGCGTCTATCGCGCTACGATCGGGTGGCTCAAGCGGCGCAACGACTGGATTCCCAATATCAACATTCGATCCGGCGTCTATGTCACATTGCTGGTCTGGCCGGTCATGCTCGCGGCCTATTGGGCAACGCGCCGTCTCTGGCTGCCGCTGGTCGTGTTCATCATTGGCGCTATCGCGGCTTATGTTTCGCCACAGGTAACTGCAAAACTGGCCTTTGGCGCCGGCGTGATGGCATTCGCGTTTGTCTGGCTGGGCGGCCGGCGGATGTCGTTCATACTGGGCATGCTGATCTGCCTGACTGTAGTGACACTACCGTTTCTGCTCGGGAGCCGCTTTGATGCGGATTATGTAATGGAGCGTTACCCCACCCTGCATTATTCCGCTGCGCACCGCCTGCATGTTTGGGATTTTGTTATCGAGCGCTATTTCGAGCGCCCCTGGCTCGGCTGGGGTATTGATGCCGCACGCCTGTTGCCAGGCGGCAACGCCCTCCTGCCCAGCGGTGGCGAGCAGGTGCCCAGCCACCCCCATAATGGCATCCTGCAATTCTGGCTCGAACTTGGCGTTCCCGGCGGCCTGCTCTTGGCTGTTGGCCAGTTCACCATATGGCGCAGCATCACCAACGCTGCCCTGACCCCGATGGCCCGCGCGCTGGCCGCAGCGGCCTTCATCACCGCGCTGGGCTATTTCCTGGTTTCATTCAATTCCTGGCATAGCTGGTGGGTCGGCCTGCTTGGCGCCAGCTTCAGCCTGTTGATTGCTGCCCTGCGCAGCTTCGGCCAGCAGCCGCGCTGACACCAGCCTAACGCCTGGCTGCGCGCCAGGCTTGAAACATCAGCACGCTCCAGAGCGGATTATGCCAGGCCCGTATCCCTGCGCGATGCTCGGCCCAGAGCCGTCGGATGCCAGCCACATCCAGCATGCCGCTCTCTGCCAAGGCCGCAGGCGACAACAAGGCTTCCGCCCAATCCACCAGCGGACCATTGAGCCAGCGCTGCAATGGGACACCAAAACCCATTTTGGGGCGCTCGAACAATGCCGCCGGCACATGCCGGCTCAATATGCGCCGCAGGATGGCCTTGCCCCCATCCGGCGCCATTTTCCAGGTCAGTGGCAGGCGCCAGGCAAATTCAAATAGCCGGTGATCCAGCAGCGGGACGCGTGATTCCAGACTCACCGCCATGCTGGCGCGATCCAGTTTCACCAGAATGTCGTTCGGCAGATAGGTCTGTGTGTCCAGCAGCATCATCATGTGGCATGGATGATCCAGCGCTGGCCAATCCTGCGGTCGATCAAGATAATTCTCAGCCACACCCGGCTGGCCCGGCGCCATCGCCATCATATGGCGGTATAGGCCGCACAAGTCACCAGGGCGCAGCAGATCGGCCAACTTGTGTATCCTGTCACCCAGCAGAGGTCGCAGCCGATTTAGCCAGGCCGGTGGCACAGCCTGCAACGCATCCAGGCCCAGCCCAAGCAAAGCCGAGGGCATTGCGCCAGCAAGGGTGCCCAAACGCTGCGCCTGTCCGTAGCGGCTATAGCCACCGAATAATTCATCGCCACCATCACCGGAGAGGCTTACCGTGACAGCATCTCGCGCCAGCCGCGATACCAGATAGGTTGGAATCTGTGACGAGTCTGCAAATGGCTCATCAAACATTGCGCCGAGCTGCGGCACCACGGCCAAAGCCTCTGCCTCGCCAAGATAGAGTTCAGTATGATTGGTGCCGAGATGATCCGCGACTGCACGGGCATAATGTGCCTCGTTGAAACGCGCCTCGCTGAATCCGATACTGAAACTGCGCACCGGCGGCCCGCCGAGCGACTGCATCATGGCCACAACGGTGGATGAATCAATACCACCGGAAAGGAACGCACCAACCGGAACATCCGAAACCATGCAGAGCTTCACCGCATCACGCAGCAATGCTTCCAGTTCCTCGGTGGCGGCAGCTTCGTTGCCCCGATAGGGTTCAGCCAGGCCGGCCTGCGCGGCTTCACTGGCCGACCAATAGCTTTGCGGCAGCGGCAGAATTCCGGGCACGGCATCGGCAGAAAGAGTGAGCAGACTGCCCGGTGGCAGTTTGCGCAAACCGCTGCGGATGACATAAGGCGCCGGCACATGGCCATAGCGCAGCAGCAGCGATACTGCCGCTGGATCAACCGGCGCATCAAAACACGGGCAAGCTTCCAGAGCGCGTAATTCCGATGCGAACAGAAAACTATTGCCATTCCATCCATAGAGGAGTGGTTTCTGCCCGAACCGATCACGCCCTAAAGTGAGCTGACGCTTATGGGCATCCCAGAGAGCAAAAGCAAACATGCCATTGCTCTGTGTCAGGGTTGCTTCAACACCCCAATGTTCAAAGCCGGCAAGTAGCACTTCGGTATCCGAGGCACTGCGGAAAACCGTCCCGGCGGCGACAAGGCGGGCGCGCAAATCCTGGTAATTGTAGATTTCGCCGTTGAACACGATGCAGAAACGGCCTGAAGCGGACAGCATCGGCTGTGCGCCATCCTGACTCAGATCAATGATCGCCAGCCGGCGATGACCCAGGGCCAGGCCGGCAGCAGAGTCGCTCCAATACCCATCGCCATCCGGGCCGCGATAGGCTATAGCGGCAGTCATTGCCTTTACTGCCCTGCCCAGTAGCTCGGGAGAGGCACCGCCAGAAACCATCAGACCGGCCAGGCCGCACATCAGCTTGCCTCCCGCATCCGTTGCAGCGCCGCTTCCGTTGAGGCACCTGCGGCAAGCGCGGCATAGAGCGCATCATAGCGGGCGATACAGGCAGGCAGCGAGAATAGGTGCCCGGCGCGCCGATGTGCCGCAGCACCAAGCGTCGAACGGAAAGGCGGATCAGCCAGCTTCGCCAATGCAGCGGCCAAAGCAGCTGGCTGCCGTGCGGGTACCACGAGGCCGCTCTCACCAACAGCCTCTGCATTGCCGCCCACATCGGTGACCAGCATGGCAAGGCCCGCCGCCATGCCTTCCAGCACGGCGTTGGAAAAGCCCTCCTCATGTGAAACAAGCAGGCCGATATCTGCTGCGTTCAGCAAGGCAGCTACGTCGCGGTGATTGTCCATCCGGCCAAGCCAGAGAATGCGATCTGCAACACCATGCGCCTTGGCCAGCGCCCGCAAGGCCAGGCCGTGGCCGGTATCGTCGCCGACGCATAGCAGCATATGATCCGCCGGCAATGCCGGCGCCGCCAGGGCAAGCGCCTCGATTAGATCAGCATGGCCTTTATATGGGATCAGATTGGCCACCTTAACCATAACCAGCGTATCATCGCGCAGGCCAAGCCGCTCTCTTACTGCCATGCGCGCATGACTTGGCTGCGGCAGATCAACGCCATTGTAAAGCAAACCAAGCCGCCCCGCCGGCACACCTTCCGCAGCCAGTTGCGCCACCACGGCAGCGGAATTGCCCAGCAGCACGGTCATGCAACCATGCAATCGGCGTTCAAGCCAGCCCGCTAGGCGATGCTTGGCCTGATAATCATTCAGGCTGCGGCGGCTCATCAGCCGAGGCCCGATACCGCTGAGCCAGGCAGCGAAACCACCGATCAGATAGGCCTCGGGCAGAAAACAATGCACCAGATCAGGCTTCCAGCCACGCAGCAGGCGCAGCGCATGCATGAAGCCGAATAGGGGCCGCAATGGAAAGCGGCGGAACGGCCCGCCATGAATGGCTATACCCGCAGCCGCCATAGCCGATTCCAGCGCGCCATCACGATGCATAAGCAGCAAGCGGATATCAAAACGGTCACGATCGAGTTGCGGCAGCACCTGCAACAGATGCCGCTCCGTGCCACCAACCCCCAGGCCATTGGCAATGACCAGCAGACGGATACGGCGCGGTTGCGCGACAACCACTGCTATGTTCCCTGTCGCAGCAGGCTGGCCGTTACCACGCCGATTATGCGGTCCTGTGTTGCCTCATCCAGATAAGGATGCATCGGCAGGCTGATCACCTGCGCTGCCAGACGCTCGGCCACCGGCAGGCCGCCCGGCACCGACGGATACTGGCTGTAGCCGGCTTGGCGATTGAGTGGAATCGGATAATAGACCGCCGTTGGAATCCCGGCCGTCTGGCAGGCCGCCGCCAGCGCCGCGCGGTCTGGCACCACCAATGTATATTGCGCCCAAACCGAAGTAGCGCCCGCATCAAGCAGCGGCAATTGGGCCATACCGGCAAAAGCGGCGTTGTAACGATCCGCAACACGCTGGCGCGCCTCGATCTCATCGGGGAAGATTTTCAGCTTCTCGATCAGGATAGCCGCCTGCAACGTATCCAGCCGGCTGTTCATGCCGATGCGGATATTGTTGTACTTATCGTCGCCCTTGCCGTGAAAGCGCAGCGAGCGCAGCAAATCCGCCTTGGCGTCATCATCAACAAAAATCGCGCCGCCATCGCCATAGCAGCCCAGCGGCTTGGCCGGGAAGAAGCTGGTGGCGGTATAATCGCCCAAGGTGCCGACGCGGCGATTATGCAATTGCGCGCCGAAACTCTGCGCCGCATCAGCCAGCAACAGCAGGTCATGCTGCGCCGCCAGCGGCGCTATGCGGCCATAATCCGCCGGCTGGCCAAACAGATCCACCGGCATCACCACACGCGGCCGCAGGCCCAGGCGCTTGGCCTGCTCAATGCCGGCCTCCAGGCTGGCCGGATCAATATTGAAACTGCCTGGCAGCACATCGATAAACAGTGGCGTGGCACCAACCAGCGCCACCACTTCGGCCGAGGCTACGAAAGTGAAGCCGGGTACAAACACCGCATCACCCGGGCCAACCCCTTCGGCCATCAGGATCAATTGCAGCGCATCGGTGCCATTGGCGCAGGTGATGGCATGGCGCGCACCACAGAAAGCAGCCAGTTGCCGTTCCAGTTCGGCCACTTCAGGCCCGAGGATAAAGCCGCCATGCTCCAGCACCGCGTTCATGGCCTGCTCCAGCCCGGAGCCAAGCCGGCGCCGTTGCGCCTGCAAATCCACAAATGGAATGCTCACGGCATTTCCTCCAGCCGGCCGGGCTCGGCCAGGCGATAACGCGAGCCATCAATCGGGCAGACCAGATCGGCACCAAGCCGCGCGCCGGCCCGGCTCATCCAGCCCATGCGCCGCGCCGGCACGCCCACCATCAGGGCAAAGTCCGGCACATCCTTGGTGATCACCGCACCAGCACCAATAAAGGCATAGCGCCCGATGGTGGCTCCGCAGACAATGGTGGCGTTGGCTCCAATGCTGGCGCCGCGTTTCACCAATGTGTCGCGGTATTCATCCTTGCGCGATACTTCGGCGCGCGGATTGACCACATTGGTAAACACCATGCTTGGGCCGCAGAACACGCCATCCTCGATGGTCACATTGTCGTAGACCGACACGTTGTTCTGGATTTTCACGTTATTGCCAATACTGACCCGATTGGCGACAAACACATTCTGCCCCAGTGAACAATCGCTGCCGATGCGGGCGCCGCCGCAAACATGCACCCAATGCCAGATGCGGGTGCGCGGCCCAATCTGGGCGCCGTCGTCGATGATGGCGGTGGGATGAGCGGTCCAGGCGTCAGTCATGGCAGGGCCGCTCTGGATGCCGTCACTTGGCGACAGAAGGGATGATAATCGTTCTGCAACGGCGTCAGCGCAGCATGGCGGATATCATGCACAGCCTCGATGCTGGGCCGCGCCTCCTCCAGCCCGAAACCACCGCCGGCCAGGATATCGGCATAGCTTGCGGTATGCAGATCGGTGAAGCCTTCGCTGAATTCCAACTCCTCGCCGCCGATCAGGATCGAGCGATAGGTGCGTTTGCCCGCAGCCAGGGCGGCGGGCGGCAGATAGGCCGGATTGACTGACAGGAACCAGCGTACGCGGGCGCGTTCATAGGTGAGCAGGCCGGCCGCAGCATCGCGCTGATGCAGATGCACAATGCTGGCCTTGCGCTGGCCAAACACCCATGCGAGCATATCAAAGAAATGCACCCCGATATTGGTGGCAATGCCGCCGGCCTTGTCATCGGCGCCCTTCCAACTGGTGAAATACCAGTGGCCGCGCGAGGTCAGGTAGGTCAGATCAACATCGAACACATGTCCGGCCGGCGCAGCCGCCACCTTGCGGCGCAATTCCTGGATCGCGGGATGCAGGCGCAATTGCAGAATATTGCGGATGCGATGATTCGATTCTTTTTCGATTTCGGCCAGTGCGTCGATATTCCATGGATTCAGCACCAACGGCTTTTCGCAGATCGCATCGGCGCCACTGCGCAGGGCGAAGCGGATATGCGCATCATGCAGGTAGTTGGGCGAGCAGATCGAGACAAAATCAACACCCTGGCCATTGCGCCGCAGCTTGTCGATATGACGATCAAAGCGCTCGAATTCGATGAAGAAATCGGCATCGGGGAAATAGCTGTCGATGATACCGACGCTATCCTTGGGATCCAGCGCCGCCACCAGATCATGGCCGGTATCGCGGATCGCCTTCATATGGCGCGGCGCGATATAGCCTGCCGCACCGATCAGGGCGAAACGTTTCGTCGATCCGTTGTCCACTTGGGCACCCTCAACCGGGAAAATCCTGCTTTTTGCAGTACCGGCCCCGGGGGGAAAGATCAAGCGACCCGCTGAAAAACATACTCGTCGCAGGGCGAACCGAGCAGGCCGGCCACCGGCGCGGGGCGCAGAATTTCTCGGACAGGGCGAAAACCCCGGCTTGCCAGAAAAGCATGCACCTCGGCCGGACTGGCCGACTCGTAGGGGTGGCCGCCAAGCCAGTCATGGATGTCGTGGCTCCAGCTCATGCCACGCTTGCCGCCATAGGCCCGGATATAGGCCATCGGATTACGCCCGGTAACCAGAATACCGGCCAAGTAGAACAGCTTGAACAAACCACGGATGCTGGCTTGCAGCCAGCCTGGCCCCTGGGAGTAAAGCCGCTTTTCCCAGCGCCAGAAGCCGCAAACCGGCGTTTTGCGGTACAATGCCAGGGCCAGCAGACCATCCGGCGCCACCAGGGCGGCGGCCCGCTCAATGGCCGCCCACATCGCCCCGGTATGATGCAGCACGCCCCAGGAATGCACGATATCGAAGGGCCCGTCGCGGCCGGGCTCCAGGTCGAACACGCTTACCTGCCGGCATGTCCATTTGGCATCAGAGGCGAAGCGCTGCAATGTGGCCTGGCTGGTCGCCACCGAGTCAGGGTCAAGGTCAACCGCCGTCACTGCAGCCGCCCCGGCGCGCAAAGCCGCCAGGGCCGACAAGCCAGAACCGGAGCCGATATCCAGCATATGCCGGCCGGCTAGCTCCGCAGCCGGCAGCAAACGGGTGAGGTCGGCCACCGCCTGCTCGATCCGCGCGTCATCGATCTGGCGGGAGAAATCGGACCAGTTCTCGCCAAAGCGGAAATGATTCTGGTCAACCGAGGCTGGCGGCTTGGCAAGGGTCACAACTACACCTCAACCGCGCCGGGCGCGGAGCAGGAATTGCTCGGCAAACAGGTCAGTCAGAGCGCCGAGAAAGAGTTTGTTGAGCAGCCATTTCAGTTTCCATGGCTTCAGGCCGCCATGGGGCTGGATGGCTTCCACCTCAAGCCCGGCCTGGCGCAGCAAGGCAGCCGCTGTGTTGCGCACGAAGAAACGCAGATGGGTGCGATCCAGAATACCGGCATCCTGATAATCCCAGCGCCCGGCAAAGATCAGCGGCAGCACAATCTTGTAATGCCGGATATTGGGCAAGCTGGCGATCATCACGCCGCCCGGCTTGAGCAAACCGGCCAGCCGCGCCGCCACCGCCCAAGGGTCACGCAGATGCTCCAGTACATCCAGGCACAGGATCACATCCAGTGAGGCCGGCTCGATGCCCAGCTCCAGCCCTTCCACATCGCCCTGCCGCAGAAAATCGAAGCCCTTGGCAGCAGCCAGGGCGGCGGCTTCCGGGCTGTATTCCACGCCGCCGGCCCAGGTGCAAAGCCCCTGGTCGCGGATGAAAGCCAGCGTCGCCCCGGCGCCGCAGCCAATTTCCAGATAACGGCCGGCAGCCGCGGGCAGCAAGGGCAATATCTCCTTGCGCACCCGGCTGTAATAGATCGGCCCTGAACCGTCTGGCATGGCGCTGCCCGACATACTGCCCCCTCGGGGTTGAAAACCGGGCGGAGATTAGCCGGATGGCGCCCTGAACGCTAGAGCAGGCGCTAGATCGGGTAGATCAGTGAATTCAGGATCATTTCGCTGTCAAACACACAATCACGCCGCACCAGCAGCAGCCGGCCATCACCCTGACGCCGGAACAGGTCGCTGTAGCGGCCAACATTGAACACCTCCGAAACCCCGCCGCCGGCCATATTGGAACCGGGCCGAGTGCGAAACACGGCATAACTCGCCTCGGCGGCGATGCAGCCATCAGCGTCATCACCCAGCAGCCGCGCCACGCCAACCACATGGCGCTGGAAATACGGCGCGTGGAACAGTGTGTTGCTGATGCCATAAACCCGGTCGCGCATCATGCCCTGGCCTTCCAGCTGCATCAGGCAGAGCGGCAGGCCGGCATCAAAATTCTCGCGCCCGATAACGCGATACAGCCCCTCGGGCTCAAAATATTCCGGCCAGCGGGCAAAATCCGCTGCATCCAGCGCGGCGGCATAATCGGCGTTGAAGCTGTTGATTTCGGCTTGCAGCAGCAATTCATCCGGTGTCACAGCCCGAGCTCCCGGCGCCAATAGCCATACATGCCGCGGATCAGGGTTTCGGTCACCATATGCTGGGTGGGCGCCACATCGCGGCCGTCGAGTTCGCATATGGTGGCGCCTGCATCGCCTTTCTGTGCAAAACCTGCCTGGCTGAATTCGATCACCTCGCCATCATCGGCGGAAACAAAACCGGCCGGGCCGAATAGATTGGCCTGGCGCAACCGGCGCTGCGTCATTTCCGCGCTATCATCGCTGAAGCCGAAATGTGTCCAGGTGAAATCGAAGCTGTCTGGCCCGGCCGGGGTGATATGGCGGGTGGAGAGCGAATTGACCTGCTGCTGGATGATCAGGCTCGGAAACAGCGTGATCATGGTGACACTCGGTCCGTTCCACCACGGCTCCGGCACAACGTCCAGCAAGCGCGCATCATGCAGCACCATATCGGCCTTGAAGCTGGTAACGCCCTCGGTGACGCTACCGGCGCCGCCCTGATTACGCTGCGAGATCATCACAGCATGGCGCCCCTCGGCATCCATCACCATGCGTGAGCGCTGGTCGGCACGCCACAGGCCGAAAGTGACAAACCAGGTGTGCAGAAGTCCGGGATGATAGGGGTCCTTGATATTCTCCATCATCAGCTTCCAGTTGCCCGGAATGCGCTGGCGATTGACGCCCAGAATGGTGAGCGTGCGGCCCTGAAAGATGCGGTCCAGCCAGGGCATCACTTCGGGGCCGATATAATCGGCAAAGCTCGGCACGGCGGCGTCAAAGCTGGCAAAGATCAGGCCGCCATAACGCGCCACCTGCAATTTCGTCAGGCCATGCTGTTTCAGATCAAAATCCGCCGGCATGCCGCCATGCACGCTGCCATCGCTCTGCTTGGCGCCATGGCGAAACGGTAGCCCGGCCAGATCGCCGTTCAGCTTGTAGGTCCATTGGTGATAGGGGCAGACAAAACTGCGCGCATTGCCCTTGGATTGTTGGCAGAAGCGCACGCCGCGATGGGCGCAGCGGTTTTCCACCACATGGATGCTGCCGTCGCGATCGCGCACCACAATCACCTGGCGCTCGCCGATGCGGCTCATCCGGTAATCACCCGCTTGCGGGATTTCCGCCTCCAGGCCGACATAACACCAATGCGGGCCGTAGAAGAACCGCTCCAGTTCGCGCTGATAAATCGCCGGATCGGTATAGGCCCAGTAGGGAATCCGGCTTGACCCGGGATCGCTCCAGGCCGGCGGCAGCGGCTGCATCATGTGGTTCATGCGGCTCCTCCCGGGAGATTTTATTTGCATTAGCAAATATCATCCCGGGCCAATTACGTCAATTCAATACCTTAGCCAGAAAAGCCAAAGGAATTGCCCCGATATTGCCGCTTTTGGAACGAACTTTCGCAGTATTTGATCAATAAAAATCACATCACAGGACGGCTGCTCAGTATTTTCGCAAGAAATAGGCAGGGCAACCAAAACGATCTTAAGGGATGAATAGAAACAACTTCATTCTGGGCTGCGTCGGATACAGCAAGGGTTGATCCGGCAAAACCACAAACAGGAGAAGATCATCATGTCTGCTTCGCGCCACACCACCAAGATTGCCGCGCTCGCTTTGTTGGCCCTGGTTGCCACCGGCTGCGCCGGCATGAACAACCAGCAGCAGCGCGCGCTTTCGGGCGGCGCCATCGGTGCGGCAGCCGGCACGGCCATCGGCCTGATGACCGGCCATACCCTGGCCGGCGCGCTGATCGGTGCCGGCGGCGGCGCGGCGGTGGGGGCGCTCTCAAAGTAAGCCATCTCGAACCCGCTTTCCCCGACCCGGCCGACTTCCCCCTCCCACCCATGGCCGGGCCGTTCCGCCCCCAACCGCTTCCCCCGGCGGTTGGGGGCGGTTTCATTTTGGCTGAAGCCCCGGAAAATCATTGACGCTGCGCACACCCGCTAGTAGGGCTGGGGTATCGCATGTTGCGGCGCGGTATCGAGCGGGGAAGTCATGGCCGAGCTATTCTGGGAGTGGATCAATCTGGCGATCCGCTGGATGCATCTGATCTTCGGCATCGCCTGGATCGGCTCGTCCTTCTACTTCGTCTGGCTCGATAACAGCCTGCGCCCGAACAAGAAGCCGGGCGTGCTGGGCGAAACCTGGATGGTGCATGGCGGCGGCTTTTATTTCGTCGAGAAATTCGCCGTGGCGCCGCCCAACATGCCCGCGGAACTGCACTGGTTCAAATACGAAAGCTACGCCACTTTCCTCTCCGGCTTCCTGCTGCTGGCTGTGCTCTACTATCTCGGCGCCGATCTCTATATGATCGACGAACGGGTGATGAAGCTGAGCCAGGCCGAGGCGGTGGGCTTCAGCATCGTATCGCTGGTGCTGGGCTGGATCGTCTACCACCTGCTTTGCCGCTCACCTTTCGGCAAGAGTGACGGCCTGCTGGCGATCATCGGTTTTGTGCTGCTGGTGGCCGCCGCCTATGGCTATGGCAAGCTGTTTTCCGGCCGCGCCGCCTATATCCATGTTGGCGCGCTGATCGGCGCCATCATGACCGCCAATGTGTTCTACGTCATCATCCCGAACCAGAAGCTGACCGTGGCCGCCCTGCTGGCCGGCCAAGCGCCCGATCCGGTCTGGGGCAAGGAAGCCAAGCAGCGTTCGCTGCATAACAACTACCTCACCCTGCCGGTGCTGTTCGCTATGATCAGCAACCATTACCCGGTCACCTACGGCCATCCCTATGCCTGGGTGATCCTGGCCGGTGTGTTCATCGTCGGCGGCCTGGTGCGGCATTTCTTCAACCTGAAAAACCAGGGCCGCGGCCTACGCTATGAATATCTGGTCGGCGCCTTCCTGGTGACGACCGGGCTGTTTTTCTTCACCCATTGGGATCCGCACAAGGCGGCGCGTGCTGCCCTGGCCGGTGATGCCACTATCGAAGCCGTGCAAGCTATTGTGGCGGCGCGCTGCACCGCCTGCCATGCCGCCAAGCCGACCTTTGACGGTATCACCGAAGCGCCCAAGGGCGTGATGCTGGAAAGCCCGCAGCAGATCCGCCGCTTCGCGGCCCAGATCAACCAGCAGGCAGTGCGCGCCGAGGCGATGCCGCCGGGCAATGTCACCGAGATCACGCCGGAAGAACGCGCCACTCTGGGCGCCTGGATCGATGGCGGGGCCAAACTTCAGTAGGGCACTTTATCCGGCTTGTCGCGCCATTCGTTGAACACCGCCAGCGCTTCGTCGCGCAGCAAAGGCGCGCAAGGCAGGCTGCGCTGGGCCATCGGCAGGGCCAGTTCGCGATACAGAAACGCATCGTCGAAATCGATCGCCGCCGCATCATCCTGGGTATTGGCGTAATACAGGCCATCAACACGCGCCCAATAAGCCGCCGACAGGCACATCGGGCAGGGTTCGCAACTGGTGTAGAGCGTGGCGCCGCGCAGGTCGAAACGGCCCAAAATCTTGCAAGCTTCGCGGATCGCCACCACTTCGGCATGGGCGGTGGGATCGTTCTGGCCGGTCACCTGATTCCAGCCCTCGCCGATGATTTTGCCATCCAGCACCACCACGGCGCCAAACGGCCCGCCATGCCCGGCCTGCATATGCTCGCGGCTGAGCGCGATGGCGCGGCGCATGAAGGCGGCGTGATCCGTCATCAGCTCAGCTCCCGCGATAGGTGGAATAGCTCCAGGGCGTGGCCAGCAGCGGCACATGATAATGCCCGTTCGGCTCAGCGATGCCGAAGCGGATCGGCACGATATCCAGAAAAGCCGGATCGGCCGGCGCCACGCCGCGGGTGCGGAAATAGACGCCGATATGGAACAGAAGTTCATACTGGCCGGTCTGGAAGGCATCGCCGGTCAGCAGCGGCTCGTCGGTGCGGCCGTCGCTGTTGGTGATCGTGGTCTTGACCAGGCTGCGCCCGCCTGCGGCCTCCAGGCGGTAGAGTTCCACGGTCACGCCCGGCGCCGGCTTGCCATGCATCGTATCCAGGATATGCGTGCTCAAGCGACCCATCAAAGCCTCCGTATCAAACCATTATGCCGCCAGCAGCGCATCCAGCCGCATGCGGGCAATCTTGCTCACTTCCATCAGCGCCACCGCCAGTTCCACTTCGGTGTCGTTAGCCAGGCGGCGTTCAAAATTGGCCAGGATCTGCGCCTTGTTGCGCAGTTTCACGGCAATGATGAAGGGGAAACCATGCTTGGCGCGATAGGCCTGATTCAATTCGGTGATGCGGGTCTTTTCCCACGGGCTGAGGCTGGTCAGGCCGACGCTATCCTGCTCGCTGGTGGAATGGGCGGTCAGCGTGCCGGCATCGGCTTCCTTGCCGGCCAGTTCGGGATGAGCGTTCAGCAAGTCCAGTTGCGCCACGCGGCCGCGCCGCCATACCGCGCCAAGCATGGCGCTATGCAGGCTTTCCAGATCGCCAAACGGGCGCAGTGCCACGATCTCCGCCGCCGCCCAGGGCGAATGCTCGATGATGCCGCCCAGCCGGGCGACGAAGGCGGCTTCCGGCAGGCCGTTCAATTCGGCCATCAGCGCGGTGATGCGCTGCATCGGGGTGAGTTCACCCGGCGTATCGAGTCTCATGGCAGCACCAGCACAGCGCGGAAGTCATTCACATTGGTCAGCGTCGGCCCGGTCTTGTGCAGACCGCCCGCCGCTTCGAAGAAACCATAGCCGTCATTATCGGCCAGGCAAAGCTTGGCGTTGCGCCCGGCGGCTGCGGCGCGCGCAATACTATCGGGATGCAGCAAGGCGCCCGCGTTATCCTCGGTGCCATCAATGCCATCGGTATCGGCGGCCAGGGCATGGATGCCCGGTGCGCCATCCAGCGCCACCGCCAGGCCAAGCAGGAATTCCGCATTGCGCCCGCCGCGCCCGGTGCCGCGCACCGTCACCGTGGTTTCGCCGCCCGATAGCAGCACACAGGGCGCCGCCAGTGGCTGGCCATGGCGCCGCACCTGGCGCGCGATGCCGGCCATCACCATCGCCACCTCACGCGCCTCGCCCTCGATTGCATCGCCCAGGATCAGCGGCTGTACGCCCCATTCCAGCGCCCGCTGCGCCGCTGCCTGCAACGCCATTTGCGGCGTTGCCACCATCACATTGCGCACCTGCGCCAGCCGCGCATCGCCGGGCTTGGCGGTTTCCTCTGCCGCCTGGGCCAGATGCGCCGCCACGGCCGGCGGCGGCGTGATGCTGTATTTCGCCAGCACGGCGCGGGCATCGGCAAAGCTGGTGGGATCGGCCACAGTGGGGCCGGAAGCGATCACAGCCGGATCGTCGCCCGGCACATCGGAAATCAGCAAGGCCACCACCTGGGCCGGCGCAGCGGCCAGGGCCAAGCGGCCACCCTTGATGGCGGAAAGATGTTTCCGCACACAATTCATTTCAGCAATATTGGCGCCGGAACGCAGCAAAGCCTGATTCACCGCCTGCTTGTCGGCCAGGGTCAGGCCCTCGGCAGGCAGGGCCAGCAGGGCCGAGCCGCCGCCGGAAATCAGGCATAGCACCAGGTCTTCCGGGCCAAGGCCGCGCACCAGATCCAGCATGCGCGCCGCGCCCGCCATGCCGGCTGCGTCCGGCACCGGATGCGAGGCTTCCACCACCTCGATGCGGCGACACGGCACGGCATGGTCGTAGCGTGTCACCACCAGGCCGGAAAGCGGCGCGTCAGCCGGCCAGGCCTGTTCCACAGCACGCGCCATGGTGGCGGCAGCCTTGCCTCCGCCCACCACCACAGTGCGGCCATTTTTCGGCGGCGCCGGCAGAAAAGGCGCCAGGCAGCGCGCCGGATCGGCAGCCGCCAGCGCCGCATCAAACAGGGCGCGCAGAAAGGCATCGGCATTGATCATGGCAGAAGCATCATGGCACAGGTTATCTCCGGCTTTTTTGCTACCGCATGCGCGGCGGCTTTGCCAGGGCCGGTGCGGCCTGTATAGTTGCAAAAACCCCTCAGCGAGGCCGATATGTCTGCTGCCGCCCCCCGTTTTGCGCCCGAAATGATGGCTCGCCTGGATGAATTGGGCCGCATCAGCGAAAACCCGGAAAACCTGACCCGCACCACCTTCTCGCCCGAGCACAAGCAGGCCAACAATCTGGTGCTGGACTGGATGCGCCAGGCCGGCATGGCGGCGCATGAAGATGCCGCCGGCAATGTGGTGGGGCTTTATGCCGGCAGCGACCCGGCGCGGCCGCGCCTGATGCTCGGCTCGCATCTGGATACAGTGCGCAACGCCGGCAAGTATGACGGCATGCTGGGCGTGGTGGCGGCGATTGCCTGCGTGGCCGAATTGCACAAACAACAGAAGCGCCTGCCCTTCGGCATCGAGGTGATCGGCTTTTCCAATGAGGAAGGCACCCGATTCGGTGTGGCGATGACCGGCAGCCGCGCCGTGGCCGGCACCTTCGCGCCGGAATTGTTCGAAGCCAAGGATCGCAACGGCGTCAGCTATCGCGAAGCCCTGGCCGGCTTCGGCCTGGATGAAACACGGATCCCGGCCATCGCCCGCAAGCCGGGCGAGATCGCCGCCTTCATGGAATTGCATATCGAGCAGGGGCCGGTGCTGGAACGTAACGGCCTGGCCTTGGGCGTGGTGACGGCGATTTCCGGCGCGCGGCGGTATCGCGTGGACATGAAGGGCCTGGCCGGCCATGCCGGCACGGTGCCGATGGGCGGGCGCCAGGATGCGTTGCTTGCCGCCGCCGAGGTGGCCCTGTTCATCGAAAAGCGCTGCACCGGCACGCCGACATTGGTTGGTACCGTGGGCCAGATGGAAGCTTTTCCCGGCGCTGTGAACGTGATCCCTGGCGCGGCGCGCTTTTCCATCGATATCCGCGCCGCCGAGGATGCGGTGCGCGATGTGGCCGCCGATGCCGTGCTGGCCGAAATTCCGCTGATCGCCGGGCGCCGCAATGTGCAAGCCACGATCACGGCGCTGTATGACAGCAAGGCCACGCCCTGCGACCCAGCCCTGATGGATCAGGTGGAAGCCGCCATCCTGGCCCAGGGTGTGCCGACCATGCGGCTGCCTTCCGGCGCCGGCCATGACGCCATGACGGTGGCGCCGCTCTGCCCGGTTGGCATGATCTTCATGCGTTGCACCAAGGGCATCAGCCATAATCCGCTGGAAGCCGTGTTGCCCGAGGATGTGGAACTGGCCACGCGGGCGCTGTATCACTTCATCGAGCATTTTCCCGGCACCTAAACAAAGAGCCTGCACGCATGAGCCTCGACGCCACCACCCTTTCGGCGCTTCACGATTATCTGGCCGGCCAGCAGGCGGCGATGCGGGCCATGCTGGCGGAACTGGTGAAGGCGCCATCCGACAATCCGCCCGGCGATTGCGCGCCGCATGCCATGCGCGCCGCCGCATTGCTGGAAGGCCTGGGCCTGACGGTGGAACACCATCCAGTGCCGGCCGACCTGGTGGCGGCGAATGGCATGATCTCCTGCACCAATTTGATCGTGCGGCAGAAATTCTCCGATGATGGCCCCGTGGTGGCGCTGAATGCCCATGGCGATGTGGTGGCGCCCGGCGAAGGCTGGAGCGTTGATCCCTATGCTGCCGTGGTGCGCGATGGCGTGATGTATGGCCGGGGCGTGGCAGTGTCGAAATCGGATTTTGTCACCTATGCCTTCGCGCTGCTGGCGCTGAAAGCCAGTGGTGCCAAACTGCGCGGCAGCATCGAGCTGCACCTGACCTATGACGAGGAAGCCGGCGGCGCCATCGGGCCACAATGGATTCTGGAAACCGGCCTGAGCAAGCCGGATTACGCCTTCTCGGCCGGCTTTTCCTATGCCGTGACCACGGCGCATAACGGCTGCCTGCATCTGGAAGTGACGGTGAACGGCCTTTCGGCCCATGCGGCGCGGCCGGATACCGGGCATGATGCGCTGGAAGCAGCGAATAAAATTCTCACCGCGCTCTATGCCTATCGCAATGGCCTGGGCGCGCAGAAATCCAAGGTGCCGGGTATTGTTTCACCCAGCCTGGTGGTGGGCCTGATCAAGGGCGGCATCAACACCAATGTGGTGCCCGACAAGGTGAGTTTCCGGCTTGACCGCCGCATGATCCCCGAGGAAGCGCCGGAACAGGTGGAAGCCACCTTGCGCGAAGTGATCGCCATGGCGGCAGGCGGCCTGCCGGGCATCAGCGTGGAAACCCGCCGCATTATGCTGGCGCGGCCCTTTGGCGCCGTGCCGGGGGTGGAAAAGCTGATCGAAATCCTGTGCCGGCAGGCCAGCGCGGTGATGGGCAAGCCGGTCAGCACCGAAGGCATCCCGCTCTATACCGATGCGCGGCATTACTCGGCCGCCGGGATCAAGACCGTGCTGTATGGCGCCGGGCCGCGCAACCTGCTGGAAGCCAATGGCCATCGCGCCGATGAGAAGCTGGTGCTGAGTGATCTCTACAAGGCTACCGAAGTGGTGGCGCGCACCCTGGCCGAGCTGATGAGCTGAGCCATGGCAAAACGACCGGGTAAGGATATCGTCAAGGCGGCTTTAGGGCCAAAACCCTACCCGCGCGACCTGCGCGGCTATGGCGCGCATCCGCCCGATCCGCGCTGGCCCGGCCAGGCCAATGTGGCGGTGTCGTTTGTGGTGAATTACGAGGAAGGCGGCGAGCGCAGCATCCTGCACGGCGACAAGGAGGCCGAAGTGTACCTGCATGAGGTGCAGGGCGGCGTGCCGCGCCAGCGCATGCGCGACGAGCAGGTGGAATCGGTTTACGATTACGGTGCGCGGGCGGGTTTCTGGCGCCTGATGCGGCTGTTTCAGGATCGGCGACTGAACTTCACCTCCTATGCCGTGGGTATGGCGGTGGCGCGTTATCCCGAAGCGGCCCGCGCCATGGCGGAGCAGGGCCACGAAATCGCCTCGCATGGCTGGCGCTGGTATGATTACAGCCGCGTGCCGCTGGCCACCGAACGCGCCCATATGAAACTGGCCATTGCCGCCATCGAGCAGGCTTGCGGCCAGCGGCCTGTGGGCTGGTATACCGGCAGGCTTTCCAGCAACACGCGCCAGCTGGTGATCGAGGAAGGCGGCTTCCTCTATGATTCGGATGCCTATGACGACGACCTGCCCTATTGGGTGCAGCCGCTGCCGAAGCGGCCGGCGCATCTGGTGATCCCCTACACGTTTGACAATAACGACATGAAATTCGGCACCCTGAACGGCTTCGGCACCGGGCAGGATTTCTACGACTATCTGAAGGATGCCTTCGACTGCCTGTATGATGAAGGCCGGCGCGGCAGCCCGAAGATGATGTCGGTGGGGCTGCATTGCCGGCTGGCCGGCCGGCCCGGCCGCGCCCAGGCGCTGGCGCGTTTTCTGGATTACATCCAGGGCAAGGACAAGGTGTGGATCTGCCGGCGCCAGGATATCGCGCAGCATTGGCACAGTCACCACAAACCGAAAGGCTGACATCGCTTGTCGCAGGCGCCGCTGGATTTCTATTTCGATTTCATCTCGCCATTTGGCTATTTCGCCTCGCTGCGCATCGACGCGCTGGCGGCAAAACATGGCCGCCGCGTGATCTGGCACCCGATGCTGCTGGGCATTAGCGTGATGAAAGTGATGGGCCTGAAGCCTTTGCTCGATACGCCGCTGAAGGGGCCGTATATCGAACGCAGCGTGGCGCGTTATGGCCGCCTGCATGGCATAACCATGCAGCGCCAGCCGCGCGATCCGTTCATGAATCCGCTGCCGCCGGCGCGGCTTTACTACTGGCTGCTGGCCCAGGATGCCGACCCCATACAGGGCCTGGCCAAACGCGCCGCCCAGGCGATCTATCACGCCTACTGGGCCGAGGGCCGCGATATGGGCCAGACCGACGAACTGGTGGCCGTGCTGGCGCCGCTAGGCATCGAGGCCGATGCGATCCGCGATGCCCTGGCCGATCCGCGTGTGGCCCAGGGCCTGCGCGACGCCGTTGACGCCTCGCTGCAACGCGGCGTGTTCGGCTCGCCCTTTGTGCTGGCCGATAACGAGCCGTTCTGGGGCAATGAAACCCTGCCGATGCTCGATCTTTGGCTCGAACGCGGCGGCTGGTAGGGTTTCGCGCCTGGAAGTATCGCCGGGCGGCCTATTCCTGCCCGCTCAGCACCCGCTTCACTGCAGCCTGCCAGCCGCCATAAAGCTGCTGGCGCTGTTCAGCGCCCATGCGCGGCTCGAAACGGCGTTCGCATTGCCAGGCATAGGCTACGGCATCAAGCCCGGCATAAACCCCGGTGGCCAGGCCGGCGAGATAGGCCGCGCCCAAAGCCGTGGTTTCGATCACGCGCGGACGTTCCACCGCCACGCCCAGCATGTCGGCCAGGAACTGGCACAGCCAGTCATTCGCCACCATGCCGCCATCCACCCGCAAAGCCGTCGGCGTGGCGGCGCCATCTGCTGCCATGGCACTGACCAGATCACGGGTCTGATAGGCCACGGCTTCGAGCATGGCGCGGGCGATATGGGCGGCGGATGAATCCAGGGTCAGGCCAAGAATGGCGCCGCGCGCATTGGCATCCCAATAAGGCGCACCGAGGCCGACAAAAGCCGGCACCACATAAACGCCATGGCCATCCGGCACACTGGCGGCAAGCGCTGCGGTTTCGGCCGCATCCTTGACGATGCCAAGCTTGTCGCGCAGCCATTTCACCCCGGCGCCGGCAACAAAGATCGAGCCTTCCAGGGCATAAGTCGGCTTGCCATTGAGCCGATAGGCCATGGTGGTGAGCAGACGGTGTCGCGACAGCACCGGCTTATCGCCGATATTGACCAGGGCAAAGCAGCCGGTGCCATAGGTGCTTTTCATCATGCCGGGCGCAAAGCAGGCCTGGCCGAAAGCCGCCGCCTGCTGGTCGCCGGCAATGCCGGTGATCGGGATCGCGGCGCCGAGCAGATCGGGCAGGGTGGCGCCGAATTCACCCGAGCAGTCGCGCACTGCCGGCAGCATGGCGCGCGGCACGCGGAATAGTGCGCAGAGTTCATCATCCCAATCCTGGCGCGTGATATCGAACAGCATGCTGCGCGAGGCATTGGTGGCATCCGTCGCATGCACCGCGCCTCCGCTGAGGCGCCAGAGCAGGAAACAATCGATGGTGCCGAAGCAGAGTTCGCCGCGTTCGGCCCGCGCCCGGGCACCCGGCACATGATCGAGCAGCCAGGCGATCTTGGTGGCGGAGAAGTAACTATCAATCAGCAGGCCGGTCTTGCGCTGCACCAGATCGGTGGCGCCGGCATCACGCAGGGATTTGCACAGATCGGCGGTGCGGCGATCCTGCCACACGATGGCGCGATGGATCGGCTGGCCGCTGGCGCGTTCCCACACCACGGTGGTTTCGCGCTGATTGGTGATGCCGATGGCGGCGATATCCTGGCCGCGCAAGCCGGCCCGGGCCACCGCCTCGCGCAGCACCGCCTGGGTATCGCGCCAGATATCCTCCACATCATGCTCCACCCAGCCATCGGCCGGGTAATGCTGCGGAAATTCACGCTGGGCCACGCCGCAAACATTGCCGGCGGCATCAAACACGATGGCGCGCGTCGAGGTCGTGCCCTGATCGAGGGCAATCACATGCTGCTTGTTCATGATTTCACTCTGCTGCCGCGCAACCCTGCGGCTTCACTTTACGCTCTGTGGTGGCTGGGAATTTCAGCAGTTTTTCGGCCGGGCGGATCGGCCGCCGCAGCAATTCGCCGCCGCAATTGGGGCAATGGCCGGCAAGCGTGCCGCTGGTGCAATCGGCGCAGAAGGTGCATTCAAACGAACAGATCATCGCCGCCCGGCTTTCAGGCGGCAGATCACGGCCACAGCATTCGCAGGCCGGGCGCAGTTGCAGCATGGCGTTCTCCCTCATTCCAGGGCGCCAATTTAGCAACCGGCGCCGGGCCGCGCCATTACAACAGCAGGAATTTGCTCAAGCCTGGCCCAGGGCGGCCGGCGCAGGCGCGGCGGCCGCTGGCGCCAGCGGATCCGGCCCATACCGGTTATCCCCGACATCGCCGGGAATAAAGAACAGCGCGATATAGAAGATGATGCCAACCACCGGGATCAGCGTGATGAAAATGGCCCAGCCGGTCCAGCCGAAATCACGGCAGCGCTGCGCGCCGACGAAGCAACCCGGAATGGCAAGCACGATGGCCGCCACCCAGATCAGTACCTCCGCCAATCCTGCCGAGCCGAATGCAACAACGCCAAGCACCGTCATCGCGACGATGTACAACATCAACCAGGCGAGACTGAACAGGACATAGGATTTGCGGTTGCGGCGGCCCGACGCCACGAACAGATCGGAAAAAGCCGGCTTGGACATGATTCCCCCTCAGAATCGGCAATAAACCGCTACATTATGAGGGTAAATCTTATGGAAAACAAAGCTTAAAAGTGTGCTTTCCGCGAATTGCTGAACCTCAGGCCGTCAGACCGCCGCTTTTCAGGATGAAGCTGGCAATCTCGTCCACGCCCTTCAATTCCTTCAGATTGGAGAAAATGAACGGCCTGGCGCCGCGCATCTTGCGCGCATCGCGGTCCATCACCTCCAGCGAGGCGCCGACCAGCGGGGCGAGGTCGATCTTGTTGATCACCAGCAGATCCGAGCGGGTGATGCCCGGGCCGCCCTTGCGCGGAATCTTGTCGCCGGCTGAGACGTCGATGACATAGATAGTGATATCGGCCAGTTCGGGGCTGAAGGTGGCGGCCAGATTGTCGCCGCCGCTTTCCACAAAGATCACATCCAGGCCGGGGAAACGCTGCTGCATGTCGGCCACGGCGGCAAGGTTGATCGAGGCATCCTCGCGGATTGCGGTATGCGGGCAACCGCCGGTTTCCACCCCGGCAATGCGCTGTGGATCGAGCGCGCCGGCGCGGGTGAGGAATTCGGCATCCTCCTTGGTGTAGATGTCATTCGTCACCACGGCGATGTTCCAATCGTCGCGCAGATGGCGGCAGAGCCGCTCGACCAACGCCGTCTTGCCCGATCCGACCGGGCCGCCGATGCCAACACGCAGGGGGTTTTTCATTTCAGTCATGAGCGGAACAGCCTCGTATACTGCGTTTCGTGATTCATCGATGCCCAGTCTAGCATGGGCGCGGCGCTGGCCAATCGGTCGAGCGGCTGGGCCAAAACCTTGGGCAGCAGAACGGCCACCACCGGGGCCAAGGCGGCCAGCGCCTTCTGGCCATCGGTCTGGCCCAGCGGGATGATCCGCACCGCCGCCGAAACCAGATTGGCGGCAAAGCCATGCAGATAGCCGGCAATCAGCGGCGCCACCGGCACCTGCTGCAAACCGCCGGCCAGGCCGAGCGCGATGGGCAGCGCCAGCGGCCGGCCTTTGCGCCGCGCGGCAAAGGCCTCCAGCCCTGGATGCGGCCAGGCGGCGCGCGTGATGGTGAGAAACGAGCCGCCCTGCTGCGCGCTTTCCAACGCCATTTCGCTGGTGCCGCGCCAGGCGGCGGCGAGATCGGCCAGGTCATCCAGCTTGTCGGCATCGGCACTGGCCGCATGCGCCTCGCGCAGCAGCACCGCATCCACCCAGGCGGCACCATGGCGCAGCAGATGCGTTAGCCAGATAATCAGCGTGGCACGATCCCGCACCAGCCCAGCCTCGATGGCATATTCCAGGCCATGGCTGTAGCTGAAGGCGCCAATCGGATAACTGGGACTGAGCCAGGCCAGCAGGCGGTAAAGCCCGGCTTCGTCAAGCATGGTCAATCATGCGTATGCCAGGTGCCATCGGCATGCTGGTGGTATTTTGAGCCATGGCCGAAGGGATGCTTCGGATCGTGGTTATGCTGGCCATAGGCGCCGCCCTCCGGCTCGAACGGCGCCAGCACCGGGCGCACGCTGGCGCCCAGGCCCTTCAGCATGTCGATGATGACATGATCCTCGCCGATCAGGATGCGCTCGGCCTGGATTTCCGCCGGCAAATGGCGGTTGCCGAGATGCCAGGCCAGCCGCGCCAGCGAAATGCCGGGGCCGGGCAGGATTTCCACCAGCGGCTCAGGCGCGGCGATCACCTCGACATAGCCGCCGCCAGCCAGCTTCAGCCCCTCGCCATGATGCAGCACACGCGCTTCCGGCAGGTCGAGCAGAAAATCCAGGCCATGATCGCCGCAGAGCCGGATGCGGCGGCGAAAGCGATCATGATGCGGCAGGGTCACACTGTCGCGGCGCTCAGATACTGGCCATTGCCCGGCGGGCAGGATTTCTGCGGCTCGATCCATACTCGCAACCTCACTCCGTCGTCATTGCCGGGCTTGACCCGGCAATCTCGTCACCAGATGCGCGGATCAAGTCCGCGCATGACGCTGTTGTTATCCTTATCAAAACAGGAAATAGCGCTGCGCCATGGCCAGCTCCTGGGCCGGCTCGCAGGTCAGCAACTGGCCATCGGCGCGCACTTCATAGGTTTCGGTATCCACCTCGATATGCGGCATGTAATTGTTCAGCACCATGTCCTGCTTCTTCACGCTGCGGGTATCCTTCACCGCCAGCAACGGCCGGCTGAGGCCGAACTTGCCGGCGATGTCGTTCTGCAAACCCGCTTCCGAGACAAACAACACGCTGGATTGCACCAGGTTGCGGCCGAAAGCGGCGAACATCGGCCGGTAATGCACCGGCTGCGGCGTCGGGATAGAGGCATTCGGATCACCCATCGGGGCTGCCGCGATGGAACCGGCTTTCAGCACCATGTCGGGCTTGACGCCGAAAAAGGCCGGCGACCAGATCACCAGATCGGCCAGCTTGCCCACCGCCACCGAGCCGACATGCTGCGCGATACCCTGGGCCAGGGCCACGTTGATGGTGTATTTGGCGATATAGCGCCGGGCGCGGAAATTGTCGTTATCGCCACTTTCCTCAGGCAGCCGGCCACGCTGCTTCTTCATCTTGTCGGCGGTCTGCCAGGTGCGGATGATCACCTCGCCCACCCGGCCCATCGCCTGGCTGTCCGACGACATCATCGAAAAGGCGCCGAGATCGTGCAGAATATCCTCGGCGGCGATGGTTTCACGGCGGATACGGCTATCGGCGAAGGCGACATCTTCAGGGATGCGCGGATCGAGATGGTGGCACACCATCAGCATGTCGAGATGTTCGTCCACGGTATTGACCGTGTAGGGCATGGTGGGATTGGTGCTGCTGGGCAGCACGTTTGCCATGCCGGCAACGCGGATGATATCCGGCGCATGGCCGCCACCGGCGCCTTCGGTGTGGAAGGCATGGATGGTGCGGCCCTTGAAGGCAGCGATGGTGTCTTCGACAAAGCCGCTTTCATTCAGCGTGTCGCTGTGGATCGCCACCTGCACGTCATGCTTTTCGGCCACGGTGAGGCAATTGTCGATCGCTGCCGGCGTGGTGCCCCAATCCTCATGCAGCTTCATGCCGCAGGCGCCGGCCAGAATCTGCTCTTCCAGGGCCTGTGGCAGCGAAGCATTGCCCTTGCCGAAAAAGCCCAGATTCATCGGGAAGGCTTCCGCCGCCTGTAACATGCGCATCAGATGCCATGGGCCTGGCGTGCAGGTGGTGGCGCTGGTGCCGGCAGCCGGGCCGGTGCCGCCGCCCATCATGGTGGTGACGCCGGAAAACAGCGCTTCCTCGATCTGCTGCGGGCAGATAAAATGGATATGCGCGTCAATGCCGCCGGCCGTGATGATCTTGCCTTCGCCGGCAATCGCCTCGGTGCCGGGGCCGATGATGATATCCACGCCGGGCTGAATATCCGGGTTGCCGGCTTTGCCGATGCCGACGATGCGGCCACCTTTCAGGCCGATATCGGCCTTCACGATGCCCCAGTGATCCAGGATCAGCGCATTGGTGATCACAGTATCCACCGCGCCTTCTTCGCGTGTGCGCTGGCTCTGGCCCATGCCGTCGCGGATCACCTTGCCGCCGCCGAATTTCACTTCCTCGCCATAAAGCGGCACATTGGCGGAATAGCCATCGGTGCGCGGCCGGCCGGCAGCCACCGGCGGCGTGGCGGTGAAATCCTTTTCCACCTCGATGATCAGATCGGTATCGGCCAGGCGCAGGCGGTCGCCCACCGTGGGGCCATACATGCCGGCATAGGCGGCGCGGGAAATGCGGTTTGCCATTGTTTCAGCCCTCGCCCTTCAAGCTGCCCTGCACATCGCCGCGAAAGCCGAACACGGTGCGCGACCCGGCAAAGGCCACCAGTTGCACACTGCGCGTCTGGCCCGGCTCAAACCGCACGGCGGTACCGGACGGAATATCCAGCCGGCAGCCATAGGCCTTATCGCGGTCAAAATGCAGCGCCGGATTGGTTTCGAAGAAATGATAATGGCTGCCAACCTGGATCGGCCGGTCACCGGTATTGGCAATATCCAGCGTCACCGTGGCGCGCCCGGCATTCAATTCGATCTCGCCTGGGGCGGGAAAGAGTTCACCTGGGATCATGTCGTATTCTCCCCCATTCCATCGTCATGCCCGGGCCTGACCCGGGCATCCAGACCCCCGGGGTCAAGCCCGGGGGTGACGCTTTCATTGCAATTTGGCGGACATCACCGGATCGGCTGGTGCACGGTCACCAGCTTGGTGCCGTCCGGGAAGGTGGCCTCCACCTGGATATCGTGGATCATCTCGGCGATGCCGGGCATCACCTGATCGCGGCTCAGCACGGTGGCGCCATCGCGCATCAATTCTGCCACGCTGCGGCCATCGCGGGCGCCTTCCACCACAAAATCAGTGATCAAGGCCACTGCCTCGGGGTGATTCAGCTTCAGGCCGCGCTCCAGCCTTCGCCGTGCCACGATGGCAGCCATCGCCACCAGCAGCTTGTCCTTTTCGCGGGGCGTGAGATTCATGCCGCCCGGCCTCCCCTGCCGCTATTGCCTGAAACTAGACGGTAAGATAGCCGCGAACGTCGTCGCCATCCATAGCCTCGGGGCCACCCGAGACCATCACTTCACCACGCTGCAACAGCACAAAGCGGTCGGCCAGGGCGCGGGCGAAGTCGAAATACTGCTCCACCAGCACAATCGCCATGGTGCCGCGCCCAGCCAGTTGCTGGATCACCCGGCCAATATCCTTGATGATCGAAGGCTGGATGCCTTCGGTGGGTTCGTCCAGCAGCAGCAGCCGCGGTCGCGTGACCAAGGCCCGCCCGATCGCGAGCTGCTGCTGCTGACCCCCCGAAAGATCGCCGCCCCGGCGGTTCCGCATATCATGCAAAATCGGGAACAGGGCGTAGATTTCCTCATCGATACGGCGTTCGCTGCGCGGCAGCGGCGCCATGCCGGTTTCCAGATTCTCCTGCACGGTGAGGCGCGGGAAAATCTCGCGGCCCTGCGGCACCATGGCGATGCCGCGCCGCGCCCGTTCATGCGGCTTGAGCCGGCTGATATCCTGACCTTCCCACATGATGCTGCCTGAACGCACCGGCTGCAACCCCACCAGAGCGCGCATCAGCGAGGTCTTGCCGACGCCGTTGCGCCCCAGCACGCAGGTGATCTTGCCTGGCTCGGCGCTGATCGAGACATCGCGCAGGGCGTGGCTGGCGCCGTAATAGAGGTTCAATCCTTCGGCTTGCAGCATCTGTCAGCGCCCCAGATAAACTTCAATGACCCGCTGGTCATTCTGCACCATGTCCAGGCTGCCCTCGGCCAGCACACTGCCTTCATGCAGCACAGTGACCCGGGCGCCGAGATCGCGGACAAATTCCATATCATGCTCCACCACGATCAGGGTGCGCTGGCCCACCAGGGTCAGGATCAGTTCGGCGGTGGCCTTGGTTTCGGCATCGGTCATACCGGCCACCGGCTCGTCGAGCAGGATCAATTGCGTGTCCTGCACCAGCAGCATGCCGATTTCCAGCCACTGCTTCTGGCCATGGCTCAAGGCACCCGCCAGTTCCGTGACCCGGCCCATCAGGCCTACCGTATCCAGCGCCCAGGCAATGCGATCCACCGCTTCGCCATCGAGCCGCGACATCATTGTGCGCAAGGCACCGCGCGGCGCCTTCAGCGCCAGTTCAAAATTCTCAAAGACGCTAAGATGCTCGAACACGGTAGGTTTCTGGAATTTGCGGCCGATGCCGAGATTGGCAATCGCGGTTTCATCCAGCTTGGTCAGGTCGACACGACCGGCAAACAGTACTTCGCCGGCATCCGGCTTGGTCTTGCCGGTGATTATATCCATCATCGTGGTCTTGCCGGCACCATTCGGGCCGATCACGGTGCGCAATTCGCCCGGCGCCACGATCAGCGACAGGTTGTTGATGGCGCGGAAGCCGTCAAACGACACCGAGACGCCATCGAGATAGAGCTGGCTGTCGGAGACACGCGGCTTGTCGGTCACGTCATCTGGCAGGCCGGCCTTGGGTTCATGTTCGGTTTTCAGCAACGCATTCATCGCCCTACTCCCCCGGCGCCTTGTTGTTCGCCAGATAGGCGGCACGCTGCGCCCGCCAGGCCTTGACCTGGCCGACCATGCCGACCACGCCCTTCGGGAACAGCAAAGTGGAGGCGATGAACAGCGCACCAAGCACAAACAGCCACAGATCGGGCGCCGCCCCGGTGAGCCAGGTTTTCACCAGATTGATCAGCACGCCGCCGAGCATGGCGCCATAGAGCGTGCCGCGACCGCCAACCGCCACCCAGATGGCAATCTCAATCGAATTGGCCGGCGAGAATTCGCCCGGATTGATGATGCCGACCTGCGGCACGTACAGCGCACCGGCAATGCCGGCCAGCACTGCCGACAGCACAAAGGCAACCAGCTTGGCATTGGTGACCGAATAACCGAAGAAACGCACCCGGCTTTCAGCATCGCGCACCGCCAGCAGCACACGGCCGAGCTTGGAGCCGGTGACATAGCGGCAGAGCAGGAAGCAAATGCCCATCGCCAGCACCGAAGCGATATAAAGGCCGATGCGGGTGCTCGGCGCCTGCACATTGTAGCCGAGGATTTCCTTGAAATCGGTCAGGCCGTTATTGCCGCCAAAGCCCATATCGTTGCGGAAGAAGGCCAGCAGCAGGGCAAAGGTCATCGCCTGGGTGACGATGGAGATATAGACGCCGGTGACACGGCTGCGGAAGGCGAACCAGCCCAGCACCAGGGCGAGCAGGCCGGGCACCACGATCACCATCAGCATGGCAAACGGGAAATGCTCAAAGCCCTGCCAATACCACGGTAATTCCTTCCAGTTCAGGAACACCATGAAATCCGGCAATTCGGCATTGCCATAAACGCCGCGCGTGCCGATCTGGCGCATCAGATACATGCCCATGCAATAGCCGCCCAGCGCGAAGAAGGCGCCATGGCCCAGGCTGAGGATGCCGGCATAGCCCCAGACCAGATCGAGGCTGAGCGCCAGGATGGCATAGCAGGCATATTTGCCGAGCAGCGGCACCAGATAATCCGGCAGATGCAGCAGCGAGCTATTGGCCGGCAGCGTATTGAGCAGCGGCACCACCACCAGCAACAGGAAGCCGATGCCGAGGAATAGGGCCCAGCCACGCCGATCAAGCAGCGGACGGGGCTTGGCGAGAGCGAGCAAGTCTTCCTTAGGCATCGGCGGAACGTCCCTTGGCGGCGAACAGGCCACGCGGCCGTTTCTGGATGAACAGGATGATCGCCACCAGCACCACAACCTTGCCCAGCACGGCACCGGCCACGGGTTCCAGCAGCTTGTTGACGATACCGAGCGTCATGGCACCGACCAGCGTTCCCATCAGGTTGCCGACGCCGCCGAACACCACGACCAGGAAACTATCGACGATGTAGATGGTGCCGAGATTGGGCGACACGTTGCCGATCTGACTGAGTGCCACGCCGGCCATGCCGGCAATGCCGGAGCCGAGCGCAAAGGTCATGGCATCCACCCGCGCGGTGGGAATGCCCATCACGCTGGCCATGCTTCTGTTTTGCGTCACCGCCCGCATATGGAGGCCAAAACTGGTGCGGCGCAGGATCAGCGCGATCAGCCCCAGCACCAGGAAGCAGAACACGATGATGATGACCCGGTTCCAGGTGACATCAAAACCGCCGATCAGTTCAAACGAGCCGGTCATCCAGCTTGGATTGGACACTTCCTTGTTCGGCGCACCGAAGATGCTGCGCACCATTTGCTGCAAGATCAGGCTGACACCCCAGGTCGCCAGCATGGTTTCCAGCGGCCTGCCATACAGGAAGCGGATCACGCCGCGTTCAATGGCAATGCCAAAAATGGCAGCAGTGAGGAAAGCCACCGGCAAAGCAGCCACCAGATAAGCGCCGAACCAGGCCGGCGGCAGATAGGCGCGGAATATCTCCTGCACCACAAAAGTGGCATAGGCGCCGATCATGATCATTTCGCCATGCGCCATGTTGATCACGCCCATCACGCCGAAAGTGATGGCAAGGCCAACAGCGGCCAGCAGCAGAACCGAACCCAGGCTGATGCCCTGGAAGATGTTGGCAAACCAGCCAATCACCGTCAGCTTGCGCTGCACCGAGGTGAAAGCCACCTGTAATGCCGCCTTCACATCGGGATCGGCTTCGGCATTAAGCCGCGCTTGCAGCATCGAGCGGATACGCAGGTCGGTGGCGCCCGAAAGCACCGCCACGGCGGCCAGCTTGCGCTGTTTGTCAGCGGCGGGATCAGCAATATCGGAAGCCGCCAGAGCCAGCGCCATTGCCTCCTTGGCCTGGGCATTGGTTTCCTTGGGCGTCACTTCGCGCAACAGGGCCACAGCATCCGGTGTGGCACCTTCCAGCAGCACATTGGCAGCGGCACGGCGCTGTGCGGCTTCGGGGCTGAGCAGGCCAAGCCGGCCAACCGCCTCGCGCAGCGCGATGCGCAGATTGTTGTTGACCACAATAGGATCAAGCTCGGCATTGCTGGCAAAGCCGGCATCTTCCAGCGTGGTGGCCAACGCCAGGCTTTGCTGGTTGCCGCTGCGCGTGGCGATCACCACGGCACCATCGCTCTTGCGGGTGAACAGGCGACCATCGGTCAAGGCCCGCAGCACCGGCATGGCGCGGGCATCGCCCAACTGGGTCAGCACCTCGATGGCCTTGCCCTTGGCGGCAAAATCATCGGCATTCAGCGCCGTGACGGCGGAAGCAAAATCCTTTGGCGTGTCGTCGCTGGCGGCACCCACACCGGCAGCGCTGAGTTCGGCCTTGGCCGTATCAGACAGTTCAAGCAATTCGAGATCGGCCGGGTCGGCCATATCCTCAACATCGCCGGTGGCGGCATTGGTCACCACGATCATGGCACCATCCGGTTCGCCAATCACGATGGCGCCATCCGCACTGCGGCGATACAGCCGGCCGGCGGCAAGCGCGGCCAATGCCGCCTTTGCCTGCGGCGCATCACTGGCCATCAGCGCCTCGATGGCGGGTTTCGGATCGCTGTCGGTGAGGCCCGAAAGCAGCTCGGTCATATCCTGCGCCCGCGCCGCCGGCACAATAAGCGCGCTGGAAAGCAACGGCAGCAACAGCAAGGCGAACAGGAGAAGGCAACGACGCAGAGCCACGGTGCGCACTCGCTTTTTATTTATGGAATGGCTTGGCTAAATCGAGACGGGGTGGGTAAACGGGCCGGCGGATCAAACCGCCGGCCCGTCGCCCGGGAGGCTTACTTGTACTTCGGCTTCTCGCAATTGCCGCAGACCCACGGATAGGTCCAGTCGGCGGTCAGCTTGGCGCTTTCCGGGATGTACTTCGACCAGGCATCGGCCTTCACCGGACCCTTGGTCTTCCACACCACGTTGAACTGGCCATCGGGGCGGATTTCACCGATATAGACCGGCTTCGACAGATGGTGATTGGTGTTCATCGTCGAGACGAAACCGCCCGGCGCCTGGGTCTTCTGGCCATACATGGCCTGGCGCACGGCATTCACGTCGGTGGTGCCGGCCTGCAACACGGCCTGGGTCCACATCTTGAAGCCGATATAGGTGGCTTCCATCGGATCGTTGGTGACGCGCTTGTCGCTCTTGATGTAGGTCTTCCACTGCTTGATGAAGGCATCGTTGACCGGGCTCTTCACTGACTGGAAGTAGTTCCAGGCTGCCAGATGGCCGACCAGGTCCTTGGTGTCGATGCCGGCGAGTTCTTCCTCACCCACCGAGAAGGCCACCACCGGAATGTCCGACGCCTTGATGCCGGCATTCGACAGTTCCTTGTAGAACGGCACGTTGGCATCGCCATTGATGGTCGAAACCACCGCAGTCTTCTTGCCGGCCGAGGCGAACTTCTTGATATCGCCCACGATCGTCTGCCAGTCGGAATGACCGAACGGCGTGTAGTTGATCATGATGTCTTCCTGCTTGACGCCCTTCGCCTTCAGGAACGACTCCAGAATCTTGTTGGTGGTGCGCGGATAGACGTAGTCGGTGCCAGCCAGCACCCAGCGCTTCACTTCGCCGCCTTCCTTGCTCATCAGGTATTCCACCGCCGGAATCGCCTGCTGGTTCGGCGCCGCACCGGTGTAGAACACGTTCTTCGAGCTTTCCTCGCCCTCATACTGCACCGGGTAGAACAGCAGGCCGTTCAGCTCTTCAAAAACCGGCAGCACTGACTTGCGCGACACCGAGGTCCAGCAGCCGAACACCACGGAGACCTTCTCCTTGGCCAGCAGCTCGCGCGCCTTTTCGGCGAAAAGCGGCCAGTTGGAAGCCGGGTCGACCACCACGGCCTCAACCTTCTTGCCGAGCAGACCGCCCTTCTTGTTGATATCATCCACCATCATCAGGACGGTGTCCTTGAGTGTGGTCTCAGAGATCGCCATGGTGCCGCTCAGCGAATGCAGCACGCCGACCTTGATCGTATCCTGGGCTTGCGCGGTAGCGGCAAAGCCCATGCTGGCCACCAGGCCCAGCGCTGCCGCCGTGTTAAGGATGCGTCCCATTAATCCCTCTCCGTTTGGTTTGCCGCTCCCCCCGGGACCGGCTGCGTGGGATTTAAAGGCAAGAGGCGTGCCAAGCCGCGCCCCGGCGCGCACTACCGCACCTAGAGTCTTGATTTCGCAACTGCAAACAGGGATTCCGCTCTGCGGAACAGGCGCCTGTTTCCGAGTCAGCGCGCCGCAAGCCCAGGCATTGGCCGGACCATTCTGTTCCGGAATTAGGCACAAAGCCTAAATTTGATTAAATTTTAAACAGACAAATGTAACTGTATGGAATTGAGGCAATGATTATCTGAGCCACAGCCTGGGCATGGTATCGGCCCAGCCGGCCTGATGCCGGCAATAGCGCCAGACTTCGGCAAAGGCGCGGCGCAACAACAGCGGATCGCGCCCGAGCAGCCTCAGCAAGATAAAGCCATCCAGCCGCGTGGCGCCGCCGCGCAGGCCGGAATGTTGCTCCAGGATGGCGCGCAGGCCTGCCAAAATCTCGGTGCAGCCGGTTTCGGTCGCAAAGCAGGGACGGGCAAAAATCAGGCTGGCCTGGGCCACCGCGCCGTCAAAACCCGCCGGTGCGGCCAGCAAGGCGGCGATATCGCCGTCTATACCCTGGCGCTCGGTCCAGACCAGGCGACCGGCGCGGCGCAATTCCCACAGATCAAACAAGCTGCCTTGCTCAAACCGCTCGCCACGCGCCACACGGCCATAAACCAGCATGTCGCCGATCAGGGCTTCGGCCTCCGGATCAAGATTGATGCTGGTGCGGCGGGCCAGCCGGGCGCCGTTGAACAGGATGGTCTCCTGCGGCAGCCATTCCAGCCAGGCGCCGGAAGCAGCCGATAATTCCTGGATAACTTCGGTTTCGTTATCGGCGGCAGCCGAGCGGTAGAGCTTTTCGGCGGCCTGGGCCATGGCCGCCAGCTTGGCGCCCGGCTCCAGCGTCAGACTCAGTTTCAGCCGGTCGCCACCGGTCAGGCCACCCGAGGTGGTGACCAGCACGAGGCTGGCCGGCTCGCCCGGCTCAGGCAGCGGCAACAGGGCGCGCCCCGGATCACTTTGGTAGAGATCAAGCAGCCGGGCGCCGGTTTTCATGCCCGGCAGCGCGGCGCCAAAGCATGCCGTCACGCCGCCATCGCCACGTTGCAGCCGGGGCCGCTGCTCCTTAAGCCCTGATTCAGACATCATATGGCAGGATTAGACGGATTCCCGACCATACGGAAGCGCCAGCCCGAATTTCGGGAAATACTAGGAATGAGCGCAAATGCCGGCTATATCTCGCCGAACATGACCCTTGCCCAGAACACCTATACTGCCGGCCTGCTGGCCAATCTGCGCTTCGCCGTCTTCACGGCGGGCGTGGATATTGCTGCCAGTTTTCGCCGCACCGGACTGGGCACGCTCTGGGCCAGCCTGGGCCTGGCGCTGGCGACGGCTGCGATGGGCACGCTGTTCGGCACCGTGCTGCGCCAATTGCTGCCGGATTACGACCAGTATGTCCCCTATCTGGTGGCCGGCATGATCCCCTGGGCGCTGCTTGCCGGCATGCTGCATCAGGCGGCCGGCCAGACCTGGCAATATATGGCACAACTGCGCCATGCCGCCCTGCCGCTGCCCGCCATCATGCTGCGCATGCTGCTGCGCCACATGCTGATCATGGCGCAGAATATCGCCCTGGCTGTGCTGGCTCAGATCTTCCTGCTTGAAACCGTCAGCCTGGCGCCGCTGCCGCTGCTGCTTGGCAGCCTGTTGCTGATCGCCAACACGGCCTGGATTTCCCTCTTGCTGGGCATGCTCTGCGCCCGCTTCCGCGACATGCCGCAGCTTGTTGCCTGGACCGTGCATCTGGCGTTTTTTCTCACACCGGTTTTGTGGCCGGCCTATTTTCTCAGCCGCTTTGTCTGGCTGGCCGAGATCAATCCGCTTTTCCAGTTTGTTGAACTGGTCCGCCGCCCGCTGCTCGGCCAGGAAGTGGCGCCGCTGACCTGGCTATGCTGCGCGCTGCTGCTGGTGCTGGGCGGCAGCGTCACCACCCTGCTCTATCATCGCCTGCGCTGGCGCCTGCCCTACTGGACCTGACCATGACGGCAGCAGCCCTCAGCTTTGACCATGTCAGCATCGACTTTCCGATCTTCTTCGCCTCGGAACGCTCGCTGAAACGCAACCTGCTCGGGCCGCAGGGCAGAATTCACCGCGTCACGGCGCTGAATGATGTCAGCCTGGCCCTGGGCCGTGGGTCGCGCACCGCTTTGCTGGGCGGCAATGCCTCGGGCAAGACCACATTGCTACGTGCCGCCGCCGGCCTGCTGCAACCCAATCAGGGCCGCATTTCCCGCGCCGGCCGCGCCTTTGCCGTGCTGAATGTCGGCCTTGGCCTCGATCCGGATTTATCCGCCTACAACACCGCCGTGGGCCATGGCCTGCTGGCCGGTCATGACTTCAAGGAAAGCCGCCGCCGCGCCGATAGCGCCATGGCATTTGGTGAACTGGACGACCTCGCCGCCGACACCCCGCTCAAGCTGCTCGGTCCGGGCCAGCGGCTGCGGCTCGGCACCGGCATTGCCGCCGCGCTGGAAGCCGAAACCCTGTTGTTTGATGAAGTGCTGGAACATGCAGGGCCGGAATTCCTTGACCGCCTGGCGCAGCATCTGCGCCAGGGACCGCCGAGCAATGGCGCCGTGTTGATGGTGGAGCGTGCCGCCGGCCTGCTGGCGCGGTTCTGTGATCGCGCCATTGTGCTGGAACAGGGCCGCATCACCGATGAAGGCGACCTTGCCAATGTGGTGCAGCGCCATGCCGGGCGTTATGTGATCTGAGCGTCAGACCGCGGATTTATGCCGTTCGATGCAGGTGCGCAGCACGTCATCCGCATCGCGCCGCCACCAATTATTGGCCGACATGATCTCGACTTCGCAGAAGCCGTCATAGCCCTGCGCCTCGACCTCGGCGCGGATACCCGGAATATCGATCACGCCATCGCCCATCATGCCGCGATCCAGCAGCAGATCGGTGGTCGGCACCAGCCAGTCGCAGACATGGAAAGCCAGGATGCGGCGGCCGGCGCGTTTGATCTGCGCCGAAAGCTGCGGATCCCACCAGACATGGTAGACATCCAGCGCCAAGCCGAGCGAGCGGTCGGCCGCGCCACCGCCCAGCGCATCGCAGATATCCAGCGCATGGCCCAGCGTATTCACGCAGGCGCGGTCAGCGGCGAACATCGGATGCAGCGGCTCAATGGCCAATGGCACCCCGGCAGCACGGGCATAAGGCAGGATCGCCGCGATGCCATCCTGCACCTGGGCATGGGCGCCGGCCAAATCTTTCGAGCTAGGCGGCAAGCCGCCCACCACCAGCACCAGGCATTGTGCGCCAAGCGCTGCCGCATCATCGATGGCGCGTTGGTTATCCTCAATGGCGCGCTGCCGGCCCGCAGCATCGGCGGCCGGAAACATGCCGCCCCGGCACAGGCCGGTCACCGTCAGGCCAACCTCGCGGATATGTTTGGCGGCATTCTGCACGCCATATTCCGCCAGTTTGTCGCGCCAGGGCGAGATGCCGGTGATGCCATGCCGCGCGCAGCCCTCGATACATTGCTGCAACGACCATTGCTCACGCACCGTGATGGTGTTGAGCGATAACGGGCCGGGCTTGCTCATGCCGCGATCCCCTGTGCCGCCAGCACCATGCGCATGCGCTGCGCCGCACGCTCGGGATCGCTGAGCAGGCCGGCAGCATCGGCCAGGCGGAACAGTTCTGCCAGATGCAGCGCCGAACGGGTGCTCTGCTGGCCGCCAACCATGACAAAATGATCCTGGTGGCCATTGAGATAGGCCATGAACACCACGCCGGTTTTATAGAACCGGGTCGGCGCCTTGAAGATATGGCGCGACAGCGGCACGGTGGGCGCCAGGATGGCGTGGAAGGTTTGCTCGTCGCCGCGCGTCAGCGCACCAAGCGCCGCGGATGCAGCCGGGGCAATGGCATCAAAAATCCCGAGCAGCGCATCGGAATACCCTTGCGCATCGCCGGCGATCAGTTCGGCATAGTTGAAGTCGTCGCCGGTATACATACGCACTGCCTGCGGCAGCTTGCGGCGCATGGTGATTTCCTTGTCCTTGTCGAGCAGGGAAATCTTGATGCCATCCACCTTGGCGGCATTGGCGGTTATCACATCCAGGCAGGTATCCATCGCCTGCATATGATCGGCATGGCCCCAATAGCCGGCCAGGGCGGGATCGAACATTTCTCCCAGCCAATGCATCACCACCGGCTGCTTCACCTGGCTCAGAATGCGGCCATACACCTTGATATAATCATCCGGCGATTTGGCGCAGGCAGCCAGCGCCCGGCTGGCCATCAGGATGATGCGGCCGCCCAGCTTTTCAATCGCTTCAATCTGCTCTTCATAAGCGCGGATCACCTGATCGATGCCCACATCCGGCCCTGGCACCAGATGATCGGTGCCGGCACCCGAGGCCACCACGGCACCCGGCACATCCTTGGCTGCATCGAGCGAACGGCGCACCAGTTCCAGCGCATCGCGCCAATCCAGGCCCATGCCGCGCTGCGCCGTGTCCATCGCCTCGGCCACGCCGAAGCCGAGGCTCCAGAGATGGCGCCGGAAGGCGATGGTGCGTTCCCAATCCACCGCCGGGGTGAGCCAGGGATCGTGATCGGCCAGCGGATCGGCCACCACATGGGCGGCTGCAAAGGCAATGCGGCTGAACGGCGGCTGCGCCAGCGGAAAGGCCTTTGGCTGTTGCAGCGTATACGGCGCCAGCTTGCCGGCGGCGATGGGCAGATTGAGTGTGGTCATGCTTATGCCTTCAGTTCCGGCAGGTCGATCCAGCGCCGTTCCTTCCAGCTCTTGAGGCCGGCTTCGGCAAGCTGCACGCCCTTGGCGCCTTCAAGCAGGGTCCATTTGAACGGCTCGTTATCCACCAGATGGCGGATGAACATTTCCCACTGGGCGCGGAAGCCGTTCACCTGCACCTGATTATCCGGCACTTCCTGCCAGGTTTCATAAAAATTGATGGTCTGCGGCACATCCGGATTCCACACCGGCTTCGGCGTGGCACTGCGCGGCTGGATATAGCATTTGCTGAGGCCCGCCACCGCCGAACCAAGTTTGCCGTCAACATGGAATGTCACTAGGTCGTCGCGCCGCACGCGTGTCACCCAGGAGGAATTGATCTGCGCGATCACACCGCCGGCCAGCTCGAACGTGGCATAGGCGGCATCATCGGCATCGGCGGCATAAGCCTGGCCGTTTTCGTCCCAACGCTGCGGGATATGGGTGGCGCCAAGGCAGGACACGCTCTTGACCTCGCCGAACAGGTTATCCAGCACATAGCGCCAGTGGCACAGCATATCCAGGATGATGCCGCCGCCATCCTTGTAGCGATAATTCCAGCTCGGGCGCTGCGCCGGCTGCCAGTCGCCTTCAAACACCCAATAGCCGAATTCGCCGCGCACCGAGAGAATCTGGCCGAAGAAGCCGCTATCGATCAGCATCTTGATCTTCTGCAAGCCGGGCAGGAACAGCTTATCCTGCACCACGCCATGCTTGATGCCGTATTGCTTCGCCGCCGCCACCAGATCAAGCGCCACATCCAGCGTTTCGGCGGTCGGCTTTTCGCAATACACATCCTTGCCCGCCGCCATCGCCTGCTTCAGCAAGCCGGCGCGCGCCTGGGTGGTGGCCGCATCGAAAAACAATGTGTCGTCCTTGTTTTTCAGCGCCGCATCCAGATCGTCGGTATAGCGGTCGATGCCATAGGTCTTGGCCAGCTTCGCCACCTTGTCGAGATTACGGCCGACCAGGATCGGATCAGGCATCACACGGCGGCCATCCTTCAGCACCACGCCGCCATCCTTGCGGATGGCACAGATCGACCGGATCAGATGCTGGTTCATGCCCATGCGCCCGGTGACGCCGTTCATGATGATGCCGAGGCGGATTTCCTTGCTCATGCTACGTTTCCTTGGTTGGGTTCGTTCAAATCCATCGGCGCCAGGCTGGCCCAATCGGGCGCGGCGGCAGACGCGAAGCCGGTGGCATCCAGCAGGCTGCCCAGCGCGATATCGCCGGCGGCGATACGCAGGCGCGGGCGGCCGCTGCTGTTGTCGTAAAGATCGGCATGGGCGGCGGCAAAGCCGGCCTGCTCGGCAGCCGGCGCGGCGCCGAAGCCATCGACGTAATGATGTCCGTTGCGCTCGACATGGTAGAGGCCAAGCATCGCCACCAGCGCCAGATCCTGCTGCACCGCCAGGCCGGCCTGGCAGGTCAGATCTTCACCGGTGATGAAGCAGCCTTCGCCCCAATGCTTGGCACGCGCAGCATTCAGGATGGCGCGATACACACCCTTGCAGGTTTTTGACGAAATGCCGGCATAACCCAGGCTGCGCGCCTGCGGAAACACGCCGTAATCAGCATCCGATTCATCCACAATCAGCGCAATCTCGGCAGCCAGCGCCGTCACCGGGCGCTCCAGCGCCGAGGCACGCTTGATCGGCTGCTCGATATACTGGATCGAGGCACAGAGCCGGCGCAGAGCCGGCTCGGCCCGCATCGCCCGCCATAAGCCGGCAATGCCTTCCTCATCATCATATTGCTCGTTGCCATCCAGGCTGGCGCGATAAGGCGCGGCGCCCTGATCCAGCACGGCCGCGATGGCCTTGAGCCGGGCCAGATCCTGCGCCATGTCGCCGCCAACCTTGAGCTTGAACCAGCGCAAGCCATAAGCGGCTATCACACCCTCAAGGCTTTCCGGCAAACCATCATTCAGCCTTTCGCCAGGCTGTAAATCGGCTTCCGCCAGCGGATCGAGCATGCCGACAGTATGCCGCGCAGCGATGCGGCGGCAGGGCGAAAGCTGCGCCAGGAAGGCGGCAATATCAAAGCCGGCCAGATCGGGGGTGAGCACACCCGCCTCAATGCCATAGAGATTGCTGCGTAATGCGGCGCCGAAGCTGGTGCCGAGCAGGCGGCACAAGGCGTCGATCACGGCGCGATCAAGCAAAGCCGGGCCATAAGAGGCAACCAGCGGGTTCAGCCCGGCGGCGGCACCTGCCGCCAGCAGATTGGCATGATGCGCGGCGGAATGGCCGAAGGCGCTGCGCAAGCCGCCATCCTGGTAAGCCTCCAGGGCATGGCCGAGGCTGCGGCGCAACTGGGCGAAATTCTGTTCGTTGCTGAGCGCCGGATTCTTGTCGAACCATTTCGGCACCATCAATTCGGCTGCCATGCCGGTGGCGAGGCGGCCTTCTGCCGTCTCGATCACCAGCCGCGCAAAAGCCTGCGGTGCTTCGCGCAATGTCACCACGCCGAAGCGGAACGGCAGCCGCAGCCACACCGGGCGCTCAAACAGCGCAATCTCGCGGATACGAAACAGCGGCAAGGTCATGGCAGCAGCTTCCGCAGATACTGGATGGCAAAACGCGCCGCGCCGGGGCCATCGGGTTCATAGATAAAGGGCTCAACGCCCAGATCGCCGGCATAGCCATGCTGCGCCAAGGCAGCCAGGATCGGCGCAAAATCCATCTCGCCCTGGCCCGGCCCCTTGCGATTGGGATCGTTCACCTGCACATGGCCGATCAGGCCGCTGGGCAGCCATTGCTCGATCAGCGCCGGCACATCCTGCATTTCGGTGAGGCCGGCGGCGCTGCAATCAATCATGGTGCGGAAAGCCGGATTGTTGATCTGGCGCACCAGGTCGGCCGCTTCCGCCACGGTATTGATGAAATTGGTTTCATGGCGCGATAGCGGTTCCAGGCAATAGACCACGCCTTGCGCCGCCGCCGCCTCGGCCGCTGCGGCAAAGCCGGCCATGGCCCAGTCACGCGCGCGCTGCGGATCATCTTCCGGCAACCGGCGCTGCATGGGCGAACCATGCACCAGATAAGCACCGCCCAGATCATGGCACAGGCCGCAAAGCTGCTGCATCGCCGCGATAGTGCGCTTGCGCACTGCCGCATCCGGATCGGTGAGCGACAGGCCCTTGGGCGCCACCAGCAGCCAATGCAGGCCAGTGACCTTGAGGCCGGCATCCTCGACCAAACGGCGGATGGCGCGCCGCGCCGTGAGCGACAGTTCGAGCGGGTTTTCTGCCAGCGTGAACGGCGCAATCTCCAGCCCGTCATAACCCAGCTCGGCCGCCAGCGCGCATTGCTCGGCCAGCGGCAGCGGATTGAGCACTTCGTTGCAGAGGCTGATGCGCATGCGGTTTGTCACGCTTCCTGTAGGGAAGTAACTATCTGGTTACTTATAGCCGCAGGCAACCGGCTGCGTCAATCCCGGATTCATTGCTTCACGCACCGCGCCGCAGCGGCTTCAACAACAGGTTCATGCCCTGGCCCATGGCGCGGCGTGCTACTGGCACATTCATCAGCACGGTGAGCGCCACCAGCAGGAACAGCACCAGCGAGATCGGCCGGGCGAAAAACGGCGTCAAATCGCCATCCGAAAGCGTGAGGCCGCGGCGCAGGCTCTTATCAAGCAGATCGCCCAGCACAATGCCGAGCACCAGCGGCGCCATCGGATAATTCAGCCCGCGCAGCACCAGGCCCAGCACGCCGAAGCATAGCATCACCAGGATGTCGAAGGGCCGCGACGCAATGGCATAGGAGCCAACCGCGCAGAGCACAAAGATCACCGGCATGATCAGTGGACGCGGCACCAGCAGCACTTTGACCAAAAGCTTGGTCAAAGTCAGGCCGTAGAACAGGATGCCGATGGAGGCGAACAGCATCATCGCCACCACGTCGTAAACAAATTGCGGACTCTCCACCATGATCAGCGGGCCGGGTCGCACGCCATGGATCAGCATGGCAGCCAGCAGCACGGCGGCCGGCGCCGAGCCAGGCACCGCCAGGGTAAGCACCGGAATCACGGCGCCGGGAACACAGGCATTGTCGCCGGTTTCGGCCGCCATCAGGCCTTCCACCGAACCCTTGCCGAATTTTTCCTTTTCCTTGCTGGCGCGCCGCGCCGCCGCATAGGACGACCATGCCGCCACATCCTCGCCAACCCCCGGCACGATGCCGATGAAGGTGCCGATCAGGCCGGAGCGGATGATGGTGCGCCAATACTGCACCACATCGCGAATCCTGGGGATCACGGTGTCGTAGGTGTTGATGATGAATTTCTGCGGCTTGTCCTTCATCACGCTGAGCACTTCGGCAAAGCCGAACACGCCGACCAGGGCCGGGATCAATGCGATGCCGCCGGACAGATCATGCACACCGAAGGTGAATCGGTCATAGGCATACATGCCTTCCTGGCCGATAGCCGCAATGAACAGGCCGATAAAGCCGGCGATCCAGCCTTTCAGCGGATCGGTGCCAGTGAGATTGCCGGAAATCACCACGCCGAATACCGCGAGCCAGAAAAATTCATAGGCACCAAATTTCAGCGCCATCTCGCCCAGGATCGGTGTGAACAGAGCCAGGAAGAACATGCCGATCCAGGTGCCCAGGATCGAGCCGGAGGTGGCGATGCCCATGGCGCGGCCCGCCAGACCCTGCTTGGCCAGCGCATAGCCATCCAGGCAGGACGCCGCCGAAGCCGGCGTGCCCGGGATATTGAGCAGGATGGCGCTGCGGCTGCCGCCGTAGATGGCACCAACATAAGTGCAAATCAGGATCAGCAGCGCTTCGGCCGATGGCAGTTTCAGCGTCAGCGTAGTCATCAATGCCACGCCCATCGTGGCGGTGAGGCCGGGCAGCGCGCCGATCACCAATCCCACCAGCGTGGCGCCAAGCGCGTAGAGGATCGTGGTCGGGTTGGAGAAGTTGACAATCGAGGTGGCGAAACCGGTCAGGCCGTCAAACATGATAAAATCCTCACGGCAGCCGGACGAGGAACAATTCCTCGAACACATACTGGATCAGCAAACCGGCGATCAGGCCATGCACCACGGCCACGACCAGGCCGCGCTTCACCTGGCCGGCGGCGCGGCGTTCGGCATACTGGAACACCAGCACAAACACCGAAACGTAACAGGCGGTGATCAGCCAGAAGGGCAATGTGCGCGACACGATCACCAGCGCATAGAATAACGACCAGCCAAGCGAGAAGATCAGGCGCCAATGTTCTGCCAGCACCAGCGGCCGGCTTGTGCGTGGCAGCAACGCGCCCTGGCGCAAGGCGCGCAGCAGCAAGATCACACCCATGAAGGCAATGGCCAGGCCGAGAAAGGCCGGCACCAGCCCCGGCGCGGTATAGATGCTGGCCTGCAGATGCTCCAGCCGATCCATGCGCCAGCTCATCACGGCAATGGCAAGGCCAAGGCCGATCCACAGAAAACTGGACCAGAAATCCGCCCGGCTCAGATTGGCCTGGGTTTCGGTTTCGCTGTTTTGCGCGCTCTGGTCCATTTTACTTTCCCTCAAAGCACAAGGCCGCCCGGCACATGTGCACCGGGCGGCCTCATCTGGTTACGGTATCAGGGCTTCGGGATGCCGAGCGTATCCGGCGAAACCTTGGCCTTGCCGCCTTCCTGCAAAATCCAGGCAGCGCCTTGGATGGCCGGGAAAGCCGCCTTCTTGGCCGCATCGCCATAGGACGGATCAAACAGCGCGCCCTTGTCGGTGGCGTATTTCTTCAGCGCCGCCGAATTGGCGATCTTTTCCTTCCACACCTTGTCCAGCGTGTTGGTCACTTCCGCCGGCACACCCTTCGGCACGAAGATGCCGAAATAATTGGTTTCGGTGCGGAAATTCGGCAAGGTCTTGGTCACCGGCTCAATCGCCGGGATGCCATCCACTTCCAGCGGCTTGGAAGCCAGCACCGCCAACGGGCGCAGGCGCTTGGCACGGATCATTTCCACCTGCTCAACACCAAGCTGGGTGGTGACTTCGGTCTCGCCCGACACGGTGGAGATCACCGCCGGATTGCCGCCATCATAGGAGACATGCTTGTAGGTGACGCCGGCGCCGCGCGCCAAGGCTTCCGAGCCAAAATGGCCCGAGGAATTGACGCCCGCCGTGGCCACCGATACCTGGCCCGGCTTGGCCTTCATCGCCGCCAGCAGATCAGCCAGGGTCTTGTAGGGCGAGTTGGCGTTGACGCTGACCACCGACTGGTTGGCGACGGTGAGGTAGAAGCTCCAATCATCCATCTTGGTGTCAAGCAAGCCCGACACGGCATAGGTGCCGATATCCTTGGCGGCGCCGGAAGTCCAGGTATAGCCATCCTTCGGCGCTTCCCAGGCGGTCTTGGAACCAATCGAACCCGAAGCACCCGGCTGGTTCACCACCACCACCTTCTGGCCCAGAACCTGCTCCAGTTCACCGGCGGTGACGCGGATCACCTGGTCGGTGGAACCGCCGGCAGCCCAGGGCACGATCACGGTGATCGGCTTGGTCGGTTTCCAATCCTGCGCCTGCGCCGGCAATGTGACAGCAACCGTCGCCGCCCCCAGCACAACAGACACAGCAATCCATGATTTGCCCTGCATGGCCCTTTTCCTCCGCTTATGCATCGGCCGCTCTGGCCGCGCTTCTTGGTTGGCCATAGCATTCCGCCAAGGCAGGGGCTTTGTCAACGGATAAGTAACTGAACAGTTACGAAAATCGCCGCAGCGATTTCTACACCTTCAGCGCGCCCAGCAGCACCGCCACGCAATGCTCCATACGCGCCTTCTGCTCGGCCGCCGACAGCAGGTCGCGGCCGAAAATGGTGGAAAGCGTGTGAATATTTGAGAAGAAGCAGGTGCCCAGCGAGGCGATGGTGAGATAGACATGCACCGGGTCGATGCCCTTGCGGAACACGCCCTCGCGCTGGCCACGCTCCAAAAGGTCGCGGATCACCGCCAGCAGCGGCGAGTAAAGCTGCTGGATTTTTTCCGACTCGCCCAGATAGCTGGCCTTGTTGAGATTTTCCGCCGTCAGCAGGGCGATGAATTCCGGATTACGGGCGCAGAAGCGGAAGTTGAACTCCATCAGATAGCGCATGCCTTCCATGGGCGACATGCGCGCCACATCAATGGTGCGTTCCTCGGCGCGCATGCGCTCATAGGCATGTTCCAGCACAATCAGCCAGAGCGCTTCCTTGTTGCCGAAATACTCATAGATCATGCGCTTGTTGGCGCCCGAACGTTCGGCGATCTCGTCCACCCGGGCGCCGGCTAGTCCGTGCGCGGCGAATTCCACCAGCGCCGCATCCAGGATGTTGCGCTGCGTCACCGCCGGCTGGCGCGGCCTTTTGGCCGGCAATGCCGGCTTTTTCGACTTGCCGGCCGGCTTTTTCGCCACCGGCATGGTTCAGGCCAGCATTTCAGGCAGCGTCACCAATTGCACCCCGGCAGCCTTCAGCCCGGCACGCAGATGCTGCGCCATCGCCACAGCACTTGGGCCATCGCCATGCACACAGATGCTGTCCACCTTGGCCGGAATGCGCTTGCCGCTGATCGAAACCAGCACCTGCTCCTTCACCATGCGCAGCACATTGCGCAGCGATTCTTCCGGATCATGCACCATGGCCTGCGGATGGCCGCGTTTCACCAGATTGCCGTCATCATCGTAATTGCGGTCGGCAAACACTTCCTCGGCCACTTTCAGGCCGGCGGCCTGACCCGCCGCCACCAGGGCGGAACCGGTCGGCGCCAGGAAGATCAGGTCACGCCCGGCCCCCGCCGAACCGCGCGCCAGGGCGTCGGCCAGGGCACGATCCACGCAGGCCTTGTTGTTGATGGCGCCATGCGGCTTCACATGCGTCACCTGATAACCCGCCAGATTGGCGATGCCCTGCAAGGCGCCGACCTGATAGGCCAGCAAGGCTTCCGCTTCCACGCCGGTGATATCCATCGGGCGCCGGCCAAATCCCTGCAAATCCGGATAACTCGGATGCGCGCCGATGCTGACACCATTCTTTTTGGCTTCCAGCACCGTGTTGCGCATCACCAGCCAGTCGCCACCATGGAAACCGCAGGCCACATTGGCCGAGCCGACAATGCCGAGCATGGCCGCATCGTCGCCCATGGTCCAGGCGCCGTAACTTTCGCCGAGATCGCTATTCAGGTTCACTTTCATCGTATCTCTCCATTTCGCGCATCCACCATACCGCTGATCAGGTTGGCGGTGTAGAGCGCATCAAGATCAAGCCCGCCATCCGGCCGCGCCGGCCGCATATTGCCCAACAGAGCTTTCAGCGCCGTTTCCTGGCCGCGCCGCAAGGCTTCGGCTTCCGCCACTTCCACCGCCTGGAAACGCAGTTTTGCGCCGGGCTTGAGCCGGCCGACGTGCGGCAGGTCGGCTGAAATAATCGTGGCAATCTTGGTATAGCCGCCGGTGGTCTGATGATCCGCCAGCAACATAATCGGCTGACCATTACCCGGCACCTGGATGGCGCCGGTAATGATGCCTTCTGAGGCAATATCGGCGCCACTGACATGCTCGATCAGCGGGCCTTCCAAGCGCAGGCCCATCCGGTCGGCTTCCTTGCTGACGGTGTATTCACCGGCCAGGAAGGCGGCGATGCCGGCTTCGGTGAAGCGGTAAGCCTGCGGCCCCAGCGTTACGCGCACCGGCCCTTCGCCGTAGAGCGGCGCAGCCTCGCTGGCCAGTTCCTGATCGCTGCCCAAAGCCACGGCCTTGAGCGGCAGCAGATCATTCTCGCGCAACTGCCGGCCTTCAAAACCGCCCAGGCCGGCGCGGGTATAGGTGGACAGGCTGCCCAGCAATGGCGGCAGGTCAAACCCGCCGGCCACGGCAACGTAAGTATAGGCCTCGCCCAGCACGCCGATGCGCAAGGCTTCGCCGCGCTTGAGCGTGATGCTGCGCCAGGAGGTGAGCTTCTTCGGGCTGCCGCCATCAGGCGGCAGCACTTCCACCGCCATGTTGCCGGCCAGGCCGAATTGCACCGCCTCGGCTTCCACCAGCAGGGTTGGCCCCATATAGCTGAGTTCCAGCGCCGCCAGATTCTGCGCATTGCCGCAGAGTGCATTGGCGATGCGCAGGCCCAGCGTATCCATGGCGCCGGCCACCGGCATGCCCTGCTCCTGCGCGCCATAGCGGCCAAGGTCTTGCAAGGTGGTGAACAGGCCCGGCGCCTTCACACGGATCATGGCGCCACCTCCAGCCCGGCATAATTGAAGCTGCCGGCCGTCACCTGGGCGCTTATGGCATCAAATTCGCTGCGCGCCACCGGGCGGAAGGTCACTTCATCGCCGGCTGCAAACAGGATCGGCGCCGGCCGGTTCTGGTCAAACAGCCGCACCGGCGTGCGGCCGATCAGATGCCAACCGCCCGGGCTTTCCCAGGGGTAGATCGTGGTCATCGCCTCTGCAATTGCCACCGAACCTTGCGGCACTTTCAGGCGCGGCGCCGAACGGCGGGGCAATTGCAGGTTTTCTGCCAGGCCGCCCATATAGGCCAGACCCGGCATGAAGCCCAGCATGTAGATGAAATAGCGCCCGCCGGCATGGCCCTGGATCACGGCTTGCGGGCTGAGTTTGCAGCGTTCGGCCACTTCGGCCAGATCAGGCGCCAGATCGGCATCATAACATACCGGCAGGCACCATAACCGCCCGGCCTCCTGGCTCGGCTTCAAGCCCGGCAGCATCGCCGCCACGGCCTCCTGCAACACTGCCCGGCTGGTCAGGAGCGGATCATACTGGATCACCAGGGCACCGAAAGACGGGATTGCCTCGATCACCCCGGGCAGGGCGGCGTTGCGCAGGGCGCGGTGCAACGCCATCACCCGGGCATTGGCGGCACGATCCACCTTGGTGGCAAATTCAACGCTGAAAGCCGTGTCGCCCATATTCTGGAACGCCACGTCGCTAAGGGCTGTCTGGTTCACTTGATTCTCCTGAACAGACCGATAGTAACCAGCGCAGCCCAGGGTGCAATTGTTTCAGCACCGGGCATAAAATGTTTCATGGCGCAAATGTTTCATAACTAATGTTTTTGCATCATTTGTTGCATATCCAGCCTTTCCGTGCTTTGCTTGCCAACCATGGACACCGCCCCGCTGGCCGACCGGATTGTGGCGAGCTTCGACGCCCTCACCCCACAGGTGCAGGCGGCGGCGCGGTTTGTGCTGGAGCATCCGCAGGACGTGGCGCTGCTATCAATGCGCGAGCAGGCCCGCCGCGCCGGGGTGCCGCCGGTCACCATGCTGCGGCTGGCGCGGCAATTCGGCTTTGCCGATTACCAGGCCTTCCGCCAGTTGCATGCCGCCGCCTTGCGACCAGGCGGCGCGGCTTTTTCGGATCGTGCCCAGGGCCTGCAAAAACGCGCCCGCCAGGGCGGCGCGGCTTCGCTTTCCGAACAGATGGAACAGAATTTTGCCCGCCAGCTTGGCAGCTTTTCCAGCCGCAATGGCACCGAGGCGCTGGCCGAGGCGGCGACATTGCTGGAACGCGCCGGTCGCATCTATGTGCTGGGGCTGCGCTCATGTTTCGCCGTGGCCTACCATTTTGCCTATGTCTACGGCCTGTTCCGCGACAATGGCCACTTGCTGGATGCAGCCGGCGATACCGGCCGCGATGCCTTGCGCCATTGCGGCCCGCAGGATGCGCTGCTGGCCATCAGCCTGGCGCCCTATACGCGCAGCGCGGTGGAACAGGTGCGCTTTGCCGAGGAACGCCGGGCCAGCATCATCGCCCTCACCGACAGCCCGCTTTCGCCCATTGCGCGCCATGCCGCCGCCACCCTGCTGGTGCCGACCGACGGGCCGTCCTTCTTCCATGGTGTGACGCCGGCCTTTGCCGCCGCCGAAACCCTGCTGGCCCTGCTCGCCGCCCGGGCCGGCGACAAGGCGCTTGCCGCCATCCGCAATGCCGAGAGCCAGCTCGGCGCCTTCGACACCTACTGGCATCCGCGCTCCAAGAGGAAATCATGAGCCGCATCCTGCACCGTCAAATGCAAACCCCGCTGCCCGTTGCCGTGGGCGGCGACGGCGTTTACCTGATCGACGCCACCGGCAAGCGCTATATTGATGCCTCGGGCGGCGCGGCGGTTAGCTGCCTGGGCCATAGCCACCAGGATGTGATCGCCGCCTTGCAGGCCCAGGCCGGCAAGCTGGCCTTTGCCCATACCAGCTTTTTCACCACCGACGTGGCCGAGGAACTGGCCGATACGCTGATCGCCGATGCACCAGCCGGCCTGAGCCATGTCTATTATATCTCCGGTGGCTCGGAAGGGGTTGAGACGGCGCTGAAACTGGCGCGGCAATACTGGGTGGAACGCGGCCAGCGGCAGAAGCGCCATTTCATCGCCCGGCGCCAGAGCTATCATGGCAACACGCTGGGTGCGCTGGCGGTGGGTGGCAACGCCTGGCGCCGCGAACAATTTGCACCGCTGCTGATCGAGGCGCATCATATCGCGCCGTGTTTTGACTATCGCGAGCGCCAGGAAGCCGAAAGCCCGGAAGCCTATGGCCGCCGCGCCGCCGATGAACTGGAAGCCAAGATTCTCGAACTCGGCGCCGAAAACGTGATCGGCTTCATCGCCGAGCCGGTGGTGGGCGCCACCTTGGGCGCGGTGCCGGCAGCACCGGGCTATTTCAAGCGTATCCGCGAAATCTGCGACCAGCATGATATCCTGCTGATCCTGGACGAAGTGATGTGCGGCATGGGCCGCACCGGCACGCTGCATGCCAGCGAAGCCGAAGGCATCAGCCCGGATATCGAGGTGATCGCCAAGGGCCTGGGCGCCGGCTATCAGCCGATTGGCGCGGTGCTGATCCATGAAAAGATCATCGACGCGATCAAGCAGGGCAGCGGCTTTTTCCAGCATGGCCACACCTATCTGGGCCATCCGGTGGCCTGTGCGGCGGCACTTGCCGTGCAGCGCGTGATCAAGCGCGATGGTTTGCTGGACAATGTGGTGGCGATGGGCCGGCATCTGGATGAGCGGCTGCGGGCCCGCTTTGGCAACCATCATCATGTCGGCGACATTCGTGGCCGCGGGCTGTTCCAGGCCATCGAACTGGTGCGTGACCGCGCCGACAAATCCACCTTCGATCCGGCCCTGAAGCTGCATGCCCGGGTGAAGCGCGAGGCGATGGCGCGTGGCCTGATGTGTTACCCGATGGGCGGCACCATCGATGGCCTGCATGGCGACCATGTGCTGCTGGCGCCGCCCTTCATTAGTAGCGCAACGGAGATTGACATGATTGTGGAGCGCTTGGGCGATGCGGTGGATGCCGCCCTGGCGGGAGTGGCGGCATGAGCGCGCTGCCTGCCCTGGTTTTCGTCGCCCCCAACGGCGCCCGCAAACTGAAAGCCGATCATCCCGCCGTGCCACTCAGCCCGGCGGAACTGGCGCAATGCGCGGTGGATTGCCATGCCGCAGGCGCCGCCATGATCCATCTACATGTCCGTGCGCCGGATGGCCGCCACAGCATCGCGCCCGAGCTATACCGCCCGGCCATCGCGGCGATTCGCGCCGAACTGGACGACCGCATCATCATTCAATGCACCAGCGAGGCCGCCGGCATCTATCAGGCGCCGGAGCAGATCGCGGCGATGCGTGAATTGATGCCGGAGGCCTGTAGCCTGGGCATTCGCGAGATCGTGCCCGATGCGGCGCATGAGGCGGCGGCGGCGGATTTCCTGGCGCATATGCACAAGGCCGGCACGCTTTTGCAATACATCCTCTATTCCGCCGACGACCTGCTGCGTTTCCGCGACCTGGTGGCGCGCGGCATCGTGCCTGGCGAACGGCATTTTGTGCTGTTTGTGCTGGGGCGCTACACGGCGGGGCAGCAATCCAGCCCGGCCGACCTGCTGCCCTTCCTGCAGATCTGGCAAGCGGCCTGGGGTGAATTTGCCGTCTGCGCCTTCGGCAAGCTGGAAGGCGCCTGCGCCGTGGCGGCTTTGGCTTTGGGCGGCCATGCCCGTATCGGCTTTGAGAACAACACCCTGCTGGCAGATGGCAGCAGCGCACCCGACAATGCCGCCCTGGTGCGCCAGGCGGTGCTGGGGGCGCCCTTTGCCGGGCGTGCCTTGGCCGATGCCGCCAGCGCCCGCGCCTGGATGCGGGCTTTGGGCTAGGCGTGCAGGGCGAAATCCGCCATATCCAGCAGTTCCGGCCGGCCGGCAATGCCGGCCGCGATGCTGGCGGCGGAACCAAAGGCCAATGTCAGGCCCAGCGCGCCATGGCCGACATTGAGCCACAGGCCGTCGATGCCGCTATGGCCCAAAATCGGCCGACCGCCCGGCGTGGCCGGGCGCAGGCCGCACCAGGGCTGCTGCGCTGCTTCGGGTGCCGCCACCGGAAAGGTTGCTGCCGCCTGGCGGCTCAGTTGCGTCACCCGGTCAGGTTCCAGCGCCATATCTGCGCCGACAATATCCGCCATGCCGGCAACACGCAGCTTCTGCCCCAGCCGGGCATAGACTACCTTGTTGCCGTAATCGGTGACACTGACACGCGGCGCGGCATTCTCATTGGCGATATCCAGGGTCAGGCTGTAACCCTTGATCGGATAAAGCGGCAGGTCCAGCCCGATGCCACGCGCCAGTTCGGCGCTCTGGATACCGCCGGCCAGCACATAGGCATCGGCGCGGAACCGGCCATTGGCGGTTTCAACACCGGCAAGCCGCTGCCCTTCGCGCAGCAGGCGGATCACCGGGGTGTTGAAGTGGAAGGCGACGCCATTATTGTGGCCCTCCAGCAGATGCAACAGGCCATGGCACAGTTTGCGCGGATCGGCAGCGGCATCATCCGGCGTGAAAATCCCGCCCACCAGGCGACCGGCAATCGGCCGCAAAGCCGGCTCCAGCGCCAGGCAGGCGGCGGCATCCAGCACGTCCTGCTTGCAGCCCAGGGCATTCTGGAAGCGGGCCTGTGCGGCGGCGGCAGCAAAACTTTCGGCGCTGGAATACACCACCAGCTTGCCGGCCTGCACATGATCAAAATCCAGCCCCTGCAAGTCACGCGCACCAGCCAGCACGTCGCGGCTCAGGAAAGCCAGCCGCAGCAAAGCCTGGGTGGTGCGCCGCGCCTTGCCGGCGGTGCAGGCGGCCAGGAAACGCAAGCCCCAGCGATATTGCCGCAGGTCAAGCCCGGGGCGGAACCGCACCGGCGCATCGCGGCCGAACAGCAGCTTGGGCAAATCCTTCCAGATCGACGGGCCGGCCAGTGGCGCGACATAGGAATAGCTCAGTTGCGCGCCATTGGCATGGCTGGCGCCGCTGGCCGGTTCCGGCCCGGCATCCAGCACGGTAACCTGATGGCCGTCGCGGGCCAGGGCCCAGGCGGTAGTCATGCCGATCACACCGGCGCCGATCACCAGAACATGCATGGGGAGAGTCCTTGTTGCTTGGCGCGGGGGAGCGCGAGGGCCAGCATGCGCCGGGAACCGCCGCCGGGCCACTGCGTTTACGCCGCCCGCCCATACCTTTATGGTATGGCCCAAGCAGGGGGTATTGCCGATGCAGTTGCGCCATCTGGAGATTTTTCATGCCGTGATGCTGACCGGCACGATTACGGCGGCGGCCAAGCTGTTGAACATCTCGCAGCCGGCAGCCACCCGGCTGTTACTGCGCGCCGAGGATCAGCTGCGCTACAAGCTGTTCGACCGCGTGCGTGGCCGGCTGCTGCCGACCCGGGAAGCCCAGGTGTTGCAGGCCGAGAGCGAGAAGCTGATCGCCGGGCTGGAAAACCTGCGCAAGCTGGCGCGCAATCTGGGCACCGCCTCCAGCGGCCATCTGCGCATCGCGGCGGCGCCGGCTTTGTGCCTGGAACTGGTGCCGCTGGCCATCACCCGCTTCCGGCAGAAACACCAGGATGTCACCTTCGAGGTGGAAACCCGGCAATATGCCGATCTGGTGCGCACCGTGCTGACCCAGGAAGTGGATATCGGCATCGGCTTCGACATCCCGGCGCATCCCGGCCTGGACCTGACGCCGCTGGCCCAGGGGCATTTCTACGGTGCCTTTCCGGCGGCGCAGCACAAAAGCCTGCCCAAAGTGGTGAAACTGGCGCATTTTGCCAACCAGCCCTTCATCGGCCTGCGCAGCGACGATCCGCTTGGCTCGGTATTTTCCGCCACGCTGAACCTGGCCGGGGTGCAGCTCGACCCGATTGTCGAGGTGAAAACCAATCAGGTGGCGCTCTCCCTGGTGGAAAAAGGCGCCGGCGTGGCCATCGTGGATCAATATACGGCGGCAGCACGCGACCCGGCCCGGGTCTGCATCCGGCCGCTGGCACCATCGATTCCCTTCACCGTGCGGCTCATGCGGCCCAAAAACGGCCTGCCCGGCCTGCTGGCGCGGCAATTCTGTGCCATGCTGGAAAAGACCGAAAAAAGTATCGCTACAATGTTGCTGCCGGAAACGGCTTGACGAAAGCACCACAACACCGCCCCATACCCTCAAGGCATGGGGCAGGCACCGATACGCATGGCGGGGGCGATCCGCTTTCCGCTATCACGGGAACGGTAAACGGCCTCGCGACTCCGTACCGTTTCAATATCGATTGTTCGCGATACCTAACAGGAGGGACTCAATGACCGTGTTTTCGATCAAGCATCTGGCTGGCGGTGCCGTAGCCGCCGCCCTGCTCGCCGCCCTGCCGGGCGCCGGCATGGCGCAGCAGAAATTTGTCACCATCGGTACCGGCGGTGTCACCGGCGTGTATTACGCTGCCGGCGGCGCGATCTGCCGCCTGCTGAACAAGGACCGCAAGGCCCATGGCATCCGCTGCTCGGTGGAATCGACCGGCGGCTCGGCCTTCAACATCAACACCATCCGTGCCGGCGAACTGGATTTCGGCATGGCGCAGTCGGATGTGCATTACTACGCCACCAAGGGCGAAGGCTCGTTCAAGGATGCCGGCGCTTTCGGCGACCTGCGCTCGGTCTACTCGATCCATCCCGAGCCGTTCACCGTGCTGGCGCGCAAGGAAGCCAATATTGCCAAGTTCGAGGATTTCAAAGGCAAGCGCTTCAATATCGGCAATCCCGGCTCCGGCACCCGCTCGTCCTTCGAGCAGCTGATGGGCACCATGGGCTGGAAGCTGACCGATTTCTCGCTCGCTTCCGAGCTGAAGGCGGATGAGCATGGCCCGGCCTTGTGCGACAACAAGATCGACGGCTTCTTCTATGGCGTCGGCCATCCCTCGGCCAATATCCAGGACCCGACCACCACCTGCGGCGCCAAGCTGGTTTCGCTGACCGGCCCGGCGGTGGACAAGCTGGTGGCAGACAACCCGTTCTTCGCCAAGGCGACGATCCCGGGCGGCCTGTATAACAGCAACCCGCAGCCGACCACCACCTATGGCGTGCTTGCCACTGTGGTATCTTCGGCCAAGGTAGCCGACGAGACCGTCTATCAGATGGTGAAGGCCACTTTTGAGAATTTCGACGAGTTCAAGAAGCTGCATCCGGCCCTGGCCGTGCTTGAGCCGAAGAACATGATCAAGGATGGCCTCTCGGCCCCGCTGCATCCGGGCGCCGTGAAGTATTACAAGGAAAAGGGCTGGATGTAAGTCCAGCTACCACGGCCGGCCCGGCAACGGGCCGGCCGTTTTCTATGCGCGTACCAGTCTTTGGGGGCAAAGATGAGCAACGACAATTCACGCCGACCGGCAAGCGAAGCCGAATTGCTGGAAATGGTGGCCGAGGCCGATACCGGTGGCCGCGAGGCCAAGGGCCTGGCCGGCCGCATCCTGCTGATCGTTGCTGTAGCCTGGTCTGCCTTCCAGGTCTGGTATGCCTCGCCGCTGCCCTTCGTGTTTGGCGTTTTTATCCTCAACGATACCGAGGCGCGCGCCATTCATCTTGGCTTCGCGGTTTTCCTCGCCTTCACTGCCTATCCCGCTTTCAAGCGCGCGCCGCGCGACCGCGTGCCGCTCTATGACTGGCTGCTGGCCCTGCTCGGCGCCTTTGCCGCCAGCTATCTCTACACCCATTATGTGGCGCTCTCGACCCGGCCCGGCACACCGACGGCGATGGACCTGGCTACCGCCGGCATCGGCATGCTGCTTTTGCTCGAAGCCACCCGCCGCAGCCTCGGCCCGCCCATGGTAGTGGTGGCGTTGGTTTTTATCACCTTCACCTTCGCCGGCCCCTATATGCCCGAGGTGATCCAGCATAAAGGCTCGTCGCTCACCAAGTTCTTGCAGCATCAATGGCTCACCACGGAAGGTGTGTTCGGTGTGGCACTTGGTGTCTCCACCAGCTTCGTGTTCCTGTTTGTGCTGTTCGGCTCGCTGCTGGAGAAGGCCGGCGGCGGCAATTACATGATGCAGATTTCGGTGGCTTTGCTGGGCCATCTGCGCGGCGGCCCGGCCAAGGTGGCGGTGGTTTCCTCCGCACTGAACGGCGTGGTTTCCGGCTCCTCGGTCTCCAACGTGGTATCCGGCGGCATCTTCACCATCCCGATGATGAAACGCACCGGCCTTTCCGGCATCAAGGCCGGGGCCATCGAAACCGCCTCGTCGGTGAACGGCCAGATCATGCCGCCGGTGATGGGCGCCGCCGCCTTCCTGATGACCGAATATGTCGGCCTGCCTTATGCCGAAATCGTCAAGCATGCCGCGCTGCCGGCAATCATCTCCTATATTGCGCTGTTCTACATCGTCGATCTTGAGGCCGTGAAGATCGGCTCCAAGCCGCTGATGCGCTCGGCCGCCCATACCCGGGCGCAGCGCTGGGCCAGGCTTGGCCTGGGCTGGAGCGGCACCATCGCGGTGATCTGCGCCATCTATTACGGCATCCTCGGCATCCAGGCAGTGTTCGGCGCCGCCGCGCCCTGGCTGGTCGCCATCGGCGGCATCGCGCTTTACCTGCTGACGCTGTGGTATGGCGCGCGCTATCCCGACCTCAAGCTGGATGATCCCAATGCGCCGATCACCGTGCTGCCGGAAGCTTGGGCGGTGGCACGTACCGGCCTGCATTTCACCCTGCCGATCATAGTGCTGCTATGGTGCCTGATGGTGGAGGAAATGTCGCCCGGCCTCTCGGCCTTCTGGGCCACCGCCGCGATCATGGCCATTGTGGTGACGCAACGGCCGCTGCTGGCGCTGTTCCGCAACCAGGGTCTGGCTCCTGCGGCGCGCCAGGGCGTTGCCGATCTGGTGGATGGCTTCAATCTCGGTGCGCGCAACATGATCGGCATCGGCATCGCCACTGCCACCGCCGGCGTGATCGTGGGCACCGTGACCTTGACCGGCATGGGTCTGATGATGACCGACTTTGTCGAATTCATCTCGGGCGGCAATGTCATCATCATGCTGCTGCTTACCGCCTTCATCTGCCTGGTGCTGGGCATGGGCATCCCCACCACTGCCAACTACATCCTGGTGGCAACGCTGATGGCACCTGTGATCGTGGAACTGGGCGCGCAATCCGGCCTCGCCATTCCGCTTATCGCGGTGCATCTGTTTGTATTCTATTTCGGCATCATGGCGGATGTGACGCCGCCGGTTGGCCTGGCCTCGTTTGCGGCAGCGGCGATCTCGGGGGAAGACCCGATCAAGACCGGCCTGCAAGGCACGGTCTATTCCATGCGCACCGCGATTCTGCCCTTTGTGTTTGTGTTCAATCCGCAGATGCTGATGATCGATGTGGGCAACTGGCTGGAAGCCTGCCTGGTGGTTGTGATCTCCACAGTGGCAATCCTGCTCTTCTCAGCCGGCACCATGGGCTGGTTCATGAGCCGCAGCCGCTGGTGGGAAAGCGCGCTGCTGCTGCTGGCCTGCTTTGCTTTGTTCCGCCCCGGCTATTTCTGGGACAAACTCTATGATCCTTATATTCACAAGCCCGGCAGTGAATTGTTCCAGCTTGCCGGCAGCCTGCCGGCGGATAGCCGCCTGATGCTGGTGGTGGAAGGCAGCAATATCGAAGGCGACGATATCCGCAAGACCATCTCGCTGCCGCTTGGCGCGGTCGGCGAAGGCCGCGCCCGCCTGAATGCCACCGGCGCCACCATTACGCAAATGGGCGGCAATGTGCAGGTGGCGGCGATCAAGTTCGGCTCGGCGGCCAAGCGGGTGGGTCTGGAAAGCGGCTTTGTGGTGGCGGAAGTGCTGATGCCGGCCGAGCGGCCGTCAAAACACTGGGTCTATCTGCCGGCGCTGGCCCTGGTTGGCCTGGTGGCAATGGGTCAGATCCGGCGCCGACGGGAGGAGCAGGCGGCGGCATGAAAACCGTTATCCTCTGCTCCGGCGGCATCGACTCGGTGACGCTGGCGCACAAGATTGCCGCCGAGCATGACCTGGTGCGGTTGCTGACCTTTGACTACGGTCAGCGCCATGCCAAGGAGCTGGAATTCGCCGCGCTCACCGCCCGGCGCCTGGGCGCACGGCATGATGTGGTGGATATCCGCGCTCTGGCGCAATTCCTCTCGTCATCCTCCCTGATCGATGGCGCGGCGGATGCCATTCCGGATGGCCATTATGCCGAGGCGACGATGAAATCCACCATCGTGCCGAACCGCAATGCCATCATGCTGACCATCGCTTTCGGCATTGCCAGCGGCATGCAGGCCGAAGCGGTGGGCATCGCCGTGCATAGTGGCGACCATTTCATCTATCCGGATTGCCGCCCGGCCTTTGTCGATGCCTTCCGGGTCATGCAGGAAAAGGCATTGGAGGGCATGGGCAACGTGGCCCTGCTGGCGCCTTTTGTACATACCAGCAAGGCCGGCATTGTAACCGAGGGTGCACGCCTGGGCGTGCCGTTTGCCGAAACCTGGAGCTGCTATAAGGGCGGCGACATGCATTGCGGCCGCTGCGGCACCTGCGTCGAGCGCGCCGAGGCCTTCCATCTCGCCGGCATCCCTGATCCGACAATGTATGCCGATCGAGATTACTGGAAAGACGCCGTGAAGCGGCGTTCGTAAGCGTCAGCCGACCCGCTTGCCGCTCAGGTCATAGGCATCGGCCTTGTCAATCAGCACCTTGATCATGTCGCCCGGCTGCACGCCGGCAGCGTTGCGGATTTTCACGATGCCGTCGATTTCCGGCGCATCGGCATAGCAGCGCCCCACTGCCGTAGTGCGCTTGGCTTCATCCACCAGCACATCCAGCGTGCGGCCAACCTTGGCCTTGAGCTTGGCGGCCGAAATCTTCTGCTGCGCCGCCATGAAACGCTCCCAGCGTTCCTGCTTCACTTCGTCGGCCACCTGATCCGGCAGGTCGCGCGCGGCGGCGCCTTCCACATTCTCGTATTTGAAGCAGCCAACCCGATCAAGCTGGGCTTCCTGCATCCAGTCGAGCAGGAAGTCAAAATCGGCCTCGGTCTCACCCGGGAATCCGACAATGAACGTGGAGCGGATGGCGATATCCGGGCAGATCTCGCGCCAGGCTTTCAGGCGCTGCAACAGCTTGACCTGATTGCCCGGGCGCCGCATCGCCTTCAGCACCCGCGGCTCGGCATGCTGGAACGGGATATCCAGATAGGGCAGCAGCTTGCCCTCGGCCATCAGCGGGATGATCTCGTCGACATGCGGATAGGGATAGACATAATGCAGCCGCACCCAGGCGCCGAGCGAGCCCATGGCATTACAAAGCTCGGTCAGCCGCGCCTTCACGCTCTGGCCACGCCACACAGATTCGGCATGTTTGAGATCCAGCCCATAGGCCGAAGTATCCTGCGAGATCACCAGCAGTTCCTTGACCCCGGCTTTCACCAGCCGCTCGGCTTCATACAGCACGTCATTGGCGGCGCGGCTTTTCAGCTTGCCGCGCATGGAAGGAATGATGCAGAAGCTGCATGTGTGGTTGCAGCCTTCGGAAATTTTCAAATAGGCATAATGGCGCGGGGTCAGCTTGATACCCTGCGGCGGCACCAGATCAAGAAACGGATCATGCGCCGGCGGCGCCGCTTCATGCACCGCATTCACCACCGCTTCATATTGCTGCGGCCCGGTGACCGAGAGCACATCCGGGAACAGGCCACGGATTTTATCGGCTTCCACGCCCATGCAGCCGGTGACGATAACCCGGCCATTCTCGCGCATCGCCTCGCCGATGGCTTCCAGGCTTTCCTGCTTGGCGCTATCCAGGAAACCGCAGGTATTCACCAGCACCACATCGGCATCGTCATAGGCGCCGGAAATGGCATAGCCCTCAGAGCGCAGCTTGGTGATGATGCGTTCGGAATCGACCAGCGCCTTGGGGCAGCCCAGGCTGACGATGCCGACCTTGGCCGGGCTGGCGGCCGAGAGCGATTTAGCGGGGGTGGAGTTGGGGCGGGGAGTGCTCATGAGCCGGGTTATAGGGCGGAATCCCCGGCCGGTCTAGACCAGGGTGGCTTCCACTCCCATCGCCATGCGGAACAGGCGCTTGTCCTGGCCGTTGCGGGCCACCAGCATGAGGCCGGCGGGCAAGGCGCCGGTTTCCGGCATCGGCAGCGAAATAGCGCAGAGATCAAAGAAATTCATCGTCGATGTGTTGCGCAGCAGCAGGGCATTGGCCCGGGTGAAGGCGGCTTCATTGGCCAGATCGGCGATTTTCGGCGCCTGGATCGGCGTGGTGGGCAGGATCAGCGCATCGATATCCTGCAACCGCGCATCGATCTTGCGCACCAGCGCGGCACGGCCCTGCTGCATGGCGACATAGCTGGCGGCGCAGATCCCGGTGCCGCGCCGGATACGCGCCAGCACCATGGGATCGAATTCGGCGGCGCAGCTATCGAGCCAAGCTTCATGGATGAAGGCGGCTTCGGCCGGGGCGATGCCGCCGCGCCCATTCAGCGCCATCATCTCGGCAATCAGGTCTTCCAGCGGCCATTCCACCAGCCGGGCGCCAGCCTTGGCCAGGCGTGCCCCGGCGGCTTCAAAGGCAGACGCCACCGCCGGCTCGGTTTCGCCGAGCAGCGGCCCGGTGGGGATGCCAAAACGCAGGCCGGCCAGCGGCGCAGCTTCCGGCAACTGGATCACATCGCCGGCCATGGCGGCATCGGCGAGCGCACATTGCGCCACGGTTTTTGCCAGCGGGCCGATCGAATCGAGCGCAAAAGACAGCGGGAAGGCGCCATCGCGGGAAATGCGCTGTTGGCTCGGTTTCCAGCCGACAATGCCGCACATCGCCGCCGGAATCCGGGTTGAGCCGCCGGTATCGGTGCCGATGGCGATTTCCGCCATGTCATCGGCCACGGATACCGCCGCGCCAGACGAGGAACCACCCGGGATGCGGCTGCGATCCGCCGGGTTGCCCGGGGTGCCGTAATGCGGATTGATGCCCACACCGGAAAAGGCAAATTCGGTCATGTTGGTTTTGCCGATGATCACCGCACCGGCGGCGCGCAGCCGGGCAATGGCCGGCGCCTCGGCCGGGGCCGGGGCGGCATCGCGCAGCAGCTTGGAGCCGGCCAGGGTGACTTCACCGGGCTGATCGAACAGATCCTTGATCGAGACGATGGCGCCGTCCAGCGGCCCGAGGCTGAGGCCACGCATGGCACGGGCATCGGCGGCGGCGGCGGCATCACGCGCCGGCTCGGCATAGAGCCGGGTGAAAACGCGGCTGCCCTCGCCGGCCGGATCGGCGATGCGGGCTAGGCAGGCTTCAAGACGATCACGGCTGGAACGGGACATCGGATAATCCTCAGGCAATAACGGGCAACGCTTCCACACTGTAGCCAGCGGTCAGGCTGCGGCCCAGCACCGGATCAAACAATTCCATCTCAAAACGATCTGACGGGCGCACACCGCCGATGGCGCCAAGCGTGCCGCAGAACATCAGGCTGCCGGCCGGCAGGATGGCTTCGGCCTGGCCGAGATAGCGCGCCATCAGGTCACGCGGATCGCGGATGCCGGCCACAGCGCCTTCCTGATAGAGCATACGCTGGCCACCGATAGTGGCATGGCTGCGCAGGATCAACTGATCCCAATGCGGCGCCACTTCGTCGAAGCGCCACAGGCTGTCGCCCACCACCTTGCTGCAAAGCTGCTTGGAGAGCGCCACGCCGGCAGCTTCCGCCTTGCGGTCGGTATGATCCGAGCCGAGCGTGACCCAGAGGCCATCGGCCAGCGCCACAATCACCGGCTCAACCTCGCCGGAACTATCCGGGCCAAGCACTTGCAGATGCGTGGTCTGGGCCAGTTGCCCGGTGCCGATACGGTAGAAAAGCGGCGTGGTGGAGGGGCGCGGCACACCGATGGCGGCCAGTTCCTCGATATGATGCTCGATGGCATGCTGGTCGCGCCCGGTCCAGCCGGCGACGATCAGACTGTCGATGGCCACGGCGATGCGGTCCTGCCGCTCGGCCCAATTGCGGGTGAAATGAAGCATCTCGGGGTTTCCTCTAATCAACCGAATGTTTGCGGCAGCCACAGGGCCAGGCCGGGGAAGATCGCCAGCAGCAGGATCAGCAGCATCATCACCAGCACAAAGGGCAGCGAGCCGGCAATCACGTCGTTGAGCGAGCCATGGCTGCGCAGCGACTGCACCACGAACAGGTTCAGGCCGACCGGCGGTGTGATCAGCGCCATCTCGATCAACACGATGATAATGATGCCGAGCCAGATCGGATCAAAGCCGAGGCCGATCATCACCGGCGCCACGATGGGGATGGTGGTGATCATCATCGACAGCGTTTCCATGAAACAGCCAAGGATCAGGTAGAACACCACCACCGCCAGCAGCATGGCGAATTTCGACAGGCCAAGGCCGGCGATGAAATCGGTCAGCATGGTGGTGAGGCCAATGGCCGAGATGATGAAATTGAGGAAATAGGCCGCCACGATGATCAGCATCACCATGGCCGTGGTGCGCATGGTGTTTTCCAGCACTTCCTTGATCATCGCCAGCGAGAGTTTGCGATACCAGACGGCTAGGCCGAGTGCCGCCATCACGCCGAGCGAAGCGGCTTCGGTGGGCGTGGCAATGCCGGCATAGATCGAGCCGACCACCACGAGGAAGATGCCGAGCGGTGGCAGCAGATCAACCAGGCTGGCCAGGCGATCGCCCCAGCTATAGCTGAGTGTGACGCCGCCCCATTTCGGCTTCACCAGGCAGGCCGCGGCCACCAGCAGCATGAACAGGCCGGCCAGGCCAAGGCCGGGGATGATGCCGGCAAGATAGAGTTTCGGGATCGAGGTATCGGTCAGCACCGCATAGATGATCATGTTGATGCTGGGCGGGATCAGGATGCCGAGCGTGCCGCCTGCAGCCAGGGTGCCAAGGAACAGGCTTTCATTGTAGCCATGTTTCTTGACCAGCGGCAAAGCCACGGTGCCGACGGTGGCGGCAGTGGCCACCGAGGAGCCTGACGTGGCGGCGAAAATGGCGCAGGCGCCGATATTGGAATGCATCAGGCCGCCGGGAATCCAGCCGAGCCATTTCACCATGGCGCCATACATGCGTTCGGCCACACCGGCGCGCAGCAGGATTTCGCCGAGCAGGATGAACATCGGGATCGAGACCAGCAGGAAGTCCTTGGACGACGACCACGCCACCTCGCCAAGTGCCAGATTGAGCGGCATCTTGGAATAGATCTTATCAAGCAGCAGGCCGAGCGTGCCCAGCGCACCGGCCACCGGCAATGCGGCAGCCAGCAGAACCAGCAGAAGAACCAGGGTGGTGCCAAGCATCGGCTTATTCCTTCACGCGCAGGGCGGCGGTATGCGCCGATTCATCGGCGGCGTCTTCCTCAATGGTGCGCGCCCCGGCCAGGCGCCGCACTGTGGCGAGATCGCCGGTGACCAGTGCCAGCAGGCTGCGCAGCAACAGCGGCAGCAGGGTGAACAGGAACAGCCCCAGGCCGATCACCCACAGGCTTTGCGGAATCCATAGCGGGGTTTGTAGCGGCGTGGTGGCGCGCGCCTCGAAGCTGATCGAGGTGGCCAGCACATCCCAGGCCTGCTGCGCCAGCAGGCCGATGAACAGGCCGAGCGACAGCAGTGCAATGATATCGAGCACGGCGCAGAGCGGCGCCGGCAGGCGGGAATAAAGCGCATCAACGCGCACATTGGCGCGGCGCAGCAGGGTGAAGCCCAGCGCCCAGGCGGTGCCGATGGCAAAGGCATAACCGGATAATTCGTCGGCACCGCCCAGCGACACCAGCAGCAGCTTGCGCAGCAGCACATCCACGGAAACCAGCAGGGCGGAAGCTAGCACCAAAGCGCCGCCGAACCACACGGCATAGCGCGACAGGCGGTCAGCAAATTCAAGCCAGCGGTCGAGCAATGTCATGGTTGCCATCCTTTAAAAGAAATGCGGGGCCGATTTGCACCGGCCCCGCTTTTTACTTAGTTGGCCTTGGCAGTGATGCCGACGATCTTGCCGATCGAATCGTTCCAGGCCGGCACACAATCACCGGCGCAGCGCGCGGCCCATTTCGGCACCACGGTTTCGGCCATCACCTTCTTGAGCAGCGCCTTGTCGGCTTCCGAGACCGGCACAACGGTCATCTTGGCCTTCACGCCCATGGTGCAATTGTCCTTGCCGGCATTGCAATCATAGCCCTGCTGAGTCTCTTCGGCGGCGGCCTTCCAGATGCGGTCTTCCAGGCTGGCGATTTCAGCCTGGAGGAAGCTGCGCACCTGCGGGTTCAGCTTGTCCCAGCTCTTCACGTTCACGGCATGCATGACATGGCTCCAGCCCAGCGGCAGGGCATAGATATGGGTAGCCACTTCATACCACTTGGCGGAATTGCCCGAGAGCGTGCCGGTGATGGCGCAATCCACCACCTTGTTCTGCAACGCCGGCACCACTTCGTTGAAGGCCAGCGTCACGCCGGTGCCGCCGAGGGCTTCGACGAATTCAGCCAAAGTGCGGTTGCCGGTACGCACCTTCTTGCCCTTCAGATCGGCCAGGCCCTTGATCTCACCGTTGCAGAACAGCACCTGGGCCGAATACGGCCAGATGCCCAGCACCTGCACGCCGAAACGCTCGCGGTAGAACTTGTCATAAACCGGCTTGTAGGCATCCGAAACCTTGCGCGCGGTGGCGACATCCGGCGACAGGCCGGCCAGGTCAACCGCTTCGTTGCGGGCATCGTCGGCGGCGACATAGCCCAGCACGGTGGAGCCGAAATCGATCACGCCCAGGCGCATCAGGCGGAAGATTTCCGCGCCCTTGAGGCCCATTTCATTAAACGGGGTGATTTCAGCGGTGATCGCGCCCTTGGACTTTTCGCTGATTTCCTTGGTCCAGAATGGCTGCTCAAAGCTCTTATACTGGGTCAGGTTGCCCCAGGCGCCGACCACCTTGAGCGCGGTTTTCGGCATTTCCTGCGCGAGCGCCGAGCCGGCAACCCCCGCGAACAACGCGCCGGCAAGCGCCAGCGACTTCATCATAACACGCATATTCCCCTCCTGTGGTTGGCTTAAACAAAACTCACAGAATAGCCAGGCGGCTATTCTTCAGATCAGTCACCAGCATGTAGCCAGGCGCATGGGTGATGCAGAAATCCGGCTTGGCGGCGGCTATCACCGCCTGCGGCGTCACCCCGCAGGCCCAGAAGACCGGCAATTCATCGTCGCGGATTTCGCTCGGCTCGCCGTAATCCGGCTGCATCACATCTTTGATGCCGATCAGTTCCGGCTTGCCGATATGGATTGGCGCGCCATGCACCGATGGAAAACGTGAGGTAATCTGCACCGCGCGGATCGCATCGGCCGGCTTCAGCGGCCGCATCGACACCACGGTGGGGCCATGGAAACGCCCGGAAGCCTGGGTCGGGATAGTGGTGCGGAACATCGGCACATTGCTGCCGCAGGCGATATGGCGCAACGGGATGCCGTCTTCGAGCAGCGCTTCCTCAAAGGAAAACGAACAGCCGATCAGGAAAGCCACCAGATCGTCGCGCCACTGCGCCTTGATGTTGGTCACTTCCTCTACCAATTCGCCATCGCGCCACACCCGGTAGCGCGGCAGATCGGTGCGGATATCAAGATTGGCGCCCAGAACAGGCAAAGTCGGGTCGCCCGGCTCGCTGGAAGCCAGCAGCGGGCAGGCTTTCGGGTTCATGGCGCAGAAACGCTGGAAATCAGCCGCCAGGGCTTTCGGCAGGATCGCCATATTGGCCTGCACATAGCCGGGCGCCAGGCCGGCAGTGGGGCCGCTATGATCGCCGGAGCGCACCCGAAGCCGCGCTGCTTCGCCGGTTTCACCACGGAAATCCGCATGTCGTAGCACTGCGTTCATCTTCCCCTCCATCACACCCAGCCACTTCGACCATGGCATCATGAAAAGGTCATATCTGTCCAATCGCGAGTTGGGATGGGTGTGTATAAGGAAAATTTATCGCTTAACTCGCCGCGCTGCCACATTAGCGGGCAATTGGCCCGGTTCGGTGGCAGCCACCTCGCGCGCCAGTTCAGCCACCGCCTCAGCCATGTAGCTATCCGGCTTCACTGGATAAGTGGCGGTGAAATTCAAATCCGGCAGCGTGGCCTCGGCGCGCAGCAGACGCAGCTTACGCTCGGCCAGTTCACGCTGAATCACCACCGGCGGAATCGCGCTGATGCCGATATTGTCCAACGTCATGCGCACGATGGTGGAGAGCGAGGCATTGCCATAGATGCGCCGGTTCGGCACATCGGCGCGGGCCAGCATTTCATGCACGGCGATATAGGGTCGGGTATTGCGCGGATAGGTGATGATCGGCCAGCGCCCCAGCGTGGTGACACGAATCGGTTCTGGCCCCAGGTCAAGGCTGGGGCTGGCCACCCAGGCCATCGGATAAGCGCTCAGATTGACGTTTTTCATGCGTGGTTCGCTAACCGGACCCAGCACAAAGGCGATATCGAGCTGATGGCTGAGCAGTGACTGGCGCAGGATCGGCGAGGTATCCACTTCGATCTCCAGCGTGATCGCCGGATAGACTGCATGCATGCGTTCGATCAGCCGCGACAGCCAGGTATGCACAATGGTTTCGGCCACCCCGAGCCGCACCACACCGCGCATCGCCTTCTTCTCGCGCAAAGCCTGCAACATATCGGCGCGCAGGGTCAGCATCCGTTCGGCATAGCCCAGAAGCTCGAAGCCCTTCACCGTCAGCTTGGCGCCACGCGGCTCGCGGTCAAACAGCTTCACTGCCAGTTCATCCTCCAACTGGGCGATACGCTGCGACACGGCCGGCTGGGTGGTGTTGAGCTTTTCGGCGGCAGCGCGAAAACCGCCAAGATGGGCCACCCAGACGAAGGTTTCCAGATTGCGCAGATCAACCATTTATGTATTCCAGAGATATCGATAAGAATTCCTTATGCTATGCCGATGCCGGCCCTTCGGCAAGCGATGCTTGCCTGCGGCCTGCCATGGCGCTACATCCGGCAGGCAACCACCGGAGAAAACCATGTCTGCCCTGTTTGAGCCGCTGACGCTGCGTTCCGTCACCCTGCCCAACCGCATCGTGCTGTCGCCGATGTGCCAGTACAGCGCCCATGACGGATCGGCCAATGACTGGCATTTGGTGCATCTGGCGCGTTATGCCGCTGCCGGGCTTGGGCTGGTGCTGGCCGAAGCCACCCATGTGGCGCCACGCGCCCGCATCACGCCGCATTGCCTGGGGCTGTATGATGATGCCAACGAAGCCGCCCTGGCACGCGTGGTGCAGGCTTTCAGAACTGTGGGGGGCGGCACCACGCCTTTTGGCATCCAGCTTGCCCATGCCGGGCGCAAAGGCGCCAGCGAAGTGCCCTGGGCCGGCGGCAAGCCGATCACGGATGAGCGCGCCTGGCTTAATCTGGCGCCAAGCGCCCTGGCGCATGAAGATGGCTGGCCTTTGCCCGAAGCGATGGATGAAGCGGCCATCGCCGAAGCCGTGGCGCAATTTGCCGAAGCCACCCGCCGCGCTGATCGCATCGGCGTGGATGTGATCGAATTGCATGGCGCGCATGGCTATCTGATGCACCAGTTCCTGTCGCCGGTGAGCAACAAGCGCAATGACGAATATGGCGGCAGCCTGGATAACCGCATGCGTTTCCCGCTGGCGGTGTTTGACGCGGTGCGCGCCGCCTGGCCGGCGCATAAGCCGCTGGGTATCCGCATCACCGGCAGCGACTGGATGGGCGATGCCGGCCTGGGCGTTGAAGATGCCATCGCCTTCGGCCATGCCTTGAAGGAGCGCGGCTGCGATTTTGTTGATGTCAGTTCCGGCGGCATTTCGCTGCATCAGAAGATCACCACCGGGCCGGGTTATCAGGTGCCGTTTGCCGCTGCCGTGCGCAAGGCCACCGGCCTGGTCACCATGGCGGTGGGCATGATCACCGAGGCGAAACAGGCCGAGGCAATCATTGCCGAAGGCAGCGCCGATCTGGTGGCGATGGCGCGTGGCCTGCTGAATGATCCATTCTGGGCCTGGCGTGCCGCCGATGAGCTGGGCGGCAAGGTTGCGGCGCCGAACCAGTATCTGCGCGGCCGCCAGCGCGGTGTGGATACGCCGCGCGAATTGCTGGCGAAGAAGGCTTAACCGCGCCGCCTAGCCAGGGCCAGCCCGGCGGCCCAGGCCGCCGAGGCCAGGCTGGCAGCGGCAAAGCGCCAGCCGGCAGCCAGGCCCGGCAGGGCCAGCAGGGTGATGAAAAACGCCGCATGGCTGCTCAGCCCGATCTGGGTGGAAGCCAGTGCGGCGCGCGCGGTGAAACGATCAAAGCGCCGCAGCAGAAACAGGCAGACCACGGTGAGCGCCACCGGAAAGGTGGCCAGCAGGCCCGAGCCAAGCGGCCCGAGCCGGTTGGCCAGCAGCGTGACCAGCGCCACCAGCAGGCCGGCGCAAAGGCCGCGCAGGGCCACGTCATAACCCGGCGAGGGTTTGCTGCTGCTGCCATTGCCGGCCAGTTGCACCACGCCGCGATTGGCCAGCCAGGCGAGCAAAGCGGCGGCCAGGGCGAAGCCCAGCATCCAGGGCAATTCCGGCGGCAGATAGCGCACAATCAGCGCCGCCAAAAGCCAGGCCAGCAGCGCGCCCAGCAGAGCCACGGGGGCGGCCTGGCGGCCGATCAGCCGGATATAGGCGGTAAGGAAACACAGCACGGCGCCGATCATGCCCAGCGCCACCACGATGGCCTGCCGCATAAAATCGGCATCCTGTTGCAGATTGAGGAAAAAATACGACGGCCCGACCACGATCGGCAGCGCCAGCACGATGCCGCCGATAAACGGCCGCGTCCGCTCCATCACATAGACCACGCCACCAACAAACAGGGCAACAGATAGGCCGCGCAGGCCGGCGGCGGCGAACTCGGGATCAAACAGCATCATGATGCCGCAGCCTCTAGCACGGACGGCCCGGCTGGGCGATAATCCGGCGATGGAATTTATGCGCATCTATGGCCGGGTGCTGGCGCTGCTCGGCCCGGAAAAACGCCTGGCCTGGCTGCTCGGCCTGGCCAATATCGGCCTGGCCGGCATCAGCTTCATCGAGCCGGTGCTGTTTGGCCGTATCATTGATGTGCTTTCGGCATCCGACAAGGCGGCGCCGGGCGAGACCTGGGCCGCCACATTGCGTTTGCTCGGCCTGTGGTGCGCTGCCGGACTGGTCGGCATCCTGGCCGGCATCCTGGTGGCCCTGCATGCCGACCGCCTGGCGCATCGCCGCCGGCTGGCTGCGATGTCGCTGTATTTTGAGCATGTGCTGAGCCTGCCGGCGGCGTTCCATGGCGCCACCCATTCCGGCCGCCTGCTCAAGATCATGCTGGGCGGCGCGGATAACCTGTTCGGCTTGTGGCTTGCCTTCTTCCGCGAGCATCTTTCCACCTTCGTTGCCGTGCTGGCTTTGCTGCCGCTGGCCTTGTGGATGAACTGGCGGCTGGGCCTGCTGCTGATCCTGCTGATCGTGGTGTTTGCGCTGCTCAGCGCCATCGTGGTGCATAAAACAGAAGCGGCGCAATCGGCAGTGGAGGATTACCATTCCGAGCTTGCGGCGCGGGCCGGCGATGCGCTCGGCAATGTCACCCTGGTGCAGAGTTTTGTGCGCCTGGCGCTGGAGGCGCGCGAACTCGGCACCGTGATGCAGAAATTGCTGGCAGCGCAATTCCCGGTGCTGAATCTGTGGGCGCTGATGACCGTGCTGAGCCGCATGGCTTCCACCATCACGGTGATCGCCATCTTTGTGCTGGGCAGCTGGCTACATCTGCAAGGCAAGGCCAGCGTGGGCGAGATCGTCAGCTTTATGGGTTTTGCCACCATGCTGATCGGCCGCCTGGAACATGCCATGGGCTTTGTCAGCCGGCTGTTTTTCCAGATGCACAGCCTGATGGAATTTTTCGGCGTGCTCGATACCCGCTCCGGCGTGATGGATCGGCCCGGCGCCAAGCTGTTGGAAAAGCCCCGGGGTGAAGTGACTTTTGAGCATGTCAGCCTGAGCTATGATGGCGGCCGCCCGGCGGTGAGCGACCTGACTTTCAGCGTGCCGGCAGGCTCATCCGTTGCCCTGGTTGGCGCCACCGGCTCGGGCAAGAGCACCACCATGGCCCTGCTCAGCCGGCTCTGGGAACCACAATCCGGCCGCATCACCATTGATGGCACCGATATCCGCGACGTGACGCTGGAAAGCCTGCGCCGCCAGATCGGCGTGGTGTTCCAGGATTCGGCCGTGTTCCACCGCTCGATTGCCGATAATATCCGCATCGGCGGCGCCGATGCTTCGCTGGAGGATGTGAAACACGCCGCCATTCTGGCCGAGGCACATGATTTCATCGAGCGCCAGCCGCAGGGCTACGACACCATCGTGGGCGAGCGCGGCGTCAATCTTTCCGGCGGCGAACGCCAGCGCTTGGCGATTGCCCGCGCGTTATTGAAAAACCCGCCGATCCTGATCCTGGATGAAGCCACCTCGGCGCTGGATGCCGCCACCGAGGCGCGGATTCAGAAAGCGCTGGAGCAGCTCATGCAGGGCCGCACCACGTTTCTGATCGCACACCGGCTTTCCACCATCCGCAAGGCCGACCTGATCCTGGTGTTGCAGCATGGCAGGATTGTCGAACGGGGCAGCTTCGACGAACTGGTGGCCAAGGGCGGCATCTTCGCCGACCTTGCCCGCACCCAATTCGCCGGGCTTACGCCTTAACCTGCACTAGCACTCGCCGCCCTTCTCTAGCCAGCGCTGGCGCTGGCCCAGGGCTGGCCGATTTCGGTCATGCCGGTCTGGCTGCCATCGGCGTTGAACATCACGGCACTTGGACAGGCGAAGGGCAGCGGATAGGGATCCAGCCGGCGTTCAACAGCCTGCGGAAAGCGCGCCTTGAGTGCCGCGATCACCTCGGCCGGCAGGCGCGGATTATAGGCCGGCTGGCCCACCACGCTGGCATCGATGCGCGGCAGGTGGAAGGCATCCTCCAGACTCATGCCAAAATCCACCACGAAGCTGATCAGCTGCATCACCGCCGGCAGGATGCGACGGCCGCCGGAAGCGCCAATGGCAAACCAGGGCTGGCCCTGTTTCAGCACCATGCTGGGCAGCATGTTGGAGAGTGGCCGCTTAGCGGCGCCGAGTGAATTGGGCCGGCCCGGGCGCGGATCAAACCACATGATGCCGTTATTCATCGGCACGCCACTTTCCGGCAGCATGACCCGGCTGCCGAACAATGAGAGCAGCGTCTGCGTGATTGTCACCATATTACCGGCCTTATCCACCACACAGAGATTGGTGGTGCAGCCGCCGTTATTCTCGGTATCGCCCATAGTGGCGAGGCGATGCTCATAGGCCGCATCCAATGCCTCGGCATAAGCCACAAAGCTTTGCGCGCCCGGCACCGCCACGCCGCGTTCCAGCTTCGGCGTCGCTCGCGCCAGGGCATCGGCCAGGGTTGGCCCGGCAGTAAGGCCGGGCGGCAGCACCAGGGTGGCTTCGCCCTGCTGCACCAGCAAAGGCTCGACCAGGCGGGCCTGGAATTGCGCCAGATCATCGGCAGCAATCTTGCTGCCGCCGGCCTGCAAATCATGCACCAGGCTGCGCGCCAGCTCGCCTTCGTAATAATCACGGGCGCCCGCGCTTTGCAGCCGCTTCAGCGTAGCCAGCAGGGCGGCATTCTTCAGCCGGGGCGCGGTGCCGGCCCATTCCGCCGAGGGCGGCAGGCCATTGGGCAGGAAATACGCTGCCGAGGCCGGGAAGCGCGCCAGATCGCGTGCCGCCGAGGCCACCACCAGGCTGAGAAACCAATCCACCTCAATACCCTGCTCGCACAGGCCGATGGCCGGGGCCAGGCTTTCCGCCCAGTTGCGGGTGCCAAAGGTTTCCAGCGCCAGCCGCATGCCATCGGGCTGGCCCGGCAGCGCAATCGAGCCATAACCGACGATATTGCGGTCTTCCACCACCGCCGGCCAGCCAAACAGGTCGCCCGCCGTGCCGCCCGCCAGCGGGTAATCCGCCGGATCGAGCCGCTTCGGGCTGATCATGCCGAAATCGATGCACTGCGCCTTGCCGCTGCGCGCATCATAGATCTGCATGAAGCCGCCGCCGCCGATGCCGCTCATCCAGGGTTCCAGCACCGCCAGCGCAAAAGCCGTGGCCACGGCGGCATCCACCGCATTGCCGCCCTGGCCCAGCACCTGGGCACCCACATCCGCAGCCGCCTGATTCTGTGCCGCCACGACACCATTGCGGCCCACCACGGCATCCTTGGCATACCGCAACGCGCGGCTGAGATTCTGCGCCATCGTTAATCTGTCTCCCGTTTAGGCAATACCCTTAGGCAATCTGCTGTACGAACAGGCAAGGCGAAAATTTAGCCACCTTACCTAACGACTCCGCTTGACCGGAACCGCCCGAACGGTTCACAGTTTCATAAGTCGTCAAACGATCCAACAGGGATAAACAACAATGGGGAACAACACCATGTCGATTCGCGTATCCAAACCCTCGCGCGTCACCACCCTGGTTTCGTTGCTGGCGCTTGGCGTTGGGCTGGCGGCCGCCGAGGCCCAGGCCCAGGCCAAGAAGGAACTGGTGATGGTGCCGCATGCGTCCTTGCGCATCACCGATCCGATCATCACCACCGCCTTCATGAGCCGCAACCACGGCTACATGATCTATGACACCTTGTTCGGCGTGAACGACAAGATGGAAGTTCAGCCGCAGATGGTGGACAAGTATGAGGTCAGCGCCGACAAGCTGACCTATACCTTCACCTTGCGCGACGGCCTTAAATTCCACGATGGCGCGCCGGTGACCAGCGATGACGCGATTGCCTCGTTGCAGCGCTGGGGCAAGGCCGATGGTATGGGCATCAAGCTGATGTCCTATACCAAGGAAATGACCAAGGTTAACGACAAGACCTTCCAACTCGTGCTCAAGGAACCCTACGGCCTGGTGCTGGCTTCGCTGGGCAAGCCGAGCTCGAACGTGCCGTTCATCATGCCGAAGCGCCTGGCCGAAACACCGCATACCCAGAATGTGCCCGAGGAAATCGGCTCCGGCCCGTTCCGCTTCGTCAAGGGCGAATTCCAGCCCGGCCTGAAGGTGGTGTACGAAAAGAACCCGGATTATGTGCCGCGCAAGGAAGCCCCCAGCTTCATGAGCGGCGCCAAGCTGGCCAAGGTGGACCGCGTGGTGTGGAATTCCATCGCCGATCCGCAAACCGCGATGAATGCGCTGGTGAAGGGCGAAATCGACATCTGGGAACAGGTTTCCTACGATCTGCTGCCGGAAGTGAAGAAGGCCAAGGATGTGGTGGTGGCCGATTACGGCCCGCTTGGCATGAATTACATGATGCGGATGAACTGGCTGCAGCCGCCGCTGGATAATGTGAAGGTGCGCCAGGCCATCATGCATGCCGTGTATCAGGGCGATTATCTCGACGCCCAGATCGGCGATCCGTCGCTCTACAAGATCTGCGGCGCCATGTTTGGCTGCTCCACACCGCTGGCCAGCGAAGAAGGCGCCGTCGGCACCAAGAAGCCGGATATCGCCAAGGCCAAGAAGCTGCTGGCGGAAAGCGGCTACAAGGGCGAGAAGATCGTCATCATGGCGCCGACCGACCTGCAATCCATCGCGCAATTGCCGCTGGTCACCGCACCGGCTCTGCGTGCCATCGGCATGAATATCGACGTGCAGTCGATGGACTGGCAGACCCTGGTGGGCCGCCGCGCCAAGATGGACCCGGTGGATCAGGGTGGCTGGCATATCTTCCACACCGCCTGGGGTACTGCCGACATGATGAACCCGATTGCCAATGCCGGCGTGCGCGGCCTGGGCAAGACCGGCGGCTTCTTCGGCTGGACCGAGGATGCCGAGATCGAGAAGCTGCGTGACCAATATGCGCGTGAAACTGATCCGGCGAAGCAGAAGGCGCTGGCCATCGCGGTGCAGAAGCGCGCCTATGAGATGGTGAACTACGTGCCGCTGGGTGAATATTTCCAGCCCTCGGCGCATCGCAGCAACATCAAGGGCATCCTGCCCAGCCCGGCTTTCCTGCTGTGGAATGTGGAAAAGAACTGACGCGGCTGCATAACAGCTCCCCGGCATAACATGCTGCGTCTAGTCTTATCGCGTCTGATGGCCGCCATCCCTGTCATGGGGATGGTGGCTGTCTTCGTCTTTCTCATGCTGCGCCTCAGCCCCGGCGACCCGGCGGCAATCCTGGCCGGCGATTCGGCCACGCCTGAGGTGATCGCGGCGATTCGCGCTGATCTTGGCCTCGACAAGCCGATCCCGCAGCAATTCGCCGCCTGGATCGGGCAACTGGCCCAAGGCGACCTTGGCCGCTCGGTGATCTCCAAGCAGCCGGTCACCATGATGATCAGCCAGCGCCTGGAACCCACGCTCTCGCTGGCCTTCACCACGCTGATCTTCGCCATCCTGGTGGCGGTGCCGATGGGCATCATTGCCGCCTGGCGCCATGGCCGCTGGCTGGATCGCACCATCATGGCCTTGTCGGTCACCGGCTTTTCGGTGCCGGTCTTTGTGCTGGGCTATATCCTGATCTTTGTGTTCTCGATCAAGCTCGATCTGTTTCCGGTGCAGGGCTTTGCACCGCTGGGCAGTGGCCTGGGGCCGTTCCTGGAGCGCATTGCGCTGCCCACCCTGACCCTCAGCTTCATCTATATCGCACTCTTTGCCCGCATCACCCGCGCCGCCATGCTGGAAGTGCTGGGCGAAGATTACATCCGCACCGCCCATGCCAAGGGCCTCAGCGAGCGCGTGGTGCTGGTGCATCATGCTTTGCGCAATGCCGCCATCCCCATCGTGTCGGTGATCGGCATCGGCTTTGCGCTGCTGATCGGCGGCGTGGTGATCACCGAAACCGTTTACAACATCCCCGGCATCGGCCGCTTGGTGGTGGAAGCGGTGCTGGCGCGCGATTATCCGATCATCCAGGGCGTGATTTTGCTGTTTTCCGGCGTCTACGTTCTGATCAACCTGGCGATTGATATCGCCTATGTGCTGCTCGATCCGCGGATTCGCTACTGATGGCCCGATTTTTCCGCCACCCGGCATTCCGTAACCCCTCCGTGCTGATCGGCGGCGGTATCCTGCTTGTGCTGCTGCTGATCGCGCTGGGCGCGCCGCTGCTGGCCAGCGCCGATCCCGCCGCCATCGCGCCGCGCTTCCGCCTCAAGCCGCCCTCAGAACAATTCCTGATGGGTACCGATGGCCTCGGCCGCGATATTTTCTCGCGCGTGGTGCATGGTGCCCGCGTGTCGCTGCTGGTTTCGGCCTGTGTCGCTGCCATTGCGCTCTCGGTCGGCCTGCTGATCGGTCTGCTGGCCGGCTATATCCGCTGGCTCGACGGCATCGTGATGCGCACCATGGATGGCCTGATGGCAATCCCGGGCATTCTGCTCGCCATCGCCCTGGTATCGCTTTCCGGCGCTTCGATCTTCACCGTGATCGTGGCCATCATGGTGCCGGAAATCCCGCGTGTTGCCCGCCTGGTGCGCAGCGTGGTGCTCAGCATCCGCGAGGAGCCTTATGTGGAAGCTGCCATCGGCCTGGGCACGCCGATGCCGAAAATCCTGCTCTATCATGTGCTGCCCAACACCATCGCGCCGCTGATCGTGCAGGGCACCTATATCTGCGCCTCGGCGATTCTCACCGAGGCGATTCTGAGCTTCCTCGGCGCCGGCCTGTCCACCGAAGTGCCGACCTGGGGCAATATCATTTCCGAAGGCCGCGGCGTGTTTCAGCGCGCGCCCTGGATCATCTTCTTCCCCGGCGGGCTGCTGGCCGCCACCGTGCTGGCGATCAACATCCTGGGCGACGGCCTGCGCGACACGCTTGATCCGCGGCTGCAAAAGCGGCTGGGAGGTGTGCGATGAGCGAAGCCGCCATGCAAAAGCCAGTACTCAGCGTGCGCGACCTGCGCGTGGCCCTGCCCAAAGGCGGTGACCGCGCCCATGCCGTCAACGGCATCAGCTTCGATGTGCCGCCAGGCGAGATTGTCTGCCTGGTGGGCGAAAGCGGCTCGGGCAAATCGGTCACCGCCTTTTCCGTGATGGGCCTGGGCGCGCTGCCGATTGTCGGCGGCCAGATTCTGCTGGAAGGCGAGGATTTGCGCGCCGCCAGCAAAAGCCGCTTGCAGCAATTGCGCGGCAACCGCATGGCAATGATCTTCCAGGAACCGATGACCGCGCTTAATCCGGTGCATCGGGTGGGCGAACAGGTGGCGGAAATGCTGCGCGCCCATGGCTGGAAGGGCAAGGGAGTCAGCATCGAGGAGCGCGTGCAGCAGCTTTTCGCCGATGTGCATCTGCCTGATCCGGAACGGCTGGCAAAAGCCTACCCACACCAGCTTTCCGGCGGCCAGCGCCAGCGTGTGATGATTGCCATGGCCCTGGCGCTTGAGCCGGCCTTGCTGATCGCCGACGAGCCGACGACGGCGCTGGATGTGACCACACAGGCGCAGATTCTGTCATTACTGCGCGAATTGCAGCAGAAACGTGGCACCGGCGTGTTGTTCATCACCCATGATTTCGGCGTGGTGGCGGATATCGCCGACCGCGTGGTGGTGATGCGTTATGGCGAAGTGGTGGAACAGGGCGCCACTGCCCAGGTGCTGCACCAGCCGCAACATGACTATACCAAGATGCTGATCGATGCCGTGCCGCGCCTGACACCGCGCGCCGCAAGCCCGCTCAGTGGCCAGCCGGTGCTGAGCGCCAGCAAGCTGGACAAGACCTACAGCGATGGCGGACTGTTCAAATCGACCCGCCAGGTGCATGCCGTGGATGGCATTGACCTGGCGCTGTATCGCGGCCAGACCCTGGGCATTGTCGGCGAAAGCGGCTCGGGCAAATCCACTGCCGCGCGTTGCATCGCCCGCCTGATCCGCCCCAGCGGCGGCCGCGTGATGCTGGAAGATGCCGATATCGCCAACCTGTCGGAAGGCGCGCTCAGACCCTATCGCCGCCGCATCCAGGTAATTTTCCAGGATCCGTATCGGTCGCTCAATCCGCGCCGCACGGTAGGCGATTCGATCATCGAAGGGCCGCTGAATTACGGCATGAGCCGCGCCAAGGCGTTGGAAAATGCCCGCGAATTGCTGCGCCTGGTCGGCCTGGATGGCGATGCGCTTGAGCGTTTTCCGCATCAATTTTCGGGCGGCCAGCGCCAACGCCTGTGCATTGCCCGCGCCCTGGCGATGGAACCGGAAATCCTGGTTGCGGATGAAGCCGTCTCGGCGCTTGACGTATCCGTGCAGGCCCAGGTGCTGGAATTGCTGGAATCGATCCGCGACCGTTTCCAGCTTGCCATCCTGTTCATCACCCATGACCTGCGCGTCGCCGCCCGGCTATGCGACCGTATCGCAGTGATGCAGCGCGGCAAGATCGTGGAACTGGCTGATACCGCCACCTTGTTTGCCGCGCCGCAGCATGAATATACGCGCCAGCTTTTTGCCGCCCTGCCAGGGCGCGACTGGCTGGAAGCCGGCCACGCCGCCGAATAAGATGCTACCAGCCGCCATCATAAGGCCGGCGCTGGAGGATACATGCTTGAGGATGTGAACCAGGCCGCCATCGAGGCATCGGTGGCGGCGTTGCGTGACGAAGCCGTGGCGTTGCTGTGCGATCTGGTGCGGCATCCTTCGCTGCTCGGCCAGGAAGCCTCGGCCCAGGCGCGGATGCGCGATGTGTTCGAGGCAATGGGCCTGCGGGTTGACGAATTCGCCATCGACGAAGCCAAGCTGAAACAACATCCAGGCTATTCGCCTTCCATCGTTTCCTATGACGGCCGGCATAATATCGTTGGCCTGCATGAGCCGAAGGGCGCCACGCGCGGCCGTTCGGTGATCTTCAATGGTCATATCGATGTGGTGCCGGTGGGCGCCGAAAGCCTGTGGACCAAGCCGCCCTTCACCCCTTGGATCGATGGCGACAAACTTTATGGCCGTGGCGCCGGCGACATGAAGGCCGGCATCGTGGCCTATACCATGGCGCTGAAGGCCTTGCAGCACATGGGGCTGGAACCCGCCGCCAAGGTGATCCTGCAATCGGTTGTGGAAGAGGAATGCACCGGCAATGGCGCGCTGGCCTGCCTGCTGCAAGGTTATCGCGCCGATGCCGCCATCATTCCCGAGCCGCTGCCCGGCATCATGCGGGCGCAGATGGGCGTGATGTGGCTGGCGCTGGAAATTTCCGGCAAGCCGGTGCATGCCTCGGTGGCGCATACTGGCGTTGGCGCCATTGATTTCGCCAGCTACATGTTCGGCGAACTGAAAAAGCTGGAAGCAAAGTGGAATGCCGCCGAGGCGCGGCATCATTGCTATCACGGCCATGAGCATCCGGTGAATTTCAACCTGGGCAAAATCAAGGGCGGCGAATGGGCTTCATCCGTGCCGACATCGGCCCGCGCCGATATCCGCCTGGGCTTCTATCCCGGCCGCAAGCCGGAAGATGTGCGCCAGGAAGTGGAAGCTTTGCTGGCCGATGCCTATCGCCGCCATCCGATGAGCAATGCGCTGCAATACCGGGTGATTTACGAAGGCTTCCAGGCCGAGGGCTTTGAGCTGGACATGAACCTGCCGGTCATCACCACGCTGAGCGATTGCCATCAGGCGGTGACCGGCGAACAGGCGGCCTATACCGCCTTCACCGGCACAACCGATGCGCGGTTCTTCAATCTTTACGGCGAAACCCCGGCAACCTGCTATGGTCCGCTGGCCAGCAGCATCCATGGCATCGACGAATGGGTTTCCATTGACAGTATGATGCAGGTGGCCAATGTGCTGGCGCTGTTCATGACGCGCTGGTGCGGCGTCAATCGCCTGGATGCTTGAACGGGAGAAGCGGCAATGACCGATCTGCATGACCTGACCGCGCATGAATTGTCGCTTGGCTTCCGCACCAAACGGCTTTCGCCGGTGGAAGCCACCAAGGCCGCGCTGGCCCGCATCGAAGCCTGGGAACCCAGCATCAATGCGATGTATATCACCGATTTCAAGGGTGCCTTGGCCCAGGCGCGCGCGGCCGAGAAGCGCTGGCAGCAGGGCAAGCCTTTGTCGCTGCTGGATGGCGTGCCGATCACCATCAAGGAGAATATTGCCACCAAGGGCGTGCCGACGCCGATCGGCACCGCCGCTTCTCCGATGACCCCGGCGCCAGCCGATGCACCACCCGCCGCCCGGGTGCGCGAGGCCGGCTGTGTGATACTGGGCAAAACCACCATGCCGGATTTCGGCATGCTGGCTTCCGGTGTTTCCAGCCTGCACGGCATCACGCGCAACCCGTGGAACACAACACGCAATTCCGCCGGCTCCTCGTCAGGCGCTGGCGCGGCTTTGGCGGCCGGTTATGGCCCGCTGGCGCTGGGCACCGATATCGGCGGCTCGGTGCGGCTGCCGGCTGCCTATAACGGCGTGTTCGCGCACAAGCCCTCGCTGGGCCGCGTGCCGGTGCATCCGCCCTGGCTTGGCCGTGTCACCGGGCCGATGACCCGCAGCGTGCAGGATGCCGCCTTGCTGCTGAACTACCTGGCCAAGCCAGATCCGCGCGATTATATGGCGCTGCCCTATGACGACCGCGACTGGGCGCGCAGCCTGGATGGCGAGGCCAAGGGCCTGCGTATCGGCCTGCTGCTGGATATCGGCTATGGCAGCGCGCCGCAGCCGGCGGTGCGCGCCGCTGTGCTGGCAGCAGCCAAGTTGTTTGAACGCCATGGCGCCGAGATTGTGCCGATGCAACCCTTCCTCACCGAAGCCATGGTGCTGGGGTTGAACACGGTGTTTCAGGCCCGCGCGCTGGCGGATTTTGAGCTGATGAGCCCGGAACAGCAGGGTAAGCTGCTGCATTTTATCGCCGATTGGTGCCGCGCCGGCGCCAGCATCACCGGCGCCCAGACGATGCGCGGGCTGAATCAGGTGATGCTGATGCGCGATGCCGCTTGCTCTGCCTGCCAGCCCTTCGATCTGGTGCTGTCGCCAACTTCGCCGATCACTGCCTACAAGGCCGAGGAAGCCGCGCCCGGCAATGATGTGAACCGGCCGTTTGACCATATCTGCTTCACGGCGCCGTTCAACATGTCGGAACAGCCGGCGGCCTCGATCTGCGCCGGTTATGACGACGATGGCTTGCCGATAGGGCTGCAGATCATTGGCCGTCGTTTCGACGATCTGGGCGTGCTGCGCCTGGCGGCTTTATACGAGCGACTGCGCCCCGCTTTGCGGCCCTGGCCGCAGCCGCCCGGCTGAATGCCATGAAGACCGCATAAAGCCCGGCTTATCTGCGGTCTGGACTTGTATATACAATAGCCCCTATACTTGGTGCAGCAGCCCTGAGCCATAGGGAGTCGGATGAGCGCCACCGGGCCGACGCCGCGTTATCGCCGCGTCAAGGAATTCATCGTTCGCCATATCGAGAATGGCGATTACAAGCCGGGCGATCAGGTGCCGTCGGAAAGCGCGCTGGTGACAACGCTCAAGGTCAGCCGCATGACGGTGAACCGTGCGCTGCGCGAATTGACCCATGAGGGCCTGCTGGTGCGGGTGCAGGGCACCGGCACTTTTGTCGCAGAGAAACGCCCGCTGGCCAATCTGGTGGAATTGCGCAGTATCGCCGATGAAATCGCCGAACGCGGCCAGCGCCATACCGCCAAGGTGGAGTTCCTGCGTGCCGAAAAGGCTTCTGCCGATGTAGCGCGCGATCTGGGCCTCAATGCCGGCGCCCAGGTGTTCCATTCACTGATTGTGCATGCCGCCGATGGAGTGCCGATGCAGTTGGAAGACCGCTGGGTCAATCCGACCACGGCGCCGGATTATCTCAAGATGGATTTTACCCGCATCACCCCGAATGAACATCTCAGCCAGGTGGCGCCGCTTTCAGAAGTGGAGCATGTGGTGGAAGCCGCCATGCCCGATGCCCGCGCCCGCCGCCTGCTGCGCCTGGCCGAGAATGAACCCTGCCTGCGCCTGCGCCGCCGCACCTGGTCCGGCGGCCAGGTGGTAAGCGCCTCGGTGCTGCTTTATCCCGGCCACAGCCACCGCTTCGCCACCCGTTTCGCCTATCGTGCCGATGGCACGGCCAAACGCTCCAATCTCTGAGGTCTGCCCATGTCGATCCCCAGCCGCCGCGACAACAGCCGCGTCATCCGCGCCCCGCAGGGCGATGTGCTGCATACGCAGAATTGGCAGATCGAAGCCGCCTATCGCATGCTGCGCAACAATCTCGATCCCGATGTGGCCGAGCGGCCCGAGGAATTGGTGGTGTATGGCGGCATCGGCCGCGCCGCGCGCAATTGGGACAGTTTTGACCGCATCGAGGCAGCGCTGAAAAAACTCGGCCCGGAGGAAACCCTGCTGGTGCAATCTGGCAAGCCGGTCGGTGTGTTCCGCACCCATGCCGATGCGCCGCGTGTGCTGATTGCCAATTCCAACCTGGTGCCGAACTGGGCCACCTGGGAGAAGTTTCACGAACTCGACCGCATGGGCCTGATGATGTATGGCCAGATGACTGCCGGCTCGTGGATTTACATCGGCAGCCAGGGCATCGTGCAGGGCACCTACGAAACCTTTGTTGAGATGGGCCGCCAGCATTATGGCGGCAATCTCAAGGGCCGCTGGATTCTCACCGCCGGCCTGGGCGGCATGGGCGGCGCCCAGGCTTTGGCCGCCACCATGGCCGGGGCCTCGATCCTCGCCATCGAATGCCAACCCTCGCGTATCGAGATGCGGCTGCGCACACGCTATCTCGACATGCAGGCCCGCGACCTTGACGAAGCCCTGGCGATGCTGGAAACCGCAAAACGCGAAGGCCGCGCGGTTTCCATCGGCCTGCTCGGCAATGCAGCGGAAATACTGCCGGAAATCCTGAAGCGCGGCATCCGCCCCGATGCGGTGACCGACCAGACCAGCGCGCATGATCCGGTGAACGGTTATCTGCCGGCCGGCTGGAGCCTGGCGCAATGGGAGCAGGCCAAGGAAAGCGACCCGGACAGTGTGGCGCGTGCCGCCAAACAATCGATGGCGGCCCATGTGCGCGCCATGCTGGCTTTCAAGGCGCAGGGCATTCCCACCTTCGACTACGGCAACAATATCCGCCAGATGGCCAAGGAAGTCGGCGTTGCCGAAGCCTTCGATTTCCCAGGCTTTGTGCCGGCCTATATCCGGCCGCTTTTCTGCCGGGGCATCGGCCCGTTCCGCTGGGTGGCGCTCTCGGGTGACCCGGAAGATATCTACAAGACCGATGCCAAGGTGAAGGAGTTGATCCCCGACGATCCGCATCTGCATACCTGGCTCGACATGGCGCGCGAGCGCATTAGCTTCCAGGGCCTGCCGGCGCGCATCTGCTGGGTTGGCCTGGGCCAGCGCCATCGCCTCGGCCTTGCCTTCAATGAGATGGTAGCGAAAGGCGAAGTCAAAGCCCCGATCGTGATCGGCCGCGACCATCTTGATAGCGGCTCGGTGGCCAGCCCGAACCGCGAGACCGAAGCCATGAAGGATGGCTCGGACGCGGTTTCCGACTGGCCTCTGCTCAATGCCCTGCTCAACACCGCCTCCGGCGCCACCTGGGTATCACTGCATCATGGCGGCGGCGTCGGCATCGGCTATTCGCAGCATGCCGGCGTGGTGATCGTGGCCGATGGCACACCGGAAGCGGCACGCCGGCTTGAGCGCGTGTTGTGGAACGATCCCGCCACCGGCGTGATGCGCCATGCCGATGCCGGCTATGACGACGCCATCCAATGCGCCCGCGATCAGGGCCTTAAACTGCCTTTTCTGGATGACTGAGTGGCCATGGCGCCAGACAAAAGCATCTTCATCATCGCCGGCCCGAATGGCGCCGGGAAGACCACTTTTGCCAAGGACTTCTTGCCGGATGTCTTGACCGAAGTGATCTTCGTCAATGCCGACGAAATTGCCCGCGCGATCCAGCCGGATAATGTTGCGGCGGTGGCAATGGATGCAGGCCGTGCCACTTTGGAAAGGATTGGCCGACTAGTTGATGAGGGCAGCAGCTTTGCCTTTGAGACAACCCTTGCGGGCCGCAGCTACAGCAAGCACATCCCGTTCTGGAAACGGGACGGATACAATGTTTTTCTCTATTTTCTCTCACTTCCGAGCGCAGAGGCGGCCATCAACCGCGTTGCAATCCGGGTCAGTCAGGGCGGGCATAATATACCGGAATTGGTCATCCGGCGCCGCTTCACTGCCGGTTTGCAGAATTTCCACCAGCTTTACAAGCCGCTGGTAACCGGCTGGGTGCTGTATGATAATAGTGGCAACATTCCAATCGTCTTGGAACAGGGATAAGCGCACGGCGATGTCCACCAAAACACCGATGACTCAAAAAGAAGAGATTTTTCAGCTAGCCAAGGCAGCCATGCGCCGAGCGGCGATTAACGCTAGGGAAAAAGCCATCGAGACTGGCACCGCCATCGTTATTGTTCGGGATGGCAAACTGGTACACATTTCTGCCGCTGAATTGCAGCAGCAGAAAGCGGCCGGAGAATGGCATAATATCCGCGTTATAGACCGCAGCAAATCCGCTTCCCAGTAACATCAGGCTTTACCATGTCTCTGCTGCTCGACGGCCAATCACTTACCCTTCAGGCCGTGGCGCAAGCCGCGCGCGGCACGGTCACCGTGGGCCTGAGCGACGCGGCGCGCCAACGTGTGGCCGATTGCCATGCACTGCTGCAAAACATGATCGCCGATGGCACGCCGATCTATGGCGTCACCACCGGCTTTGGCGCGCTGGATGGCAAAAAGGTGCCGCCCGAAGGCAACCGGGCGCAGCAGCATAACCTGCTCAAGAGCCATGCCGCAGGAATTGGCGCGCCGATGCGCGATGACGAAACCCGCGCCATGATGCTGATCCGCGCCAATGTGCTGGCCAGCGGACTGACCGGCGTCAGCATGGCCTCGCTGGAAGCCTTGCTGGCAATGCTGAATGGCGGCCTGGTGCCGCATGTGCCGCGCCGCGGCTCGGTCGGTGCCTGTGGCGATCTGGCACCGCTGGCGCATATGGTGCTGCCGATGATCGGCTTCGGCCGCGCCAAATTGCCGGGCAGTGACTGGATGCCCGGCGCCAAAGCCTTTGCCAGCCTGGGCATTCCTGCGCCGGCCGTGTCTGGCCGCGACGGCATCGCCCTGATTAATGGCACCGAGCAGACCACCGGCATCGGCGTGCTGGCGGCTTATGATGCCCGGCGCCTGGTGCGCTTGGCAGAGGCAGTGGCGGCGATGAGCCTGGAAGTGCTGGGCGGCGTATCCGATGCCTTCGACGAGCGTGTTGCCCTGGCTAAGCCGCATCCGGGCCAGATCGCCACCTCGGAAGCCCTGCGCCAGTACACCGCCGGCAGCCAGGCCGTGCTGCCGTCGCGCCCAAGCCGGCTGCGCGACGGCCTCAGCTTGCGCTGCATCCCGCAGGTGCTGGGCGCCAGCCGCGATGCGGTGGAGCATGCAGCCGCCACGCTGGAAATCGAGATCAATGCGGTTAACGACAACCCGATCTTTGGCCTGGTGGATGGTTTTGTCACATCCAATTCCGGCAATTTCCACGGCCAGCGCGCCGGCGAGATGCTCGACATGCTGGCCACCTCAATTTCTTCGCTGGCGGTGATTTCCGAGCGCCGTGCTGCTCGCCTGGTGGATGAGAAGAATTCCGCCGGCCTGCCACCTTTCCTGATCCACCATCAGGCGCGGCCAGGCGAGAATTCCGGTTTCATGATCGCGCAATACACGGCGGCATCGCTGGTGGCCGAATTGCGCATGCGTAGCGTGCCAGCCTCGCTGCAATCGGTGCCGACCTGCGCCAATACCGAGGATCATGTGCCGATGTCGCCGCTGGCGGCCGAGCGCGCCGCCTTTGCCGTGGATACCGCCGAAACCATTGTGGCGATTGAAGCCCTGCTGGCGGCACAGGCCTATGATCTGCGCGGCCTGACCCCGGCGCCGGCCCTGCGGCCCTTCTACGCGGCCATCCGCGCCCGTGTGCCCTGCATGGTGGAAGACCGCGAGATGGGCGAGGATATCAATGCCTGCCGCGCTGCCTTGCGCGAAGTTGCAGTTTAAGCCCGGCTGAAAATCAGCGCTGCATTGACGCCGCCGAAGCCGAAGGCATTCGACATCGCATGGCCGAAATGGCGTGCCTGCGCCACCAGCGGCACCAGATCCGGCCCGGCGCAGGCCGGATCAACCTGCTCCAGATTGAGGGTTGGCGGCGCCACCTGATCGCGCAAAGCCAGGATGGTGTAGATCGCCTCCACCGCGCCGGCGGCGCCCAGCAGATGCCCGATAGCGGATTTGGTTGACGACATCGCCAGCTGGGCGATGCCATTGCCAAATACCCCGCGCACAGCGGCAATTTCCGCTGCATCGCCCACTGGTGTGGATGTGGAATGCGCGTTGATATAGCCGATAGCATCGGGCGACAGCTTCGCCTCAGCCAATGCCTTCCGCATTGCCAGTATGGCACCGCGGCCATCCTCGGGCGGTGCGGTGATATGATGCGCGTCGGCGCTGGTACCGTAGCCTGAGAAGCGCGCCAGGATATCGGCGCCCCGCGCCCGCGCATGGTCTTCTGCTTCCAGCACCAGGATGCCGGCGCCCTCGCCCATCACAAAGCCATCGCGCGCCGCATCGAAAGGCCGCGAGGCAAGTTCGGGGGCATCGTTATGTGCCGTGGACAAGGCACGCGCGGCGCCGAAACCGGCCAGACTGACCCTTTCGATACAGGCCTCGGCGCCGCCGGCCAACATCACATCGACCTCGCCGCGCTGGATGGCGCGCGCCGCATCACCAATCGCCTGCGCGCCGGCAGCACAAGCCGTGACCGGGCAGCCCAGCGGCCCTTCCAGGCCCCAGCGGATCGAAATCTGCCCGGCAGCCAGATTGCCAAGGAAGGACGGGATCACAAAGGGCGATAATTTGCGCGGCCCGGCGGCATCCAGTGTTCGGGTCGCCTCGGCGATGGCCGGGAAGCCGCCGATACCGGTGGCGACGATGCAGCCGGCGCGTTCACGCGCCCGTTCATCGCCTGGCTGCCAACCGGCCTGCGCCAGTGCTTCATTTGCCGCGGCCAGGGCATAGTGGATGAAACTGTCCATCTTGCGGCGGTCTTTCGCCGGGGCGGCGCTATCCGGATCAAAGCCGGCTTCCGGGTCGATGCTGCGATCCGGCACCTGCCCGGCGATCCGCGCCGCCAGATCGTCGGTACGGAAGCGGCTGATACGGCGGATGCCGGATAGGCCTTGCAGAAGGCGGCGCCAATTGGCCCCCACACCCTGGCCCAGCGGCGTGACCAGACCCAGGCCGGTGACTACCACATTGCGCATCCGCGTCTCCTGCGATTATACTGCATATACAATAGATGTATATGCAGATATATGGCCGACCGGCGGGCTTTGCAAGGGCAGCCCGGCGGTTTATGAAAAGACCATGACCCGCCCGCGCAAAACCACCGAATCCGCCGCCCAGGCCGCCGCCTGGCAGGAGCTGGAGGACGTCGGCTGCATCGGCATGGGTTTGCGCCAGGCGATGCGCCAGGCCACGCAAATTCTGGATGCCGGTCTGAAACCCGCCGGTATCGCCATCACGCAATTCGCACCGCTGGCGCATCTCTACCGTGATGGCCCGCTGGGCATGGGCGAACTGGCAGAACGCATTGGTGCCGATCCGACCACGCTGACCCGTGTATTGCGGCCACTGGAACGCCGCGGCCTGCTGAGCCAGGAGATTGCTGCCGAGGATCGCCGCCGCCGCCTGATCCGGCTAACCAGCCAGGGCCGTGCCGCGTTTTTGCATGCGCTGCCATTGTGGCAGCAGGCCCAAGCCGAAATTGTAGCCCGCCTTGGCAGTGTTGAAGCCCAGGCTTTGCGACAACAATTGGCGCAGGCCAGCCAACGCCTGAGCCGCTGAAGTTTACAAAGACTCTCCTTGCGGCAGGCGACGCTTGGCCGTATACCGCAATGCAACAGCTTCCCCGGATTTGAGAACGCATGATGAACCGCACCCGTATTGAAGGCTTTATCTATCTGGCAGCTTTCATCGCCTGCGTGCCGGCGGCGAATTGGCTGATCGGCAATGTCGGCAGCGTCTGCATCCCGAAAGGCCCCTGCCTGATCCCTGTGGCGCCGGGTCCGAATGGCGCCATCACCGCGCCCAGCGGCGTGCTGATGATCGGTGCCGCCCTGGTGCTGCGTGATCTGGTGCAACGCCGCCTGGGCAAAGGCTGGTCTGTGGTGGCCATCGCACTGGGCGCCGCGCTTTCCGCCTTCATTGCCCCGCCGGCCTTGGTGATCGCCTCGATGATGGCCTTCCTGCTGTCGGAACTGGCCGATTTCGCAGTTTACACGCCGCTGCAACGGCGCGGTCTGGTGCGCGCCGTACTGCTTTCCAGCCTGGCCGGGCTGGCGGTCGATTCGGTGGTGTTCCTCTATCTGGCCTTTGGCAGCCTGGATTACCTGGCCGGCCAGATCATCGGCAAGGCCTGGATGGTGCTGCTGTCGCTGCCGCTGATGCAATGGCTGCGCAAGCGCGACGAGCGCCTCGGTCTGCTGCCGGCTTAAGCCGGCTTGGTGGCCTGCTGCCGGCTTAGGCCGGCATCCAGGCTACGGGCGGGCGCACCATTCGCGCCAAAGCTGGCGATAACCAGCCTCGATAGCACGCGCCAGGCCCGGGCCATCGCGCATCGGCGAGGCTTCAAACCGTGGCCGCAAACCGGCGCGCAAAGTGGCCAGACCATCCACGTCGCGCGCCCAGCGTTCGGCGATGGAGATGAATTCGGCCTCGTCCTCGCTCACCCAATCACTCATGCCCAAGGCACCGAGAATGCTGGCGCCGAAGCGGCCGACACTGGGCCGATCCGCCTTGCTCAGCACTGGTACACCCATCCACAAAGCTTCAATCGTGGTGGTGCCGGCATTATGCGGGAAGGGATCGAGCGCAATATCGATCTCGTTGTAATGCGCCCAGGTTTTGGGCTGCGGATGCGTGAAGATCAGCTCCAGCCGCTCAGGCCCGATATCATGGGCGGCGAAACGCTGTTCAAACAATGCCCGCGTGCCGCCTTCGGCAAAGGGCTTGGAATTAAGCACCAGCTTGGCATCCGGCACACGATGCAACAGCCGCGACCACAAAGCCACCACCTTCTCGTTCAGCCGCACGGTGCGGCTGAAGCTACCAAAGGTGATGAAGCCATTCCGTTTGGCTGGCAACGGGCCAACCTCCGGCATGCCTTCCGGCGGACGATAGACCAGCGGCGAGCGGCCCAGCCGCACGATGCGTTCAGAGAACAGATGTTCAAAGCCCGGCGGCACCATGAAATCATCGGAGAAGAAACCATCAATGGCGGAAAGCCCGGTGGTGTAGCCCTGGCCGATCAGATAGGAGAATTGCACCGGCGCCGGCTTGCGTGCAAACACGCCCAGCCGGTTGCCGGCGGTGTGGCCGGCCAGGTCGACCAGGATATCGATGCCATCGGCGCGGATCATCGCCGCCACATCATCATCGCCCTTGCCCACCGTGCCGCGCCAGTGATCCGCCAGTCCACGCAGCCGCTCGGTCACCGCATCCGGGGTTGAGACTTCGGCATAGAGATAGACTTCAAAAGCGTCACGGTCACGGCTGGCCAGCAGCGGCTCGAAGAACATCGCCACCGCATGATTGCGGAAATCCGGCGAGGCATAGCCGATCTTCAACTTGCGCTCTGGCGCCCGCTCATTGTTATGATTCAGCAGCTGCGGCAGGCGCGGCTTGCCATGGCGCTCATCCCAGCGCCGGTATTCGGCATAGACTTCCTCAGCGGTCAAATCAGCCCGGTAATTGGAGCAGAACAGTAGATTGGAATGGCTCAGCACATAATCCGGATTGATCGCCAGCGCTGAACGGAATTCATCCGCCGCCTCGTCCAGCCTCTCCTGGCCGAGCAGAGAATTGCCAAGATTGTTATGCGCATCGACGTTTTTGCCATCCAGCTCCACCGCCTTGCGGCAGGCTTCCTCGGCATCGACAAAGCGCCCCATGGCGAACAGCGTGTTGCCCAGATTCGACCAGCCATGCGGATAATTTGGCCGCAGCCGCACGGCTTCGCGGAATTCACGCTCTGACTCATCCAGCCGGCCCATATCCTTCAGCGTATTGGCCAGGTTGTTGCGTGCCTCGGCGGAATCCGGCTTCAGCGCCACCGCCTTGCGGCATTCCGCCTCGGCTTCCGCCAAGCGGCCAAGCTGACGCAGGGCGCCGGCCCGGTTCCAGCGCAATTCCGCCATTTCGGGCTGCAATTGCACGGCTTCGCCGATCCGATCCGCCGCTGTCTGCCAGTCTCGCCGACGATAGGCGATCAGGCCCAGGATATGCAGCGCATCCACATTCTTCGGGTCCAGCGCCAGCAAAATCTCGGCCGCCTGCGCGGCTTCGGCCAGCCGGCCGGTCTGGAAGGCCTGGATCGCTGTAGCCAGATGATCCGGCGCCGCCGGCTTGGCCGGTGCGGCCTGCACGCCCTGCTGGCGCTTGCACCAGTCAATCCAGAAATCGCGATAGGCCACTTCGATGGCGCGTGCCAGCGACTTGCCATCACGCATCGGCGAGGCTTCAAACCTTGGCCGCAGGTTGCGGCGCAGTTCAGCCAGGGCCGGCAGATCGTTGGCCCATTTCACCGCGATGGCGACATATTCGTCGCCATCCTTGGCCACCCAGTCTTCCATGCCCAGCGCGCCGAGGATGCTGGCGCCGAAGCGGCCAACGCTGGGCCGGCCGGCCAGGCTGAGCACTGGCACGCCCATCCACAGGGCTTCAATCGTGGTGGTGCCGGCATTATGCGGGAATGGATCCAGCGCGATATCGATATTGCCGTAATATTCCCAGGTGCGCGGCTGCGGATTGGTGAAGATCAGGTCGAGGCGTTCCGGCGCCACGCCATGAGCACCAAAACGATCCAGGAAAAGCTGGCGCGTTGTCTCATCGGTGAAGGGCTTTGAATTCAGCACCAAGCGTGAATTGGGGATCGCGTTCAACATACGCGACCAGACTTCGATCACCGCATCATTCATGCGCACGGTGCGGCTGAAACAGCCGAACGTCACCACTGGCTTTTTCTTGCCCTTTTTCAGCGCCGGCAGCGGCGCCACCAATGGCATGGCCGGCGGCGCCATGTAGACCAGCGGCGAACGCGGCAGGCGCACCACCTTTTCACTGAATAGATGATCGTAGCCTTCCGGCACCATGGCAGCATCGGCGAGGAAACCATCAATGGCGGAAAGGCCGGTAGTGGTGCCATGGCCGATCAGATAGGAGAATTGCACCGGCGCCGGTTTGCGCGAAAACATGGTTAGGCGATTGCCGGCGGTGTGGCCGGCCAAGTCAATCAGGATATCGATGCCATCGGCACGGATCATGCCGGCCACTTCATCGTCGCTTTTGCCCACCGTGCTGCGCCAATGATCGGCCAGTTTCTGGAAACGGGTGGTCATCGCATCGGGATTGGCCACTTCACCATAGAGGTAAATTTCAAACTGGTTGCGATCATGCGCCGCAAGCACCGGCTCGAAAAACAGCGACACCACATGCTGCCGCAGATCCGGCGAAACATAACCGATCTTCAGCCGGCGCTGCGGCTCGGGCTTGTTCTCATGCCGCAACGGATTGGGCAGATGCGGCTTGCCATGGCGTTCGTCCCAGCGCTTGTATTCGTCAAAAATTTCTTCTGCCGTGGCATTGGGGCGGTAGTTCTGGCAGAAAAGCAGGCTGGATGAAACCGCAAGATCACCCGGCGCGATGGTGACGGCGCGGCGCAGCACGGCCAAGGCCTCGTCATGCCGCGCCTGATCCTCCAGCACAATGCCGAGCGTGCCGAGCGTGGCCGGATGATCCGGCCGCAGCCGCAATGATGAACGCGCAAAACCCTCGGCTTCCGCCAGCCGACCACGCCGCATCAGCATGATCGCCAGCGCATCGTGGATATCCGGCCGCTCGGGCTTGAGCGCCAACACCCGGCGCAGGATTACCTCGGCATCGTCGTAGCGTTCACGCGCCAGCAGCACCAGGCCAAGATTGACCATGGCATCATCAAAATCCGGCCGTTGCTCAATCGCGGTGCGCAACGCCTCTTCGGCATCCGAAAGCTTGCCCTGGTCACGCAGCGCGTTGCCCAGGTTGTTATGCGCTTCGGCAAAGACCGGCTTCAGCGCAATGGCCTTGCGGTAGAAATTCTCGGCATCGCCATGCAGCTTCATGGCGCGCGCCACCACGCCCAGCGACGACCAGTATTCTGGCAGATTGGGATTGATCGCCACCGCGCGCGACAGCCATTTCAGCGCCGCCGGGTAATCCTTCACATCGCAGCACAACACGCCCATGGCCTGAAGCGCATCGGCATTATTGGGCTGCTGTTCCAGCAAAGCTTCGCATACCCGGCGTGCCTGGGCGCGGTCGCCGGCATTGAAGGCCGCCACCACATCGCTGTAGCTCAACGGCCGTTCGGCTTCCGGCGGCTCGGTGCCGGCGGCTTCGCGGCTTTCACACCATTCCGACCAGAGTTGGCGATAGCCACCTTCCACGGCACGGGCCAGGCCCGGGCCATCGCGCATCGCGGAGGCTTCAAACCGCGCCCGCAAACCAGCACGCAAATCGGCCAGGGCATCCAGGTCCTTGGCCCAGCGTTCACCGATTTCGAGATAGGCATCCGGGTCTTCCGCCACCCAGTCGCTCATGCCCATGGCGCCAAGTATGCTGGCGCCAAAGCGGCCGACCGAGGGCCGGCAGGCCAGGCTGAGCACCGGCACACCCATCCACAAGGCTTCAATCGTGGTGGTGCCGGCATTATGCGGGAATGGATCGAGCGCGATATCGATATTGTTATAGGCCGCCCAGGTTTTCGGCTGCGGATGGGTGTAGATCAGTTCCAGCCGATCCGCCGTGATGCCATGCGGTGCGAAACGCTGCTCAAACATTTCGCGGGTAAATTTCTCAGCGAAAGGCTTGGAATTCAGCACCAATACCGAATCCGGCACGCGGTTGAGCAATTCGGCCCACAGCGCAATCACATCCTCGTTGATACGCACAGTGCGGCTGAAACAGCCAAAACGGATATGGCCGTTCTGGCGCGCCGGCAGTGGCGACACATCCGGCATGGCTGCCGGTGGCTGATAGACCAGCGGCGAGCGGCCGATTCGCACAATGCGCTCGGAGAACAGATGCTCAAAGCCGGGCGGCACCATGTAATCATCTGACAGGAAACCATCCACCGCGCTCAGGCCGGTGGTGGTGCCATGGCCGATCAGGTAGGAGAATTGCACCGGCGCCGGCTTGCGGGCAAAAACCAGCAGACGGTTGCCGGCGGTATGCCCGGCCAGATCAATCAGAATGTCGATACCATCCTGGCGGATCAGCGCCGCCATGCGTTCGTCGCTCAGGCCCACTGTGCTGCGATAATGATCGGCCTGATCCCGCAGCCGTTGCGTCATCGCATCGGGGTTAGGCACTTCGCCATAAAGGTAAATTTCATACTGGCTGCGGTCATGCGCCGCCAGCAGCGGCTCAAAAAACAGCGCCACGGCATGCTGGCGGAAATCCGGCGAAGCATAGCCGATCTTGAGCTTACGGCCGGCTTCCGGCGCATTGGCATGACGCAGCGGACGCGGCAGCAGCGGCCGGGCATGGCGCTCATCCCAGGCACGGTATTCATCGGCAATGCTTTCCGCGCTGATATCGTGGCGATAGTTGAGGCAGAATAGCAGACTGCTATGGCCGCCGGCATAATCCGGCTTCAGCTTGAGCACCTGGCGGAACACACCCGAGGCTTCATCAAGCCGGCCCTGATCCTCCAGCGCAATTGCCAGATTATTGAAGCCCTGGTGCAAATCCGGTTTCAGCGCCAGGGCGCGGCGCGCATAAGTTTCGGCATCAGCCGGGCGGCCGGCGCGCAGCAGCAAAGCGGCCAGGTTGACCGAGGCCTCATGGCTGTTGGGCCGCAGCCGCAAAGCTTCACGGAACGCCGCTTCGGCTTCCTGCAACTTGTCCATGCCCAGCAGGCTGTTGCCGAGATCACTATGCACATCGGCATAATCCGGCCGCAGCTCGATCACCTTGCGAAAGGAAATCTCTGAATCCGCCAGCCGGCCGGTAAGCTGCTGCAAGCGGCCCAGGCTGAGCCAGGCATCGCTGAATTCCGGCCGCAACTCGACGGCACGGCGGAACGAAGCCTCGGCATCGGCATGGCGCCCCAGATCGCGCAGGGCATTGCCAAGATTGTGATGCCCTTCCGGGAAATCCGGCTTCAGTTCAACAGCGCGGCGATTGGCCGCTTCGGCTTCCGGCAGCCGGCCCAGCGCACGCAGCACAGCGGCATGATTGGCGTGGATTTCAGGTGATTGCGGTGCATTCTTGGCCGCCTTGGCCAGGCTGGCCTCCGCTTCGGCAAGCTGGCCCCGGCGATAGGCGGCCAGGCCAAGCAATTGCAGCGAAACCGGGTCGTCGGGGGCAACTTGCAGCAGGGCCTTGCATAGCCGTTCAGTTTCTTCATAAGCACCGCGCTGAAACGCGGCCACCGCCGCATCAACCACACCCTGTGCCGTTACGCCACCTGCCGCGTTCGCCATTGCCCGCCCGTTCCTGCCTGCTACCGGCCTGTTTCGCTGCCGATCATGCCACTCCGCGCCGCGGCGCGGAATCCCCAGCATGACCAGGGGTGGCAGTATTCCGGCACGATGTTACCCAACCGTTACTTTGATCCGCAAAACAAAACGGGGCGGCCCAAGGGCCGCCCCGTCGATTGGCGAAGATGCGCTGCGGATCAGACCGCGACGATCTTGCTGAAGTCGTAATTCCAGGCCGTGATGCTGTTGGTGGTGATCGTACCCACCAGAACCGCACCGCCGCTGAAATCACCATCCGCCTTGTAGTACAGCTCGCCGGTATCCGACTGGTAGGCGAAGCCGGCCTGGCCCAGATCGGTGGTGCTGAGCACCGCCGCGCTGGCAACGGCCTTGATGTTGACGTTGTTGGTCAGCGAGCTGACCGCGCCAAAGGCATCGGTGCCGTAAGTGCCGCCCGAGATGTCGAGAGCGATCTTGTCGCTCGTCGTCATGTCGCGGACGAAGCTGGTGCCATCGCCATTCGCCGCGAAGACGAAGGTGTCGACACCCGCACCGCCGGTGACGGTGTTGTTACCCACGCCGCCGATCAGCGTATCCGCCGAGCCGCCGCCGGTCATCTCATCGTCGCCCTCATTGCCGAACACCACGGTCGCCTGGGTGCCGGAGATGGTGATGACGTCGACATCCGAACCACCATTGACGGTTTCGATATTCGCCACAGTGAGGATGTTCACTGTGTCATCGAGGTTCAGCGTATCGCTGCCGGCGCCGAGGTCGAACACACCGCTGTTCAGGCCGCCGGTGATGGTGATGGTATCCGCGCCGGTACCGCCGGTGATGCTCTCCACGTTGGTAACGGTCAGCGTGTTGGTGCCACCGAACAGGATCAGCTTGTCGCCGCCTGCGCCGAGGTCGATATCCACGCCCACCGAAGCCGCGCCGAGGGTGACGGTATCGGAACCAGTGCCGCCAGTGATGGTTTCGACGTTGGAGATGGTCAGCGAGTTGGTGCCGCCAAGCAGCGTCACCGAGTCGTTGCCGCCACCCAGGTCGATATTACCCTTGCTGATGCCGCCCGAGACGGTGACATCATCCGCCTGAGTACCACCAACCACGGTTTCGACGCCGGTCACTGTCAGGCTCTGGGCAATATCGGCCAGAACCAGCTTGTCATTACCAAGGCTCAGGTTGATCGAGGACACCGTGGTGGTCAGGGTCACCGTATCGTTGCCGGTGCCGCCGACGATGGTTTCGGCATTGGTGATGGTGACAGTGTTCACACCGTTGAACAGGGTGACACGATCATTGCCGTCGCCAAGGTCGATATTGGTGTTGATCGCAGCCGCCGCGAAGCTGACCGTATCGTTGCCAGTACCGCCAACCAAAGTTTCAACACCGTTGATCACGACGCTGTTGGTGGCATCGGCCAGCACCAGCTTGTCGCTGCCGGAGCCAAGCGCCACGCTGCCACCGGTGATGCCGGCAGTGAGCGTGATGATGTCGGCACCGGTGCCGCCGGTGATGGTCTCGACATTGGCAACCGAGATTTCGTTCGCGCCATTGGCCAGGGTCAGCTTGTCGCTGCCGGTGCCAAGGTCGATCTCGATGCCGGTGCCGGCCACGATCAGGGTGATGGTGTCGTTGCCAGTGCCGCCCGTCAGCGTTTCGACATTGCCCACCGACATGGTGTTGGTGCCGTTGGCCAGGGTCAGCTTGTCGCTGCCGGCGCCGAGGTCGAACTTGCCGGCCGAGAGCACGCCGTTCAGCGTGATGTCGTCGTCGTCCGAACCGCCGGTGACGGTTTCAACATTGTTCAGCGACAGCGTGTTGGCGCCATTGCTCGACAGGATCAGCGTGTCGTTGCCAGCGCCGAGGTTGATCTCTGCCGCAGAGGACAGCGTATCGCCCAGGGTGACAATATCCGCGCCGGTGCCGCCGGTGATGGTTTCAACATTGGTCAGGGTGACCTTGTTGGCACCATTGGCCAGCAGCACTGTGTCGTCGCCATCGCCGAGGTCCAGAACCGAGCTGGTGCTGAAGGCGGCGAAGCTGACCTTGTCGTTGCCGGTACCGCCGGTGACGGTTTCGACAGCGGTGATGGTCAGCGTGTTGCCGCCATCCAGCAGGGTCAGCTTGTCGTTGCCCGTACCCAGGTTGATCTGGGCATTGCTGGTGGTGGTGGCGAGGGTGACTTCATCCGCGCCGGTACCGCCGGTGATGGTCTCAACATTGCTGATGCTGAGCACATTGCCGCCATTGGCGAGGACCAGGGTGTCGTTGCCATCGCCGAGGTCGACCAGGCTGTCAGAAGCCATGGTGGAAGCCAGGGTGATGGTGTCGGCACCGGTACCGCCGGTCAGGGTCTCGATATTGCTGGCGGTCAGCTTGTTGGTGCCGTTCGCCAGGGTCAGGCTATCGCTGCCGGCACCCAGGTTGATGTTGCCATTGGCAATCGTGGTGTTGAGGGTCAGCAGGTCAGCACCGCTGCCGCCAGTCACCGTCTCGACATTGCTGATCGAGACTTCGTTGCCGCCATCGGCCAGGGTCAGCTTGTCGTTGCCGGTCCCCAGATCGATCACCGCCGAAGTATCCACGGTGGTGCCGAGGGTGATGTTGTCAACGCCGCTGCTGCCCAGGATGGTCTCGACATTGGTGGCGGTGATGGTGCCACCGGCCGAGGACATGACCAGCTTGTCGTTGCCATCGCCCAGATCCAGGTTGGCGATGGTCGCCGCGCCGCCCAGGGTGATGGTGTCATCGCCGGTGCCGCCGGTCAGGGTCTCGATATTGGTCACAGTCAGGCTGTTGGTGCCATCGGCCAGGGTCAGGCTGTCGCTGCCGGTGCCCAGGTTGATGGTGGCATTGCTGACGGTGGCGCCCAGGGTGATCAGGTCAGCACCGGTGCCGCCGACAATGCTTTCCGCATTGGTCAGGGTCAGGGTGTTGCCGCCCGCCGCCAGGGTGACACTGTCAACGCCGTCGCCGAGATCAATTTCAGCAGAGGAGTCGAGGCTGCTGCTGAAGGTGATCTTGTCGGCGCCGGTGCCGCCAATCAGGGTTTCGACATTGGTCACCGTGATGGTGTTGCCACCATCGGCCAGGGTGATCTTGTCGTTGCCCGCGGCCATGTCGAGAACAACGCCCGACACCGTGGTGGTGAAGGAGACATCGTCATCGCCGCTGCCGCCAACCACCTGCTCGACATTCGCCAGAACCGCAGCGTTGCCGCCATCGGCCAGGGTCAACTTGTCCTTGCCGGCGCCAAGATCGATTACGGCGCTGGAGTCGACAGTGCTGCCCAGGGTGATGTTGTCCACCCCGGTGCCGCCAAGCAGCGTCTCAACGTTGCTCACCGTCAGCGTGGTGTTGGCATTGGCAAGCTGGAGCTTGTCATTGCCATCGCCGAGGTCGATCTGCGCGCCGGTGGTGCCGGCACCCAGGGTCACGGTGTCGTCACCGGTGCCGCCGGTCAGGGTCTCGATGTTGCTGGCAGTCAGGCTGTTGGTGCCATCAGCAAGCTGCAGGCTGTCATCACCCACACCGAGATTGAACGTCGCGCCGGTCACCGCGTCGGAGAGCACAACAACGTCGTTGTTGGTGCCGCCGATGACGTTTTCCACATTGGCGATGGTGAAGTTGTTCTGGCCATTGAACAGGATCAGCGTGTCGGTGCCGTCGCCGAGGTCGATCAGCGCGGTGCCGGGCAGCGTCGTGGTCAGGGTGACACTGTCGTTACCGGTACCGCCGATCACGGTCTCGGCATTGCCTACCGTCAGCACGTTGGTGCCGTTGGCCAGGGTCAGCTTGTCGCTGCCATCGCCAAGGTTGACCGTACCGCCGGAAACCGCCGCATCAAAGGTGATGTCGTCATCGCCGGTGCCGCCCACAACGCTTTCCACGTTGCTCAGCGTGCCGGTGTTGCCGCCATCGGCCAGGGTCAGCTTGTCCTTGCCGGCGCCCAGGTCGATCACCGCGCTGGCATCGATCGTCGAGGTCAGGGTGACGGTGTCGGTGCCGGTGCCGCCGTTCAGGGTTTCAACATTGGCGGCCGTGATGGTGTTGGTGCCGTTGGCCAGCACCAGCTTGTCATCGCCATCGCCAAGGTCGTAAGTGCCGCCGGTCTGCGCCGCACCGATGGTCACGGTGTCGTCGCCGGTGCCGCCGGTCACGGTCTCAATGTTGCCAACCGTCAGGCTGTTGCCGCCATCGGCCAGGGTCAGGCTATCGGCACCTGCACCCAGGTTCACGTTGCCGCCGGAGACGGTCGCGCCCATGGTGATGGTGTCGGCGCCGGTGCCGCCGGTGATGGTTTCAACATTGGTCAGCGTCACATCGGCATTGCCACCATTGGCCAGGGTCAGGCTGTCGCTGCCGTCGCCCAGATCAATCTCTGCCGAGCTGTCGATGGTGCTGCCCAGCGTGATGGTGTCAGCGCCGGTGCCGCCGGTGATGGTTTCAACATTGGTGGCAGTCAGCTTATTGGTGCCATCGGCCAGAGTCAGCTTGTCGCTGCCGGCAGCCAGGTCGAAGGTGCCGGTGGAGACCGCCGCCGACAGGGTGACATCATCATCGCCGCTGCCGCCGGTTACCTGCTCGATATTGGCGATCACGGCAGTGTTGCCGCCATCAGCCAGGGTCAGCTTGTCAGTGCCGGCGCCGAGGTCGATTTCAGCCGAGCTGTCAACCGTGGTGCCGAGTGTGATGGTGTCGTTGCCAGTACCGCCGGTCAGCGTCTCGACGTTGCTGACGGTCAGGCTGTTGACGCCATTGGCCAGCAGCAGCTTGTCGCTACCATCGCCAAGGTCGTATTTGCCGCCGGTCTGCGCCGCACCGATGGTCACGGTGTCGTCACCAGCGCCGCCGGTCACGGTTTCGGTGTTGCTCACCGTCAGGCTGTTGCCGCCATCGGCCAGGGTCAGGCTGTCATTGCCGGTGCTCAGATTGACGCTGCCGCCGGAGACGGTGGCGCCGAGCGTAACAGTGTCAGCGCCGGTGCCGCCGGTGATGGTTTCAACATTGGTCAGCGTCACATCGGCATTGCCGCCATTGGCCAGGGTGATGGCATCGCTGCCGTCGCCCAGATCAATCGCCGCCGAGCTGTCGATGGTGGTGCCGAGCGTGACAGTGTCAGCGCCGGTGCCGCCAGTGATGGTCTCAATGTTGGTCGCCGTCAGGCTGTTGGTGCCATCGGCCAGGGTCAGGCTGTCGCTGCCGGCAGCCAGGTCAATGCTGCCGCCAGTGATCAGGCTGCCCAGCGTGACATCATCATCACCCGAACCACCCACAATGCTTTCCACATTGGAGAGCACGGCGGTGTTGCCGCCATCGGCCAGGGTCAGCTTGTCCTTGCCGGTGCCGAGGTCGATCTCGGCCGAGCTGTCGATGGTGCTGCCCAGGGTCACGGTGTCGTTGCCGGTGCCGCCGGTCAGGGTCTCGATGTTGCTCGCGGTCAGGCTGTTGGTGCCATTGGCCAGCACCAGCTTGTCGCCGGTACCGTCGCCCAGATCAATGGTGGCGTTGGTGACAGCGGCGCCATAGGTCACCACGTCATCGCCGGCACCGCCGGTCACGGTCTCGATGTTGGTAGCGGTCAGTTCGTTACCGCCATCCGCCAGGGTCAGGCTGTCAGAGCCGGCGCCGAGCTGGAACAGCACGCCCGACACGGTGCCCGACATCGTCAGGTCATCGTTGCCGGTACCGCCCACCACGGTCTCAACATTGGTGATGGTCAGGCTATTCGGGCCGTTGAACAGGTTCAGCGTGTCGTTGCCGTCGCCCAGGTCAACTTCCGCCGAGGACGGCAGCGTCGAAGCCAGGGTGATGGTGTCGTCGCCGGTGCCGCCGATCACGGTTTCGGCGTTGCTCACCGTCAGCTTGTTCGCGCCATCGGCCAGGGTCAGCTTGTCGTTGCCGCCATCCAGGTTGATGCTGCCGTTGGTGACCACGGTGCTGAGCGTGACATCGTCATCGCCAGTGCCGCCGGTGATCGTTTCAACATTGGCGAGTACGGCAGTGTTGCCGCCATCGGCCAGGGTCAGCTTGTCGTTGCCGGCGCCGAGGTCGATTTCGGCCGAGCTGTCAACCGTGCTGCCCAGCGTGATGGTGTCAGCACCAGTGCCGCCGGTCAGCGTCTCGATGTTGGTGGCGGTCAGCGTATTGGTGCCGTTCGCCAGCAGCAGCTTGTCGCTGCCATCGCCCAGATCGAGATTGCTGCCAGTCTGCGCCGCGCCGAGGGTCACAATATCGGCATCAACGCCGCCGGTGACCGTCTCAACATTGGTCACGGTCAGCGTGTTGCCGCCATCGGCCAGGGTCAGCGTGTCATTGCCGGCGCCAAGGTTGACGCTGCCATTGCTGACAGTGGCGCCCAAGGCGATGGTATCGGCACCGGTGCCGCCGGTGATGGTTTCGACATTGGTCAGCGTGGCGCCAGCATTGCCGCCGTTGGCCAGGGTGATGGCATCATTGCCGTCGCCCAGGTCAATCGAGGCCGAGCTGTCGATGGTGGTGCCGAGCGTGACAGTGTCAGCGCCAGTGCCGCCAGTGATGGTTTCGACATTGGTCGCCGTCAGGCTGTTGGTGCCGTCAGCCAGCACCACTTCGTCACTACCAGCCGCCAGGTCGACGGTGACGCCGGTGGCAGCGGCCGAGAAGGTGACCTTGTCGTCACCCGAGCCGCCGATCACGGTTTCAACATTGCCGAGCACCGCATCATTGCCGCCATCGGCCAGGGTCAGCTTGTCCTTGCCGGCGCCGAGGTCGATCTCGGCCGAGCTGTCAACAGTGGTGCCGAGCGTGATGGTGTCGTTACCAGTGCCGCCGGTCAGCGTCTCGATGTTGCTCGCCGTCAGGCTGTTGGTGCCATTGGCCAGCACCAGCTTGTCGCCAGTGCCGTCGCCCAGATCAATGGTGGCGTTGGTGACAGCGGCGCCATAGGTCACCACGTCATCGCCGGCACCGCCGGTCACGGTCTCGATGTTGGTGGCGGTCAGTTCATTGCCACCATCGGCCAGGGTCAGGCTGTCCGAACCAGCGCCAAGCTGGAACAGTACACCAGACACAGTACCCGACATCGTCAGGTCATCGTTGCCGGTGCCGCCCACCACGGTCTCAACATTGGTGATGGTCAGGCTGTTCGGGCCGTTGAACAGGTTCAGCGTGTCGTTGCCGTCGCCCAGGTCAACTTCCGCCGTCGAGGGCAGCGTCGAGGCCAGGGTCACGGTGTCGTCGCCGGTGCCGCCGATCACGGTTTCGGCGTTGCTCACCGTCAGCTTGTTGGCGCCATCGGCCAGCGTCAGCTTGTCGTTGCCATCGGCCAGGTTGATGTTGCCGTTGGTGACCACGGTGCTGAGCGTGACATCGTCATCGCCAGTGCCGCCAACCACGCTTTCCACATTCGCCAGAACCGCAGCGTTGCCGCCATCGGCCAGGGTCAGCTTGTCGTTGCCGGCGCCGAGGTCAATTTCGGCCGAGCTGTCGACGGTGCTGCCGAGCGTGATTGTGTCAGCGCCGGTGCCGCCGGTCAGGGTTTCGATGTTGCTTACGGTCAGCGTGTTGGTGCCGTTCGCCAGCACCAGCTTGTCGCTGCCATCGCCCATGTCATAGTTGCCGCCGGTCTGCGCCGCACCGATGGTCACGGTGTCGTCGCCGGCGCCGCCAGTCACGGTTTCGGTGTTGCTGACCGTCAGTTCGTTGCCGCCATCGGCCAGGGTCAGGCTGTCATTGCCAGTGCCCAGGTTGACGCTGCCGCCGGAGACAGTGGCGCCCAGGGTGATGGTATCGGCACCGGTGCCGCCGGTGATGGTTTCAATATTGGTCAGCGTGGCGCCATCATTGCCGCCATTGGCCAGCACGATGCTGTCATTGCCATCGCCCAGATCAATCGACGACGCGCTGTCGATGGTGCTGCCGAGCGTGACAACATCCGCGCCGGTGCCGCCAACCAGGGTCTCGATATTGCTGGCCGTCAGGCTGTTGCCGCCATCGGCCAGGGTCAGCTTGTCGTTGCCGGCCGCCAGATCAACACTGCCACCAGAAAGAGTCGTGGCAAGCCTTATGTCGTCATCGCCCGTGCCGCCAACCAGGGTCTCAATATTGGCAAAATTACCAGTATTGCCACCATCGGCCAGGATCAGCTTGTCCTTGCCGCCCTCTAGATCAATGGTGGTGCTGGTGTCCGTCGTGGAACCCAGCGTGATGGTGTCGTTGCCAGTGCCGCCAATAATGGTGTCAACGTTAGTGGCGGTCAGGGTGTTGGTTGCGTTCGCCAGATGAAGAACGTCAGTACCGTCGCCCAGATCCACAGTTGCACCGGTAACGCCAGCGCCCAGGGTGACATCATCTTCGTTAGCACCGCCGGTGATGGTTTCAACATTGGTGACGGTGATGGTGTTGCCGCCATCAGCCAGGGTCAGGCTGTCGGCGCCCACGCCCAGGTTGACGCTGCCATTGCTGACAGTGGCGCCCAAGGTGATGGTATCGGCACCCGTGCCGCCAGTGATGGTTTCAACATTGGTGATGGTGGCATCAGCATTGCCGCCATTGGCCAGCACGATGCTGTCATTGCCATCGCCCAGATCAATCGAGGACGAGCTGTCGATGGTGCTGCCCAGCGTGACGACATCCGCGCCGGTGCCGCCCACCAGGGTCTCGACATTCGAGGCCGTCAGGCTGTTGCCGCCATCGGCCAGGGTCAGCTTGTCGCTGCCGGCCGCCAGGTTGACATTGCCGCCCGAAACCGTGGTCGACAGGGTGACGTCATCATCACCCGAGCCGCCAACCACACTTTCGATATTGGCAAACACCGCAGTGTTGCCGCCATCGGCCAGGGTCAGCTTGTCCTTGCCATCGCCAAGGTCGATATCGGCCGAGCTGTCGATGGTGCTGCCCAGCGTGATGGTGTCAGCGCCGGTGCCGCCGGTCAGGGTTTCGATATTGCTCGCGGTCAGGCTGTTGGTGCCGTTCGCCAGAACCAGCTTGTCGCTGCCATCGTCAAGATCGATGGTGGCGTTGGTGACAGCGGCGCCATAGGTCACCACGTCATCGCCGGCACCGCCGGTCACGGTTTCGATATTGGTGGCGGTCAGTTCGTTGCCACCATCGGCCAGGGTCAGGCTGTCAGAGCCGGCGCCAAGCTGGAACAGCACGCCCGACACGGTGCCCGACATCGTCAGGTCATCGTTGCCGGTGCCGCCCACCACGGTCTCAACATTGGTGATGGTCAGGCTGTTCGGGCCGTTGAACAGGTTCAGCGTGTCGTTGCCGTCGCCCAGGTCAACTTCCGCCG
>NZ_JAGOLP010000004.1:0-70229 GCF_017994015.1 Ferrovibrio sp. | reverse complement strand
TCGAGGGCAGCGTCGAGGCCAGGGTCACGGTGTCATTGCCGGTGCCGCCAACGATGCTTTCCGCATTCGCCACGGTGATGACATTGGCGCCATCGGCCAGGGTCAGCTTGTCGCTGCCGGCTGCCAGGTTGACATTGCCGTTGGTGACCACGGTGCTGAGGGTGACTTCGTCATCGCCCGAACCGCCGGTCAGGGTTTCAACATTGGCAATAACCGCGCCATTGCCGCCATCGGCCAGGGTCAGCTTGTCATTGCCGGCGCCGAGGTCGATTTCGGCCGAGCTGTCGACGGTGGTGCCGAGCGTGACGGTATCAGCGCCGGTGCCGCCGGTCAGGGTTTCGATATTGCTGGCGGTCAGGCTGTTGGTGGCATTGGCCAGCACAACCTTGTCGGCGCCATCGCCGAGATCCACCGAACCATTGGTGATGCCAGCATTCAGCGTCAGGTCATCGGCATCAACGCCGCCGGTGATGGTTTCGATGCCCGAAGCGGTCAGCGTGTTGCCGCCATCAGCCAGGGTCAGGCTATCGCTGCCGGTGCCGAGGTTGATCGAGCCGGCGCTGACCGTGGTGGTCAGGGTGACGGTATCGGCGCCAGTGCCGCCGGTGACAGTTTCGACATTGGCCGCGCTCAGGCTGTTGGTGCCATTGGCAAGAGTCAGGCTGTCGCTGCCATCGCCGAGGTCAATATCGCCATTGGCAATGGTCGAACCCAACGTGACGACATCCGCGCCGGTGCCGCCAACCATAGTTTCGACGTTCGAGACCGTCAGGGTGTTGCCACCATCGGCCAGGGTCAGCTTGTCGCTGCCAGCCGCCAGGTTGACATTGCCGCCCGAAACCGTGGTCGACAGGGTGACATCATCATCACCCGAGCCACCGGTCACGGTTTCCACGTTGCTCAGCACGGCGGTGTTGCCGCCATCGGCCAGGGTCAGCTTGTCCTTGCCATCGCCAAGGTCGATATCGGCCGAGCTGTCAATCGTGGTGCCCAGCGTGATGGTGTCGTTACCGGTGCCACCGGTCAGCGTCTCGATGTTGCTCGCGGTCAGGCTGTTGGTGCCATTCGCCAGTGCCAGCGAGTCGGCACCATCGTCAAGATCGATGGTGGCGTTGGTGACGGCCGCGCCATAGGTGACCACATCCGCATCGGCGCCGCCGATCACGGTTTCCACATTGGTGGCGGTCAGTTCATTGCCGCCATCCGCCAGGGTCAGCTTGTCGCTGCCGGCGCCGAGCTGGAACAGCACGCCCGACACGGTGCCCGACATCGTCAGGTCATCGTTGCCGGTGCCGCCCACCACAGTTTCAACATTGGTGATGGTCAGGCTGTTCGGGCCGTTGAACAGGTTCAGCGTGTCGGCGCCGTCGCCGAGGTCAACTTCCGCCGTCGAGGGCAGCGTCGAGGCCAGGGTCACGGTGTCAGCGCCGGTGCCGCCAACGATGCTTTCCGCATTCGCCACGGTGATGACATTGGCGCCATCAGCCAGGGTCAGCTTGTCGTTGCCAGCCGCCAGATTGACATTGCCGTTGGTGACCACGGTGCTGAGGGTGACTTCGTCATCGCCCGAACCGCCGGTCAGGGTTTCAACATTGGCAATAACCGCGCCATTGCCGCCATCGGCCAGGGTCAGCTTGTCGTTGCCGGCGCCGAGGTCAATTTCGGCCGAGCTGTCGATGGTGGTGCCGAGCGTGACGGTATCAGCGCCGGTGCCGCCGGTCAGGGTTTCGATATTGCTGGCGGTCAGGCTGTTGGTGGCATTGGCCAGCACAACCTTGTCGGCGCCATCGCCCAGATCGATCTTGCCGTTGGTGATGCCGGCATTCAGCGTCAGGTCGTCGGCATCCGTGCCGCCGGTGATGGTTTCAACGCCCGAAGCGGTCAGCGTGTTGCCACCATCAGCCAGGGTCAGGCTGTCGTTGCCGACGCCCAGATTGACCGAGCCGGCGCTGACCGTGGTGGTCAGGGTGACAGTGTCGGCACCCGTGCCGCCGGTGACAGTTTCGACATTGGCGGCGCTCAGGCTGTTGGTGCCGTTGGCCAGGGCCAGCGTGTCATCGCCATCACCGAGATCAACTTCGGCATTGGTGACAGCCCCGCCCAGGGTGATGGTGTCATTGCCGGTGCCGCCGGTCAGGGTTTCGGCGCCCGTCGCGGTCGCCGTGTTGCCGCCATCGGCGAAGGTGATCGAGTCGTTGCCGGCGCCGAGCGAAACGCTGGCGCCCGTGACTGCCGCAGTGAAGGTCAGCGCATCGGCGCCCGAACCGGAAACCACGGTTTCGATATTGGCCATCGACAGCGTGTAGCCATCGTTGCCGAGGGTCAGCTTGTCCTTGCCATCGCCGAGGTCGATGGAAGCCGAGCTGTCAATCACACCGGTGAGCGTCACCAAGTCAGCAGCGGAGCCACCAATCAGGGTCTCGACGTTGCTGGCTGTGAGCGAGTTCGCGGCGTTGCCAAGGGCGAGGCTATCGCTGCCTTCACCCAGATTGATGACCGCATTGGTCAAACCGCCGGTAACAGTGATTGTATCGGTGCCGGAACCTGTTGTGAGGGTGCTGAACCCGCTCAGGGTGGCAGAATTGTCGGTATCACCAAGGGTGATGTTCGTCATGACGCGACCTCTCCTTCTGAGATGCCCCCAACCAAGCTTCGCCTGGCATTAACGGAGCGTCAAATTCCGGGTTTTTCCCCGGTTACGCTATTCGAACTAGAGCGACTACTGCCGCCCGGGACTGGTTACTGATCCAGAAGAAGGTGTCCGCCAATTGGCCTGTTGCGCCTGAGATTGCGGGTACTCTTCTCCTGTATAATGCCTGATTACTACTCCCGGTGCAGAGCAGAGTCAATCAGGGTTTTATTACCGAAGCGTTTACAGCTACGATGAAGGGCGAAAAAAGCCACAGCCCGGGCGGATTTCCGGCAATTCGTGGCAAAAACCACACAAGCACCATAGGTTGAGTTGCGCATTTTCGGGATTCTCACTTTTCTTTGAAAGACTTACGGCTGGCTTGCAGCAGCGGTTGCAGCAGGTATTCCAAGGCCGTACGCGATCCGGTGGGGATGATTACGTCTACCGGCATACCCGGCGCGAGCTTCACACCGTCCAGCTGCGACAATTCTTTTTGATCAGCGACGACCTGAATGCTGAAGAATCCTTCGCCGGTGCGCGGATCGGTGAAACGATCCGCCGAGCGAGTCTTGATCGTGCCATGAATGATCGGGATGCCCTTCTGCTTGTAGGCCAGCAGATGCAGTTCGGTGCGCATGCCTTCATGCACGTCCTTGGCATCCTCCGGCTTGATGCGGGCCTCGATCACCATCGGCTCGCCTTCCGGCACGATTTCCAGGATACGGTCGCCGCGATTGATCACGCCGCCGACGGTAAACACGTTGAGGCCGACCACATAGCCGGTTTCGGGCGCGCGGATCGTGGTGCGTTCAACACTATCGCGCGCCGCCGTCAGTCTTTCGCCAACATCAACCAGGCGGCCCTGCACGGCATTCAGTTCGGTGGCGACTTGCGACAGGCGATCACGCTTGAGCTGTTCCATCTGCGCTTCGGCCTGGCTGACCGTGAAACGCACGCGGCCAACCGAGCCACGATATTCCGCAATCTGGCCGCCGATGGCCGCCATGGCACGCTCCAGCGCCAGCACACGGGTCTTGGGCGCATAGCCCTTTTCATACAATTCCCGCGTACCCTTCAATTCCTCATTCACCAGCGCCATCTGGCGCTCCAGCGCCGCCACCTGCGCCACCAGGCCCCGATTCTGCTCGCCGAATTGCAGCACCTGCTGGCGCAGCACATTGAACTGGGCTTCCTGGGCCACGCGCCGCGAAGTAAAAAGCTGCGCCTCGCCGCGGATCGCCTCACCCACCGAGGCATTGCCGGCACGCGCCAGCAGGTCGGCCGGAAAATCCACCACCAGCGCGCCATCGCGCTCGGCGCGCAGCCGGGCTTCCTGGGCTCGCAGAATGTCATACTGGCTTGAAAGGATTTCCACCGCCGCCTGGGCCTGCACAGTATCAAGCTGGATCATCACCTGACCCTTCTGCACCAGATCGCCTTCGCGCACCTCGATCGAGCGCACGATGCCACCATCCAGATGCTGAATGGTCTTGCGATTGCCCTCCACCCGCACCAGACCGGGCGCAATCGCGGCGCTATCCAGCGGCGCGGTGTAGAGCCACAAGCCGGAGAGGCCGAGGAAAACAAACAGCACGATCATGCCGAACCACATCGAGCCTTTGACGCCGTCATTCAGCGGCGGCTCTATCGGCATGCGGCCGCCAGGCCCCTTGCCGGTGGCCAGGGTGAGCGCGCGCGGGCGCAGCTGCACATTGTCGGGCAGATTGCGGCTGCGCGAGGCGACGGCCTTGCTCATGCCAAGCTCCCGCTCATGCTAGGCTCCCGCTCATGCCTGCCTCGCATCAATGGCCTTGGCGGCATTGCCCGCCACCGCCTGCTGCCCGGCACCGCCCTGCACCACGCGCAGCGGCGCGGTATTGGGCGCGAATTGCGCCATGATCGAAGCGGTTGGGCCCATGCGATCAACCAGGCCGTTACGCAGCACCAGGATCTTGTCCACCGTCACCAGCATGCTGGGGCGATGCGCGATGATCACCACGGTGCAGCGCTGCTGCTTGAGATGCAGCAGCACCTGGCGCAAAGCTTCCTCGCCCTGGCCGTCGAGATTGGAATTCGGCTCGTCGAGCACAACAAATTTCGGATTGCCATAGATGGCGCGGGCCAGGCCGATACGCTGGCGCTGGCCGCCGGACAGCACCGCGCCGCCCTCGCCGATATCGGTATCGTAGCCCTTCGGCAGCCGCAGGATCATGTCATGGATGCCGACGCGCCGCGTTGCTTCCACCACCGCATCGGAATCAGGCTCGCCGAAGCGGGCGATATTGTCGCGCACCGAGCCGGCAAACAGTTCGATATCCTGCGGCAGATAGCCGACATGGCGGCCAAAATCCTCGCGCTCCCAACCGAAGGCATCGGCGCCATCCAGCCGCACCACGCCGGAATAAGGCCGCCAAACGCCAACCAACAGCCGCGCCAGGGTGGACTTGCCGGCCGCCGTGGGGCCGATCACGCCCAGGCTTTCGCCCGCCGGCAGCGCGAAAGTTACACCCCGCAGGATCGCCAGTTCGGAACCCGGCGCGGCGAAGGTGACGCCTTCCACCGAAAGATGGCCTTCCGGCTCAGGCAATTGCATCTGCTGCTCGCGCATCGGCTGCGACAGCACTTCGTCCACCCGCTTGGCAGCGGCGAAGGCATTGACGATCTGGCCCCACACGCCCACCACCTGATCCACCGGCTGCACACCACGGCCGGCCAGCAGCATGCAGGCATACATCGCACCGGGGGTGATGAGCTGGTCCACTGCCAGCCAGGCGCCAACCGCCAGGATGGCGATCTGCAAACCAACGCGCAGCATGCGGATGGCGGCCATGAAACCCGAGGAACGCCGGCTGGCCGTGGCCTGGCGCAGCATGAAGGCGTTGCGCTCGCGGCGCCAGTTGCGCATCAGACCGGGCAGCATGCCCATTGCCTGCACCGCCTCGGCATTGCGCAACGAGGCTTCGGTGAGGCGATAGCTTTTCTGCGCATGGCCGGCAGCCTCGGCCATCGGCTTGGTGACAAAAATCTGGTTGGCTATGGCAAGCAGCAGCAAAAGCCCGGCGCCAGCCACAGCCGTGATGCCAAGGGCGGGATGCAGCAGGAAGCAGATGCCGAGATAAACCGGGGTCCAGACCAGATCGAGAAAGGCCAGCGTGCCGCTGCCGGTGAGCACCTGGCGCACCTGGTCGAGATCACGCAAAGCCTGGCCCTGACTGCCGCCGCTGCGCATACTGGCGCGCTCCACTTCCACCATCATCACCTTGGCGGAAAGCATGTTGTCGAGCCTGATGCCCCAGCCGATCAGGATGCGGCTGCGCACATCGTCGATCAGTGCCAGCACGCCCAGCGCCACGCCCACTGCCAGCGTAAGCATCGCCAGCGTGGCCAGACTGCCGGAAGACAGCACGCGATCAAATACCTGCATCATGTAAAGCGGCTGCGCCAGGCCGAACAGATTGATCACCAGGCTGAACAGGCCGGCCGCGGCAAAATATCCCGCACAATGCAGGAAAGCCGTTTTTATGGCGGATGGCTGGCGCGGCGGCATCATGCGAGTAACGTGGTTTCTCCGACTCTTGAATCGTCCTTTTGACGACCGGCAACGGCTCAGGCCGGCCGCAAAGTCTGATCCCCAGACTATTACGGCCAGGGCATTATCAGCATGATGAATCTTAAGGCGCAGTTAAACCCGCGCAGATATAGCTAAAACATATACTTATGCGACTCGGGCGCGACTCGGCTTAAACCGGATCAGAACCGGAACGAGACACTGAAGGCGCCAAAACGGTCGGGCTGATCCTGGCCGTCGAACTCCTGGCTGCGCATGGTATGGGTGTAAGCGAAGCGCATGCCCTGCCAGATCACCGCCACGCCGGCCTGCACATCACCCACCAGCGGGCGCTTGCTGACGCTGCGGCTGTCGGTGAACAGATTGCCATCCAGAAACATGTTGCGCGCCACGGCGCGGCCCTCGAAGCCGGCAAAGAAGTAGAAGCCGAAATCGCCCACCGGTTCAAAATAGCCCGAACCGGGCAGGCTGGGCTGCACACGCGGCGGGCCGTAATCCTTGGGCGTGTTATAGCCCAGCCGCAGCATCATGCCGGTATTGGCATAGGTGAAGGCGTTGCCCAGCGCCACGCCGGCATGCGGCGTGGCATCCAGCTTGAGGCCGAGGAAATCCGGCGCCGCGACATAACGCCAGGAACGCTGGTAGTTGAGCTGTAGCGTCGGCTCGCTCTTGAGCTGGCTGTCCCAGCCCATCGGCTCGCGCGAGCCGATCGCCTCATGCACGATCTTCTGCGACTGCTCGGCAAACGAAGCCGGGCCGACAATGCCGATGCCAAGCTGCAACTGGTCGAGATGGCTGCGGGTTTCGGAAATCACCCCCACCGTGCCATAGAGCCAGCCGGCATAGGGCCGGTCGGTGCTGGGCGGATTGACCTGGCTTATGTCACGCGGCGTGTACATGCTCTGGCCGAGTGCCAGCTCCACCCGCAAATCCTTTGTATCGCTGAAAATCGGCAGCATCCGCGCGGCATTGCCGATCCATTCCGGCTCGGCGCCGGGCGCGGTCAGCCACGACATATGCACACCATTGGTGTAATGCCGGTCTGAATTGGCAAACAGCATGTCGTTTTCCAGCACGAAGCTGAGTGTGCCGGCCTTCTGCGGTGGCGGCGGCTCGGGCACCGGTGCCGGCTTGGCCGCTTCCTGCGCCAGCACGGGCGCAGCCAGCAACGTCAGCAGCAGGGTGTGGGCAATAAGTCGACGCGGCACGGCAGGCTCACTTTGTGACATGGGTTGCCTTGCTTATAACCGGCCAATGATGGCAGCGATATGGCGAAAATCTGGTTAACTTGGTCATGCCGCCACGCTGTGGTGGCGCCGCAGCAGGTCAAGGAACAATTCGCCATAGCGTTCCAGCTTGGCGGCGCCGATGCCATGGATTTCCGCCATGCGGCCCAGGCTGTCGGGTCGTTTGCTGGCCAGTTCCAGCAATGTGCGGTCGGAAAACACCACATAGGCGGGTTGGTTCTGCTCGGTGGCAAGCTGGCGCCGCAGCGCCTTGAGATCGGCCAGCAGCGCATTGTCGGCGCCGGATAGCTCGGCCTCGGCCAGCATCGGCCGGCCGGCCTGCTTCTTCTGGCCGCGCTTGGCGCCATTGCCTTCCACCGCATCGCGGCGCAACTCCACCCGCGCCTTGCCGCGCAGCACCTGCAAACCCAGATCGGTCAGCACCCAGCGGCCATGGCCAACAATATCCAGGCCGATCAGACCGGCAGCATAAATCTGGCGGAAAATCGCCCGCCATGCTTCCACCGGGCGATCCTTGCCAACACCAAAAGTGGGCAGCCGGTCATGCTCGTAGCGCAAGATGGCATCAGTGGCATTGCCAACCAGCAGATTGACCAGATGCTCGGTGCCGAAACGCTCACCGGTGCGTGCCATGGCCGACATCGCCTTCTGCGCCTCGATGGTGCCATCCACCATCGCCACGCCTTCCTGGCACAGATCGCAATGGCCGCAGGGTTCGGCCGCCTCGCCGAAATAGGCCAGCAAAGTCTGGCGCCGGCAGCGCGGCGATTCGGCCAAGGCCACCAGGGCATTGAAACGCTGGCGCTCGATGCGCTTGCGCTCCTCCGGCGCCTCGCCCTGTTCAATTTGCAGCCGCCGCAGCCGCATGTCGTCCAGGCCATACAGGGTGAAGGTTTCCGCCGGCAGGCCGTCGCGGCCGGCGCGGCCGATCTCCTGGTAATAGGCTTCCACATTGGCCGGCAGGTCGGCATGGCAGACAAAGCGCACATCGGGCTTGTCGATGCCCATGCCGAAAGCCACTGTAGCCACCATCACCACGCCGTCTTCGCGCAGGAATGTATCCTGGTTCTCATTTCGCAGACCCTGCTCCATGCCGGCATGATAGGGCAATGTGCGATGGCCGGCGGCGGCCAGACTGTGGGCCAGTTCCTCGGTGCGTTTGCGCGAGGCGCAATAGACAATGCCGCTCATGCCGCGCCGGGCGGCAATGAAGCCGGCAATCTGGCGCGAGGCATTGTCCTTGGGCAGCATCAGCAGATGCAGATTGGGCCGATCAAACGAGCGGATAAAATTCTCCGGCTCGCGCGGGAACAGCTTTTTCACGATGTCGTTGCGGGTCGGCGCATCGGCGGTGGCGGTCAGCGCAATCGCCGGCACCTGGCCCAGCTCGGCACGCAGATTGCCGATTGAAAGATATTCCGGGCGGAAATCATGGCCCCATTGCGACACACAATGCGCTTCGTCTATCGCCAGCAGGCTGACATTGCTGCCGGCCAGCGTCGCCAGCGTGTCGGGTCTCGCCAGGCGTTCCGGCGCAACATAAAGCAGCTTGAGCCGGCCGGCACGCAGCGCCTGGTGCACGCGGCGGTTTTCATCGGCGTCATTGGCGGAATTCAGGCTGCCGGCCTCGATGCCGAAGGCGGTCAATTGCCGCACCTGGTCACGCATCAGCGCAATCAGCGGCGATACCACCACGGTGACACCCGGCCGCATGATCGCGGGCAGCTGGTAGCATAGCGACTTGCCGCTGCCGGTCGGCATCACCGCCAGCACATCTCGCCCGGCCAGCACGGCGCCGATGATTTCGGCCTGGCCGGGGCGAAAATCGGCAAAGCCGAACACGCTTTTAAGGCTGGCGCGGGCCTGCTCCAAGAACACGTCTGGCTACTCCGAATCGGTAGCCGGAAAATACCAGAAGCAAACCCAAGCGTCTGCCCTGCCGGCATTGTTTCACGTGAAACAGAAAGGGGTTATACGCCCATTTATGGGCTAATTATCCTATAATCAAATAACAATCCCCCAGAATTAGTGGCCGCGCTAAGCTGGCGCCACAAGGAGACGCTATCCCATGCAGCAGAAAACCCTGCGCCTGTTCATCGGCGGCCTGGCCACCGAGACCAATACCTTCTCGCCGCTGCCGACCGGCATGGCGGCCTTTGCCGAGGCCGGCATCTATCGCGGCGATGCCACCAAGTTGCCGCCGCGCCTGTTCACCGCGCCGCTGCATGAATGGCGCCGGCTGGCAGACGCCGAGGGGCATCAGGTGAGCGAAGGCCTGATGGCAGCGGCGCAGCCGGCCGGGCGCACGGTGCGGACGGTGTATGAAAGCCTGCGCGACGAGTTGCTGGCCGGCCTGCGTGCCGCCCTGCCGGTGGATATGGTGCTGCTCAACCTGCATGGCGCAATGGTGGCGGATGGTTATGACGATTGCGAAGGCGACCTGCTGGCGCGGGTGCGGGCGCTGATCGGCCCCGATGCCATCCTGGGCGCTGAATTGGACCTGCATTGCCACACAACTTTGGCGATGCTGGACAATGCCGATGCGCTGATCGCCTACAAGGAATATCCGCATACTGACACGCTGGACCGCGCCCGCGAGCTTTATGCTTTGTGCCGCGATGCGGCGCTGGGCCGAATCCGACCGGTGACGCGGCTAGCCGATTGCCGGCTGATCGGCGTGTTTCACACCACGCGCGAACCGGCGAAAAGTTTTGTGGCCCGCATGCAGGCGCTGGAAGGCAATGACGGCATCCTGGCGGTGAATTTTGGCCATGGCTTCGGCCTGGGCGATGTGGCCGAGGTGGGGGCGCGTATCTGGGTGATCGCCGACGCCCTGCAACCCGGCGCGGTGGCACGCGCCGAGGCGCTGGCCGGCCAGCTGGCGCAGGAAGTGTTTGCGATGCGCGAGGCTTCGCGCCCGACCAGCCTGGACGTGGCCTGCGCGCTGGACCAGGCGCTTGCGCTGGCCGCCAATGCAGACAAACCGGTGGTGCTGGCCGATAGCGCCGACAATCCCGGCGGCGGCGCGCCGGGCGATGCCACCTTCATCCTGCAAGCGCTGCTGGAGCGCCAATTGCGCGATGTGGTGAGCGGCATCTATTGGGACCCGCAGGCGGTGGCTTTGTGCCAGGCGGTGGGCATCGGTGCCCAGCTGGAGCTGCGCATCGGCGGCAAGCTGGGGCCAACCTCGGGCCAGCCGCTGGACCTGACCTGCCTGGTGCATAACATCGCCGAGAATTATGAACAGACCGATATGAGCGGCCAACGCGGTGCGCTGGGCAGCGCCGTGCATCTGGAAGTGCTGAATAACGGCGGCGGGCTGCATCTGGTGCTAGCCAGCCAGCGCAGCCAGGTATTCCATCCCGATGCCTTCACCGGGCTGGGCATCGATCTGGCGGCGATGAAAATCGTGGTGGTGAAATCGAGCCAGCATTTTTACCAGGGCTTTGCCCCCATCGCCGCCGAGGTGCTGTACGTGCAGACGCCAGGTGCGGTATTCGGCTCCGGCCCGAGCCTGAGCTACACCAAGCGCGCCCCGACCTATTGGCCGCTGGTAGCGAATCCCTGGAAGGATTGACCCTGCCCCGGGCATCAGGAAAGCTGCCGCCGGAAAAGCAGGAGGAAAAAATGAGCGAGAACGGCGCAGAAGCAGTGATCCTGGAACGCCATGGCGCAGTGGCCCTGCTGCGGCTGAATGAACCCAAGGCGATGAATGCGCTGTCAGCCACAATCAAGGCCGGGTTGACGCAGCATTTGCCCGGCCTGCTGGATGACGCGGCGGTGCGCGCCATCGTCATCACTGGCAGCGGCCGCGCCTTCTGTGCCGGCGGCGATATCCGCAGCATGGATGATCGCGGCGCGCTGGCCACCCAGCAGCGCATGCAGGCGAATTACCGCTGGCTGCTGCCGCTGCTCAACGCACGCAAGCCGGTGATCACAGCCGTGAACGGCGCCGCCGCCGGCGCCGGTTTCGCCCTGGCCTTGTGCGGCGATTATGTGCTGGTGGCGGCGGATGCCAAATTCCGCGCCGGCTTTTTTGGCATCGGCGCGGTGCCTGATCTGAGCCTGGCTTACACGTTGCCGCGCGCCGTGGGCATGCTGCGGGCCAAGGATATCCTGTTTTCCAACCGCGATATCGATGCCGAGGAAGCCCTGCGCATCGGCCTGGCCAGCCGCGTGCTGGCGCCCGACAGGCTGCTCGACGCGGCGCTGGAACAGGCCACGGCCTTGGCTGCCGGCCCCACGATCACCTATGGGCTGGCCAAACATCTGCTGCAACGCGCCTACAGCCTGCCGCTGGAAGCCTTTCTCGATGCCGAGGCGGCGGCCCAAGCGACGGCTTTTGGCAGCGCCGATTTTGCCGAGGGTGTGGCCGCCTTCCGCGCCAAGCGCAAGCCGGATTTCACTGGCGGCTGATCACTGGCAGCTAATCAGGCTTTGCCCCAGCGGGTGAAATACACCGCGCCGGCCGTGGCAAAGCCATAAAGCGCCATGGCTGCGCCGGCCAGGGCAAACAGGGTCCAGAGCGGCGCGGCGATGCTGGTGAGCCACCAGCCGCCGATCATCACCAGCAGCAGCCGGGCGCTGGCCGCCAGCACCGGGCCGACAATACGCCCGGCGCCCTGCGAGGCGAAATACAGGCACAGCCCGGCACCAAACAGCGCAAAGCCCGGCCCGGCCGCCACCAGATATTGCCGCGCCACATCCAGCACCGCCGCATCGCGGGTGAACAGCCCAGCCCACAGATCCGGTGCCACCACCACCACCAGGCCGATCAGGCCCAGCGCCAGGGCGGCCACACCGCCGGCGGTCCAGGCCACCCGGCGTGCGCGCGCCACCAGCCCGGCGCCAATCGCCATGCCCACCATCGGCACGCTAGCCACGCCGACCGAGAAGGCGATCGGCACCAGCAGGAATTCCAGCCGCGCGCCGATGCCGTAGCCGGCCAGAGCCTCGGTGCCGAAACGCGCCACCAGGCCGGTGAAAACCAGCACCGTGGCCACGGTCTGCAACGGCGACAGGCAGGCAATGGCACCCACTTTCAGAATATCCATGAACATGCCGCGCTGAAACTTGGTGCCACGAAAGCGCAGCAGCAGCCGGGCACGGCCGGACCGCAGGAACCACAGCAAGACCAGCGCGCCGCCGCCAAAAGCGAGCAACTGGCCCAGCGCCAAACCAACCATGCCGAGGCGCGGCAACGGCCCCAAGCCAAGCCCGAGGCAGCCGCCGATCACCACCTGGGCGCCGGCCACCAGCAGGCCAAGCAGCGATGGCACATTCATGTTGCCGGTGCCGCGCAGCACCGATGACAACGTGTTGAACATCCAGATGCAGATCGCGCCGATGAACAAGGTGTTGGAATAAACCACGGCCTGCGCCAGTGCTTCGCCGCGGCCACCCAGCAGGGCATAGATCGCCGGGCCGAGGCTGAGGAAAAACAGCGTGAACACGGCAGCGGCAATGCCGGCAATGGCGATGGCATGCAAAGCCAGCGCATTGGCGCGGTTTATATCACCGGCACCGATGGCACGGCTGATCGCCGAGGATACGCCGCCGCCCATGGCGCCGGCCGACATCATCTGCATCAGCATCGCCATCGGGAAAACCAGCGCCATCGCCGCCAGCGGCGCCACGCCGAGCAGGCCGACATAGGTGGTTTCCGCCACCGCCGCTAATGCCGTGGCCAGCATCGCCACCGTGGTGGGGATGGTGAGGCGCAGCAATGTGGGCAGGATAGCGCCACCAAGCAGGGTTTCACGATGGCTTGCCGCAGCGCTGGCGGGGCTGGCAGCCAGGCTCATGGCTGCACCAGGTCTTGGCTTGTGGCGGCCAGGATGGCATCCGACAAAGCCGGGTCGCTGACCGCGCGGGCCAGGGCCACCGCCCCCACCATCTGGGCCAGGATCGCCATGGCGCGCTTATCCGGTTCAGGCTCATCCGCCGGCAGGCGGGCGGCGATGCGGCCGATCATGGCGGCGGCGCCGGCATCAAAAGCGGCGCGGGCCGGGGCGCTGGCATGGCGGATATCATTGGTCAGCGTGGTGAGCGGGCAGCCCTGGCCGGCATCGTCGCGGTGGCGCGGCGAAACATATTCCGTGATCCATTGCGCCAGTGTATCGCTGGCCGGATCGCGTTCGGCCCGGGCCGCTTTGCGCGCCCGGGTGGTGGCAAACATCCAATCGATGGCCGCCGCTACCATATCGTCCTTGGAGGTGAAATGGGCGTAGAAGCCGCCATGAGTCAGGCCGGCTTCGCGCATGATTTCCAACACCCCGACCCGGGTGGGCCCCTGCTCGCGGATGGCGCGGGCGGCAGCGGCCAGCACCTTTTCGCGGGTTTCCTGTTTGCGGCTGGTGGCTTTTGGCTGGCTGTTCATACGGCACAATATGATGATGATCATCATAAAGGCAAGCGTGAGAAAGTTACGGCCGCAGCAACCATTTCAGGGCAAAACCGACCAGAGCCACGCTGGCTACACCGCCAGCCCAGAGCGCCACGAACCACAGCAGGCGCCGCGCCAGCGGTGCTTCGCCGGCTTTTGAATCAGTGGTAGCCGGCATTCTTATCCACCTTGCCGCGAAACACCCAATAGGCATAGGCCGTGTAGCCCAGGATTACCGGCAGCAGGATGACCGCCCCCACCAGCAGGAAACCCAGGCTGGCATCGGGCGCCGCTGCCTGCCAGATGGTGATATCCGGCGGCACCATCAGCGGCCAGAAGCTGATGCCAAGGCCGAGATAGGACAGCACAAACAACGCCAATGCCGCCAGAAATGGCTGTTTTTCGCGGCGCTTATCCTGCAAGCCGCGCCACAAGGCCCAGGCAGCGGCCAACACCAGCAGCGGCATCGGCGCGGTGAGCGCCAGGCCGGGCCAGTGGAACCAGCGGGCAAAAAAGCGTGGATCGAGAAACGGTGTCCACAGGCTGACCAGGCCGATCATGACCACCAGCCCCAGCGCCAGGCGGCGCGCCAGGCTGTAGCAGCGCGCCTGAATCTCGCTATCCGTCTTGATGATCAGCCAGCAGGCGCCGAGCAGGCTGTAGCCCAGCACCAGCGCCAGCCCGGTGGCGAGGCTGAACGGGGTGAGCCAATCCCACCAGCCGCCAGCATAGGCGCGGCCCGATACCTTGATACCCTGGATCAGGCCGCCGAGCGCGATGCCCTGCGTGAAGGCGGCGATATAGGAACCCACCGCGAAGCTCCAGTCCCACACGGCTTTCCAGCGTGTGGTGCGCCAGCGGAATTCAAACGCCACGCCGCGGAAGATCAGGCCCAGCAACATCAGCGTGAGTGGTGCATACAGCGCCGGCAGCACGATGGAATAAGCCAGCGGAAACGCCGCCAGCAGGCCGCCACCGCCCAGGATCAGCCAGGTTTCGTTGCCATCCCAGACCGGGGCGACGGAATTCATCAGCGTGTCGCGCTCGGCTTCGCGCTTGAACAATGGAAACAGCATACCGACGCCAAGATCAAAGCCATCCAGGATCACATAGGCCAGGATGGCCACGGCGATCAGCCCGGCCCAGATCAGCGGCAGATCGAGACTCATGGCCGGCCTCCCTGTATTTCGGCTTGTTTGCCGTCGCTGAGCAGATCCACCACCGGCGCGCTGCCGGCGCTGCGCAACGGCGCTTCCACTGCCGGCTCATGCAGCATCTCCGGCCCCGGCTGCTTGGCCATCAGCCGCAGCAAGTAGAAGATGCCGGCACCAAAGACGATGAAATACACCACCACAAAGGCAACCAGCGAGGCAGCCACGCCGGGCAGGGCGATGGGCGAAACGGAATCCGCCGTGCGCAGCAGGCCATAGATGGTATAGGGCTGGCGCCCGACTTCGGTGGTGACCCAGCCGGCCAGCACGGCAACAAAGCCGCTTGGCCCCATCACCAGGGCACAACGATGCAGCCAGGGTGCCGCATAAAGCCGCCCGCGCCAGCGCCACAGCAGCGTGACCGCGCCGAGCAGTGCCATCAGCAGGCCGATACCGACCATGATGCGGAAACTCCAGAACACCACAGCGGTGGGCGGCCAATCCTCACGTGGGAAGGCCTTCAGGCCCTTCACCTCACCCTCCCAGTCATGCGTCAGGATCAGGCTGCCCAGCTTGGGGATGGCGATAGCGTATTTGGTTTCCGCCGCCTTGTTATCAGGCCAGCCGAACAGGATCAGCGGTGCGCCCCGGTGGGTTTCGTAATGCCCTTCCATTGCCGCCACCTTGGCCGGCTGGTGCTGCAATGTGTTGAGGCCGTGGAAATCGCCGGCCACGATCTGCACCGGCGCCACGATGGCCGCCATCCACATCGCCATCGAGAACATCACCCGCGCGGCGGCATTGCCGCTATCGCGCAGGAGATGCCAGGCACCAACCGCGCCAACCACAAAGGCAGTGGTGAGATAGGCCGCCAGCACCATATGCACCAGGCGATAGGGGAAGGACGGATTGAAGATCACCGCAAACCAGTCTGCCGGCACAAACTGGCCATTCGGTGCAATGGCATAGCCGGCCGGGGTCTGCATCCAGCTATTCACCGCCAGAATCCAGAAAGCCGAGAGGAATGTGCCAAACGCTACCATCAGCGTGGCAGTGAAATGCAGCCGCTTGCCGACCCGGTTCATGCCGAACAGCATCACGCCCAGGAAGCCGGCTTCGAGGAAAAATGCCGATAGCACCTCATAGCCCATCAGCGGGCCAATGATCGGGCCGGCCTTGTCGGAAAACACCGACCAGTTGGTGCCGAACTGGTAGCTCATCACCAGACCGGAGACGACGCCCATGCCGAAGCTGACGGCAAAAATCTTGAGCCAGAAGCGGAAGACCTGGAGATAGACCTCGCGGCCGGTCCACAGCCACAGCCCTTCCAGCACGGCAAGGTAACTCGCCAGGCCGATGGTGAAGGCTGGAAACACGATATGGAAGGCAACCGTGAAGGCAAATTGCGCCCGGGCCAGAAACACGGCATCGAGGAGCAGGTCCATCTTCCACCCGAAGTGTTGCTGCGAATGGGCTGAATTTCACATATTCCAGCCGTCATAGCCATCCGGCAATTTGCCGCGTGGCGGATTGCCGCAAGCATAACGCTAAGTCGAATTATCGATTCGACAGCCTACGCAGTGCGTTGTATAGCGGGCCATAGCCACGCCATGACCAGCATCGACAACACAACATTCCCGATTGAGGCCGCCGAGGCGCTTGCGCCTTATGGCGCCGATCATGTGGCGTTGTTCCAATATTGGCAGCTGCTGCGCGATGCCGCCGGCGGCCTGCCGCCCTGGCGCAGCTTTGATCCAATCCAGGTGCCGCAGCATCTGGCCTGCCTGTGGGTGGTGGAAGTGCACGAGGCGCCGCGACGCCTGCGCTACCGGCTGGTTGGCACCCGCATCGTCGCCTCGTTTGGCCATGAGACAACAGGCAAGTGGTTTGACGAAATCTGGCCGCATCTGGCCGGGCAGCCGGATTATACCCAGCGCTATACCGATGCGATTGCTCAGGTGCGGCCGAATTTCCGGCGCGGCAAGCCGCGCATGATCGCACAACGCGACTGGGCCCGGATCGAAAACCTGTTCCTGCCGTTTCAGCATCCGGGCCTCGGCGGCATCATCGCCGCCTATTCGCATCTCTACGACCAGGATGGCCGCCGGATATATTGAGTTATTTGCGCTTTGGCTTACGTGCCGGCAACACCGGCTCGGCGCCCAGCGTCAGATCAGGAAAAGCGCCGGCACCGCGCAGCATCGCCACCAGCAGCTTTCCCAATTGCGCCACCGGCAGGCCCTGGCCGGGGCGATACCAGGTCGGCAGCCAGTTCAGGGCGCCAAGGTAATGCAGCCGGAACACGGCCGGCGGAATGCTGGGCGGCAGGTCAAGATCGGCCACCAATTGCTTAATGAGGATTTCGTATTTATCGCGCTGGGCAATCAGCTCCGGCTTGATCTTGGCCATCGAGGGCGAGAAATGCTGCGTCACGATGGCGCCCAGATCCGAGCCGCCCAGCATGGTTTCGCAATGCGCCGCCGCCGCCGCTTCCAGCCGCAGCCAGGGATCGTCCAAGCCGGCCATGGCGCGGCGCACCGCCTTCTCGATCAGATCCATGCCGGTGCCATGCACCGCCACGAATAATTCTTCCTTGGAAGCGAAATGGTAATACAGCGAACCGGCCATGATGCCGGAGGCTGCCGCAATGTCGCGCATCGAGGTGCCGTCAAAACCCTGCTTGACGAATTGTTTGGCGGCTTCGGTGATGATGATGCGGCGGCGCGCCAGGGCGCGGCTTTCGCCGCCCGGCTCAGCCTCGGCCGCCACAGCCAGGGCCGGGCTTTGCACTTTGGCCGCTGCCCGCTTGGTATTGCTCACAATGGCTTCCTTCCAAACCCTGGCGAAAGTCGGGCAGTTTCCTTAGGGCATACCTACCATATGAGAATATTCTTACAACCGTTCGTTTGAACAGCCGGCGCCATTGAACCGATGCCCCGGGCTTTGCTATCAACAACGGCCCCAGCAAATAGAAAACCGGGAACCGGCGCTTTGACCCAGACCATTCCAGCCACCGCCAGCAATATTGCGCTGCCCACCCTGGTGGCGCTGTATCGCACCATGTGCCGTATCCGCGCCTTCGAAGATGCCGCCGAAGCCGCCAGCAAGGGCGGCGTTGCCGCTTTTGGCCAGGCCGCCGCCGGCACCGCCCAGGTGCGCGGCCCGCTGCACCTTTCCACCGGCCAGGAAGCCGTGCCGGCCGGGGTTTGCGCCCATCTCAAGCCGGCGGATTACTTGACCTCGACGCATCGCGGCCATGGCCACACATTGGCCAAGGGCGCCGATCTGGCCGGCATGATGCATGAGCTGTTTGGCCGCGCCAGCGGCTTCTGCGGCGGCCGTGGCGGCTCAATGCATATCGCCGACTTCTCGGTTGGCATGCTGGGCGCCAATGGTGTGGTGGCAGCCGGCATCCCGATTGCCGTGGGCGCCGCGCAATCAATCAAGATCCGCAAGCAGGATGCCATTGCGGTCACCTTCTTTGGCGATGGCGCGATCAATCGCGGCCCGTTTGCCGAAAGCCTGAACTGGGCTGCCGCCTTCAAGCTGCCGATCCTGTTCGTGTGTGAAGACAATCAATGGTCGGCCACCACCAAGACCGGGCCGATGTCGGCCGGCGAAGGTGCTGCGGCCCGCGCCCGCGCCCATGGCATCCCGGCCGAAATGGTGGATGGCAATGATGCCTGGGCGGTGCATGAAGCCGCCAAGCAGCTGATTGCCGATATCCGTGCCGGCAAGGGTCCGCGCCTGCTGCATGCCAAGACCTATCGCTTCAAGGGCCATGTCTCGGTGGACCCGGCAAGCTATCGCGACCCGGCTGAATTGCAGGCGGCGCTCGGCAACGACCCGTTCCTGATCGCCCGGCGCCAGATGCTGGCCGGCGGCATGAACGATGCCGCCATTGATGCCATTCTGGCCGAAGCGCGCCAGGAAGTGGAAGCCGCGCTGGCCAGTGCGGCGGCGGCACCCTGGCCGGAGCTCGAGGCCGCCTATACGCAGATTCAGGATACGGGGGCCGGGCAATGGCTGTGATGACTTATGCCGGCGCCGCCGTGGCGGCCTTGGGCGACACAATGCGCAGTGACCCCACCGTGGTGGCCTTGGGCGAGGATATCGGTCGTGGCGGCATCTTCGGCCAGTATCGCGGCTTGCAGCAGGAATTTGGCACCGAGCGGGTGATGGACACGCCGATCTCGGAAGCCACCATTGTCGGCGCCGCCGTGGGCATGGCGCTGACCGGGCTGAAGCCGGTGGTGGAAATGCGCGTGGTGGATTTTGCCCTCTGCGCCATGGATGAGATTGTCAACCAGGCGGCCAAGAATCGCTTCATGTTTGGCGGCCAGGGCCGCGTGCCGGCGGTGATCCGCATGCCCATCGGCATCTGGAGCGCCTCGGCGGCGCAGCATTCGCAATCGCTGGAAAGCTGGTTCGCCCATGTGCCGGGCCTCGTGGTGCTGGCGCCGGCCACGGCACAGGATAATTACAGCCTGCTCAAAGCCGCCATCGCCTGCGGCGATCCGGTGACGTATTTTGAGCATAAGGAACTCTGGGGTATGGAAGGCGAGGTCGACACGGCCATGCCGGCCGAGATCGGCAAGGCGGCAATCCGCCGCCCGGGCCGCGACCTGACCATCGTGACCTGGAGCCGCGCCGTACATTGGTCATTGGAAGCTGCCGCGACATTGGCCGCAGAGGGCATTGAGGCCGAGGTGATCGACCTGCGCAGCCTGTGGCCATGGGACCGCGCCGCCGTGCTGGCTTCCGCCGCCCGCACCGGCCATGTGCTGATTGCGCATGAAGCCGTGCAGGTGGCCGGCTTTGGCGCCGAAATCGCCGCCACCCTGGCCGAGGAGAGCGAGGCGCGGGTGAGCCGGCTGGGTGGCCTGCGCCTGCCGGTGGGCTATGCGCCGAAGCTGGAAGCCGAGGTGCGGGTGACGCCGGCGCGTATCGCCGAACGCGCCCGGGCCCTGCTCAAGCGTGGCAAATAGGGCGCAAGGGGCTGGAATTGCCGCAGAAGCTGTGCAAAGTTTAGGGCAATCATTTGTAAACATTTGAACTGGAAGGACTGAACCTTCCGCTGTGTATCTGGGAAACGGAGGAAATACCCGATGAATCGTCGTACCCTGCTCAAGGCGGGCGTTGCCAGCTTTGGCCTCGTTGCCGCCCCTGCTCTGATCGGTCTGCGCCAAGCCTGGGCACAAGCCGGCTACAAGGCCGAATACAAACTCTCCACCGTGGTCGGCCTGCCCTTCCCCTGGGGCCAGGGTGGCGAAATCCTTGGCAACCTGGTGCGTGAGCGCACCGAGGGCCGCATCAACATCAAGATGTATCCGGGTGCGTCGCTGGTCAGCGGCGATCAGACCCGCGAATTCAACGCCATGCGCCAGGGCGTGATCGACCTCGCCATCGGCTCGACTATCAACTGGTCGCCGCAGCTCAAGCAGCTCAACCTGTTCTCAATGCCGTTCCTGGCGCAGGACCATGCCGGCCTGGATGCCCTGGTGCAGGGCCCGATCGGCAAGCAGATGATGGACCTGGTGGAGAAGGCCGGCGTGGTGCCGCTGGCCTGGGGCGAGAACGGCTTCCGCGAAGTGACCAATTCGAAGCGCGAAATCCGCACCCCGGCCGATATGAAGGGCCTCAAGTTCCGCGTTGTCGGCTCGCCGATCTTCAACGACACCTTCACCGCCCTGGGCGCCAATCCGACCCAGATGAGCTGGGCCGATGCCCAGCCGGCGCTGGCTTCCGGCGCCGTGGAAGGCCAGGAAAACCCGCTGCACATCTTCACCGCCGCCAAGCTGCATAACCTGGCGCAGAAGTTTGTCACCCGCTGGGGCTATGTTGCCGATCCGCTGATCTTTGCCGCCAACAAGGATGTGTTCAATTCCTGGTCGGCCAAGGACCGCGACATCGTGCGCCAGGCAGCCATGGATGCCGGCAAGCAGGAAATCGCCATCGCCCGCAAGGGCCTGGTGCAGGGCGACCTCGCCCTGGTGAATGAAGTAAAGGGCCTCGGCGTTACCGTCACCGAACTGAGCGCGGCCGAAAAGGATGCGTTCAAGGCGGCGGTGAAGCCGGCCTATGAGAAGTGGACCAAGGAAATCGGCGCCGATCTGGTGAAGCAGGCCGAAGCCGCCGTGGCGGCTTCGCGCAAGAAGGCCTGATCCGGCCACACGGCCCGATAACGCAAGCGGCAAAGGCCGGGTTTATCCCGGCCTTTGTTTATCCGGGGAGTGCGTAAAGCCAACGTAAAGCCCCAGCGTAGACCTAGCGTGTGAGGAGGCATCGCGGATGTCGACATCGATGAAACCGCAACCCGGCCCGGCGGCCCCAACCGCCGAAAAGCTGCGCTGGGAAGACTGGCTTGCCGGCTTCTCGCTAGGCCTGCTTGCCCTGATCACTTTCGCTAATGTGCTGGCGCGCTATTTCACCGACCAGTCCTTTGCCTGGACCGAGGAAATCTCCACCGGGCTGATGGTGATCCTGACCATGGCGGCAGCAAGTGCAGCCGTGATCCGCGATCGACATATCCGGATCGAGATCTTCTTTCTGACCGGATCAGCTGAACGGCGCCACTTTCTGGCGCAATGCTCTGCCCTGGCGAGCGCGCTGGCTTTTGCCATTCTGACTGGCCTGGGCAGTCGTTTTGCTTACGATGATTACCGCTTTGAAGTCACCTCACCCGGCATTGGCCTACCGCAATGGTGGTACAGTATCTGGCTGCCGGTTCTCGGATTGGCGCTTACCTTGCGGGCAGTTCAGCAATTCCTCAAAGTGCGGCGGCAGGCATGATCGCGTTCAGCATCTTCCTGGTTTTTGGCATCCTGATGCTGATGGGCGTTCCCATCGGCGTTGCCCTGCTGCTCGGCGGCGCCATCGGCATCGGCTTTGCCGATCTCGGCATGATGTCGATTCCCAACAACTTCTTTCCCAGCCTGGCGAAATATCCGCTATTGGCCTTGCCGATGTTCATCCTGGTCGGTGTCATCTTTGATCGCTCTGGCGTGGCGCAACGGCTGGTAAATTTTGCCACTGCCTTGGTCGGGCGTGGCCCCGGCATGCTGCCGGTGGTGGCGATCAGTGTGGCCATGCTGCTTGGCGGCATTTCCGGCTCCGGCCCGGCCACCGCCGCTGCCGTGGGCAGTGTGATGCTGGTGGCGATGGCTCGTGCCGGCTATCCGCCGGCTTTCTCTGCCAGCGTGATCGGCTCATCTGCGGCGGTGGATATCATCATCCCCCCCTCGATAGCCTTTATCGTTTATTCCGTGCTGGTGCCGGGCGCTTCGGTGCCGGCTTTGTTTGCCGCCGGTATCATCCCGGGCATTCTGACCGGTTTGGCACTTATGGTGCCCGCTGTCTGGCTGTCGCGCAAATATGGCTTCGGTGCCAGCGAAAAGAACCAGCCGCGCCCGCCCTTCTGGCGTTCGCTGTATGAAGCAAGCTGGGGCCTGGTGGCGCCGATCCTGATCCTGGGCGGCATGCGCGCTGGTTGGTTCACCCCCACCGAGGCCGCCGTGGTGGCAGTGTTCTACGGCCTGTTCGTCGGCATGGTGATCCATCGCACCATCCGGATACGCGATATCGGTTCGATCCTGGTGGAAGCGGCCGAAACCTCGGGCATCGTCATGGTGGTGCTGGGCCTGGCCAGTGTGTTCGCCTATGCAGTCTCAACGCTTGGCATCATCGATCCGCTGGCCAAGCTGGTGACCGCTTCCGGCTTCGGCTCCTATGCCACCCTGACCGTTATCGTTGTGGTGCTGTTGCTCGTTGGCATGGTGCTGGATGGCGTGTCGATCTTCCTGATTTTTGTTCCACTGCTGCTGCCGATCATGCGTGGCTTCGGCTGGGACCCAGTCTGGTTCGGCGTGCTGCTCACCTATATGGTGGCTATCGGACAATTCACCCCGCCGATGGCGGTCAACCTGATGGTGGCAGCCAGGTTGGCACGTGTGCCGATTGAACAGACCGTGCGCTGGGTGATCTGGTTTGTGCTTGCCATGCTGATCCTGCTGGTGGCACTGATCGCCTTCCCGGATATCGTCACCTGGCTGCCGAAGTCACTGGGGTATTAAGATGCGCCAGCCAACTGAAAGCTTCCCCGAAATCCGCGACGAGATCCGCAAGCTCTGCGCCCGCTTCCCCGGTGAATACTGGCGCAAGCTGGATCGCGAGATGGCCTATCCGAAGGAATTCGTGCAGGCTTTGGGCGAAGCCGGCTATCTGGCGGCGCTGATCCCGGAGGAATATGGCGGCGCCGGCCTGCCGCTTTCGGCGGCGGCGGCAATCCTGGAGGAAATGCAGCGTTCCGGCAGCAACGGCGCCGCCTGCCACGCCCAGATGTATATCATGGGCGCGCTATTGCGGCATGGCAGCGCGGCGCAGAAGGCGCAGTATCTGCCGCGCATCGCCAGCGGCGAGTTGCGCTTGCAGGCATTTGGCGTCACCGAGCCGGGCAGCGGCACCGACACCACCTCGCTCAGCACCTTCGCCGAGCGCCAGGGCGACCACTACGTGGTGAACGGCCAGAAAATCTGGACCTCGCGGGCGGAATATTCCGACCTGATGCTGCTGCTGGCACGCACCACGCCGAAGGACAAGGTGGCAAAGCGCACCGAGGGCCTGTCGGTCTTTATCCTGGACATGCAGCAGGCCCGCCAGGCCGGGCTGACCATCCGCCCGATCCGCACCATGATGAACCATTCCACCACGGAAGTGTTCTTCGACAATGTGCGCGTACCGGCGGAGAACCTGATCGGCGAGGAAGGCAAGGGCTTCCGCTACATCCTCTCCGGCATGAATGCCGAACGCATCCTGATTGCTGCCGAATGTATCGGTGATGCCAAATGGTTCATCGAGAAAGCCAGCGCCTATGCCAAGGAGCGCGTGGTATTCGGCCGCAAGATCGGCCAGAACCAGGGTATCCAGTTCCCCATCGCGCGCGCCTATGCGCAGATGCGTGCTGCCGAACTGATGTGCCACAAGGCGGCGGAATTGTTCGAGGCCGGCGCGGATTGCGGCGCCGAGGCCAATATGGCGAAGATGCTGGCCGCCGAAGCTTCCTGGGCCGCCGCCGAAGCCTGCGTGCAGACCCATGGCGGCTTCGGTTTTGCCGAGGAATTTGATATCGAGCGCAAATTCCGCGAGACAAGGCTGTATCAGGTGGCGCCGATCTCCACCAACCTGATCCTCAGTTTCCTGGCCGAGCATGTGCTTGGCATGCCGCGTTCGTATTGACACCATGGGTGCGCTGGACGGCCTGCTGGTTGTAGCCATCGAACAGGCGGTGGCGGCGCCGGTCTGCACGCTGAGGCTGGCCGATGGCGGCGCCCGGGTGGTGAAGATCGAACGCGCCGAGGGCGAGACGGCGCGGCATTACGACAAGGCGGTGCAAGGCACCAGCGCCTATTTCGCCTGGCTCAATCGCGGCAAGCAGAGCGCCGTGCTCGATCTCAAGGCCGCCGATGATCTAGGCATACTGCGCCGCATGCTGCTGAAGGCCGATGTGTTTGTGCAGAATCTGGCGCCCGGCGCTGCCGCCCGGCTTGGGCTGGGTGCCGCCGATCTGCACCCGCATAATCCCGGCCTGATCCTGGTGGATATCCTGGGTTATGGCCAGGACACGGCCTATCGCGCCATGCGCGCCTACGACATGCTGGTGCAGGCGGAAAGCGGCCTCTGCGCCGTCACCGGCACGCCGGATGTGCCGTCCAAGGTCGGCGTCAGCGTGGCCGATATCGCGACCGGCATGCAGGCCCATGCGCTGATCCTGGAAGCCCTGATCGAACGCAGCCGCAGCGGGCGCGGCAAGCAGATCGAAGTGGCGATGTTTGACACCATGGCCGACTGGATGAGCGTGCCGCTGCTGCATCTGGAAGCAGCCGGGCGCGAGACGCATCGTCATGGCCTGGCGCATGCCTCGATATATCCCTACCGGCCTTACGCCTGCCAGGATGGCCAGATTGTCATCGCCATCCAGAATCCGGCCGAATGGGCACGGCTTTGCGCCGCCCTGGCGCGACCGGACCTGACCGATGATGCCCGCTTTGCCGATAATGCCGCGCGCGTGGCCAATCGCGCCGCGCTGGATGCCGAGATCGCGCCGGTTTTTGCCGCCGAAACGCGCCAGCAGATGATCACCCGCCTGGAAGCGGCACAGATTGCCTGGGGCAATGTGTCAACCGTGGCCGATCTGTCGCAGCATCCGGCTTTGCGCCGTGCCGAGGTGACATTGCCCAATGGCGAGGCAGTGGCAATTCCGCGCCCGGCCGGCCGCCAGCAGATTGCGCAAGGCGCAGTGCCGGCCTTGGGCCAGCATACCGACATGATCCGTGCGGAATTTGCCTGAAGCCGCCAGCAATCTAATCGCAATACATTCTAGGCCCGCGCCGTCGGCCGGCTGCTGACGCGGGCGAACCAGGCTGTGAGATGGGCCAGTTCCGGCGGCACCGGCAGCTTGCAAGCTTTGGCCACGATCAGCGCGCATTGCGCCGTGATATCGGCCACGCTGTAGCTGTTGCCGGCTATGTAGTCGCGGCCAGCGATTTCACCATCCAGCCAGGCAAAGCGCTTGAGCAGCAGGTCGCGGCAGCTCTGGCCGTAATCGCCATATTGCGTGATGCGGCCATCCCAGAATGGATGCGTGTGCAGGAACACGCTGGTGGTTGGCACCAGGATTTCCAGTTCCATGCGGCGGTTCCACATCTCCACCTGTGCGCGCTCCAGGGCGGTACGGCCAAGCAAGGCCGGCTCCGGATGCAGTTCCTCAAGATAGCGGCAGATCGCCATCGATTCCGCTATGATGGTGCCATCATCCAGTTCCAGCACCGGCAGGGTGCCGAGCGGATTCTTGGCCAGAAATTCCGGGCGGCGGTTTTCGCCCGCCTCCATGTCGATATCCACCGTCTCGCAATGCAGGCCCTTTTCGGCCATGAAAATACGCACGCGGCGCGGATTCATCCCGGCTTTCAGATTATAAAGTTTCATCCCGTCCCTCCTTTTTTTCACCCAGAAAGGCCAGCAATTCGGCCAGCGTTTCCTCGGGCAATTCTTCCTGCAAGGTATGGCCGCAAGGCAGCGCCCGGCCGCGCACATCCACGGCTTTCTCGCGCCAGGTTTGCAGCACGTCATAGAGCGCGCCCACCACCCCCTTGGCACCCCATAGCGCCAGCACAGGCGCCTGGATACGCGCCTCGGCATCGGCAGCATCATGCTCCAGATCAATGCCGGCAGCGGCGCGGTAATCCTCGCAGATCGCATGGATCGTCGCCGGATCACGGTAGCAGCGCAGATATTCGGCGAATAATGCCGGCCCGGTGGCGCCCGGCGTCTTGCTCTGGCCGTTGATATGGTGGCGCAGGAAAAATTCCGGATCGGCGCCGATCATGCGCTCCGGCAAAGGCGCCGGCTGGATCAGGAAGAACCACCAGAAATAGCGCGTGGCAAAGGTCTTGTCGGTGCGGGCATACATCGTGGCAGTGGGCGCGATGTCGATCACGCACAGCTTCTGCACCAGGATGGGAAAATCCAGCGCCATGCGATGCGCCACACGGCCGCCGCGATCATGCCCCACCACGCGGAACTGCTGATGGCCGAGCCGGCGCATCAGCGCCACCTGATCGGCCGCCATGGCGCGTTTGGAATAATCCCCCGGATCCGGCTTGGCACTATCGCCATAGCCGCGCAGATCGGCGGCAACCACGCTGTAATGTTCAGCCAGGGCCGGCGCGATCTTGTGCCAGGTGGCATGGGTTTGCGGATGGCCATGCAGCAGCAGCAAGGGCGGGCCGCTGCCGCCAAGCGCCGCCCGGATGCGGATGCCGTTTTCCAGCGCCACATCCACCAGCCGGAAACCGGCCAGGAAGGGTGACGCGCCGCATTCCGTGATATCGCTCATGGCCGCACCGCCGGGGTTTCCACCGGCATGCCGCGCGCACGCTCAACAAGATACAATTCCAGTTCGATCATCGCATCCGCATCATAGGCAAAAGGCTCGGCCCGCAAGCCGATCATGCAATTGCGCAAGCGGCGCTGCAAGGAACCCAGGCCCTGCCATTCCAGGCGATAAAGCGGATAGCCGGTCGGGTGGCCCTGCGGGATGATGCTGCCGGCCAGGCGGCGGCCGGCATTGTCGTCATGGCATTGCACACAGGAGAAATTCAGTTGCCCGATGCGCTGGCGATACAGCATCGCGCCGCGTTGGCGATGCGGCGCCAGTCGCGCATCATCCGGCGGCGCCAACGGCAGGCCGCGCGATTGCTGGCCGATCAGCGCCGTCAGCGCCAGTATCTCGTCACTCTCCGGCGCAAACGGCGCCTGGCCCTGATGCCGGCTGCGGCAGGCATTTACCCGCCGCGCCAGATCAAAAACCTTTTCGCTGGCCGCATCATAAGCCGGATAGCGCGCCGCCACGCCGCGCATGGCTTGCGGCGCGCCATGGCAACTGGCGCAAGCAGGCGAGCCGCTGTTCCACAAAACCTCGCCCTCCGCCACCCACAACATGGCTGGATTGAGCGCATCATCCTGCTGCATCGCCTGGGTTTCGCGGCTCATATCGGCAAAGCCCGAGCGGCGCTCATCGGCCTGCACCGGCCCGGCCAGCAACAGCAGCAGAAAAACCAGACGTTTCATGCCACGATGATGGCCATGGTTTCGCTCTGGCGGAAGCCGTTATCGCCTTCCCAGGTGAAGCTCAGCGTGCCGCTCTGGGTGGCGATGGTGGTGAAGGCAATGAACGGATTGGCGGCGATGGCCTGATAGAGATCAGCGCGGAACACTTCCTCGCCGGCATAATGGCAGGTGAAGCGGCGGATGATGTCGCGTGGCGCCACTGTGCCATCCGGTCCGGGGCGATAGCCGGTTTCCATCACATGCGAGATCATGGTCTTGATCTCGATCACCTCGCCCTTGCGGGCATTGCGGGGAAAGTTGATCAGCGCGCGCGCCATGTTCAGCCCTCCACACAGGCAGCCAGTGTGACAATCACCTGTGCGCTATCCTGCCACAGGCTGCCATCGCTCATCTCGGCAATCGCCGTCACCGCCTGCGAGGTTGCCAGCCGCATGCGGGTATAAACCATGGCACGGCCGGCACGCGGGCCAAGATGGAACACCGCGACCTGCGGCTGCGGATTGGCTTCAGTGAACAAAGCCATGCGGCGCACATGATCGGCGGCAGTCATCGGGCTGTCGGCCTGCAAAGTGACCGGCACGGTATTGCCATTCTCCACCAGCGGCGCAATCTCCAGCTTGATGCGGCCCTGGCGCAACGGCGCTTCGCCTACCAGTTCACGGATCGCCGCCTGCATGGCTGCCGGCGTGGCCCGCGCCGGGTGGGCCACAATGGAGAATACCGGCAGCAAAAGCGCAGCCCCCAGCAGCCGGCGCCGGCTCGGCATGGTTTCAGTCCCGCAAGGTGGCAAGGAAGGCGACCACATCCTCGATCTCCTGTTCATTCAACACCGGTCTGCCGGCCCAGGCCTTGCCGACCAGCACCAGATCGTCGGTGCGGTAATAGGACGGCATCAGTGTGGCCGGATTGAGACGGCGGCTATCGGCGATGCGCAGCCGCAACTGTGCCACATTCCAGCGCGCGCCGGCGCCGGCCAGACTGGGCGCCAGATTGCCCTGGAAACGCTGCTCCGGAAACGGCCCGTTATGGCAGAGCAGGCATAGCCCTTTCTGACGATCCGCCACGATAGCGCGGCCGCGCTGTGCATCGCCAGCAAACCCGCCCAAAGCCAGCGGGATGCCATCCTGCACCACCTGGATTTGCTGCGCTGCCGCCTGTATTTGCTGCGCTGCCACTGGCTCGGCCAGCATCATCAGCAGCGCAGCAATACCATAGCGCAGCCTCACGCCGATTTAAGGTCGTGATGCTTGAGCGGCAGGGTGCGTATACGCTTGCCGGTGGCGGCAAAAATCGCGTTCAGCACCGCCGGCGCCGCCACCGCGATGGTTGGCTCGCCCACACCGCCCCAGAAACCGCCCGATGGCACCGTCACGGTTTCCACCGCCGGCATCTCGTCCATGCGCAGCATCGGATAGGTATCAAAATTCTCCTGCTCGATACGGCCATTGGCCACCGTGCATTCGCCATGCAAAGCCGCCGTCAGGCCATAAACGAAAGAGCCTTCGACCTGGGCCGCAACCTGCTGCGGATTGACCACATAACCTGGATCAGTGGCGGCGACGATACGATGCACCTTGATCTGCCCGGCTTTCGACACGCTGACTTCGGCACAGGCGGCAACATAGGAGCCGAAGCCCATGGTTTGCGCCAAGCCACGGAACACGCCGGCAGGCGCCGGCTTGCCCCAGCCGGCCTTTTCCGCCGCCGCATTCAGCACCGCCAGATGTTTGGGATGATTTGCCATCAGCTTGCGGCGGAATTCCAGCGGGTCCTTGCCGGCGGCCTGGGCCAGTTCATCGATGAAACATTCCAGGTAGATGGTGTTCTGGTTCAGGTTGACGCCGCGCCAGAAGCCCGGCGGCACATGCGGATTGCGCATGGCATGGTCGATCAGCAGGTTGGGGAAAGTATAGCCGATGGCGGCTTCTGCGCCGCCCGGATTGAGGCCCTGGAACACCACGGGATCGACGCCGTTGCGGATATTCTGCGGAAAGATGCCGGCCAGAATCGATTGCCCGGAGATACGCATATGCAGTGCGGTCACCTCGCCCTGCTCATCCAGTGCCGCGGTCATCTTGCATTGCGTGATCGGATGATAGCGGCCATGCAGCATATCCTCCTCACGCGACCACAGCAGCTTCACCGGCACGCCCGGCATTTCCTTGGCGATCAGCACCGCCTGACGCACCCAGTCATGCACCGCGCCACGCCGGCCGAAGCCGCCGCCGAGATGCAGCTTGTAGACTTCGCATTGCGCTGGCGGCAGGCCGGCAGCTTCGGAAGCCGCTGCCAGCGCCGCCTCGCCATTCTGTGTCGGCGTCCACACTTCGCATTTCTGCGCCGTGTAAAGCGCCGTGGCATTCATCGGCTCCATGCAGGCATGATTCTGGAATGGATAGCCGTAGGTGGCCGTCACTGTGCGCTTGGCCGAAGCCAGCACTGCCAGCGCATCACCCTGCTTGTTGCCCACGGCGGCTTCCTTGGCATCCAGCCCTTCGCGCAGGAAAGCGGCGATGCTTTCGCTGCTGGCCTTGGCATGCGGGCCTTCATCCCATTCGATCGGCAGTGCATCCAGGGCGCTCTTGGCGCGCCACCAGCTATCGGCCACCACCGCCACGGCGCTGTCGCCGACCCGCACCACCTTCTTCACCCCCGGCATGCGCAAGGCCACGGCTTCGTCAACGCTTTTCACCTTGCCGCCAAAAACCGGGCAATCGCGGATTGCCGCATTGAGCATGCCGGGCAGTTTCAGATCGGCGCCATAAACCTGCTTGCCGGTCAGCTTGTCCAGCGTATCCAGCCGCTTCACCGGCTGGCCGGCGATTTTCCAGTCCTTCGGGTCTTTCAGCACCACGTCGGTTGGCACCGGCAGCCTGCCGGCAGCGGCGGCCAGTTCGCCATAGCGTAATTTGCGGCCGCTGGGTTGATGCGTCACGATGCTGTTGGCGGCTACACATTCCGCCGCCGCCACCTTCCAGTGTTCGGCTGCGGCCTGAACCAGCATGAGGCGGGCCGCCGCGCCGCCCTTGCGCACATACTCATGCGATTCACGGATGCCCCGACTGCCGCCGGTGGAGAAATTGCCCCAGGCGCGGTTGCGCGCCAGATTCTGACCCGGCGTCGGGTATTCGGTGGTCACCTTCGACCAGTCGCATTCCAGTTCCTCGGCCACCAGCTGGGCCAGGCCGGTGAGTGTGCCCTGGCCCATCTCGGAACGGGCAATGCGGATCACCACGGTATCATCCGGCTTCACCACCACCCAGGCATTGATCTCGGGCGGCATGGCGCCGGCATTTGCCATCTTGGCCTGGGCCGGAATATGGAAGCCGACACACAGCCCGCCGATGGCGGCGCCGGAACCGGCGAGGAAATGGCGGCGCGAGAGCGGTTTCAGCATGGTCATGACTTGCTCTCCCTTCAGCCGGCCGCCGCCGCCTTGATGGCGGCGCGGACGCGGTTATAGGTGCCACAGCGGCAGATATTGGTGATTTCGGCATCGATATCGGCATCGGTGGGTTTCGGCTTGCTCTTGAGCAGGGCGGCAGCGGCCATGATCATGCCGCATTGGCAATAGCCGCATTGCGGCACATCCAGCGCTGCCCAGGCTTTCTGCACCGGATGCGAACCATCCGGCGACAGGCCTTCGATGGTGACGATCTTCTGCTTTTCGTCAAAGCCGGCAGCCGGCATGGCACAGGAGCGCATCGCCTCGCCATCCACATGCACCGTGCAGGCGCCGCATTGCGCCACGCCGCAGCCATATTTGGTGCCGGTCAGGCCAAGCTGCTCGCGCAAAACCCAGAGCAAGGGGGTATCCTCCTCGGCCTGGTATTCCACAACGCGACCATTCACATTCAGCTTGGCCATGATTGTCCTCCGGGATGTCTTCTTATTGGTGGGGCGAATTGCCAGCCAGCCTAGCCTCGGGCGGAACAGGCAGCCAGTAACATTTCCGCAAGCGGATAAAACGCCCCGCAATACCCGCGCCCGCACTGGCCGTAAGCCGCGCTTTTTGCCAAAATGGACAAAATTGTTGCAGGAGCCTTGAGCATCATGAGCGCGAACGAGTTGGTCATCACCAAGCCCGACGATTGGCATGCGCATCTGCGCGACGGCGACGTGCTGGGCACCGTGGTGCCGCACACGGCGGCCCAATTCGGCCGCGCCATCGTGATGCCGAATCTCAAGCCGCCCGTCACCACCGCGGCCCAGGCCCTGGCCTATCGCGACCGCATCCTGGCCGCTTTGCCGGCCGGCAGCGATTTCCAGCCGCTGATGACCGCCTACCTGACTGACGAAATCGCGCCCGAGGAAATCCGCCACGGCCATGAAACCGGCGCCTGGGTGGCAGCCAAGCTCTATCCGGCCGGGGCCACCACCAATTCACAGCATGGTGTGACCGATATCGCCAAAATCCGCCCGGTTCTGGCGATGATGGAACGGATCGGCATGCCTTTGCTGCTGCATGGCGAGGTGACCGACCACAGTGTTGATATCTTCGACCGCGAGAAGGTGTTCATCGACCAGATCCTGATCCGGCTGCTACAGGATTTTCCGGAACTGAAAGTGGTGATGGAGCATATCACCACCGCCGAGGCGGCGGCTTTTGTGCAGGCACATGCGCCGCAACTGGCAGCCACCATCACGCCACATCACCTGATGATCAACCGCACGGATATTTTCACCGGCGGCATAAGGCCACATTTCTACTGCCTGCCGATCGCCAAGCGCGAGGAACACCGGCTGGCTTTGCGCCGCGTCGCCACCTCGGGCGATGCCTGCTTTTTCCTCGGCACCGACACGGCGCCGCATGCCGCGCATACCAAGGAAGCCGCCTGTGGCTGCGCCGGCATCTTCAACGCGCCCACGGCGATGCAGTGTTATGCCCAGGTGTTTGAGGAGGAAGGTGCGCTCGACCAGCTCGAAGCCTTCGCTTCGCTGAACGGCCCGCGCTTCTATGGCCTGCCGGTGAATAGCGGCAAGCTGACCTTGCGCAAGGCTACACAGCAACAGCCTGCCGAAATCCCGCTCGGCAGCGACCGCCTGGTGGTATTCGCCGCCGAGCAGCCGCTGCGCTGGAGCATCGGCTGAAGCCGGATTGCCCTCTCGTTCGTCATCGCCGGGCTTGACCCGGCGATCTGTTTTTTGCCAGACAAAAATTCAGCCGACCGGGCAGAAAGGGATGCGCGGATCAAGTCCGCGCATGACGACGGGGATGAGCGAGGCAGCCGCGAAGCTCCCGCCTTTGCGCTAGATAATATTCTTCTCGATGATCGGCTGGTTGCGCAGCAGGCGCTCCGGGCCAAGTTCGGAAAGATCCAGGCTGCGATAGCCGCCATGCAGGATCAGTTCGGCCACGCCGCGCCCGGCGGCGGGCGATTGCTGCATGCCATGGCCGCTGAAGCCGTTGGCGAGATAAAAATTCTCGAAGCCCGGCGCGCGGCCGATAATGGCATTGTGGTCGAACAGGTTCATGTCGTAATGCCCGGCCCAGGCATTGACGAACTTGATCGCCTCGAAGGCTGGCACGCGCTCGGCCAGAGCCGGCCACACCACGTCTTCAAATAGCCCGTAATCAACCTCAAGCGAAGCATGTTGCTCGGGTGTATCACCATCACGCGGCGGCGCCCCGGCAATGAAATAAGCGCCTTCCGGGCGGAACCAGACGCCGGATGTATCAATCAGCAGCGGACAATCAGGCAGGCTGTCCTTGCAGGAAAACACAAACACGCAGCGCCGCTCCGGCACCAACGGAAAATCCAGGCCGGCCATGGCGGCCAGCTTGCCGGCATGCGGCCCGGCGGCATTGACGGCATGGCCACAGGTCAGGCTGTCGCCATTCTCCAGCCTCACACGGCTGACGCGGCCGGCGGCATGCTCCAGCGCTACAACATTCTGCGCCATATAGACCACGCCGAGCGCGCGTGCCTTGTTGCGGAAAGCCTGCAACAGGCCATAGCCATCGAACCAGCCTTCATCGCGCAGGCCCAGCGCGCCCAATGCCAGATCACCCGTGGCGAGCCAGGGAAAACGCGCCGCCAATTGATCCGGCGTCAGCAATGCGATGTCGGCGCCATGAGCGCGCTGGATAGCGTTATTTTCCGCCAGCACCGCCGCACCGGCCGACGTGGCGAGGTAGAGATAACCAGGCTCAACCAGGCCGATGGCCGGCTGCTCGCCATCCACTGCCAATACCTCAGGCAGCCGGCGCAGGAATTCGATGCCGAAGCGCGAGATGGCGATATTCACCGGGGTGGAAAATTGCTGCCGGATCGAGGAAGCCGAAAGCGCCGAAGATGCGGTCTTGTAGCTCGGATCACGCTCCACCACCGCCACGCCAAGCTGCGGCGCCAGCGCCTTGAGGTGATAGGCCACGGACGAGCCGATCACCCCGCCGCCGATGATGACAACATCGTAACTGGTCATAGATTTATCGTGCCGGGATTTGTTTTATGGCGTCAGGCCGGGCCGAGCACATGGATGGCGCGGTTGGCGATCAGCGGCTTGGCCTTGGCGGCATAGTCCTGCATATGCGGCGCCACGGCATGGGCGCGCAGATGCTCGATGCTTTCCCACTTTTCGATCACCACAAAGCTGTCATCGCCAAACCGCGCCTGCGCCTTGCCGATGGCATCGATATCCACCGCCGCGCCATATTCGATGCAGCCGGCTTCGGCCAACACTGCCGGCACATTGGCATTGAACAGTTCCAGCAGGGCGGCGCGCTGGCCGGGCTGGGCGGTGATGACGGCGACAACATGGATCATGGCGGTTCCCTCGGGCTGATTCGCCGGCAAAATTAGCGGCTTTTCAGCGTGGCGCCCAGCCGCCGCAGACCGGGAATATCTGGCCGACGAAGCAATTGGCGGCCGGGCTGCATAGATAGGCGGCGAATTCAGCATCTTCCTGCGGCGCCACCAGGCGGCCAAGCGGCACCTCGCGTTTGAGCCGTTCCTGGAAACGCGGATTCTGCTGCACGCTCTCTGGAAAATAGGTCGGGTTATCAACAAAGTTCTGCGCGATGGCGTTGACCTGCACTTGCTGCGGCGCCACTTCCACGCCCAAAGCCTGGATATAGGCCAGTTGTGCGCCGCGCGCCGCGCTGTAGGTGGAGGCATTGCGCATGCCGCGCAAAGCCGAGGCGCTGCCCATCAGCAGAATCTTGCCGCTTTGGCGCGCCAGCATCTGCGGCAGCACGGCGCGGCAGAGCCGTGGCAGCGGATCGACCATATGGGCGAAGGCCATGCGCCATTCATCTTCCTGCACCTGCACCGCCGGGGTGCTAGGCGCCGGAATTGCCAGATTGGCCACCAGTACATCCACATGCCCGGCAGCCGCGATCAGTTGCGCCGGCAAGGCCGGGTCGGCAAGCACACGATCATCGGCAATCACCACGGCGCCATGGGCGGCAAAGACCGCGCAAAGCGTCGGCCCCATGAATGTATCGGCCTGGGTGATCACCACCCGCTTGCCGGCCAGCATGCCGCTCATCGGTTCAATCCACGCCCGGATCGGCCGCCAGGCCGGCAGCCTGGATGCCGGCAATGGCGGCGGCCTCGTCGTTATCCGATGTATCGCCGGAAATCCCCACCGCGCCGATCACAGCGCCACCGGCATCGCGGATCAGCACCCCGCCCGGCACCGGCACCAGCGCGCCGCCCACCACATGGCTGACGGCGGCGATGAAATAATCCTGCTCGCGGGCGCGCTTGTGGATCGAACGCGAGCCAAGGCCGAGCGCCAGGGCACCAAAAGCCTTGCCCTGCGCCACCTCGGCGCGTTTCAGGCTGGTGCCATCCTCGGCCAGAAAGGCCTTGAGCGCGCCGCGCGCATCCAGCACGGCAATTGCCAGCGGCTTCAGCCCGGCCTTGCGGCCATGCAATTGAGCGGTATCGAGAATCTGGCGCGCGGCGGCCAGGCTGAGGTCGGTCATGATCGGCTCCGAAACGGCGAAACAACACAAGCGTGAGACAATAAAACAGTATTGCCTTGCCAAAGTCGAAATAATTTGCATTCATAATTCAAAATTACCCCTGGCACCGGGAGCCAGGTTCGCGATCAACGCCTGTAGCAATGGCAACCGGCCCTTCGGGCCCAAAAATTTTTGAGGAAACCCCAAGGAGGAACCAATGGGACAGATGGTCCGCTTCGCCTGCACTTTTCTCGGTACAGCCCTGTTTGCCGCTGCCGCCAGCGCCCAGACGCTGGAAATCAAGCTCGGCCATGTCGGCGAGCCGGGCTCGCTGTTTGACGTGACCAGCCAGGAATATGCCAAACGCGCCAATGCCAAACTGGGCAATGCCGCCAAGGTAACCACCTATGGCTCAAGCCAGCTCGGTGGCGATACCGAATTGCTCAAGAAGCTCAAGCTCGGCACCGTCGACCTGGCGCTGCCCTCCACTGTAATGACCACTGTGGCGGCGGAATTCGGCGTGTTCGAAATGCCCTATCTGGTGCAGGATCGTGGCCATGCCGCGCGCATCCGCGAGGCCGTGATCAAGCCCACGCTGGTACCGATTGCCGCCAAGCAGGGTTACGACATCATCGCCGTTTGGGAAAACGGCGTGCGCCATATCACCAACAGCAAACGCCCGATCAAGCAGCCGGATGACCTGAAGGGCATCAAGCTGCGGGTGCCGCAGGGTGTGTGGCGGGTGCGCATGTTCCAGGCCTATGGCGCAACACCCAGCCCGATGGCGCTATCGGAAGTGTTTGTAGCCTTGCAGACCGGCGTGATGGATGGCCAGGAAAATCCGCTGGCGCAGATTTATCCGTCGCGCTTCCAGGAAGTGCAGAAATATCTCTCCATGTCGGGCCATGTTTACACCCCGGCCTATCTCACCGCCGGCCGCTCCTGGGCCAAATATCCGGCCAATGTGCAGAAGGCGCTGAAAGACACCGCTATCGAAATGGAACCAGTGGCGTTGGATATTGCCGCCAAGCTGGATGATGAGTTGCTCGGCAAGATGAAGGCCGCCGGCATCACCATCAACGAGGTGGACAAGGCCGCTTTTGTTGCCGCCAGCAAGGGCGTTTATGAGCAGTTCGCCAAGGAAGTGCCGGGCGGCAAGGAACTGGTCGACAAGTCACTGAGCCTGGTCAAGGGCGGCTCCTGATCCGACACGACATGGCCCGCCGATATAAACCGGCGGGCCATTTAGTTCCGTCACGTTGATTTTTGAAAGCCAAAGCATGTCCGCCACCTCTGCTTACCCTGCGCCGCTGCTGCCTTTCCGGCGCGGCTATGACCGCTTGCTGGAAGTGATCTCCGCCTTCCTGATGGCGGCGCTCACCATCGTCATCGTGATGGGCTTTGTATTTCGCGCCATCGGCCTGTCATTGGTGTGGTATGACGAAATTGCATCCATCGGCCTGTGCTGGCTGACATATTACGGCAGTGCGCTGGCCGCCCTGCGTGGCGCCCATATCGGCTTTCCCGGCATCGTCAATGCCTTTCCGCGTGGCCTGCGCGTTGCAGCGGCTTTGTTTGCCGAAGCCGTGGTGATCGGCTTTTTTATTCTGCTGGCTGTCACCGGCATTGAGGTGGTGGATATTCTCAAAGGCAGCACAATGGTGTCGCTGCCGGGGGTTTCATTGCAGATAACCCAATCGGTGATCCCGGTGACGGCGATTTTGTTCATCATCGCCGAATTGCTGCGCCTGCCCGATGTTCTGGCAGCGGCGCGCGGCGGCGGCTTTGAAGATCATGAATTGAAGGAGGCCCTGGAGAATCTGGAAAACGGCAATCCGGCCGATAAGGGAGGGCAGCGCTGATGTCTGGCATCATGCTCTATATGCTGGTTGGCCTGTTCGCCCTGGTGCTGCTGAATGTGCCGATCGCCATTGCGTTGGGCGTTGTGGCCGTGGTGGCGATCTGGACCAGCCAGGGCAGCGACATGCTGGTGAATACCGCGCTGGTGATGTATGAGGGCGCCACCAATTTCCCGCTGCTGGCAATCCCGCTCTTCATCCTGGCCGGCGGGGTGATGAATTCCTCGTCCATTTCGCGCCGCCTGATCGGGCTGGCGACCGCCTTGCTGGGATTCATTCGCGGCGGCCTGGCCATGGTCACGGTTGGCGCCTCGATGTTCTTTGCCGAGATTTCCGGCTCGGCGGTGGCTGGCGTGGCGGCGCTTGGCTCGCTGCTGATTCCGGCAATGAAAAGCCGTGGCTATAGCAAAGAATTCGCCGCCGCCGTCACCTCCTCGGCTTCCAGCCTGGCGATCATCCTGCCGCCGTCGATCCCGATGATCCTGTATGCCGTGATGGCCCAGGTTTCGGTGGTCAAGATGTTCATCTCCGGCCTGCTGCCCGGCCTGCTCGGCGGCTTCGGCCTGGCAGTGGCCAGCTATATCTATGCGCTGAAATACAAGTTTCCGGTGGAGCAGAAATTCCATTGGAGCAATCTGGTGCAGGCCACCAAGGAAGCAGCCTGGGCGCTGATGCTGCCGGTGATCATCCTGGGCGGCATTTTCGGCGGCTTTGTCACCGCGACGGAAGGCGCCGCACTGGCAGTGGTGGCAGCCCTGTTCATCTCCATCGTGATCTACCGCGAACTGGATCTGAAGGCGCTGTACAAGGCGCTGGTGGATGGCGCGCTGCAAACCGCCGTGGTGATGCTGCTGGTGGCGGCTTCCGCCCTGGTCGGCACCTTCCTCACCGAAAGCCAGGTGCCGCAGGCTCTGGCGCGTTCGATCTCCAGCTTCACCACCAATCCTTATATGGTGCTGCTGCTGCTCAACATCCTGTTCCTGATCCTGGGCATGTTCCTGCATTCGGCCGCGGCGATCATCCTCACCGTGCCGGTGGTGCTGCCATTGATCCAGGAGGTGGGCATCGACCCGGTGCATTTTGGCCTGGTGCTGACCCTTAACCTGGCCATCGGCCAGCAAACCCCGCCGGTCGCCTCAGTGCTGATCGCTTCATGCTCCATTGCCAAATCGGATATCTGGGAAACCACCAAGGCCAATATCGGCTTCCTGGTGGTGCTGCTGACCGTGCTGATGATCTGCACCTATGTGCCCTGGCTGGCACTGGCGCCGACGCAATGGTTCTATGGCGATCCCAGCATCGGCAGCATACCAGGCAGTTGAGGTATCAGGATTTTGCATTCATAATGCATTTTTTGCCGGGCAGGATTGTTAACCGGTCAGTAGCGTAGCGTTCAAACGAAACAAAAAAGGACGGAACAACATCATGGCCAGCAATGCCGCACGCAAGGCAGGGCGTCATTTTCTGCAAATCCCTGGCCCCACCCCGGTGCCGGAGCGGATTCTGCGCGCCATGGACATGCCGACCATCGACCATCGCGGCCCGGATTTCCAGAAACTGGGCCGCCGCGTGCTGGAAGGCATGAAAACCATCTTCCGCACCAGCAATCCGGTGGTGATCTACCCGGCTTCCGGCACCGGAGCCTGGGAAGCGGCGCTGGTGAATGTGCTGTCGCCCGGCGACAAGGTGCTGATGTTTGAAACCGGGCATTTCGCCACACTCTGGAAAAACATGGCCGGCAAGCTGGGGCTGGATGCCGAATTCATCGCCGGTGACTGGCGCACCGGTGCCGATCCGGACGCCATCGAGGCCCGCCTGCGCGACGACAAGGCGCAGGCGATCAAGGCGGTTTGCGTGGTGCATAACGAAACCTCCACCGGCTGCGTCTCGCCCATTGCGGCGATCCGCAAGGCGATGGATGCGGCAGGGCATCCGGCTTTGCTGATGGTGGATACCATCTCCTCGCTGGCCTCGATTGACTACCGGCATGACGAATGGGGTGTGGATGTCACCATTTCCGGCTCGCAGAAGGGCCTGATGCTGCCGCCCGGCCTGTCGTTCAACGCGCTTTCCGACAAGGCGCTGGCCGCCGCCAAGGCCTCGCGCAGCCCGAAGCTGTTCTGGTCGTGGGAGGAAATGCTGCCGCATAACGCCAAGGGCTTTTTCCCCTACACACCCGGCACCAACCTGCTTTACGGCCTGGCCGAAGCCATCGACATGCTGCATGAAGAGGGCCTGGAGAATGTGTTTGCCCGCCATGACCGCCATGCCGAGGCGACGCGCCGTGCCGTCACCGCCTGGGGGCTGGAAATCCTGTGCCGCAAGCCAGAGGATTATTCCTCGTCGCTCACCGCCATCCTGCTGCCGGAAGGCCATAATGCCGATGATTTCCGCCAGGTGGCGCTGGAGCATTTTGACATCTCGCTCGGCACCGGGCTGGGCAAGGTGCAGGGCCGTGTCTTCCGCATCGGCCATCTGGGCGATACCAACGACCTGACCATCCTGGGCGCATTGGCCGGGGTGGAAATGGGCCTGGGCTTGGCCAAGCTGCCGCATAACAAGGGCGGCGTGCAGGCGGCGATGGATTATCTGGCGCAGCAGGCCGGAGCCTAAGGAATGAACGCCACCGCCGAAAAGCCGCGCCCGCTGCCGCTGGAAGGGGTGCGGGTGCTGGATGTCAGCCAGGTGATGGCGGGGCCGTTTTGCAGCATGTTGCTGGGCGATCTTGGCGCTGATGTGATCAAGATCGAGCCGCCCGGCAGCGGCGACCAGACCCGCAGCGCCATGGGCTTCAAGCTCAAGGGCAATGACAGCCTGGGCTTCCTCAACATGAACCGCAACAAACGCTCGATTGCGATCAACCTGAAAAGCCCGGCTGGCCGGGAATTGTTTCACGACCTGGCGAAAACCGCCGATATCCTGGTGGAGAATTACCGCCCCGGCGTGATGCGCAAGCTGGGCTGCGGCTATGACGATCTGCGTCCGCTTAATCCCAAGCTGATTTATGCCAGCATTTCCGGTTTTGGCCAGAGCGGCCCCTGGGCCGACCGGCCGGGCTTTGATCTGATGGCCCAGGCGATGTCGGGCGTGATGAGCGTGACCGGCCATCCCGGCAGCCCGCCGGTGAAGGCCGGCGTGCCGGTGGCCGATATCGGTTGCAGCCTGTTCACCGTCTATGCCGTGCTGGCCGCCTATATTGGCGTGAAGAATGGTGGTGAGGGCCAATATATCGACGCCGCCCTGTTTGATGCCGCGCTGGCCTTCTCGATCTGGGACACGGCGGAATATTGGGGCACCGGCCGCGAGCCGGAACCGGTTGGCACCGCCAACCGGATGAGTGCACCCTATCAGGCGGTGCGCTCCAAGGATGGCTGGTTCGTGATGGGCGCCACCAATCAGAAACTGTGGCTCAAACTCTGTGATGTGATGCAGCGTCAGGATTTGGCCGCCGACCCGCGCTTCATCGACAATCCGGCGCGGCTGGCCAATCGCCCGGTGCTGATCGAGGAACTGGAAAAGACTTTCGCTGAAAAGACTTCGGATGAATGGGTGGACATATTACTGGCCGCCGGCCTGCCGGCCGGCACCATGTATAGCTACCCGCAGGCCTATGCCAGCGAACAGGGCCGCGAACGCCAGATGCGCATGGAAATCGCGCATCCCATTGAAGGCAGCGTGCCGAATATCGGCTTTCCGGTGAAGCTGCGCGGCACACCGCAGCAGGTGCGGCGCCATCCGCCGCTGCTGGGCGAGCATACCGAGGCAATCCTGGACGAATTGGGCCTGGATGAAGCGGCGCGCCAGCGGCTGCGAGCCGGCGGAGCATTTTTGCCATGAGCCCGGGCGATCCAGCCGGCAGCACCGATCTAGTGCTGGATGGCGCCATTGCCCATGTCACCTTCAACCGCCCGGCGGCGCGTAATGCCATGACCTGGGCGATGTATGAGCAGCTTGCCGCCGCCTGCGCCGCCATTGCCGCCAACCCGGCGATCCGCGTGGCGGTGTTGCGCGGCGCTGGCGGCAAGGCCTTTGTGGCCGGCACCGACATTGAGCAGTTCCAGCATTTCAATTCAGGTGAGGATGGCATCGCCTACGAAAAGCGCGTGGATGAGTTTGTTGGCGCATTGGAAAGCCTGCCGATACCGACCCTTGCTGTGATCGAGGGCTGGGCCGTGGGCGGCGGCATGGCACTGGCCAATGCCTGCGACCTGCGCCTTGCCACGCCGGGCAGCCGCTTTGGCGTGCCGATTGGCCGCACGCTGGGTAATTGCCTTTCCGCTGCCAATCTGCGCCGGCTGTGCCTCAAGCTGGGGCAAGCCTGGGTCTGCCGCATGCTGCTGGCAGCCGAAATGCCTGAAGCCGAAACGCTACCATCTGGCTATGTGGAAATCGTGCCGCCCGATGCGCTGGAGGAACGGATCACCACCCTGGCTGGCCATATCGCGGGCTTGGCGCCGTTGACCTTGCAGGCCACCAAGGAAGCGTTGCGCCGCCTGGGCAATGACGCGCAAGCTGCAGATGCCGATCTGGTCCGCCAGGTTTACGGCAGCGAAGATTTCCGCGAAGGTGTTGCCGCTTTTGTTGCCAAGCGGACACCGCGCTGGTCCGGCAGCTGAAACAAGGGGCAGGCCATGGCTGATATTGTAGAGATCCCCCGGTTGGGATTGCATGATCAGGTGGCGGCGCGGCTGCGCACCATGCTGGTGGAAGGTTTGATCCAGCCCGGCGCCAAGCTGAATGAGCGCGAACTTTGTGAACGCCTGGGCGTATCACGCACGCCGTTGCGTGAGGCGATCAAGCTGCTGGCCGCCGAGGGTCTGGTGGACCTGCTGCCCAATCGCGGTGCCATCGCCGTGAAGCTGACCGAAGCCGATGTGCTGAACACCTTCGAAGTACTGGCGATGCTGGAAGGCATGTCTGGCGAATTGGCGGCACAACGCATCACCGATGCCGAACTGACCGAAATCCGCGCCCTGCAATACGAGATGATGGCCTGTTTCGCGCGCCGTGATCTTTCCGGCTATTACCGCATCAATGCGCGGATTCATTCTGCGATCAACAATGCGGCGCGCAATCCGGTACTGGGCAATGCCTATCGCGCCATCAATGCGCGGGTGCAGTCGCTGCGTTTCCGCACCAACCAGAATGAGACCAAGTGGCAATTGGCGGTGCAGGAGCATGAGCAGATGGTGGAGGCTCTGGCAGCGCATGATGCGGCGGCAATGAAAGCCCTGCTGGTGCAGCATCTGTATCGCAAGCGTGACACCATCCTGGACCTGCTGCGGGCCGGCGAGATTTATCCGGCAAACCTGAAAGCGTGAAGTGATGTCTGCTGCCCCACAGCACCATACCGATACCAGTGACCTGCTGGCCCGCCGGCTGCAAAACGAAACTGAAGGCGAGGTGTTGTTCGACCTGCCCTCGCGCGGCCGTTATGCCACCGATGCCTCGATCTACCAGATCATGCCGGTGGGTGTGCTGGTGCCGAAGACCGAAGCCGATATTGCCAGCGCCATCGACATCGCCCGTGACATGAAAGTGCCGGTCTTGCCACGCGGCGGCGGCACCAGCCAATGCGGCCAGACCACCGGCACCGCCCTGGTGATCGACAATTCCAAGCATATCCGCAACATCCTGGCATTGGATGTGGAGCAGCGGCAGGTGACGGTGCAGCCCGGCATGGTGCTGGATCATCTGAATGCCGCGCTCAAGCCGCATGGCCTGTGGTATCCGGTGGATGTTTCCACCTCGGCCCAGGCCACATTGGGCGGCATGGCCGGCAACAATTCCTGCGGCTCGCGTTCCATCGCCTATGGCAACATGGTGCATAACGTGCAGGGCATCAGTGCCTGGCTGTCGGATGGCCGCCTGCTGGATTTTGGCCCGGTGCCGCAACTGAGCAGCGCTGCCCGCGAAATCGCCATCTTCGCCGAAGCCCTGGCACGCAGTTATGCCGGCGAGATTGCCGCGCATTGGCCCAAGGTGATGCGTCGCGTCGCCGGTTACAATCTGGATATCTTCGATAACCAGAGCGAACGGCCCTACACCGCCGACAACAGTGTGAACCTGGCGCATCTGCTGGTGGGCGCCGAAGGTACCCTGGCCTATACCCGCAGCCTGACCCTGAGACTTGCCGAATTGCCGCGCGCTAAAGTTCTGGGCGTGGTGAATTTCCCCACCTTCCGCGCTGCCATGCAAGCGGCGCAGCATATCGTCAAGCTTGGCCCCACGGCGGTGGAGCTGGTTGATCGCACCATGATCGAACTGGCTTTGGCCAATCCGGCTTTCCGCCCGACCATGGAAACCGCGCTGATCGGCCGCCCGGCGGCGATCCTGCTGGTGGAATTTTCCGGCGACAGCCGCGAGCCTTTGCTGCCCAAATTACGCCAGCTGGTGGAACTGATGGGCGATCTCGGCCTGCCCGGCAGCGTGGTGGAAATGCCCGATGATGCGCGGCAGAAAAACCTGTGGGAAGTGCGCAAAGCCGGCCTCAACATCATGATGAGCCTGAAAGGCGACGGCAAGCCGGTCAGCTTCATCGAGGATTGCGCCGTGCCGCTGGAACATCTGGCGGATTACACCGATGCGCTGACCGAGGTGTTTGCCCGCCATGGCACACGCGGCACCTGGTATGCCCATGCCTCGGTGGGCACACTGCATGTGCGCCCGATCCTGGATATGCGCCGCGCCGGCCCGGAAGGCGGCGCAGCTAAAATGCGCGCCATCGCCGAGGAAGCCGCCGCCTTAGTGCGGAAGTACAAGGGCGCCTATAGCGGCGAGCATGGCGACGGCCTGTGCCGTGGCGAATGGATCGAGTGGCAATTCGGCCCCAAGCTGAATGATGCCTTCCGCGCCATCAAGCAGCAGCTTGATCCGCTCAACCTGTTCAATCCGGGCAAGATCATCGACCCGCCGAAGATGGACGATGCGAGCCTGTTCCGCTTTCCCTCGGAAGCCGCGCCCAAGCCCTATCGCCGTATCGCGCTAAAGCCCAAGCTGGATTGGTCAGCATGGAATCTGCAAGCCGATGCCGTGACCGAAGCCACCACGCCGCCGGGTAGCGGCGGCGACAGCACCGGCGGCCTGGCGATGGCCGTGGAGATGTGCAACAACAACGGTCATTGCCGTAAATTCGATGCTGGCACGATGTGCCCGAGTTATCGTGTCACGCGCGACGAGCAGCATCTGACCCGTGGCCGCGCCAACACTTTGCGGCTGGCGCTTTCCGGCCAGCTTGGCCCGGACGCCTTCACCAGCGAGGCGATGCGCGAGACTTTGGATCTCTGTGTCTCCTGCAAGGGCTGCAAGCGCGATTGCCCCACCGGCGTTGACATGGCGAAGATGAAGCTGGAATTCCTGGGCCATTACAAAGCCCGCCATGGCCATTCACTGAAAGACAGGCTGATTGCGCATCTGCCGGATTATGCCGCCAGCGCCAGCCGGCTGCCCTGGCTGTTCAATCTGCGCGACCAGATACCCGGCGCGGCGAAACTGAGCGAGACTTTGCTGGGCCTTTCCGCCCGGCGCAGCCTGCCGCGCTGGCGCAGCGACACCTTCTGGCGCAGCGCGCAGGATCTGGGCTTTGCTGATCAAGCCGCCACCATCGCCGCCGGCGCCAAGGGCGTGGTGTTGTTTGTGGATACCTTCAATGGCTTTTTCGAAAGCGAGAATGCCCTGGCGGCTGCCCAAGTGCTGCAAGCTGCCGGCTATACACTGCATCTGCTGGAAAAAGCCGGCGGCCAGCATTGCTGCGGCCGCACCTATCTGGCTGCCGGCATGATCGACGCCGCCAAGGCCAGGCTGGGCGCGCTGCTGGATGCCGCCCTGCCGCTGGCCGAAGCCGGTCTTGCCATAGTTGGCCTGGAGCCTTCCTGCCTGCTGACCCTGCGCGATGAAGCCTTGTCGCTCGGCTTTGGCCCCAAGGCCGAAACCGTGGCCGGCCAGGCCATGCTGTTTGAGGAATTCCTCGCCCGCGAGGCCAAGGCCGGGCGTTTTGCGCCGAAACTGAAACCGGCAGCGCAGCCGATCCTGCTGCATGGCCATTGCCACCAAAAGGCCTTCGGCGCGGTCAATCCGATCCTGGATGTGCTGAAGCTGATTCCCGGCGCCAAGCCGGAACTGATCGAATCTTCCTGTTGTGGCATGGCTGGCAGCTTCGGCTATGAGGCCGAGCATTACGACATCTCGATGCAGATGGCCGAATTAAGCCTGCTGCCGGCCATCCGCAAGGCACCCGATGCCATCCTGGTGGCGGACGGCACTTCCTGCCGGCACCAGATTGCCGATGGCACCAGCCGGCAAGCGGTACATGTCGCCCGCCTGCTGGCGCAATTGCTGGTCTAAACGCCCCCTTGAAATGTACTCACAAATGGATCACATTTGTGAGTACAGCGACAAGGAGAATTGTCATGCCCCGTATGGCGGAAGCCAAGGACGACCGGCTCCAGGTGCGCCTGGATGCTGAAGCCAAGCACATGCTTCAGCGCGCCGCCAGCTATCGCCACAAAACGGTCAGCCAGTTTGTGCTGGCAACGGCGCTGGAAGAGGCGGAAAAGGTCATCCGCGAGAATGAGGTTGTTACCCTGTCTGGCCCGGACTGGAAAATCTTCTATGACGCACTGACCAACCCGCCGGAGCCCAATGCAGCTTTGCGCAAGGCATTCGCCAAGTACAAAAAGCTGACTGGATGAGGCCGGCGCAAACGCCCTGGCAAATTACGCCGTTCGACAGCAAGACCCATGATCGGGCGGGCTTCTCGTGCGGCAGCCCTGATCTGGACAGGTATATTCGAGAACATGCTTCGCAGGATGTGAAGCGGGATGTGGCCCGCGTCTTTGTTGCCCTGAAAAATAACACCTCAACGCTCTGCGGCTATTACAGCCTGAGTGCCGCCAGTTTCCAGCGCGACAGCCTGCCGCCCGATCAGGCGAAGCGCCTGCCGCACTATCCGGTGCCGGCCGCCCTGCTCGGCCGGCTGGCTGTTGATCACAGCATGAAGGGCAAGGGGCTCGGGGCCTTCCTGCTCATGGATGCGCTGAACCGCATCCTGCTGGCAACGCAAACACTCGCTGTAAATGCCGTGATCGTGGATGCAAAGGACAATGCTGCCGCAGCCTTCTACCGCAAATACGGTTTCATTCCGTTCAACCGCAGCGAAAAACGGCTTTTTCTGCCAATGGCGACCATACGGCGTCTGGCCGGCGGGACGTAGGAAGAAACCAACGCCCCGCTGACCAAGCAGATAATTCAACCCAAGCCCTACGCCGTCTGCGCCTTCACTTTCTGGCGGAAGGAATGCAGCAGCGGCTCGGTATAGCCATTGGGCTGTACCAGGCCCTCAAAAACCAGGGCGCGCGCGGCCTGAAAAGCCAGGCTGCTTTCTGGATCAACCGCCATCGGCTGGTAGAGCGGATCGCCGGCATTCTGCGCATCCACCTTGGCCGCCATGCGCAGCAGGGCCGCATCCACCTGCTCGGGCGTGCACAGGCCATGCAGCAGCCAGTTGGCGATATGCTGCGATGAGATGCGCAGGGTGGCGCGGTCTTCCATCAGGCCAATATCATGGATATCCGGCACCTTGGAGCAGCCGACGCCCTGATCCACCCAGCGCACCACATAGCCCAGAATGCCTTGGGCGTTGTTGTCGAGTTCGTCGCGCACATCCTGTTCGGAATAGTTCCGGCCCACGGCCAGCGGCAGGGTGAGCAGGTTGCCGAGCGGCGGCACGCCTTCGCGCGCCACTTCCTCGCGGCGCTTGAACACATCCACGGCATGATAATGCGTGGCATGCAGGGTGGCGGCGGTGGGGCTTGGCACCCAGGCGGTGTTGGCGCCGGTGCGCGGATGGCCGATTTTCTGCTCCAGCATGTCCGCCATCCGATCCGGTGCCGCCCACATGCCCTTGCCGATCTGCGCCTTGCCGGACAGGCCGCAGGCAATGCCGATAGCGACATTGCGCGGCTCATAGGCATTGATCCAGGCGCTGGATTTCATCTCGGCCTTGCGCACCATCGGGCCGGCCTGCATGGCAGTGTGCATCTCGTCGCCGGTGCGATCCAGGAAGCCGGTATTGATGAACACGATGCGGTATTGCACAGCGGCGATGCAGGCCGCCAGATTGGCCGAGGTGCGGCGCTCCTCGTCCATCACGCCCACCTTTACCGTGTGGCGCGGCAGGCCGAGCAGATCCTCGATGGCATCGAACAGCCGGTTGGTGAAAGCGCATTCCTCCGGGCCATGCATCTTCGGCTTGACGATATAGACCGAGCCGGCGCGGCTGTTGACGAAGCGGCCCTGGCGCTTGAGATCGTGGATCGCAATCAGGCTGGTGACGATGCCATCCAGGATGCCTTCAAACGCCTCGTTGCCATCGGGCAGCCGGATCGCCGGGTTGGTCATCAGATGGCCGACATTGCGCACAAACAGCAGCGAGCGGCCGGGCAGGCTGAGCCTGCCGCCATCCGGCGCGGTATAGTCGCGATCCGGTTCAAGGGCGCGGGTGATGCTGCGCCCGCCCTTCTCAAAGCTGGCTTCCAGATCGCCGCGCATCAGGCCCAGCCAGTTGGCATAGGCTTCCACTTTATCCTCGGCATCCACCGCCGCCACCGAATCCTCCAGATCGACGATGGTGGTGAGGGCTGATTCCAGGATCACATCGGCCAGGCCAGCCGGGTCGGACTTGCCAATCGGATGTGTGCGGTCCAGCACCAGTTCGATATGCAGGCCGTTATGCTTGAGCAGCACCGCGCTGGGCGCCGCCGCATCGCCGCGATAGCCGGCAAAGGCCGCTGCATCGCGCAGCGCCGGCTCCAGCTTGCCGCCCACCACGCGCCAACCGGTCACCTCTGCATGGCTGCCCTGGGCCAGCGGCACGGCGGCATCCAGAAACGCCTTGGCCTTGGCAATCACCAAGGCGCCGCGCGCCGGATCGTAGCCCGGCTTGGTACCGGGCAACTGCGGAATCGCATCGGTGCCGTAATAGGCATCATACAGGCTGCCCCAACGCGCATTGGCGGCATTGAGCAGGAAACGCGCATTCAGCACCGGCACCACCAATTGCGGCCCGGCCATCACGGCGATTTCGGGATCAACATTCTCGGTGGCGATTTTGAACGGCGCCGGCTCGGGCACCAGATAGCCGATCTCACGCAGCAAGGCCTCATAGGCAGCGGCATCATGCGGCTGGCCGGCGGCGCGACGGCCCTGGTGCCAGGCATCGATGCGGGCCTGGAGATCATTGCGCTTGGCCAGCAAGGCACGGTTTTCCGGCGTGAAGCGGGCGTAGATATCGGCCACACCGCGCCAGAAGGCGGCGGCGTCCAGGCCGGTGCCGGGCAATGCCTTGTCCTCAATGAAGCGGGCCAGCGAAGTGGCCACATGCAGGCCGGCGCGGTCTACGGTCTCGGTCATGGTCGTTTCCCCTATGCGATGGCGGCAGCATAGCCTTTGCTACATTCTTGCAAAAGCCGGCAATAATTGAACACAGTCGTTCTTTATGGGAAACAATGGCGATGGACCATGAATACCAGCTTTATGCCCGGGTGATCGAGACCGGCAGCCTGGCCGCCGCCGGGCGCTCGCTGGGCTTGTCGCCGGCCATGGTATCGAAGCGCATCGCCCGGCTGGAAGAAAGGCTCGGCGCACGGCTGCTGCATCGCACCACACGCAAACTTTCCACCACCGAAGCCGGGCAGCGGTTTTATGAGCGGGTGGTGGCGATCCTGGCCGCCTCGCGCGAAGCGGAAACGCTGGTTACTGGCCTGGCCGGCGATCCGAGTGGCCTGCTGCGCATCTCGGCACCAACCTCGTTTGGCCGGCTGCATGTGGCGCCGCATCTCAAGCCCTTCCTGGATCGCTGGCCGCGGCTTCAAGTCGAGCTGGATTTATCGGATGCCTATGTTGATCTGGTGGCCGAGCGGATCGATGTGGCGATCCGGGTGGCGGCCGGCATCGAAGGCGGCTTGACCGGGCATCGCCTGGCACCGAACCGGCGCTTTCTCTGCGCCAGCCCGGCCTATCTGGCCGAGCATGGCGCGCCGTTGCGGCTGAAGGATCTGAGCCGCCATCGCCTGCTGGCCGCCGAGGGGCAATTGCCCTGGCGCCTGCAAGGCCGCCATGGTCCGGTGAATGTAGCCGGTAGCAGCTTCCTGCGCACCAATTCCAGCGAAGTGGTGCGCGAACTGGCCCTGGCGGGCTTGGGCATCGCCTTGCGTTCAACCTGGGATATCGGGCCAGACCTGCGCGCCGGGCGGCTGCGTGTGGTGCTGCCCGAGCATCCCGGCGCCACCGATGTCAGCATCTTCGCGGTGCATCCGGCGAGCAGCTTTGTGCCCGCCGGTTTGGCCCGCTTCATCGACCATCTGCGGGCATTGTATGGCCCGGCGCCCTACTGGGACGCCGACCTGCCACAATAAACGCCCTACGAACCCGGCTTGTAGATCTGGTCGAACACGCCGCCTTCGCCAAAATGCTCGGGCTGTGCCTTGGCCCAGCCGCCGAATTGCTGGTCGATGGTGAACAATTCCACCTTGGTGAAGGTGGCGGCATGCCGGTCGGCCACTTCCTTGAGACGCGGGCGATAATAATGCTTGGCGGCGATTTCCTGGCCTTCCTTGGTGTAGAGGAATTTCAGGTAACTTTCGGCCAGGGCACGGCTGTTGCGCTTGTCCACCACCTTGTCCACCACCGCCACCGGCGGCTCGGCCAGGATCGACACGCTCGGCACCACAATGTCGAACTTGTCCTTGCCCAGTTCATTCACTGCCAGAAAGGCTTCGTTTTCCCAGCTCAGGAACACGTCACCCTGGCGGCGCTGGGTGAAGGTGATAAGCGAGCCGCGCGCGCCGGTATCAAGGATCGGCACATTCTTGTACAGCGCCTGCACAAACTTGCGCGCCTCTTCCTTGCTGCCGCCGGGTTTGCGCTCGGCATAGCCCCAGGCGGCGAGATAGTTCCAGCGCGCACCGCCCGAGGTTTTTGGATTCGGCGTGATCACCTTCACATCGCTGCGGATCAGGTCATCCCAATCCTTGATCGCCTTGGGATTGCCCTTGCGCACCAGGAACACGATGGTGGAAGTGTAGGGCGAGGCATTGTCGGGCAGCCGGCTCTGCCAATCCTTGGCCAGCAGGCCGCGCTCGGCGATGGCATCCACATCATAAGCCAGCGCCAGGGTGACGACATCGGCTTCCAGGCCATCGATCACTGAACGCGCCTGCTTGCCCGAGCCGCCATGGCTCTGGTTGATGGTCAGCTTGCGGCCAAGCTGTTTGACGAAAGCGGCATTAACCTCCTGGTATAATTCGCGGGTCGGGTCGTAGGAAACATTGAGTAATGTGTCCTGCGCCTGCGCAGCGCCGCCTGCCATGGCAAGCGCCAGTGCAAAGGCAAGGGATTTGGCAAACCGTTTCATGCTGAGCCTCCTGGCTGTTGGTAACCGTCAGGCTTCAAACTAGGCCACCCGCTTTATTTTACATACTGAGAGGTTTTTGTTTTATAATTTACAAAAAACTATCAGAGAATTACGCAGGCGTTGCCACCTCGCCCCGCAGCCAATTGATAAAGGCGGCCACTTTGGGCAAACCCACCTTACGTTCCGGGCCTACCACATAATAGGCGAAATCCAGCGGCGTGGCATCCCCGAACAGCCGCACCAGCCGCCCGCTGGCGAGGTCGCTTTCAGCCAGGGTGGCCTTGGCCAACGCCACACCCTTGCCATGGATCGCTGCTTCCAGCACCAGACTGGACTGGGTGAAGCGCAGGCCGCGCTTCCACTCCGCATCGGCCAGACCAGCAGCGCGCAGCCACATCTGCCAGGTGGGGCAGGATTGGTCATCATCCGGGCTATCGTCATGCAGCAGCATCTGGCTTTGCAAATCGGCCGGGCTTTTGATCTGCGCCAGCAAATCCGGGCTGCAAACCGGGAACACCGCTTCCGGCAGCAGGCGCTCCACCATCAGGCCGGGATAACGGCCCGAGCCATAGCGGATCGCCAGATCAACATCATCGCTGGCAAAATCGGCCAACTGATTGGAAGCCGAGACCCGGATATCGATGCCGGGCTGCTGTTCCTGGAAACGGTCCAGCCGCGGCACCAGCCATTTCACCGCAAAAGACGGCGCCACGCTGACGGTAAGGATGCCGGATTGGCCAAAACTGTCGATCTGGTTCACCGCGCTGGTCAGGCGTTCGAAGCCGTCACGAATACCCGGCAGGCAGGCCTGGCCAGCATCAGTGAGCAGGATGTTACGCCCCGAGCGGCGAAACAGCGGCACGCCGAGATGATCTTCCAGCGTGCGGATTTGATGGCTGACCGCCGCCGGGGTGACGCAAAGCTCATCGGCAGCTCGGGCCAGGCTGAGATGGCGCGCCACCACTTCAAAAGTGCGCAACGCACCCAGCGGCGGCAACCGGCGCTTGGGCGCTGCCCGGGCCGCTGCATTGGGCAATGCAGCGATATTCGGCTTGGCCGGCAACTGGAGCGCCGGCACGGCGCGGGCAATCTGGTTCATGGGCTGATCTCGGCTGGCTGCGGCAGATTTTTCACACCATGAATACTAACAACGAATGTTATTATGTCAAATTTGATGTTAAATTAATTTGTAAACAGTTATTTATTGTGAAATAAAGTACCCGTCTCCATCGAACCCATTCGAGGCTCAAACATCATGGCTTACAGCAATCCCGAAACCATTGCCCTGCATGCCGGCTATCGCGCCGACCCGACCACCGGCGCGGTGGCGGTGCCGATTTATCAGACCACCTCCTACCAGTTTCGCGATGCCGAGCATGCCGCCAACCTGTTTGCGCTGAAGGAATTCGGCAACATCTACACCCGGATCATGAATCCGACCGTGGATGTGCTGGAACAGCGCCTGACGGCGCTGGAAGGCGGTGCGGCAGCGCTGGCAGTGGCTTCGGGCCAGGCCGCTTCGGCATTGGCGCTGCAGAATCTGGCTGTGGCCGGCGACAATGTGGTGAGTTCCACCGACCTTTATGGCGGCACTTGGAACCTGTTTGCCAACACGCTGAAGCAGCAGGGTATCGAGGTGCGGTTTGTTGACCCGGGCGATCCGGAGAATTTTCGCCGGGCCACGGATGAGCGTACCCGCGCCTATTATGCCGAAACCCTGCCCAATCCGAAATTGCAGGTTTTCCCCATCGCCGAAGTGGCCGCCATCGGCCGCGCGCTCGGCATCCCGCTGATCGTGGATAATACTGCTGCGCCGATCCTGGCCCGGCCGCTGGCCCATGGCGCCGCCGTGGTGGTGTATTCCACCACCAAATTCATCGGCGGCCATGGCACCTCGATTGGTGGCGTGATCATCGATGGCGGCAATTTCGACTGGGCGAAACACCCGAAGCGCCAGCCGCTGCTGAACCAGCCTGATCCGAGCTATCACGGCGCGGTGTGGACCGAGGCGGTTAAGCCAATCGGCCCGGTGGCCTATATCATCAAGGCGCGCGTCACCCTGCTGCGCGACCTGGGTGCGGCGCTCAGCCCGTTTAATGCCTTCCAGATCATTCAGGGCCTGGAAACCCTGCCATTGCGCATCCGCGAGCATAGCCGCAATGCCGCCGCCGTAGCGCAATTCCTGGCGAAACATGCAGCGGTGCAGCATGTGATCTATCCCGGCCTGCAAAGCGGCGAAGCGCGCAGCCGCGCCGACAAGTATCTGGCCGGCGGCTATGGCGGGCTGCTGGGCTTTGAATTGAAAGGCGGAGCCGAGGCCGGGCGCAAGTTCATCAATGCGCTGAAGCTGTTTTACCATGTGGCGAATATCGGCGATGCGCGCAGCCTGGCAATCCATCCCGCCACCACCACGCATAGCCAGCTCAGCCCCGATGAACAAGTGGCCAGCGGCGTCACACCGGGTTATGTGCGGCTTTCAGTCGGCATCGAGCATATCGACGACATCCTGGCCGATCTTGACCAGGCACTGGCCGGCCTGTAACGAAAACGCCCCGCAGGCTTCAACCTGCGGGGCGTTTTTCAATCGATCTGAGCGGTTTAGAAAGAACCCGGCTTGATGCGGAACACATCCGGATTTTTCGGATTCTCGGTATAGGTCAGCACCACCACCGGCACATCCATCTTGCCCTTGTCGTCGGCACGGCCGATGGAATACCGCAGCAGGGTCAGTCGGCCCTTGTCATCCGCACCATGGAACGCCACCTGCGAACCATCCGGCATGCTGCCTTCCAGGATGATGCTTTCCTTCACATAGCCGGCCTGGGTGAAATAGGTCTGCAAGGCGGAGGCGATGCCACGCAGGCGATTGTTTTCCGCCTCATTGGCGGCGGCGCCAAGCCACACCACCGTCACCTGGGTCAGCTTCTGGCTGGAATAGCCCAGGATATACGAAACCCGGCCCTTGCCGGTACCGGGCAGCAGATCAACGGCTTCCAGCGACAGCACCTTGGTTTTTTCCAGCGGATTGGTCTCCACCGAGATTGCCGCCTTGCCAAAATCCTTCTCCGCCGCCTTGCGCAGAGCGGCTTCATCCATGCCGAATTTGGCGCTGCGGAAACCTTCAACCGCGGCTTTGGGGGCCGACGCGCGATCTTGCGCCTGGGCCGCGCCAGCCTGCGCGCCAATGAGGGACAAACCGAACAGCAGGCCAAGGCATAGACCAGCGGCGCGCAGCGATTTCAACATGGCGTTGCTTCCTCGCGTAATCAGGCCGGTCGTGCGCCGGCACGGTCGATCAGGCCGGCCCAGTTGCCGGTGGAGATCAAATGGCAATACACCATCGGCAGCCAGCCACGCTGGCGCCAATCCAGGAAGGTTTCTGCCGACAGGCTGTTGAAGCGCGCCTCGTCGATCACCTGAAAACCGCCCAGGCTGAGTTTCTGGCCATCCGCCATGGTGATATCGGCGCGATTATCCACCAGCAGATCAGCCTCACGCAAGGCGGTTATGAAATCGGCCGTGAAGGCAAAATGCGACTGGTATTCGCGGCAGAAATCCAGCGCCGCCTTGGTGAAGTCGGTCGGTTCGCCGGCCTCGAATAACCGGTTGCCGGCCTTGCCGACGCAGGATGCCGCCATGTCGAGACACAGCGTCAATTCGCCACGCTCGCTGTTTTCCATGAAAATGAACGGGTAGCGCCGCAGATAGGCCGGCATATATACCCCCGGCGCCCAGGCGCCGGCTGCATCCACAAACAGATTTTCGCCCGAGCGCAGACCCAGCAACGCCACCATGGCCGGCTCCGGCCCGGTGGTGAACAGGATCGGAAAATGTTTGCAGGCCACCGGCAATTCTGCCCCCACCACCGGCAGGGAATTGGTGTTGGCGGCAAAACCAAGATCATCGATTGCGCCGATGCTGAGCTCGGCATCACGCTCGGCGATCAGCGGGCGCGGCTGCTGGTAGAATAGCGGCAGGCCGGCCGAAGCCTCCGCCGGCTCGCTCTTGGACGGTGTGGTGCTCAAGACATATCCTCACGATAAATTTGCGGCAGTTTAGCCATACTGGCGCCGAAAATGAACCATCGGCCCCGGCTGCGCTGGCCCGGGCCGATGGTTATCTGCTGGATCAACCGCCCGGCTGAGCGCCCTGCCGCTCCTGCTCACCCTGCGGCTGGCCCTGGCCCTGCGGGCTTTGACCGGAACCCTGACCCTGGCCCTGGCCCTGACCCTGCGGGCTTTGGCCGGAACCCTGGCCCTGGCTGGGCGTGGACGAACCAAGCGGAGCCGAACCCTGAGTCGGTGTTACCGGGATGGCGCCAGTGCCACCGCCCGAATTGCCGCCGCCAACTGGGGTGCTGCCGCCGCTGCCCGCGCCCGGGCTGCCGATGACGCCGCCCGACTGGCTTGGCACCACAAGACCCGGATTGATGCCGCCGCCGAGATTGTTCGACACGGTGAGCACCGGCGGCGCAGCGAAGGCCGCCAGAGCGTTCGGGGTGATGCCGCCCGGATTGACATTACCGGTGAACAGCGACGACGCGCCCGGCGTGCTGGGCACCGCCACCACCGGCGGCACCACCGAGGGCGGGATGATTACCACGTCGAGCGGACCCCAGCGCATGTCGTTGATGAAATACGGCGGATCGCGCAGCGGGCCGACGATATAGGCCGCCGTGGCATCCGAACGACCGGCCACCGTGCCATACATGTTGATGGCCGTGGCGCGCGACGAGGTGAGCGAAGCGACCACGATCTTCCTGGCCGGTTGCGCCTCTTCGCCGGCAACATCCTTGCTGCCGATCTTGATGAAGCCATTGCTGCTGTTGATGGTCAGCTGAATATCGCCTTCACCCTTCAGGCTGCCCATCACGATATCCTTGCCGGCGCTGATCTGCACCTGGCCGGTGGGGACCGTGACGCTGGGGCCGGTGATGGCCTGGGCCTTGCCATCTGCGCTGGTGACAATGCCCAACGTGATGGCGCCATCCACGTCCAGCACTGCCGGCAGGATGATGCTGGCGCCGCCGGTCTGCACCAGATCGCCGGCCAGCTTGGTATGGGCGGTGCTGGCAAACGTGGCCTTGCCGGTGGTGCCGGCATTGATGGTCAAGGTGCCGAGCTTGCCGGTGCTGCCAATGGCGCCATTGAACACCACCGAAGAACCGTCGATTTCCAGCGTCAGGTTGGACTGGTTGCTGCTGTCGATGGTGCTGCCGAAGGTGATGGTGGCAACACTGACATCCTTCAGGATCTGGTTGCCGGTAAGGCTGGCCGCGCCTGTATAGCTCTGCTTGGTAAAGGTGGAGATGGTGCCGCCACCGAAGCTGGTGGTGCCGCTGACGGTGACTTGTGCAAGCGTGTTGGTGGTGCCGAAATCACCCTTGAAGGCGCCATTGCCAACAATTGCGATGCTGTCACCGCCAGTATTCACCACACCATCCAGCAGCGAAACCGTGCTGCCGGTGAAAGTGGTGGTGCCATGCGCCAGCGTCACCTTGCCGGTATAGGTCTGCGCACCGGTGGTGCCGATCGCCGTGACGCCGAGTGTGGTGGTGCCGCTGACGGACAGGCCGCCGACCGCATTCGCGTCCGTGCCAAAGCCTTCGGTGAGCACCAGATTGCCGGTGACGCCGATGGTCTGGCTGCCCGAAGCCGTGCCCTGGGCGCCCTTGCTCAATGTCACCGTGGTGCCGGTGAAGCTGGTATTGCTTTGCAGCGATGCCAGTTCGCCATAGCTCTGGGTGCCGGTGGTGTCGATGCTGCCGCCAAGCTGCAATGTGCCGTCGCTGTTGGTGGTGAGCGACGCCGCCTTGATGCCGTTGACGAGCTTGGTGGCGCCGGTGCTGTTCAGCGTTATCGCGCCGAGACGGGTGGTACTGCCCGTTGCACCGCCAAAGCTGATATCGCCGCTACCGCTATTGACGGTCAGGGTGTGAGCGCCATCCAGCGTGCCGCCAAAGCTGACACCGCCATTCGATGTGGCGATTGTGAGGTCGCTGGCCAGCGTGGTGGCGCCGGTCACGCCAAAGGCGCCGCCATTGGTGGTGTAGCTGCTGCCATTCAGCGTGGTGGCACCAGTATAGCTTTGCGCGCCTTCCGTGGTGATCGAGGCAAGCTCGATAGTGCCACCAGAGATGGTCAGGCTGCCGCCATTGGAGCTTGCCGTCTGGATCGCCACCTTGCCGGTGCCGGCCTTGATCTCCAGCGACTGGGCCTGGCCAAAGAAGCCGCCGGCCAGGATGACATCGCCATTGGCCGCACTGGTATTGAAGGTCTGGTCCGCGGTGTCACTGAGTTTCACCTGCTTGTCGAAGGAGATCGACTTGGCGGTGAGGTCACCCTTGACGGTAGCGGCACCCTTGTAGACCTGGGCGCCGGTGGTGTTGATGGCGCCGGCCAGCGTGATGGTGCTGGCTTCGACAGCCAGGCCGGACTTGGTTGTGTCGCCGCCCTTGTTGATATAGCCGCCGGTCAGCGCCACGGTGCCGCCCGACTTGAGCGACAGGCTGCCGCTATTGCCGGCACTGATCTTGCTGCCATCCACGGTCAGCGTGCCGGTATTGAGCGACACGTTGATATCGCCGCTGGCGGTGCTGAGATCGCCGGTGGTGGCGCCATTGCTGGTATAGGCCAGGTAGATATCGCCGGTGCCGGTGACGGTGGCCGATACCTTGCTGATTGCCGTGGTGAAGGCCTGGCTGCTGGTGCCAATGGCGGTCTGCGAGGTCATCTTGAGTTCCGCCGCCGTCATGCTGCCGTCGGAAGCGCCCAGGATGCTGCCCGCCGCCGCGGCCAATTCCAGCGTGCCGGTGGCCGCGGCATTCGCCGTGGTCACAGTGAGATTGCCGGTCGTGGCGGTCAGCTTGACATTACGGCTGGTGCCGGTGGCGGTGACCGAGGTGGCGGTGAAGCCAACCGAGTTGGTGAAGGCGATATCGCCATTCGCCGCCAGGGTGAGTCCGGTCAACGTGCCGGTATTGCTCACCGTCAGGTTCTTGCCGGTGCCGGTCAGGCTGGCATTCAGCGCACCGGTTGTGGTGGTCAGCTTGGTGTTGCCGCCCGTCGAGCCACTGGTGAAGGTGAGGCCGGAGGCAGTGATGGTCAGATCACGGCCGCCGCCACTGGCCACCACATCGGTGGTGCCCTTGAGCGTCAGTGCGCCGGTGATGGTGATGCTGCCGGCAGCCGGCAGCGTCAGCGTGCCGCCGGATTCAAGCAGCAGGTTGCCATTGCTGACCGACAGGCCGGCGCTGACATCCATATCACCGGCGGTCTTGATATAGGCCGAAGAACCGGTGCCAAGCGTGATGGCGGTGCTGCCCAGGGTGACCGCTGTGGTGCCGCTGTTGCTGACCGAGATCACTGAGGCATTGGTGGCCGCCGAGAGCTTGTCGATACCACCCACCTTGACCAGCACCGGCGAGCCGGCGCCAGTGGCGCTATCGGTGACGGCGCCGATATTGCCGCCAGTGGAGGTCAGCGACAGCTTGCCGGCAACGATATGGGTGTCACTGCCGCTGGTGAGGATTGAACCGGCCGCGCTGATTTCGGCCAGGCTGCTGCTGGGCGAACCTGTGCTGGCGGCAGCGCCGGCATAGAGTTTGGTGACCGTGACATTACCGCTGCTGCCGGTGATCTTTACATCCTTGCCGCTGCCATCGGTGGTCTGCGTGACATTGACCACAGCGGTGGCGCCGGCGGTGGTGACCACCAGCGAGCCATCCGTCACCGACAAGGCAGTGCCGCTGGTGCCGAGCGAGATGCCCGTTGTGCCGCTATCGGCGATATAGACCGAGCCGGTGCCGGCGCCGCCGGTGATGGTGGCGGTCTTGGTATTGAGATACGCGCTGCTGCTGCCAACGCCGGCGCCGCCGTAAACACTCAAGGTGCTGGCGGTGATCAGCGTGTCGCTCTTGCCATCGTCAAACACCGTGCCGGTGCCGGCATTCACCGTTACCGCGCCGCTACCGGCATTCACATTGCCAATACCAATCCTGCTGCCGCCGGTGGTGGTGGTGACCGATATAATACCGCCGCCGGAGGTGACCGAATTCAGGTCAATGGCAGCCGCATCGCCAGCGGCGATGCTGATGGTGCCATTGTTGGTCGACAACAGAGCAGCACTCAATTCGCTGGTGGTCTTGAGGTAGATCGCCGAGCCGGATTGCGTCAGTGCCGCTTCCAGGCGCCGCGAATTCACCCCCAGCGCCGAGCCGCTGGCGCCGATCACGCCGCTGCTTTTAAGCAGCACGCCACCGCCATTGATGGTGCTGTTGGCATTGCCCTGGCTGATGCTGCCGGACTGGGCGTTGAGCACCACCTTGCCATTCTGCATGCCGGCGCTGATTGTGGCGGCGGCGCCGGTGGAACCAATCGTCAGGTTGCCGCTGGACAGGGTGACGTTGATGTCGTTGCCCGCTGCATCAGTGGTCGATGTCATGCCGGCAATAGTCATATTGCCGGCGCCGGTCACCACCGTGGCACCGTTATTCACCGATGTGGTGAGACCGCCGACCAGGCTGCTGGTGACATTCAGGTAAAGCGAGCCGGTGCCGGTGACCGTGGCGCTGACGGTCGAGCCGGTGCTGCCGCTGGTATACGGCGCGATACGGATCGCACTATCGGCGCTGCCGATGCCGGTGCCGGCCTTCAGCGTGATCGAGGAATTGGCGTTTGAGCCGGCAGTGAGAGCAATATTGTTGCTACGCAGCGCACCGGCAGCCTCCAAGGTCAACGCTGTGCCGCTGCCCCAGCTGGTGGCGCCATTCAATGTCAGATCGCCAGTGGTGGTTTTGACACTGAGCGCGCCGTTGGAGCTGATCGCCCCTGTGGTCAGCGCCTTGTCGTTGCTGACAAAGATGCCGCCGGTACCGGCAGAGGCTGCGAGGCTGGAGACACTCAAACCCAGCGCGGTTTCGCTGCTGCCGATGGCAGCGGCGGTTCCCGTGTTGGCGGCCAGGGTAAGCGCACCGGCGGTGAGCTTGTTGCTGCCGGTGCCGGTGATGGTGGCGGCTGCGGTGCTAACGCCCTGTGTGGCGGTGAGTGAAGCCGTGCCGCTGCCCAGATTCAGCGTGTTCACGGCGATATTGCCACGCGATTGGTAGGTGAAATTCAGCCCGGTCGTATCAGACACATCAGTGAAGGTGATCGTGCCACTGGAATCTGTAGCGCTCCAGGTCAGGTTGGTCGCAGTGATCGAAACCGTGCCGCTGCTGTTATTGGTGCCGCTAGTCGGCGTGCGGTCGATGCTGAGATCGGTCAAGTCGCTGCTGCTGCCAACAACGAAGCCGCCAATGGTCTTGATGGTGAGCTTGGTGGCGGTGGTCTTGACCCTGGTATTGGCATTCGTGCTGGCACCAATCGAGCCGTCGATGGCGCTCAGGGTGAGGCTGGCCGCATCGATCGTGCTGGCCGTGTTGGATGTGATGGAGCCGGTGCCCGACGTGATGATTGACACGTTATGACCAGTGGCAGTGAGCGCACCGGCCAGCGTGAAGTTATTGCCGGCATTATTGCTGCCGTTGTTCAGCACCACATCGCCGGCTGCCGTCATCGACGACACAGTGAGGCTGTAGCTTTCCATCAGATAGATACCGCCACCGCTGGCCGTGGCGGTCAGCGTGGTGGTGCCGCTGCTATTGGCGCTGGTCGTCAACGCACTATTGGCCGAACCGATAGCGCCCGAGGCGCTCAGTGTCAGGGTGCCGGAGCCGCTAATGCTTCCGCCGCCCAAGATCGAACCATTCACCACCGTGATCGTGGTGGTGGCGCCATTCAGCGACAGGCCGCCATCAGTATCGTTACTAGTACCGATTTGCAGGTCGCCGGCACTGACCTTGATCTCGCTGGTGCCGCCCACGGTGAAGCCCGCAACCTTGGCCTTCTGCTTCAGATCAATATAAGCGCCGTTATTGGCAGCAGTCTTGAACTGCGAAGTGGTGATATCGAGCAGGCCGCCACCGGTGCCGCTGGTCTGGCCGACCGCGCCACTGGATGCCGCCAGATAAATCTTGCCGGCGAGCATGCTGGACGTGCCATCGGTTTCGCGAATCCCGGAGGGAGCGGTGATCGTCAGCAGGTTGGCCTTGCCGACATTGATGGTGCTGTATGTGACCATGCCGCTGGTTGAGTATTCAAAATCCAGGCCGCTGGTATCGCTGATGGTGGAGAATTTCGTGCCGCCCGCATTGGTGAAGGTTGCCTGCGCGGTCATGCCATCGGTGCCATCCAGCTTCTTGCCGGTGATATCGAAGGTACGGTCTGCCGTGCTGCTGGCCGTGGAATTGGTCAGCTTCAGTTTTTCGACATGCAGATTGGAAGTCAGATACACGTCGCCGCCAGTGGACAGCGTCAGGTAAGGCGAATCGACACGCAGCTTGTTGGTGCTGGAGCCCAGCGCCGTGCCGGTGATTGAGACCACCGCCGCGGTCAGGCGATCAGTGCTGGTGCCGGTGGTGGTGATGGCTGCGCTGCTGCTGGACAGAGTGGCGGTGCCGGCCTTGGTCAGGTCGATCTTGCCCAACTCCTGGCCGCGCTTGGTGCTGAAAGTGAAATCCAGCCCGGTGGTATCCACCACAGACACCGCCGCCACACCGCTATCGGTGATGGTAAGGGTCAGATTCTCGCCGGTGATGCCGAAGGTGGGGGCAGAGCCGCCAGTGGCCTGCGTGCTGGTGATACTGAGGGTTTGCAGATCAGCCGAGCTGTTATTCAGATGCACGTTGCCGACGGTGGTAACGTATAGATCCTGAGCGCTGGTCTTGATCGCGGTGCCGGAGGCGCCGACGCTGCCGGTGGCCGTGAGGCTGAGTTTGCCGGCAGTGACCGCCAGCGAGGTATCAGTGGTGGTGATATTCTTGGTGGTGCCGGTAGTGGTGAGCGATAGCTGGCGGCCGCTTTGCACATTCACCGTGCCGAGCGCCAAGCCGGTGGCGGTAGACAAGGTGAAATCAAGGCCGGAAGTATCAACAAACTGCGTCAGCGTGGTGCTGCCGGCGCTGGCGCTGTCCGGCATCGTGACACTCAGATTCTTGCCGGTGATGCCATAGCTGTTGGTGCCGCCAACATTGTGCTTCACAGTCCAGTCGAAAGTGAAGAGATCGGCCTGATTGGTGAAATACACATTGCTGCCGCTGGAAAGCGTCAGCGTTTCGGCATTGATCACCAGGGGCGTGCCGCTGGTGCCAATGGCGCCGTTATCCACGGTCAGGATCAGTTTATTGGTCGAAATCGCCGCCGTGGAACCAGAGGCCTGGGTCAACGTGCCGCTATTCACGGTCAAGGTGAGCGTGTTGTCGCTGCCGGATGAACCGCGATTGCTAAGGCCATCGACCGCCAGATTACCCTGATTATTATAATTGACGGTGCCGCTGGCGCTGATGCTCAGCGTGCCGACCGTGCCATAAAATGTCGAGCTGCCATTGTTGCTATTGCCGATGCTCGAACCGGTCATTTCCAAGCGGCCGGCAGTGATCACACTGCTGCTGGTGTTGGTGGCATTGATGTTGGAACTGGAATCCGCCGTCAGCTTCACCGTGCCGGCACCGACATTGACATTGGTAACCTGAATTGTCTTGGCGGAAGTGACCGTCAGATTCAGGCCGCTCTGAGAAATGCTGGTCAGCTTGAAGGCGTTTACCGAACCACTGCTGACCACATCTTCTACAGTGAAAGTCAGGCCCGTAGCGGCAACCGCATAGCTGTAGGTGCTGCTACTCGCGGTGCCGGAAGCCTTGAAACTGACATCAAGGCTGAGATCGGTCAGCGTGGTGTTATTAGAGACATCTATACTGCCGCCGCTGCTGATCGACAGCTTCTTAGTGGCAGTGGTGACCTGGCCGGAGCTACCAACATGGCTGCCGGTGCTGGCCTTGGCAATGAGGCTCACTTCGCCGGCAGTAAGCGTGCCGCTATCACGATTGATCGTGCCGGCCACGTTGGTGGCGCCGCCGGTTGATTGCAATGTGATCTTGCCGGTGGTGTTGGTGCCGGCGTCAATGCCGGCGGTCAAAATGGCGCGGTCGGCATTTAAAGTGAAATCCATCGTGCCGGAGCCGGACGAGCCAGAAACGGTGATGACGCCTACGCTATCGCCGATCGTCAGGCTGCCGTCGGTGCCGATATTGCTGAAGCTGTAGGTGTTGTTGTCTGTGGTCGCCGAAGTCTTGTGCGTCAGCGTCAGGTCAATCGTGCTAAGCGCGGTGCTGCTGTTGTCGATGTAGATATTGCCATTGCTGACAGCAGTCAAAGAAGTGGCGCCGAGCTTGATCGCCCGGCCACTGGTGCCGATTGAGCCATTGCCGATGCTGTCTTTGGTGTCACTGCCGATGGCATAGAGCGTGACGCTGCTGCCACTAATCGTACCGCCGCCGACCATGGTGATGTTGGAATTGACCCCGCCGCCATCGGTTTTCAGCGTCACGGCGCCGGTGGCGACAATCTCCGAAACGGCGATATTCTTTTTGCCGGTGAAGCTGAAGTTGGTGACCGAGCCGCTATTGCCCGCGACATCAATTGTATTGGTGGTGCCGCTATCGGTGATCGAGAACTCTTTTCCGCCGGTGCCGCTGATGCCGAAATTGCTGACCGTGGACGTGGAGGAATTGGTGCTGACGACGGTCAGGTCGGTCAACGCCACGACGCCGGCGACATAGATATTGCGGCCGGATTCAACTGTCAGCTTGCCGCCATTGACGGCAACAGCGCTGGTGGACGTGCCGATGGAACTGGAGCTGCCTGCGGTGAGGACAATATCACCGGCCCGGATCTCGCCGCTGCCGCTGTAAGTGATGTTGCTGGCGGTGGACACAGTGAACTTGCCGGTGCCGACATTGGCAGCGCCCACCGAAACAGCAGTGGAACTACTGACATTCAGGGCAAAATTCAGGTTGCTGCTGCTGGTGATCGTGTTCAGCGCATAGCCGCTGCTGCTGCTGATGCTGATAGTCTGATTAGTGCCGGCGATGCTGATTGTCGAGGCGGAACTGCTGCGGCTGATGGTCAGATCGGTCAGCGCCTGGGACGAAACGATATTGACCGAACCGTTATTGGTAACCGTCAGCTTGGGGGTATTGACCTTGAGCTGGTTGGTGGCGCCAATGCTGCTGCTGCCGGTGCTCAGCGCAATTTCGCTGCCCTGGATCACGGTGGCATCATTGCCATCATCGTTGAGATTGCCCGAGCTGGTGATCGTCAGCTTGCTGGCGCCGGCATTGGCAATCACCTTGCCGAGCGTGACGCCGTTGTCGCTGCTGCTAGTTAACGTGATGGTGCTGCCGGCGGTCACCTCATTGAACTTAATGCTGCTGCTGCCGGTGTAGCTGACCGAAACCAGGCCATTGGTGGCAATGGCATCAAGCTCGTTGGCTTTATAACGCACCGCGCTGGTGCTGCTGCCAATTGCTTCGCTGGCCTTCAACGTCATTTTGGTGGTGGCGTTGATGGTGTTGCTGCTGGGATTGAGGATCGAGCCGGCCAGGGCTTCGAAGGTCACCGACCCGCTCACGGTACCAACACTGGTGCTGGTGGCGATATCGCCGACCTGCAGCTTCACCACCACATCGCCGGAATTGGTGGCAAAGCTGCCGCTGCCGCCGGACTCAGTCCGTGTTCTGCCGCCGAGATAAAGCGTATTGGCGGTGTTATCGGCGCCGGTGGTGCGCAGCGCATTGATATAGATGCCGCCAGTGCCCGGGGTCAGGTCAGAAGCCGTGCCAGCCGTTACGGCAATGCCCCTGGCCACGATGTCGATATCGCCGTTTGTCGCCGAGGTGCCGACATTCTTTGTGGCACTGAGCGCGATATAAGAAGCAAGCACATAAGTGCTGTCGTTGCCGTCGTCCAGGATAGCGCCCTTCGAGGTGCTGAAGGAGACTGAATTTTCGGCGGATGAGGAGTTTTGGCTGTTGTCGGGGGTGTAACTGTATTTGAAAGTGCCGGTATTGACCTGGCCCAGCGTGATATCCCGATCACCGCTGAAGGTGAAATATTGCAAGCCGCCAGCAGCATCATTTTCGCCATAGGCGCCAAAGCCGCTATCGATCAGGCGGGTGAAGGTGTAGCCACCGGCCGAATCGGTCATTGCAAAATCAAGATGCCGGCCCGTAATGGCATAGGTGTAATTGGCCGACGTGTCCTTATGCGTACTGACGATGGTCAGTTCGCTGAAGTGATTGGCATTGTCGATCAGCAGGTTGCCGCCGGTGGTCACCGCCAGCTTGGTGGTGTTGATGCCGATGGCATTGCCGCTTTCGCCGACATTCTCGGTGGCAGTCAACTGCAACGCCTTGGCGGAAATACGCGTATTGGCGCTGGCGTCATCAATGATCGAGCCATTGCTGGTTGTCAGCTTCGCCGTGGTGACATTCTCTAGGTCAAGCTGACCCACCACCAGTGTCTTGTCGCTGGTGTAGCTGAACGTGGTCAGGAAAGTGCTGTTGATCTCCGACAGCGTGCTCTTGCTGCCATCATCGGTAACTGTGAAGCCCAATTCCTGCGAGGTTAGCTGGAGGTCATTGGCGGTTGAGCCGTTATGCTTGTTGTTGATAGTGAGGCTGGTCAGCAATTCCTGGCTGTTATCGACATAGTAGCTGCCGGTATTGGTCAGCGAGAGCTGCGCCGTCTGCGTCTTGAGATGCTGCGCGCTGCTGGCCACCGCGCCACCGGCATTGATGGTAAGGGTTTTGGCCGCCAGCGTATTGCCGGCACTGGCGACGATGGCGCCAGAGGTGGTCAGCGAGATCGTGCCGCCGCTCACCGCGGCGCCGGCACTGATATTCTTCACTGTGGTGACCGCGCCATCGCCGGTAACCGTGACCGTGACGCTGCCGCTGCTGCTGGCGGCGACCAGATTGGTCAGCGTTACCGAGCCGGTCTGATTGACGGTGATATTGCCGCTGGTGCTGCCCGCCACAGCGGATACGATTTCGCTGACCTGGGTCTTGAGCGTGGCAGTATGGGTCGCGGCCGTGGTGCTGGTGGTCAGCTTGTTGGCGGTGATGCCTTCAGGCGAACCACTGATTGCCACGGAGAGATTGCCACCACCAACCTGCAAGGTGACATTGCCGGTGCCGGCATTGATCTTGGAATATGTAAGGTCGCCGCCGCTGGTGATGGCAATATTGCCATTGGCGGCGGTGGCGGCGCTGGTGATCGTGGCAGCTGCCGCGCTGGTCAAATTAATCAGTCCACCGGCGCTGACAGACGTGAAGGTGGCGGTGGTGGTGGCGCCCGTGGAGAAATACACGTCGCCGGCAGTGGCGGTCAGGTTGATCGAGCTGGCATTGGCTGCGGCAAGCGCCGTGCCGCTGGAGCCGATTGCGCTGGCCGCATTCAGGGTTAGCGTATTCGCGGTCAGTTTGGTGGCGCTGTCGCCATCATCCAGGATGCTGCCGGCGCTGCTGCTGATGGTCAGGCTGCTGCTGCCGCTGGTCGGCGCAAAATTGACATTGCCCAGCGTGATGTTGCCGGTGGCGGCGATGGTGGACGCAGTGGTTGTGGTGCTGCTGATATTGCTGAGCGTAAGGGTGCCGGTATTGCTGATATTGACAATGCCGCTGCCGGACGTGGCGGTAAGGCTGCTCACTGCGGTAAGCAAGGCCGAGCCGCTGGCGCCGATGGCGCCATTCAGGCCGGTGCTGCCCAGCGCGGTCAGCGTGAGACTACTGCCGGTGATCAGCGGCGAACCGCTGGCAGCCGACACGATATTGCCGCCATTCGCGGTCAGGCTGACAGTGCCATCGCCGGCGCCGGCATTCACAATGCCGGCCGTGATGCCAACATCCGAGATGAAGCTGATATTGGTGCCGGATGAAGTGATGTTGGTCAGCGTATGACCGGCGCTCACATTGTCGTCGCTGACCGTGAAGGTCAAACCATTGGCGACAACGCTGTACTGATTGCCGCTGGCCAGCAGCGCGTGATTGGCGCGCACCGACAGGCTCGATAGTTTCCGATCCGTGGTGACGTAGATATTGCCGCCGGTTTCCAGCGTCAACGAACCGGAATTGAACGCAAGCGCCGAACCGCTGGCGCCGATATGGCCGCCCAAGGCGCTGAGACGCAGGCTGTTGCCGGTCAGCAGCACGGTGCCGCTGCGCGTGATCGAACCCGCCGAACTGGAGATCACCAGCGCGCCGCCGCCGGCATTGATATTGCCGGCCAGGCTGATATTGCCGCCTGCCAACAGGGTGATGTTGCCGCCATTGCTGGTGAGGCCGCCGATATTGCTCAGGCTGCCGCCGGGGGCGGTCGCCTCCAGGCTGATGCTGCCGCCCTGGGTGGAGATTGTGTCGGTGGCCTTGGTGAAGGTGATGCCGCCGCCCGCACCGGTGGAGCGCAGCGTAACACTGTTGCCGTTGCCGGTGGCCAGGCTGATGCTGGTATCCACCGTGATCAGGCCGGTGGCTTCCAGCACGATATTGGTGGTGCTGTTCAGGCCGGTCAGCGTGGCAACGCTGATGGTGTTTTCGCCGCTATCGGCATCGCCCGACGCCACTGTGCCATCGCCGGCATTGCTGTTCTGCGTACCGCCGCCGGCGGCCACGATCTTCAGCGTGGCTGGATCGATCAGCAGCGTGCCGGTCTTGCCATGCGCCGCCGTCAGATCGGCACTGCCGGTGAGCACAATATCCTGCTTGGCGGAAACTTCCGCGAAGCCGCCATCGCCACCCTGGGCGCCGCCGCGCGCCGAAATATGGCCGGCGAACACGGTCTTGTCCTCAGCCAGCACCACCACGGTGCCGCCATCGCCCTGGCCCAGCGCATCGGCCTTGAGCTGCGCGCCGGCCGCAACCGAAACGCTGCCGGCCCAGGCGCCGGTGCCGCGCGCACCCGCGCCGCTGCCGTCACTGCCAATTGCGATCAGGCCGCCGCCGGCCTGGCCGGATGTATCCATCGTGGCGCCGCCAGCCACGGCAATCGATTCGCCGGTGGCGATGATGCTGCCGCCGGTTTCGCCCGCGCCGGTGCCGCTGGCATCGAGAGTGCCGGCAACCTGCACCTTGCCGGCAGAACCGCCGGACAGCACGATCTTGCCGTTCTGCACGCCCACACTCTTGGCCGAAACTACGCCCGAGGTGTTGATCACATTGTCGATGACACCCTTGACGGCCCGCGCCGACAATTCCACCACGCCGCCTTCGGCGCTGATCTGCCCGGTATTCACGACCAATGCTGCCGGCATACTGCCATCGGCATTGGCGGAAACCGCCGCCACTTCACTGCCGGCGCCAAAGCTGAGCAGGCCGTCGCCATGGAAATCGAGCGTGAAGCTCTGGGCGGCACCCAGCGCCACACGGCCAAGCCGGGCGCGAATCACACCGTTGTTATGCACCTGCGGCGCCACCAGCGCGGCCAAGCCGGCATCCTTGATGCTGATATCGCCCTGGTTGACGATGCGCGCATCCGGATTGGCCGAAGGCGTGCCGAACAGGTATTTGCCGGCGAGGAAATCGGCATCTTTGATATTCGCCGTGGAGGCCACCAGGCCGCCGACATCGACGCGCGAGCCAGGCCCGAAGAACACGCCATTCGGGTTCACCAGCATCACTGTGCCGGTCGCCGTCAGGGTGCCGAAAATCGCCGAAGGATCATTGCCGAGCACGCGGTTCAACGTCACCGAAGACGACGAAGGCTGCTGGAAATTGACGCTATTGCCGGCGCCGATGCTGAAAGACTGCCAGTTGATGATCGCCGTGTTGCTGGTCTGCACCACGTTGAGTGCCGTGGGCGAAGGCTGGTTGATGCTGGCACTACCTGCAACAACGCTGCCGCCCTGCGGCAGGGTTTGCGCCTGGCCGGCATGGCTGAACAAAGCGGTGAGCGACAATGCACCGGCAGCGGCGCCCAAAGCGGCCTTGCGGCCGGCAGCGCCGCGTCCACGTCGACGCCCGCTAAGGGCATCTGGCGGCAATATCGCCAGGCCGTTGGTAAGATTGGTCAGCAGACGAAACCGAAAGCTGCGCGCAACACCGAGGGAATGGGAGAGGAAATCTTTGCGATCCATGACAACCTACCTCAGAAACGTGCGCTCAAGGTGAAGTAAACGTTCGGCTTATTGGAAATCGTCGCCTGCGGCCGATTCAGGCCGCGCGCGGTTTCCAGAGAAGCGAACAGGGTCTGATTGAGATTGACGCGCACACCACCGCCGGCGGAGGCAACGCTGATCCGGTCGGACGTTGTGGTCTCAGGTCCGACACTCCAGACCTGGCCGCGATCAAAATAGACATAGAATTGCAGGCCATCGGGGAACAGCGTCTGTTCCGGCGCATAACGCAGTTCGATCAGCCCCGCCCAGCCATTGTCGCCGGAAACCTCGCTGACATCGAAGCCGCGGCCAAAATTGGGGCCGCCCAAAGCCATCTCCTCGCTGGAGAGCAGCGCTGTGCGGGTATACTGGCCGCTGGCAGTGGCGAGCAGGCTGAAATTGGCTGGCAGCTGCTGCACCCGGGTCAGGTCCAGCGTCCATTTGGTGTAGCTGCTATGGCCATCGCTGCGCGAAGCCTGCGCGTCATTCTCATTGGTGGCACCCAACATGTCGAGGCCACGATGCATGGTGAAGCGGGCTGCCGAGATACCGTCCCAGGTATCGGTGCGGTCATAGCTGATGCCGGCGCGCAGGATGCTGAGGCGGTCACGGTTATAGGCCGCATTACGCAGGTCGGTATCCACCATGCGGTATTCGAATTCGCCGGTCAGTCGCAGGTTTTCCATGCGCGAACGGATCAGCGGATAGGTGGTTGAAGCAGTGTGCGACCACACATCGCTCTGGATTTCGAGCCGCTTCAATTCCTTGCCCGGATAGGAGCGCGAATAATTGCTGTTGAAGCCAAGCGTCAGGCCGTCTTCGCTGAACAGGCCGGTATAGCCGCCACCCACCGACCAGGAACGCCCCCAGGGCATGGACTGCTTGGCGCGCAGCGAAAGCTGGTCGGCATTGCTGCCGAAAGCGTTGTAATTGACCGAAGCAAGCGTCTCGGCGCCGCCGAGATAGGTTGAATTGCGGTTATCGAAGGTCAATACCGTATCGGTATCCTTGCGCGCGCTCTGCACCACCATCACCGAGGCGCCGGGCGTGTCAGTTGCGGCTTCAAGATTGCCGCGCACGGTCAGGCCGGCGATATCGGTGGCCAGCAGCAGGCGGCGTTCAATTTCGGTGATGCTCACCGGTGTCTGGTTCAGCAGCGGGTTGAGCAGCATCTCCACCGCCGCCTTGGCCGGGCCGATATCGCCCTGCACCACGATTTTGGAGATGAAGCCTTCCAACACCACAATGCGGAAGCTGCCATCCTCAATCGCCTGCTCGGGCACCATCACGCGGCTGGTGACAAAACCGGCATTGCGGTAACGCAGTTCGATATCGTTGGCGATCTTGAAAGCATCGGCAACACTGATTTCCTTGCCGATCAGCGCCGCATGGCCAGCCTGCAATTCGCCG
>NZ_JAGOLP010000086.1 GCF_017994015.1 Ferrovibrio sp. | reverse complement strand
CTTGATTTGCCTGCGACGGCTGCACGCCTGATATTCAGCGTTTGAAGATCAGCGTGTGCCAGCCCTCGCGCGGCAGGCGGGCCGAAAAGCTCAGCCCTTGGGCGCGGTAATCCGCCGCCACCCGGCGCTCTTCCTTGGCCAGCAGGCCGGATAGCACCAGATGGCCGCCCGGCGCCACTTGCGCCGCCAGTCCATGCGCCATCGCACAAAGCGGCCCGGCCAGGATATTCGCCACCACCAGATCAAACGGCCCCGGCAGCCGCTTATCCAGCGGATTGCTGGCCACCAGGCAGTGAATGCGCGCGCCCAGGCCGTTCAGCCGGGCATTTTCGCGCGCCACCTGCACCGCCACCGGATCGATATCGGCGGCCCAGATGCGGGCGCGGCTGGTCGCCCTGGCTGCCGCCATCGCCAGCACACCCGAGCCGGTGCCGAGATCAAGCACATGCCTTGGCTGCTGGCGCCGGCAAATCCGGTCGATGGCTTCCAGGCAGCCGAAAGTGGATGGCGCCCGCCCGGTGCCAAAAGCCAGGCCGGCATCCAGCAGCAGGCTCAGGCAACCCGGCGGCGCGCTGCCGGCATCATGCGCGCCATAAAGGAAAAACCGCCCGGCGCGCACCGGGGCATTCAATGTATTGGTATGGCGCACCCAATCCTGGTCCGGCAGTTTGCCGGCAAAAATCGGCGCAGCCGGCAGATTCATGCCGGCGGCGATGGCGGCCAGGCGCCGGCGCCAGGCGGCTTCATCCGGCGGTGTGTCGAACAACACTTGCAGCCGCCATTGTGCCGTGTCGGGGTCTGGCATCGGCGCCACTTCGTACGAACTCAGCGCCACGCCATCCTCGGCTTCCACGCCGAGCAAGTCCTCAAACGGCGCCAGGGCCGGGAAGGGCAGTTCGATCTCGACGAACCAGAATGAAGCCATCAGGCATTCTCCACAAAACTGTCGATCACCTTCTTCTCGCCGGCTTTATCGAAGGCCACCAGCAGCTTGTTGCCATCCACGGCGCGGATGCGGCCATAACCGAATTTCTGGTGAAACACCCGCTCGCCAATCTCAAAATGGCGCGGCGCCTGGCTTGATGGGCTATCCGCCACCGCCCTGGCGCGGCCCTCGATCACCCGGCCGCCGCCTTGCCGGCTCAGATTCCAGCTATGGCCGGCATTGGGTGCGCTGAAGCCGCTGCCGGCAAAGGCGCCGCCAAAAGCATGATTCTGCGCGCCGCGATACAGCCCGGCCTGGCTGCGCTGTTCCACATGTTCGGCCGGTAATTCATCAATGAAGCGCGACGGCACCGCGCTGGCCCATTGATTATAAATGCGGCGGTTGGCGGCAAAGCTGATATGGGCGCGGCGCCGCGCCCTGGTGATGCCGACATAGGCCAGGCGGCGCTCCTCCTCCAGCCCGGCCACGCCATTGCCTTCCACGGCGCGGCGGCTCGGGAACAGGTCTTCCTCCCAGCCGGGCAGGAAAACGTAGTCAAATTCCAGCCCCTTGGCGGCATGCAGGGTCATCAGGCTCACCATCGGCAGGCCAGTGGCCTGTTCGGCATCCATCACCAGCGCCACATGGTCCAGGAAGCCTGCCAGGTTTTCGAATTCGCCGAGTGCGCTCAGCAATTCGCGCAGGTTTTCCAGCCGGCCCGGCGCTTCCGGGGTCTTGTCGGCCTGCCACATGCCGATATAGCCGGATTCCTCCAGGATGATCGCCGCCACTTCCGCATGCGGCAATTCGGCCACCAGGCCGCGCCAGCGTTCAAAATCGTTGAGCAGCGTCTTCAGCGTGGCACGTGGCTTGGGCTTGATCTCGTCGGTTTCAAGCAAGGTTTTTAGTGTGGCGGTAAGCGAAAGCTGCGCCGCGCGTGCGGCACGATGCAAGGCTTGCAGCGTGCTGTCGCCCAGGCCGCGCTTGGGCAGGTTAACGATACGCTCAAAGGCCAGGTCATCATCGGGTTGCAGCACCACGCGGAAATAGGCGATGGCATCACGGATTTCCTTGCGCTCATAAAAGCGCAGCCCGCCGATGACACGGTATTTCATGCCGATGGTGATGAAGCGTTCTTCAAACGCGCGGGTGAGATGGCCGGCGCGCACCAGGATGGCCACCTGATCCAGCGACTGGCCGGCACGTTCCAGCGCCTCGATCTCGTCGCCCACCATGCGGGCTTCCTCGTCGCCATCCCACACGCCCTGCACAATCACCTTGTCGCCCTCGGCGATGTCGGTCCACAGGGTTTTGCCCAGCCGGCTGGTATTATGTGCGATCAGGCCGGAAGCGGCAGCCAGGATATGCGGGGTCGAGCGATAGTTGCGCTCCAGCCGCACAATATGCGCCTGCTCAAAATCCTTCTCGAAGCGCAGGATGTTGCCCACTTCGGCGCCGCGCCAGCCATAAACCGACTGGTCATCATCGCCGACGCAGCAGATATTCTTATGCGCCTGGGCCAGCAGCCGCAGCCACAGATACTGGCTGACATTGGAATCCTGGTACTCGTCCACCAGGATGAAACGGAATTGCCGCTGATAGCGTTCCAGAATGTCGCGGCGCTGGCGGAAGATGGTCAGGTTATGCAGCAAAAGGTCGCCGAAATCGCAGGCATTCAGTTGCAGCAGCCGCTCGGCATAAAGCTGATAGAGGCGCAGACCCTTGCCCTCGGCAAAGCCACGCTCAGCCTGCGGAATCTGATCTGGCAGCAGGCCCTTGTCCTTCCAGCGGTCGAACTGCCCGGCCACCAGGCGCGGCGGCAATTGTTTCTCGTCGATGCCTTCCAGGTCCAGCACCTGTTTCACCAGGCGCAACTGGTCGTCGGCATCCAGGATGGTGAAGTTGTTTTTAAGCCCCACCACTTCGGCATGGCGCTTGAGGATGCGGTTGGCGATGCCGTGGAAAGTGCCAAGCCACAGGCCGGCCGCCGCTTCGGCGCCCACAAGCTGCTCCACACGTTCCCGCATCTCGCGGGCGGCCTTGTTGGTGAAGGTCACAGCCAGAATCTGGCTCGGCCAGGCCAGGCGCTGATACAGGATATTCGCCAGGCGGTTCACCAGCACGCGGGTTTTGCCGGTGCCGGCGCCGGCCAGCACCAGCAACGGCCCATGCAGATGCGACACCGCCTCGGCTTGGGCCGGGTTAAGCTTGGTCAGCCAGGGCGGCGGCGGCGGCGGCGGCGCTTGCGGGGCCGGCGGCTCAGGATCGAATCCGGCTAGATCAAAGGGATCGGACATGCCGGTTACATAGCCCAAGGGGTGCGGCCTGACCACCGCTGGCATTGCCATCAGGCCCCTGGCGCGCTACGACTAGCTGCATAAACGGAAGGAAATCGCCCCATGGCCGCCATTGCCGCTGCACCGCGCCTCTCTGCCACCGCCACTCAGGCTGCAATTGATGCGCTCAAGCAACTTCTGGGCGACCGCCTGAGCACCGGCCAGGCGATCCGCGACCAGCATGGCAAGGATGAAAGCTGGAACCAGCCATTTCCGCCCGATGCGGTGGCTTTTGCGCAGAGCACCGAGGAAGTGGTGGAGATCGTGAAGATTTGCGCCGCCCATGGCATGCCGATTGTGCCTTATGGCGCCGGCACCTCGCTGGAAGGCCATGTCGGCGCCTTGCAGGGCGGCCTCAGCCTGGATGTGATGCAGATGAACAAGATCCTGCGGGTTAATGCCGAGGACTTGGACGTGGTGGTGCAGCCGGGCGTGACGCGCAAGGCGCTGAATGAATTCCTGCGCGATACCGGGCTGTTTTTCCCGATTGATCCGGGCGCCAATGCCTCGATCGGCGGCATGGTTTCCACCCGCGCCAGCGGCACCAACGCGGTGCGCTACGGCACCATGCGCGAGAATGTGCTGGCGCTCACCGTGGTGCTGGCCGATGGCCGCGTCATCCGCACCTCGAAGCGGGCCAAAAAATCCGCCGCCGGCTATGATCTGACACGGTTGTTTGTCGGCTCGGAAGGTACGCTTGGCGTGATTACCGAAATCACGCTGAAACTTTACGGCATCCCGGAATCGATCACCTCGGCGGTCTGCTCGTTTGACAGCCTGGAAGGCGCCATCAACACCGTGATCGCCACCATCCAGAGCGGCATCCCGGTGGCGCGGATCGAATTGCTGGATGATCTGCATGTCGATGCGATCAACAAATACGCCAAATACGACATGCCGGTGAAGGATACGCTGTTTCTGGAATTCCATGGCACCGAGGCCGGCGCCCGCGAACAGGCCGAGATGGTGCAGGCTTTGGCCGCCGATAATGGCGGCGCCAATTTCACCTGGACCACCAAGCCTGAGGAACGCGCCCGGCTGTGGCAGGCGCGCCATGATGCCGCCTATGCGGCCAAAGCGATGCGCCCGGGTTGCGAAATCTGGGCCACCGATGTCTGCGTGCCGATATCGCGGCTGGCTGATTGCATCCTGGAAACCAAGGCCGATCTGGCGCAAAGTTTCCTGATTGCGCCGCTGGTCGGCCATGTCGGCGACGGCAATTTCCATCTCGCCTTTGTCATCGACCGCAGCAACCCGAAGGAGATCGAGGAAGCCGAGCGGCTCAATGCCCGTCTGGTGCAGCGCGCGCTGGCGATGGAAGGCACCTGCACCGGCGAACATGGTATTGGTTCGGGCAAGATGAAGTATCTGATGGCCGAGCATGGCGAGGCGGTGAGTGTGATGCGCTCGATCAAGAAGGCGCTTGATCCCGATAACCTGATGAATCCAGGCAAGATTTTCAGCGCCTGAGGCATTCTGAACGCATTGCCGGGCCTGTTCGCTGGTGACTGGAATTGCCGGCGGAATAGCCCTATCTTTGTTGCCGTGCAGCATTCGTTCGTAAACGAACGAAGCAATCTGCCAGCGATACGTGTTTGGGAGTTGGATGATGAACGCGCGTAAATGGTCGCCGGATAGCTGGCGCTCGAAGCCGATCCTGCAAGTGCCGGATTATCCCGATGCCGCCGCCCTGGCTGCTGTCGAGCAGAAGCTGTCGCATTATCCGCCGCTGGTGTTTGCCGGCGAGGCCCGCAATCTGACCAACGCGCTGGCCCGGGTTTCCGAAGGCCGTGGCTTCCTGCTGCAAGGCGGCGATTGCGCCGAGAGCTTTGCTGAATTCAGCGCCAACAATATCCGCGATACTTTCCGCGTGCTGTTGCAGATGGCCGTGGCGCTGACCTTTGGCGCTGCCCTGCCGGTGGTGAAGGTGGGGCGCATGGCCGGCCAGTTTGCCAAGCCGCGTTCGTCCAACACCGAGAAGCGCGGCGATGTGGAATTGCCGAGCTATCGCGGCGATATCATCAACGGCATGGAATTCACTGCCGAAGCGCGGATTCCTGATCCGAACCGGCAATTGCAGGCTTACAGCCAGGCGGCGGCCACGCTGAATCTGGTGCGCGCCTTTGCGCAGGGCGGTTATGCCGACCTGCATCGGGTGCATCGCTGGAATCTCGGCTTTGTTGCCAAGAGCCCGGAAGTGGAGCGCTGGCAGGATGTGGCCGACCGCATCACCGAATGCCTGGATTTCATGGAAGCCTGCGGCATCACGCCGGAGCGCAGCAATGAACTGCGCACGGTGGATTTCTATACCAGCCACGAGGCTTTGCTGCTCGGCTATGAGCAGGCCATGACCCGTGTGGACAGTACCTCAGGCGAGTGGGTGGATACCTCTGCGCATATGCTGTGGATCGGCGACCGCACCCGGCAGCCGGATGGCGCGCATGTGGAATTCCTGCGCGGCGTGATCAATCCGCTCGGCCTGAAATGCGGGCCGACCACCGATCCTGATGAACTGATCCGCCTGATCGACCTGCTCAATCCGGCCAACAAGCCGGGCCGGCTCACCCTGATTGCCCGCATGGGGCATGACAAGGTGCAGAAATTCCTGCCTGCTCTGGTGCGCAAGGTTCGCAACGAGGGGCGCAATGTGGTGTGGTCCTGTGATCCGATGCATGGCAACACGCTGACCGCTGCTTCCGGCTTCAAGACCCGGCCGTTTGACCGCGTGCTGTCGGAAGTGCGGCAATTCTTCGAGGTGCATCTGGCCGAAGGCACCCATGCCGGCGGCGTGCATCTGGAACTCACCGGCCAGGATGTCACCGAATGTATGGGTGGCGCGCAGATGATTGGCGATGCCGATTTGTCCAGCCGCTACCACACCCATTGCGATCCGCGCCTCAATGCCTCGCAATCGCTGGAACTGGCCTTCCTGATTGCCGAGATGCTGAAGCTGGAACGCAACAACCGCACGGTTCGCCATGCTGCCGAAGCCGACTGACGTTACCCCTTTCGTCGGCCCGGCGCTGGCGGTTGAGCTGGAACGCGATATCGAGACGCGCACCGACACCTACTTCAAGAAAACCAAGGAGGTTGTGCAGCGCTTCGGTGACAAGACGGTCACCTATGCGGTGTTCATGCGCCGCCCGGTGATTTTCTGTCCGCGCCTGATGGTGGAATGGCTGGAAAAGGTCGGCGCCGCGCGTGGCGTAAAGTTCGGCATCGAACTGGTGCATGAGGAAGGCACCTGGGTTGGTGCCGGCGAGCCGCTGGTCTATCTCTCCGGCCCGATGTCGCAACTGGTTGATCTCGAAACGCTGTATCTGCAAAAGCTCGGTGCGGCCTGCGTTGCCGCCTATAACGCCTATTCGATGTGCTGCGATCTGCCCAAGGTGCGCTTCCTGGCGATGGACGCGCGGCATTGTGCCGGCGCCGAGATGGCCGAGATGATGGCCTATGCCGCTTCTGTCGGCAGCCGCGCCGCGCGGCGCGATGTCGGCGCCGCCGGCTTCATCGGCAATGCCACCGATGCCACGGCGCATTATTTCGGCAACGACAAGGGCTTCGGCACCATGCCGCATGCCCTGATCGGCTATGCCGGCTCCACCCTGCGCGCCGCCGAATTGTATCACGAGAGTTTTCCGGCCGAGCCGATGACCGTGCTGGTGGATTATTACGGCCAGGAAGTCACCGATGCGCTGGCGGTTTGCGCGCGTTTTCCGGAACTGGCGCGTGAAGGCCGTTTGCAGGTGCGGCTCGATACCCATGGCAGCCGCTATATCGAGGGCCTGGACCCGCAAACCTCGTATCAGGTGCTCGACCGCCATGTGCCAAATGCGATCCGGCAATACCGTTCGGAAGCCGAATTGCGCTGGATGGTCGGCACCGGCGTGTCGGCGGCGGCGATTTTCCACATGCGCGCCGCGCTTGATAAGGCCGGCTTCCTCAATGTGAAGATCGTCGGTTCCTCGGGCTTTAATGCTGCCAAGTGCAAGGTGATGGCCAGTGTGAAGGCGCCGCTCGATATTGTCGGCACCGGCTCATACCTGCCGGATAACTGGACCGAAACCTACGCCACGGCTGATATCGTGGCCTATGACGGTGTGCCGAGCGTCAAGGTCGGCCGCGAATTCCTGCTGCGCAAGGCGAAGTAGCCTGCCATTAAAGTCGTCACCGCCGGGCTAGGCCCGGCGGTCTCGTCTCTCGTGCGGCCTTACTCCACCTTCACATTGGCGATGCGGATCACTTCGGCCCAGCGCTTGATGTCTTCTTGCAGGAATTTGGCGAAATTGTCGGCGTCGCGCACATTCACCGCCATGCCTTGCTTGGTGAAGGTTTCGCGCACGCTGTCTTTTTTCATCGCTTCCAGCACCAGGCTGCGATAGCGCGCCAGCGCCGGGGCCGGGGTGTTGATCGGCGCGAAGATCGCCAGCCAGGCATCGGCTTCCACGCCGGCGACGCCACCTTGGGCGATGGTGGGCAGGTCGGGCAGATGCGGCGAGCGGTTCGGCGAGGCCACGGCGATGGCGCGCAGCTTGCCGGCCTGCACCTGGGCCAGCACGGTGGGCGTGGTGGCGAAGCTGCAATCGACATGGCCACCGAGCAGGTCCTGCAACAAAGGTGCCGAGCCTTTGTAGGCGACATGAGTGAGATCAGCGCCGGCCTTGGCCTTGAACAATTCCAGCGCCAGATGCGAGGCCGAGCCGGGGCCGGTGGAGCCGCAATTGAGCTTGCCCGGCTGTGCCTTGGCCAGTTTGAGGAAGTCGGCGAAATTCTGCACCGGCAGGTCGTTCTTCACCACCAGGATATGTTGCAGGTCGGCCAGCAAAGCGATGGGGGCGAAATCATTCACCGGATGATAGCCGCCGCCATTGGGCAGCAGCGAGATATTGGTGGCATGGGTCTGGTTGGTGGTGGCCAGCAGCACATGGCCATCCGCCGGCCCCTGCGCCACGCGGCGCGAGCCGATGGCGCCGGCACCGCCCGGCACATTCTCCACGATCACCTGCTGGCCGAGATCCTTGGTGATTTCCTGGCCGATCAGGCGGGCCAGGCTATCGGTCGGGCCGCCAGCCGGATAGGGCACCACCATGGTCACGGTCTGCGCCGGGTTCCAGGTCGCTTGCGCCCAGGCGGGCAGGCTGTGCAACAGGGCAGCCGCACCGGTGGCCTGCAACAGATGGCGTCGATTAAACATGGTTTCCTCCGTTATGCTTAGCCGGATTACAGCTTATCCGGCCCCACCCGCACAAGCTGCTTGCCGAAATTCTTGCCCGCCAGCATGCCGATGAAGGCGGCCGGGGCGGCTTCCAGCCCTTCCGCCACATCCTCCTTGTATTTCAGCTTGCCGGCCTTGATCCAGCCGGCCATTTCCTGGATCGCGCCGGGCCAGTAGGGCATGTGATCGGAGATGATGAAGCCGGTCACCGTGGCACGGTTGACCAGCAGGTGGCGCATGCCGGTGAAGCCTTCCGGCTCGGTCAGATTATATTGGCTGATGATGCCGCAGAGCGGCACGCGGGCGAAGCTGTTGAGCCGGCCGAACACCATCTCCATGATCTTGCCGCCGACATTCTCAAAATACACATCGACGCGCTTCGGCGTGGCATCCTTGAAGGCGGCTTCCATGTCGGGCGCCTTGTAGTCGATGCAGGCATCGAAGCCCAGTTCGTTCACCACATAATCGCATTTTGCCTTGCCGCCGGCGATGCCGACCACGCGGCAGCCCTTGATCTTGGCGATCTGGCCCACCGTGCCGCCCACCGCGCCTGAGGCGGCGGAAACCACCACGGTTTCGCCTTCCTTCGGCTTGCCGATCTGCATCAGGCCGTAATGCGCCGTCACGCCGGGCATGCCGAGCACGCCGAGCCAGGTGGAGAGCGGCGCCAGGGCAGGGTCGATTTTGACCAAACCCACGCCATCGGTAACGCCATAGCCGCGCCAGCCGAGATTGCCCACCACATAGCAGCCAACCGGGAATTTTGGATTGTCGGAGGTCATCACCTCGCCCACCGTGCCGCCGATCATGGCGTCGCCCGGGCCGAGCTTGGCCAGGTAGGAGCGGCCCGGGTCCATCACGCCGCGCATATAGGGATCAAGCGACAGCCAGATGTTGCGCACCAGAAGCTGGCCCGGACCGGCTTCCGGAATCGGCCGTTCCACCACCTCGAAATCGGCTTCCGTCACCCAGCCCTTGGGGTGCTGCTTCATCAATACATTGAGGTTCTTGCCCATTGTCTTGCCTCCCGTTGAGTAATTGCCGCCGAGACTACCCCAAGCCGGCCATTGCGGTAAGTCTGCCGTCGCGTTAAGTGTTTCGTATTATGATCAATTCTCTAAAAATCGCACTCGCCCAGATCAATGCCGGCATGGGCGACATCGCCGGCAACCGCCAGCGGATCGAAGCCGCGCGGGCCGAAGCCGCCGCCCTGGGCGCCGATCTGGTGGTGCTGCCTGAATTGTGCATCATCGGCTATCCGCCGGAAGATCTGGTGCTGCGCCCGGCGATCCAGCGCGCCTGCGAACAGGCGGTTCGCGCCCTGGCGGCGGCCACCCGCGATGGCGGGCCGGGCCTGTTGGTTTCCTCGCCCTGGGTGGATGGCGGCAAGCTCTACAATGCCGCTTTGCTGCTGGATGGCGGCGAGATTGTGGCGGTGCGCTACAAGTATGATCTGCCGAATTACGGCGTGTTTGACGAGAAGCGGGTTTTTGCCGCCGGGCCACTGCCCGGGCCGATGGTGTTTCGCGGCGTGCGGCTGGGCGTGATGATCTGCGAGGATATGTGGAGCGCAGACGTGGCCGAATGCCTGGCCGAGACTGGCGCTGAAATGCTGATCGTGCCGAATGGTTCGCCGTTTGAAGTGGGCAAGTGGGATCAGCGCCTCACGCTGGGTGTGGCCCGTGTGGTCGAAACCGGGTTGCCGCTGGTCTATCTCAACCGCGTCGGCGGCCAGGATGAACTGGTGTTTGACGGCGCCTCCTTTGTGCTCAATGCGGATCGTAGCCTGGCGCTGCGCCAGCCGGAATTTGTCGAACAGGTGGTGCTGACCGAGTGGCAGCGTCAGGGTGATAGCTGGGTCTGCGCGCCTGGCAAAATCGCCGAGCCGCTGGACCGCCTGGCCTCGATCTATGGCGCCATGGTGCTGGGCCTGCGCGATTATGTGAACCGCAACCGCTTTCCCGGCGTGGTGCTGGGGCTTTCCGGCGGCATCGACAGTGCGCTGTCTGCCGCCGTGGCGGTGGATGCGCTGGGCGCCGAGCGTGTACGCTGTGTCATGCTGCCATCGCGCTACACGGCGCAGATCAGCCTGGATGATGCCGCTGAATGCGCCCAGGCGCTGGGCTGTTCCTATGAAACCATTCCGATTGAGCCGGCTGTGGCGGCTTTTGGCCAGATGCTGGCGCCGGCCTTTGCCGGCCGTGCTGCCGACCTGACGGAAGAAAACCTGCAAAGCCGGGTGCGCGGCGTCACCCTGATGGCGCTGAGCAACAAGTTCGGCCATATGG
>NZ_JAGOLP010000026.1 GCF_017994015.1 Ferrovibrio sp. | reverse complement strand
CATGGCATCGCTGGCCAGCGCCGAGCGCTATCTGGTGCAGGGTGCCTTGCATGATGCCCAGGGCCAGGCCGAGCGCGCCAGCCGGTTGCTCAAGGAAGGCACCCCGGGCTGGCTGCGGGCGCAGGATGTGATTGCGGCAACCAAGGATCGGCGGCGCGAACTGCGCAACCGCTGAGGCAATCCCACTTCACCAGATCGTGCCTTGTTCCGGCCCGGGCGCAACGCCATAGTGGCCGCGTTTTACAGCATAGGAATATCCCGATGATTCGCCTGCTTGTTGCCCTGCTGCTGCTGTTGCCGCTGCCCGCCCTGGCGCAGCAAACATCCTTCTCGCCCGAGCAGAAGAAGGAACTGGAAAATCTGGTGCGCGACATCCTGGTGAAGAATCCGCAGATTCTGGTTGAGGCCATGCAGGCGCTGGAACGCCAGCAGGAGGAGCGCGCCGCTGCCGGTGCCAAGCTGGCGATCAAGGAAAATGCCAAGGAGATTTTTGACGATGGCGTGTCCTATGTCGCCGGCAATCCCAAGGGCGACGTGACGCTGGTGGAATTCTTCGATTACCGCTGCGGCTATTGCAAGCAGGTGCAGGGGCCGCTGCTTGCGCTGCTGAAGGAAGATAGCAAGCTGCGCGTGGTGTTGAAGGAATTGCCGGTGCTGGGGCCGGACAGCATGTTTGCCGCCCGTGCCGCCATCGCGTCGCAGGAGCAGAAGGGCAAGTATCTCGATTTCCACAATGCCATGATGGCGCATCGTGGCCAGTTGCCGGAAAGCGAAGTATTCCGCCTTGCCGGCAGTGTTGGCCTTGATATCGAGCGGCTGAAAAAGGACATGGCCGCGCCCAAGGTGAGCCAGGTGATCGAGCGCAACCTGGCGCTGGCGCAGAAGATCGGTGTGGATGGCACGCCGGGCTTTGTCATCGGCGAGCAATTGATCCCGGGGGCGATTCCGCTGGAAACCATGCGCCAGGTGGTGAAGCAGCAGCGCGGCGGCTGACCGGCGCGGTGGCCAGACCCTTTGACAGAAGCGCTGGCCGCCCTTATGGTCCGCGCCCGAAAAACCTTTATTCCGTGGGAATAGACCATGCGTGCCGAAATCAAGGCCATGGCCGATGAGATCCAGCAGTCGCTTGAACTGCTGAGGAGGTCTCTTTGACTGGGATAACTCAGTCAAACGGCTCGAAGAACTAAACGCCAAGGCAGAGGATTCCAGCCTCTGGAATAATCCCGCCGCCGCCCAGACGGTGATGCAGGAACGCAACCGGCTGGATCGCCAGATCGGTACCCAGCGCCGGCTGGAACAATCCCTGGCTGACAATCTGGAACTGATTGACCTGGGCGAGGCCGAGGGCGACCAGAGTGTGGTGGACGAGGCCGAAGCCGCCGTCGCTGCCTTGCAGGCCGAGGTGGAGAAGGCGCGGCTGGAAAGCCTGCTCTCCGGCGAGGCCGATGGCAATGATGCCTTCCTGGAAGTGCATGCCGGCGCCGGCGGCACCGAGAGCCAGGATTGGGCTTCGATGCTGCTGCGCATGTATGTGCGCTGGGCTGAGGCGCATGGCTACAAGGTGGAATTCCAGGAAGAGAGCGAAGGCGAGGAAGCCGGCATCAAGTCTGCCACCATCAAGGTGAGTGGCCCGAATGCCTATGGCTGGCTCAAGAACGAGACCGGCGTGCATCGCCTGGTGCGTATCTCGCCGTTTGATTCCAATGCCCGGCGCCATACCAGCTTTTCCAGCGTGGGTGCCTATCCGGTGATCGACGATACCATCGAGGTGGAGGTGCTGGAAAAGGACCTGCGCATCGACACCTATCGTGCCTCGGGTGCCGGTGGCCAGCATGTCAACAAGACTGATTCCGCCGTGCGTATGACGCATATGCCCACCGGCATCGTGGTGGCCTGCCAGACCAACAAGAGCCAGCATCGCAACCGCGACGAGGCGATGAAGATGCTGAAGGCGCGGCTTTACGAGCGCGAGCTGAAGAAGCGCGAAGCCGAGAAGCAGAATGTGATCGACAGCCAGACCGATATCGGCTGGGGCCATCAGATCCGCTCCTATGTGCTGCATCCCTACCAGATGGTGAAGGATCTGCGTACCAACGTGGAAACCTCGAATTCGCAGGCAGTGCTGGATGGCGACCTGGACATGTTCATGGCTGCCCAGCTAGCATCCCAGGTGGGCGCCAAGGCGGAATAAGCCGGCACAAGGTTGGCCGCGCCCCACGGAAAGCCGGGAGGCGGGGCCATGCAGCAAACCATTGAGATACCACTCTGGTTCGCCATCCTGGCGGCCGTGCTGGCGCTGATTGGCCTGGCCGACCGCCTGCTGGTGCCAGGGGTGCGCTGGTTTCTGCGCCGCCGGCTCAACCGGGTGATCGACGACCTGAACCAGCGGCTGCAATTGAAATTGCGGCCGATCACGCTGACCCGCCGGCAATCGCTGATCGACCGGCTGCTTTACGATCCCCAGGTGGTGGCCGCTGCCGAAGCCCATGCCGCCGAGCATGAGATGCCGCGCGAGGTGGCGATGGCGCAGGTGGAGCGTTATGCGCGCGAGATTGTGCCGGCCTTCAATGCCTATTTCTATTTCCGCATTGGCTATTGGCTGGCGCGGCGGCTGGCGCGCAGCCTGTACCGGGTGCGCGTGGGCTACACCGATGCGGCCGGGCTGGATGCAGTGCCGCGTGATGCCACGGTGGTGTTTGTGATGAACCACCGCTCCAACATGGATTACGTGCTGGTGGCTTATCTGGCAGCGGATCAGGCGGCGCTGAGTTATGCCGTGGGCGAATGGGCCCGGGTGTGGCCGTTGCAGCAACTGATCCGCGCCATGGGCGCTTATTTCATCCGGCGTAATTCCAACGATCCGCTGTATCGCAAGGTGCTGGAGCGATATGTGCAGACCGCCACGGCCGGCGGCGTGCCGCAGGCGATCTTCCCGGAAGGCGGCCTCACCCTGGATGGCCGCATGCGGGCGCCCAAGCTCGGCCTGCTGGATTATCTGGCCCGCGCCTTCGATCCGGTGGAGGGGCGCGATGTGGTATTTGTGCCAGTGGGTATCAATTACGATCGCGTACTTGAAGACCGCTCGCTGTTGCGCAAGCTCGATCCCGAAGCCAAGCGGGTAGGGGCCACCGCCGCCATCGGCACCATGTTGCGCTTTGCTGGCCGCAATCTGCTGCGCGCTCTGGAAGGACGCTGGTATCGCTTCGGCTATGCCTGCGTCAATTTCGGCACACCGCTTTCGCTGCGGGCCTGGCTGCAACAATGTGGCGCCGGCGATCTGCGCCTGCATGACAAGGCAGCGCGGGCGGCGCATGTGGCAGCGCTGGGTGCCGAATTGATGAGCCGGGTTGGCGCCGTGGTGCCGGTGCTGCCCACAGCGCTGGTTTCGCAGGTGTTGCTGGATGCCGGCGAGGCCGGCTTGAGCGCATTGGAAGTGAAGGCGCGTTGCCAGGCGCTGATCGAGCGCTTGCAGGCTGGCGGGGCGCGCATCTATGTGCCGCGCGGCGACCTGGATTACGGCATTGAAACCGGCTTGCGCATGTTTGGCCTGCGCCGCATTCTGAGCCGTGACATGGCCGGGCTGTATCGCGCCAACCCGGCCGATGCAGCGATCCTGCGTTATTACGCCAATTCGATTGTCCATCTGCTGCCATGACCGCATCCGCCGCTGAAACCGGGCCGCAGCCGCAGCGCGTGGTGCTTTTGCATGGCCTGTCGCGCACGCGGCGCTCGATGGCGCGGCTGGAGCAGGCGCTGGCAGGCGCCGGTTACGAGGTGGTGAATTGGGATTATCCCAGCCGGCGCCATAGCGTGGCCGAGCTGGTCGAGTTGTTCCGCAGTTTTTGCGCTACCGAATTGGCGCAGCAGCCGAAACACACACATTTTGTCGGCCATTCGCTGGGCGGCCTGCTGATCCGGGCCGGCTTGACCGGCCACGATCCCGGCTTCCCGCTTGGCCGGCTGGTGCTGATCGCCTCGCCCAATCGCGGCGCCGGCATCATCTCGCGCCTAACGGCCACGCGGCTGCTGGCTGATCTGCCGCGCCTGTTTGGCCGCCCGGCTTTGGAACTGGGCCGTGATGCCGCCTGGCTGGGTGAAATCGGCATGCCGGCCGCCGAGATCGGCGTGATTGCCGGCACCAAGGGATTCCATCCGCTCAATCCGGCAAGCTGGATCAACAGCCTGCTGGCCGGCGAGGTGCCGCATGACGGCACGGTGGAGCTTGATTCCGCCATGCTGCCGGGCATGACCGATTTTCTCAGCCTGCCGCTGGCGCATACCTTCATCTGCGATGATGCACGAACGATTACGGCCGTGCTGCATTTTCTGCAACACGGCCGTTTCTGATTGGAGTAGCGGCAGGCGTTACGATGTGGCGCGCAATGCCTCGACCACTTGCGGCTCGCCCTTGTCGCCCTTGTCGGCCTTCTCGATGCGCTCCAGCTTGCCGGGCTGCGGGTCGGGATTGTTGGTGATCTGCGTCACCACGCTGAATTTCGCCTCGGCCTCGCGCGGGTTCTCGGCATATTTGCACAGGCCCTCAATCTTGGCGCCGGCGGCGATGGAGAGCAATTCGTGCCAGATATCGCCGCGCACCCGGGCGGTCTTGTCCAGCTCCACCGATTTGGCACGGATGCGGCCGATTACTTCACCCCGGATCAGCACATGCTCAGCCACCACTTCGCCGACCACGCGGGCATTCTCGCCAATGGCCAGCCGATCAGCCACCACATCGCCGTTGACGATGCAGTCGATCTGCACTTCGCCATCGCTGCTGAGATCGCCATTGACCGTCAGGCCGGCGCTGAGCAGGGACGGCGGCGCCTTGTTAGCGACCGGGGTTGGTATCTTCTTGTTGCTTGAAAACATGGTAGCCCGCCTCAATGAATTTGCTGGGATCGACCGGTTCGTCGTCGAGCAGAATTTCGTAGTGCAAATGCTGGCCGGTACTGCGGCCGGTGGAACCCATGGTGCCAATGCGCTTGTTGAAAGCTATCGTGTCTCCCACCTGTACGGCAATCGAATTTAAATGCGCATAGCGGGTCTTGATACCCAACCCGTGGTCGATTTCCACAGCGCGGCCATAGGGTCCCTTGCGGCCGGCAAACACCACGACGCCCGGTGCTGTGCTCAGCACCGGGGCGTGGCGCGGTCCGATCAGGTCAAGCCCGGCATGAAATGCCCATTGCTTGGTGAACGGGTCCATGCGGCGGCCAAAGCCACTGGAGGTTTCGGTCTCCTCTGGATCAACCGGCAAAGCCAGTGGCAGGCGCTGCGCCAGGGCCACCAATTCACCCCAGCGGCCGAGCTTGCCTTCCAGCTTGGCAACATCGCGGTCGATCGGGTCCTTGATCTGGCCATCCACGGCAACGCCAATGGCGGGCGGAATATTGCCGGCAGCATCGGCCACGGTGCGCAGCGGGCCACCAATGCCAACCTCGGCGCGGGCAGCGGCATGGCGCTTGAGCAGCGACTCGACATCCAGCCCGGTGCCGCGCAGGCTTGTCTCCAAAGCCGCCACGCTTTTTTCGGTACGCTGGCTAAGGTCTTCCACCACATCGCGCTGGCGGCCACGCAGGCCCAGGATACGCGCCTCGATATCGCCGGCCTTGGGCGCGGCGCCGATCTGCTTCTGCCGGCTGGCGCGCAGCATGGCCTCCAGGTCTTCGATGCTGCGCGGGTTGCCATCGGCATTACTGGTTGCCGCCGGCTGTGCCGGGTTGACCACCGGCGCGACACTGGGCAGGGCCGCCGTGGCTAATGCCAGTGCGGTCTTGTCAGGCGCCGGGGCGGGTTTTTCGGGCGCCGGCTTTTCAGCAAGTTTTTCTGCAGGCTTAACTTCCGCCGGTTTGATTTCAGCCGGTTTGATTTCTGGCGGCTTGGCGGCCAGTGCCACTGGAGCCGCGGTTTTTGTGGCTGGTTTGGCATCATTGCCCGCTGCGGCCTGATCACCATGGGTCAGGCCCTGCTTGCTCGCCATCTCGTGCAGTTTGCGATAGCGCTCTTCCAGGTCACGCGATGCGACGAGGAAATTCTCCTGATTGCGCTCAAAATCCTGTGCCAGCCGTTCATAGGCAATGGTCAGTTCCGCGATGCGGCGGTCGCGGCTTTCGATCAGCGTGTCACGATAGATCGCATTCACTGAGGCATAGCCAAGCCAGCCGGCAAAAGCCAGCAGGCAGCTTCCGAGCAACAATTGGCTGCGACCCGACAGCGCGATGTAACGCACGTCGCCGCGGCTGCGGAAAATGATCTGCCGCTCCGGAAAATTGCGGTCGCGCCACTCCCGCCATTGCCTCAATGCGCGTCTGCTCACTGGCCCCCCAATCTCAAAAAATGCTGATGCCGTTTGGCTCTATGGAATTAGGACGTATTTAGCTTGGTTAATGCAAGCCAGTATCTGTTGCAAATTGAAATAGAGGCGCGGCAAACACATGGCCGTATTTGTCGCGCCAATTACTCACAGGCTGTGGATGGAACGAGCAAGTGATTGATTCTACAACGCCTGAACGGCGGCCAGCACGGCCTCGACATGGCCCGGCACTTTTACCTTGCGCCACACCTGCCGAATCTTGCCATTCGCATCAATCAGAAAGGTGGCGCGTTCGATTCCCATGTATTTTTTGCCATACATGCTTTTCTCCACCCACACACCATAAGCCTCGGTGACCTTGCCATCCTCATCGGCGGCCAGCTTCACGCTCAACTTGTGCTTGGTCTTGAATTTGTCATGCGAGGTTATGCTGTCACGCGAGCAGCCGATCACCACCGCGCCCAGCTTGTCAAAAGCCTTCTGCGCCGCAGTGAATTCCAATGCCTCCTTGGTGCAGCCCGATGTGTCGTCCTTGGGATAGAAATACAGCACCACAGGCTGGCCTTTGAAGGCATTCAACGCCAGCTTGCTGCCGCCATCGCCGGGCAGGGTGAAGGCCGGGGCCTTGTCGCCGGGTTTCAGGTCCACACCTTTGCCACTCATGCTTGATCTCCTGAATTATGGCTGCCGCCGATCATGTCGGCCAGCGAGAGATAGGGTGCAGCCGGCTGTTCGACCAGCGAATCATAAAGTTGATAAACAGCGGCTTGCGCGGCCTCGAGTCGCAGTGTCAGCCGCTCCAGATCCGGCTCGCCAAGCAGGGCCGGCAGGCGTTTCGCCAGGGCAGGGGGCCATTGCGTCGGCTTGCCGGCATCTGCGCCGGCCAGCCGGGTCAGCGCCAGCAGATCACCTTGTAGCCGGGCCGCATCCAGCAGCATGTCGGCATCGGGGCCGGGCAGGCAGCCGGCATCGCGGATTGCCTGCAATGCCAGCAATGGATTCGGATCGAGAATCGCCGGCTTGGCATGGCCATCGCGCAATTGCAGATATTGCGTGATGAATTCGATATCCACCAAGCCGCCGCGATGATGCTTGAGCGACCAGATACTCTTGCCCGGCTTGGCCTGGGCCAGCCTGCGGCGCATATCGGCCACATTGGCCAGCAGCTTGCGCGGATCGCGTTTGCTGCCCAGCACGGCGAGGCGCAGCGCATTGAATTTTTTTGCCAGGGCCGGCGCGGCCGTCACCACGCGGGCGCGGGTCAGCGCCATATGTTCCCAGGTCCAGGCCTCCTTGCGCTGGTAGTCGCCAAAGCCCTGAAGGTCGCTGGCAATCGGCCCGGCATTGCCGGAAGGGCGCAGCCGCATGTCAACTTCGAACAGGCGGCCCTCCCCGGTCATCGCCGTGATCGCGTTGATGAAGCGCGGGCAGAGCCGGGCAAAATACAGGCCCGGGGTCAACGGCCGTTTGCCATCGGATTGCTGCGCCTTGGCGCTGTGTTCATACAGCAGCAGCAGATCAAGATCGGATTCCAGGGTCAATTCGCGGCTGCCGAGCCGGCCCAGGCCGATCAATGCCAGCTTGGCGCCGGGGATGGCGCCATGCGCCTGGGCGAATTCAGCCTGCACATGATGCAGCAACTCCGCCAGCACCGCATCGGCCACGCTGCTCAGCGCGCGGCCGGCAGCGGCGCCATCCAGCCGCCCGCGCAGCAGGCCGATACCCACTTGCAGGCGCAATTCGCCGGTCCAGCGCCGGGTCCAGTCCAGCACATCCTGGAAGTCGCGCGCCGAACCAAGCTGCCGTGCCAGGCTGGCGGCCAGGCGTTCGGGGGCAAAATCCGGCGGTGTCTCGGCATATTCCAGCAGGCTGTCAAACAAAGCCGGGTTCTGCGCCAGGCTGTCGGCCAGATGCGGCGCGGCGGCGAGCAGTTCGGCCAGCACGGTCAAGACCGCCGGGTTACTTTGCAGCAGGCTGAAAAGCTGCACGCCGGCCGGCAACAGGCTGAGGAACAGATCAAAACGGCGGATCGCTTCATCCGGGCTGCCCGTGCCGCTGAAGGCTTCCAGCAGGCTGGGCATGATCGCGGTCAGCTTTTCGCGCGCCCGTTCCGAACGCATGGCGCGGTAGCGGCCAAAATGCCAGCCGCGCACCATGGCGGCAATGTCCGCTGGCTGGGCGAAACCCAGGCGCTGCAATGTCGCCAGGGTTTCCGGGTCGTCGTCGGTGCCGGTGAAAACCAGGCTGCCCTGATCGCTGCCCAGATTAGGCGCTTCGGCAAATAACGCATCGTAATGTGTCTTCACCCGATGCAGCAAAGCCAGCAGCTTGGCGCGGAAGCTGGCCGCATCCGGCTCGCCCAGAAAGGCGGCAATGCGGGCAATGCCGGCAGCATCGCCGGGCAGGCTGTGGGTCTGCTCGTCATTCGCCATCTGCAACCGGTGTTCCACTTTGCGCAGATAGCCGTAATCGGCGGTCAGTTCGCGCGCCGTGGCCGGATCAAGCCGTTCGGTGGCCACCAGGGCGTTCAGCGCCTCCACCGTGCCGATGGCGCGCAAGCGGCTGTCGCGGCCGCCGGCAATCAATTGCTGGGTCTGGGCAAAAAACTCAATCTCGCGGATGCCGCCGCGCCCCAGCTTCAGGTTATGGCCTTCCACGGCAATCTCGCCATGGCCCTTATGGGCGTGAATCTGGCGTTTGATCGAATGGATATCCTCGATGGCGGCAAAATCCAGATTCTTGCGCCACACATAGGGGGTCAGCCGAGCCAGGAAAGCCTTGCCGGCCACAATGTCGCCGCCCACCGGGCGCGCCTTGATCATCGCAGCGCGTTCCCAATTCTGGCCAAAACTTTCGTAATAGGTTTCTGCCGCCGCCATCGATAATGCCACCGGCGTGGAGCCGGGATCGGGCCGCAGCCGCAGGTCGGTGCGGAACACATAACCATCGGCATTGTGTTCGTGCAGCAGCCGCACCATTTGTTGAGTCAGGCGCACATAACATTCCAGCGCCGATTTACGGCCGCGATACCGCACCACCTCCTGATCAAACAGCATGATCAGGTCTATATCGCTGGAATAATTCAATTCACGCGCGCCCAGCTTGCCCATGCCCAGCGCCACAAAGCCGCTGCCCAGGCAGGGCTGTTCCGGATGCGGCAGGTCAATATCGCCACGCGCGGCGGCATCGCGCAGGGTGGCGGCCATGGCGGTATCAATCACCAGGGCGGCAAAATCGCTCAAGGCGCCGGTGACACGCTCCAGCGGCCAGATTTCAGCAATATCCGCCACCGCCACGGCCAGCGCCACACGCCGCTTGGCCTGGCGCAGCGGCTGCATCAGCTCGTCTGCTGCTGCCTTGCCGGCAATTTTGCGCAAGTCGGCCAGGGTCTGATCCAGCAGAACTTCCGGCCCCTGGCGCAGCAGGGTCAGCATGGCCTGCGGTTCGGCCAGGGCCAGGGATGTCAGGTAGGGGCTGTGGCCAAACAGGCTGGCCAGCAGCAATGTTGCGCCCGGCTTGGCGCTTTCGGCCGCCAGTTGCTGCGCCAGCTTGGCGGCAGCGCGGCCTTCCTCGGGCAATTCGGCCAGCATTGTCGCCCAGGCATCAAAGCCACGCGCCTGGATTGCGGGATCGCCGTTGGCCGGCATTTGCCGCCAATCCGGCAGGCCGGGTGATTTGGTTGGTTTTGCCATGGCGTTGCCCTCGAAATCGCGGGCCAAGTTCGGCTAAACTCCGGCATGGGTCAAGCATTCGGCGGACCCCGCTAAATGATTGGAAAGGCAAGCTGGTTCGGAATGTTGCGTTGGAGCCGATGGTTCATCCGCACGGTGTTGGGTCTGAGTGCCACGGTATTGGCGCTCGGCGCCGCCCTGGTCTGGCGCGTCAATCGTGAACCGCTATCGCTGGATTTCCTGTTGCCGTATTTGCAGGAAAGTCTGGCGCTGACCGATATCGGCGTGCGGGTCAATCTGGAAGATGCCGTCCTGGCCTGGAATACCGAGGAGCAGGCTTTGCGCCTGCGGGTGGTGAATGCCACCTTCCTGGGTGAACGCGACGTGGCCTTCCGGGTGCCGGAAATCGATATGGGCTTGAGCGGCGCATCGTTGCTGCGCGGTGTGATCGCGCCAACGCATCTGCGGGTGCGCGGTGTGGAAGCCCGCTTGCTGCGCGATGCCGAGGGCCGCTTCCATCTTGGCTTGCCCGATGCGCCAGACAGCCCACAGGAATATGAGACCAGCAGCAACGACAATTTCATGGCGCTGCTTTTTGCCAGTCTGTTCGATCGCCTGTCGCAGCCGATGGATTTGCGCGACCCGCTGGGCCAGATCAATTCGGTTTCAATCCAGATTTCGCGTCTGATCCTGCTGGATCGCAAATTGGGCCAGCGTTGGGAAGCACCCGGCGCGGTGTTGCAGGCATTTCGTGGCGAGGGCAGGGCGCGGGCGGTGCTGGTGGGTAGCCTGGACTGGCGCGGCAAGCAGGTCAGCCTGGGGCTGAATGCGGAATATGTGGCGGCCGAGCGCGCCGCCGAAGCCGAATTGCGTTTCGAGGGCCTGGAGCCGGCAGATTTTGCCGATCTCTCGCCTGATTTGAGGCCGCTGGCCGGCATGCATATGCCGCTGGCCGGCACGGTCGCTTTCCGCCTGGCGCAGAGCGGCGATATTGCCAATCTGCGTTTTGCGCTCACCGCCGGCGCCGGGTATATCGCCATGCCGGAATTATGGGCCGAACCGCTGGCTCTGCGTGAGGCCAAGCTGACCGGGCGGATCGATACCGGCACCACGCCCGGCATTGGCGAAACCTTGAGCATCGAAACCGCCACGGCGCAATTCCAGGATGGCATCGCCATTGCCTTTGATGGCCTGTTGCGCCGGCCGGCCGTGGGCGAACTGGGCCTGGAGGTGAAGGGCCGCTTCACTGACCTGCCGGTGGATTTGTTGCCGCGTTACTGGCCGCGTGACATGGCGAAGAATGCGCGTGACTGGATCGTGGCGCGCATCCGGGGCGGCCGTGTCGATATGGGCGAATTCGTCGCCCAACTCAGCCCGGCCATGCTGGCCGGCAAGCAGAAGTTGCCACGTGATGCCGTGCGGCTGGCTTTCCAGTTCAAGGGCCTGAGCGTGGATTATTTCCCGCCGCTCGCCCGCATGACCGAGGCCGAAGGCCAGGCCGTGCTGGATGCCGATGAATTTAATCTCACCGTAACATCCGGCCGGGTTGGCCCGTTACAGGCCAGCAATGGCAAGCTGCGCGTGGATGGATTGCAGGCACGTGACCAGTTTGCCGATATCGCCATCACGGTGGATGGCGCCAACAAGGATTTGCTCAGCCTGATCGATCAGAAGCCGCTGGGTTATCCAAGCCAGCTCGGCATCAAGCCGGCCAGCGTGGCCGGCACCGGCCGGGTGGATACCAGCTTCCGCCTGCCGCTGGATCACAAGCTGAAACTGGATGATGTGAAATTCACTGCCAAGGCCAGGCTGCTTAATCTGGCGCTGCCCGATATCCAGGATCGGTTTGCGCTGAGTGATGGCACCATGCAGCTTACTGTTGATCCCAAAGGCCTGGATGCCGAAGGCACGGCGGCGCTGAATGATGTGCCGGTGCGGCTGAGCTGGCGCCAGGAATTTGACGGCAAGCTGCCGGTGCAGGCGCGCTACAAGCTGGCTGGCCGGGTGGATGATCCCGGCCGCAAGGCGCTGGGTTTTGACCTGGCGCCCTTTGTCTCAGGCCCGGTGGAAGCGCTGGCCGAGATCGAGAGCCGGCGCGACAACGAAACCGTGATCCGCACTCAGCTTGATCTGGCGCCGGCCAAGGTGGAGATCGCTGATATCTTCTGGGCCAAGCCGGTTGGAAAACCCGGCGCTGCTCATTTCACTGCGCGGCTGCGGGCCAATCAGCCCACCTTGTTCGAGGGCTTGCGGGTTGCGGCGGATGGATTTGTTGCCGATGGCAGTGCCAGTTTGGGCAACGACAACAGCTGGTCTATCAAGCTTGGCCTGCTGCGGCTGGGCGATAGCGAAGCCAGTGTTGATCTGCGCCGCATTGCCAATGGCGATATGACGGTGCGTGCCGAGGGCAGGCGGTTTGACCTGACGCAGTTTGTCAAGGCAAGCGATGCCGAACCGCCGCCCGGCACCGAGGAAAAGCCGCAGCCAAAGCTGGATCTGCGGCTACGCTTCGATGAGGCGCAACTGGATGAAAAAACCGCCCTGCGCAATTTTGCCCTTGATCTGGCGCGCGGCGCGCTGGTTACCGAGCGGCTTGATCTGACCGGCGCCTTTACCTCCGGCGGCACGCTGGCGGCGCGGATCGAGCCGCATGCCGATGCTGCCAGGCGGCAGCGGGTTTTCACCGTGCGCAGCGACAATGCCGGCGCCGTGTTCGGATATCTCGGCATCGAGAATGTGCAGGGTGGGAACCTGAGCGTGGATGCTGTCTATGACGATGCCAAGCCGGGTCGGCCGCTCACTGGCCGGTTGATGGCACAGAATTTCAAGGCCGTGCAGGCGCCATTCCTGGCCCGGCTGCTCGGCATCGGCTCGTTCACCGGCCTTGCGGCGCTGCTTTCAGGCGAAGGTATCAGCTTCGAGACGGCGGTGGTGCCATTCAGCCAGAAAGATGGCGTGCTGACTGTGCAAAGCAGCCGCATCCGTGGGCCGCAGCTCGCCATCACCCTGGAAGGCACCGTCAATCGGCGGCAGAATCATGTCAATGTCACCGGCACTGCCGTGCCGGCCTTTGTGCTCAACACGCTGCTGAGCAACATACCGGTGCTTGGCGAACTGTTTTTCGGCGACGGCATCATCGGGGTGAATTTCGCCGTCAGCGGGCCGCGCGAGAAAACCGAGATGAGCGTCAATCCGCTTTCCGCCATAGCGCCGGGTTTCCTGCGCCGTATCTTCCAGGCCAGCGGCAGCGAAGCGCCGGCAGAACCCGGCCAGAATGGCGGCGAGAAAGCCCCGCCGCCACCGCAACAGCCGAATATCGCGCCCTAAAGAAGTTTACTCGGCACGCACCAGCACATGGCGCTTCTTGCCGAAGCTGAGGCGCAATTGACCATCATCGCCCAGATCGGCCAGGCCGATGGTCTGGGTTTCCACCGCCACCGGCTGCTCGTTGAGCCGGATCGCGTTGCCGCGGATATGGCGCCGGGCTTCGCCACCGGTTTTGGCAAAGCCGGCCTCGACCACCAACTGGAAGGCTTCGATGCCGGCGGCGAGGCGGTCGCGCGCCACGCTGATGACCGGCAATTCGCCACCGAATTCACCCTGCTCGAAGGCCTTGCGGGCGGTTTCGGCGGCGGCCTCGGCGGCTTCGCGGCCATGGCACAAAGCCGTCACCTCGGTAGCCAGCACCTTCTTGGCGTCGTTCAGTTCGGCGCCGCGCAGCCGTTCCAGCCGCTGCACTTCATCCAGCGGCAGATCCGTCATCAGCCGCAGCAGTCGGCCCACATCGGCATCCTCGGCATTGCGCCAGTATTGCCAGTAATCATAGGGCGACAGCATGTCTTCGTTGAGCCAGACCGCGCCGCTGGCGGTTTTGCCCATCTTGGCGCCCGAGGTGGTGGTGAGCAGCGGGCAGGTCAGGCCAAACAATTCCAGATCGGCGGCGCGGCGGCCCAGCTCCACGCCATTGATGATGTTGCCCCACTGGTCGGAGCCGCCCATCTGCATGTTGCAGCCATGGCGCTTGGCCAGTTCAACAAAATCGTAGGCTTGCAGGATCATGTAGTTGAATTCGAGGAAGCTGAGCGGCTGCTCGCGATCCAGCCGCAACTTCACGCTATCAAAGCTGAGCATGCGGTTGACCGAGAAATGCCGGCCGTAATCACGTAGGAAGGCAATGTAGTTCAGGCCGTCGAGCCAGTCGGCATTGTTCACCATGATGGCATCGGTCGGGCCGTCGCCGAAGCGCACGAAGCGGCTGAACACGCGCTTGATGCTGGCCATGTTGGCATTGATGGTCTCGTCGGAAAGCAGCTTGCGCTGCTCGTCCTTGCCCGAGGGATCGCCTACCTTGGTGGTGCCGCCGCCCATCAGCACAATCGGCTTGTGGCCGCATTGTTGCAGCCGGCGCAGCATCATGATCGACAGCAGATGGCCGGCATGCAGGCTCGGGCCGGTGCAATCATAGCCGACATAGGCGGTGATGCCGGCCGGCATCACCGCCTTGGCATCCAGGCTGGAAGGCTCGGTGCATTGATGCAGATGGCCGCGTTCCACCATCATGCGCAGAAAGTCGGATTTGTACTCGATCATGGTTGCCACCAATACTGCCGTTAAAAGCGGCGTTGGTTTAGCATAGGCCCGGCTGTAAGCCTAGCGATGGAGTTCCTGACTTGTCCCAGCTGCCCTGGATGATCGGCCTGATGAGCGGCACGTCGATGGATGGCATCGATGCCGCGCTGTTGCGCAGCGATGGCCGTGACATTGCCGGCTTCGGCGCGGCTTTGACCTTGCCCTATCCGGATGCGCTGCGCGACCGTATCCGTGCCGCGCTGGGCGAGGCCGGGCGCGACACGCTGGGGGTTTCCCGCGCCCTGGCCGAAGCCCATGCCGAGGCGGTGGCGCGGCTGCTGGATCAGGCCGGGCTGAAGCCGGCGGATGTGGCCTTGCTCGGCTTTCATGGCCATACCCTGCTGCACCGGCCGGAACGCGGCCGCACCTGGCAGGCCGGCGATGGCGGGCTGCTGGCGCGGCTGACCGGCATCACCACGGTGGCTGATTTCCGTGCCCAGGATGTGGCTTTGGGCGGGCAGGGGGCGCCGCTGGTGCCGCTCTATCATGCCGCCCTGGCGCGCTGGGCCGGCCTGGCGCCGCCATTGCTGGTGCTGAATATCGGTGGCGTGGCCAATATCACCTATATCGGCGGGCCGGAGGATGCCGACCTGCTGGCCTTCGATACCGGGCCGGGCAATGCCCTGCTGGATGACTGGCTGCTGCGCCATACCGGTGAGCGGCTTGATACCGGCGGCCGGCTGGGCGCGCAGGGCGAGGTGGATCAGCCCACCCTGGCGCGGCTGCTGGCGCATGTTTATTTCGCCTCCAGACCGCCGAAATCGCTCGACCGCGATGATTTTTCCGCCGAGGCGGTGGCGCATCTCTGGCCGGCATCCGGCGCCGCCACGCTCACCGCCTTCACAGCGGCGGCCGTGGCCAGGGCCTTGGAGCATCTGCCGGCGCGGCCATTGCGCTGCCTGGTCACCGGCGGCGGCCGGCATAATGCCACCATGATGCGGGAACTGGCCGAGCGGCTGGCCATGCCGGTGGAGCCGGTGGAGGCGGTCGGCTGGCGCGGCGATGCGCTTGAAGCGGAGGCTTTCGCCTATCTGGCGGCGCGCGCCGCGGCCGGCCTGCCGCTCAGCCTGCCCGGCACCACTGGCGTGGCCTTTCCAGCCAGCGGCGGGCGGATTTATCCGGTCTGACGCAGTTTTACGGCAACAGGCTGGTTTTGCCCGAGGCAGGGCGCTGGCCGGCTGCGGCGACGAGGGCGGCCTTGATGTATTTGTCGGCGGCGCTGGTCAGGTCGTCGAGCTTGCCTTCGAAGAAATGATCGGCGCCCGGCACCTTCCGGTAGTCGATCTTGATGCCCTTTTGCAGCGACAGGCGCTGCGCCAGCTTAGCCACATCATTCTCCGGCACGATCTTGTCATCGGTACCCTGGATGATCAGGCCCGAGGACGGGCAGGGCGCCAGGAAGCCGAAATCGAACATATTTGCTGGCGGCGCCACCGAGATGAAGCCATCAATCTCCGGCCGCCGCATCAGCAACTGCATCGAAATCCAGGCGCCAAACGAGAAGCCGGCGATCCACACGGCGGAGGCATTGGCATTGACGCCCTGGAGCCAATCGAGCGCCGAGGCGGCATCCGACAATTCGCCCTCGCCATGATCATACACACCCTGGCTGCGGCCGACGCCGCGGAAGTTGAAGCGCAACACCGAGAAGCCGCGTTTGGCGAAAACATGGAACAGGTTGTAGACCACCTTGTTATTCATCGTGCCGCCATATTGCGGATGCGGATGCAGAATCAGGGCGATCGGCGCGTTGACCTCCGAGCCATGCTGGTACCGGCCTTCCAGGCGTCCATCAGGACCGGGAAAAATGACGTCAGGCATGATCTGGGTTCTTCGGAGGCTGGTGTTACATTAAGAGATTGAAAGCAGCGGGATTTTACCATAAGCCGCAGGTCGGGATTCAAGCTAAAAACGCGCCCCCGAAAGATTGTTGCCCGGAATAAACCAGGAAAGCCACCGTGAGCCGCAGCCCGCTTTACCTCGATCACAACGCCACCGCGCCCATGCGGCCGGAGGCGCGCGAGGCCATGCTTGCGGCACTGGCAGAACCCGGTAACCCTTCGTCTATACACGCTTTCGGGCGTCGGGCGCGGTCGCGGATGGAGGCGGCGCGGGCGGCTGTGGCAGCCCTGGTCGGGGCCGAGCCGGCGGAGATTTTGTTCACCTCCGGCGGCACCGAGGCGAATAACCTTGCCCTAGAGGCAACCCCGGCTGCCAGCCTGATTGTCTCGGCCCTGGAGCACGACTCGGTGCTGGCCCCGGCCCGAGTCGGGGTGGAAAAGCGGCCTGACCGACCGCTCTACATCCTACCGGCCCTGCCCAGTGGCCAGATCGATCTGGCGGCGCTGGAGCGCCTGCTGGCCGAGGCGCCCCGGCCGGCCTTGCTGGCACTGATGCTGGCCAATAACGAAACCGGCGTGGTGCAGCCGGTGGCCGAGGCGGGCGAATTGGTACGGGCAGCGGGCGGCCTGCTGCTGGTGGATGCGGTGCAGGCGGCGGGCAAGCTGGCGGTGGATTTCTCGCGTCTGCAAGCCGACATGATGAGCCTGTCCGGCCATAAGCTGGGCGGCCCGGCCGGCAGCGGCGCGCTGGTTTTGCGCGGCGATCTGGCCATCGTGGCGCAGCAAGTTGGTGGCGGCCAGGAACTGGGCCGCCGTGCCGGCACCGAAAACCTGGCCGGGATTGCCGGCTTTGGCGCTGCGGCGGCGGCTGCCCGGCGCGATCTGGGCCGCATGGCCGACCTGGCTGCCATGCGCGATGCCTTTGAGGCAACCATCCGCGCCGCCTGCCAGGAGGTTGTGGTGCATGGCGCCTCGGCGCCCCGGCTGCCGAATACCAGTTGCCTGGGCATGCCCGGCGTGGCGGCGGAATTGCAGGTGATGGCGTTTGATCTGGCCGGCATCGCGGTTTCTGCCGGCGCCGCCTGTTCCTCCGGCAAGATGCGGCCGAGCCATGTGTTGCGGGCCATGGGGCAGAGCGAGCCGGCGGCGCGCGAAGCCGTGCGCTTCAGTTTCGGCTGGACCAGCCAGCCCGAAGATGCCGACCGCGCCGCCCAGGCCTGGATCGCGCTGTATCGCCGCAAGCGGGGCTAGTTGCCGCTGCGTGCCCCAGGCGCTATATCAGGCGCATAAAAGGAGCAACCAGCATGCCGAAGATGACCTTCATCCAGACCGATGGTTCGCGCCGCGAGGTGGAGGCGCCGCTTGGCCTGTCGGTGCTGGAAGTGGCGCATAAGCACGGCATCGATATCGAAGGCGCCTGCGAGGGCTCGCTGGCCTGTTCGACCTGCCATGTGGTGGTGGACCCGGCCTGGTATGGCAAGCTGCCGGCGGCCAAGCCGGACGAGGAAGACATGCTCGACCTCGCTTTTGGCCTGACGAAGACCTCGCGCCTCGGCTGCCAGTTGCTGATCACCGAGGCGCTGGATGGGCTGGTGGTGAAACTGCCCACCGCCACACGCAATATGATGGGTTAAGCGGCTTTTCCGAAAGCTTGCACCAGGGCCATGCCGGCCCAGGTGGCAAACAGGCAGGCCAGCACCGAAAGCGCCACATGGCCGCCGGCCCGCAGCAGATAGCCGTCGCGCAGCAACGCCAGGGTTTGCAGGCTGAAGCTGGAAAAGGTGGTGAAGCCGCCGCACAGGCCCACCATCACCAAGGCGCGCGCATTGTCGCCCCAGCCGGTTTTCCCGGCCAGCAGGGCAGCGGCCAGGCCAATCACAAAGCTGCCGCTGATATTCACCAGCACGGTGCCCCAGGGAAACCCGCTGCCATGGCGGCCATCGATGCTGCCGGCCATCCAATAGCGCGCCATGCTGCCAAGTGCGCCGCCAAAGGCGATGAGGAGATAGGCTTGCATGGCGGCAAGCTAAACGAATCGCTTTGCAGCGTCAAAGTTTCCGCCGCTTTCCCTTTTCCCAGGGCGATGGCCGCGTTAGTCTGCGCGCCATGACCGCCTCGAATGATTTCATGGAACACGCTGCCGAGTTATTCGCCCCGCTCGGCCCCATTGCCGTCCGCCGCATGTTCGGCGGTGCGGGCGTATATTGCCGGGGCGTGATGTTTGCGCTGATCGTTGACGACACGCTCTATCTCAAGGCTGATGCCGAGACCAAGGGTGATTTCGAGGCGCGTGGCGTGGGTCCGTTTGTCTATACGGGCAAGGGCAAGCCGGTGGCGATGAGCTATTGGCAATTGCCGGCCGAGGTGATCGACGAACCGGAGACGCTGCTGGAATGGGCGCGCAAGGCCTATGCCGTGGCGCGCAAGCAGAAGGCGGAAACCCCGCCGCCGAGCCGCCGCACCGGCATGGCACGGCATCGCCGCTGATTGAGCCTACTCGGCTGCGCCGCGCGCCAGCCGCATCGCTTCATCCAGCACGGCGTCGTCGCCGATATGGTTGGCCAGCAGCAACGCCAGCTTGGCGGTGGCCAGCCGTGCCTGGCGGTCTTCCAGCCCGGCAGTCATGCGGATCAGCTTTTCGTAAAAGCCATCCGGGTCTTTCAGGTTGGGTTCGGTATTGAGCTGCGCCATCATCATTCCTTGCGCCTGAGATCAACCACCCGCCGCGCCTTGCCGAGTGAGCGTTCGATGCCGCCCGGGTCGCGCAGGTCGATGCGGGCGGAAACGCCGATCAGGTCTTTCACACGGCGCAGGATGGCGGCGCCGATCTGGTTTTTCAATGCGGCATCGGCATTGAATATCTCAGGCAATAATTCGGCCACGATGGTGAGGTCGTCGAGCGGCCCGTCGCGGCGGATTTCAAGCTGGTAATGCGGCGCCAGGCGCGGTTCCTGCAACAGCACAGCTTCCACCTGGCTCGGAAACACATTCACGCCGCGGATGATCAGCATGTCGTCGGCGCGGCCGGTGATGCGGTCCAGCCGTCGCATGCTGCGCGCAGAAGGCGGCAGCAGCCGGGTCAGGTCGCGCACACGATAGCGGATCAGCGGCAGCGCTTCCTTGGTCAACGTGGTCAACACCAATTCGCCGCGCTCGCCCTCGGGCAGCACCGCGCCGGTCTCAGGGTCGATGATCTCGGGATAGAAATGATCCTCCCACAGCGTCAGCCCGTCCTTGCTCTCAACGCATTCATTCGCCACGCCCGGCCCCATCACTTCCGAGAGGCCGAAGATATCCACCGCCTGGATGCCGAAAGCCTGCTCGATGCCGGCGCGCATCGCCTCGGTCCATGGCTCGGCGCCATGGATGCCGATCGCCAGGCTTGTGTTGCGCGGTTCCAGCCCCTGGCGGCGGAATTCCTCGGCGATGGCCAGCATGTAGCTCGGCGTCACCATGATGATGTCGGGCCGCAAATCCTGGATCAGCTGCACCTGCTTCTCGGTCTGGCCGCCAGACATCGGCACCACGGTGCAGCCGAGTTTCTCGGCGCCGTAATGCGCCCCCAGGCCGCCGGTGAACAGGCCATAGCCATAGGCCACATGCACCAGATCGCCCGGCCGGCCGCCGGCGGCGCGGATCGAGCGCGCCATCAGCCCGGCCCAGTTGTCGATATCGGCGCGGGTATAGGCCACCACGGTGGGTTTGCCGGTGGTGCCGGAAGAGGCATGCAGCCGGATACAGTCGCGGCGCGGCACCGCCAGCATGCCGAAGGGATAGCCATCACGCAGGTCGGCCTTGGTGGTGAAGGGGAAACGCGCCAGGTCGCTCAAATCACGCAGGTCATCGGGATGCACCCCGGCAGCGTCAAACTTGGCGCGATAAGCGGGCACATTGTCATAGGCGTGGCGCAGGCTCCATTGCAGGCGGAAAAGCTGCAAGGCGGTTATCTCGTCGCGGCTCGCATGTTCAATCGGTTCCTGCAAGGCGCGCTCGGCCCCCGCCACCGCCCGCTTAAGCGCGCGCGCCTGTCCCGCTCCCGTCATGGTCCCTCCCGGCTTTTATATTATCCGACCAATTGGTCGGATAATTCAGCATGCAGGCGGGGCGGCGGTCAATCGGTTTGTTACCTCACGCCTCCGCCGTCTCGGTGCCTTTGAAGCCTTCCGGGGTGTAGCGGGCGCCGGCGGCGAAGCCGCGCGGCAGCAGGGTGTTGATCTCGGCCAGGGTGGTGGCGTCGAGCGGGATGGCCAGCGCGCCGAGATTCTGCTCCAGATAGGCCAGCCGCTTGGTGCCGGGGATCGGGATCAGGTGGTCGCCCTGGGCCAGCACCCAGGCCAGTGCCAGTTGCGCCGGGGTGCAGCCAAGCCGCGCGGCAAGCTTTTGGAAGCCGGCCAGGGCGGCGCGGTTGCGGGCCAGGCTGTCGGCCTGGAAACGCGGATTGCCCTTGCGGAAATCGCCATCGGGCAGGTCGTCGCTGCTGTCGAACTGGCCCGACAGGAAGCCGCGGCCAAGCGGGGAATAGGGCACAAAGGCGGTGCCGAGTTCGGCGCAGGCGGCCAGCATGCCGTCTTCGGGCTCGCGGCTCCACAGTGAATATTCGCTCTGCACGGCGGCGATGGGGTGCACGGCGGCGGCGCGGCGCAGCGTGGCGACAGAAACTTCCGAGAGGCCGATATGGCCGATCTTGCCGGCGCGGGCCAGCGCCGCCAGGGTGTCGATCACTTCCTCGATGGCGCGGCCGGCTTCATTGCGGTGAATGTAATAGAGGTCGATACGCTCCACGCCGAGACGGCCGAGCGAGTCTTCCACGGCCTGGCGCAGATAAGCCGGCGAATTGTCGATGCGGCGCTCATAACTATTTTCACGCCGCACGATGCCGCCCTTGCTGGCGATATGCACGCGATGCGGGGTTTCTTTCAGGAAGCGCCCGAGCAGCTCCTCATTGCGGCCGAAGCCGTAGATATCCGCCGTGTCAAACAGCGTGACGCCGAGGTCGGCGGCACGGTGCAGCACGCGCAGCGATTCGGCGTCGTCGGTCGGGCCATAGAATTCCGACATACCCATGCAGCCAAGGCCGAGGGCGGAAACTAGCGGGCCGTGCTTGCCAAGGCTGCGTTGCGGCATCGTCATTCGATCTTCCTCCCCTGGAAAAAGCCCCGTCGCCCGGTTGTTTTGGACTGGGCGGCGGGGCGGCATGTTACGCGGCTTGGCGCAGGCTTGCGATATTGTGCAGCGTGGCGGCACAGGCAAGGGCCACCTCGCGGCCCTTGATGCGGAAATGGCTGCGGAAGAAGCTGCCATGCTCTTCATGTTCATGGAAACGATGTGGTGTCAGCACACAGCTCAGCACCGGCACGCTGGTGTCGAGCTGCACCCGCATCAGCCCGTCGATCACCGCCGCCGAGACAAAATCATGGCGGTAGATGCCGCCATCCACCACAAAGCCGGCGGCAACAATGGCGTGATAACGCCCGCTCTGGGCCAGCAATTTGGCCTGAAGCGGGATTTCGAACACACCGGGTAGTTCATACCGATCGATGCAGCGTTGCGGCAGCCCGGCTTGCACCATTTCAGGCAGGAAAGATTCCCAGGCCTGATCGACGATATCGCGATGCCAGCAGGCCTGTACAAAGGCCACACGCGGTTCGGCTGCGGTTTTGGTATTCACGCTTGAAAGTTCCAGGCGCTGATTCATGGGGGCTCCTTTTGCCAGCCAGAATCAGGGCGCACGGCCATAACGGCATGCCAAGCCGGCGGCAGGCAACGCCGCAGGCCAGGGCCTGTCGCTTGTACCGCTCTCTTCCATCCGGACTATGACCGTCGGCCCTGGCATCGCACCAGATCTGCTGACCCCGGCTGCCGAATGAAAGCGGCCAGGCGCTCGCGGGCTCATGCCGGACCGAAGCCATGGCATATACCGCCGGTGGGGACTTTCACCCCGCCCTGAGAACGTTGGCCGCCGGACCATCCGGCGACCTAACCAATGTTAGAATGCGTATGCGATGGTGGCAAGCCCCGCTCAGGTGAGGCCCGGCACAACCTCGCCCTTGATCTGGCGCGAATGGCCGCGAAACAGGCCGACCAGCTTGCCATGCTGGTCGCGCAATTCGATGTCGTAAACACCGCTGCGGCCGCCGCCGGCCATTTCGCGCGCCTCCGCAGTGAGCACCGCATCATGCGGCACCATGGCCAGGAAGCTGATATCGGCGCGCTGCGCCACCGCAGCTTTGTTGTAGGAATTGCAGGCAAAGGCAAAGGCGGAATCGGCCAGCGTGAACATGAAGCCGCCATGGCAGATGCCATGGCCGTTCAGCATGTCGGGCCGCACCGCCATGCGCAGGCGGGCGCGGCCCGGGCCGATATCGAGCAGTTCGATGCCCAAACCCCGCGTGGCGGCATCGGCGGCATACATGGCGCGGCCCACTGCCTCGGCCACCTGCTGCGGGTCTGCCTGCTGCGGGTTTGGTGTCATGCCTTCTGGCATTCTTACTGGCCGGTGAACTTGGCCGGGCGTTTTTGCAGGAAGGCGGTGACACCCTCTACAAAGTCGCGGCTGCGGCCGGCGACGCGCTGGGCCTCAAGCTCCACTTCAAGCTGTTCGTCGAGCGAATTGGTCTGCGACTGGCGCACAATCTTGCGGATCAGGCCGAGGCCCAGCGTCGGCCCGTTGGCAAGCTTGAGCGCGATGGCCTGAGCGGCGCCGAGCAATTCGGCATCCTCGACGCATTTCCAGATCAGGCCCCATTCTGCAGCCGTGGCCGCCGGCAGCTTTTCGCCCAGCATGGTCATGCCCAGGGCGCGGGCCGAGCCGGCGAGGCGCGGCAGAAACCAGGTGGAGCCGGCATCCGGCACCAGGCCGATATTACAGAAGGCTTGCAGGAAGGTGGCGGACTTGGCGGCAATCACGATATCGCCGGCCAGCGCCAGGCTCATGCCAGCGCCCGCCGCCGCACCATTCACGGCGCAGACGATGGGCATACGATAGCCGTTCATCTTGCGGATCACCGGATGGTAGCGATCATGCAACGCAACGCCCAGATCAGGCGGGCCATCGCCCTGGCCGAGATCGCCGCTGGCCAGATCGGCACCCGAGCAGAAGCCGCGGCCGGCGCCGGTCAGCAGCACAGCGCGGCTTTCGCCGTCATTTTCAATCTCGCGCAAAGCGGCCAGTAATTCGGTCATCAATTCGGCGCTGAGCGCATTGAGCCGCTCGGGCCGGTTCAGCGTGATAGTGGCGACGCGGTCTTTTTTATCAACCAGCAAGGTGGCGTAGGCCATGCGTTTCTCTCCCGGACAGGCTTTTTCAAACGCATGTTAGCCGAGGCTGTGCGGCAGCAAAAGCCTGCCGTCACGGCAAGGCGCGGCAGTAGAGGGTTAGCCGCCGCCGGCCGGGATGCCGATTTCACGCTCGGTGATCACGCGGTCGCGCCCGGCATGCTTGGCAGCATAAAGCGCATCATCGGCACGTTGCACCAGGCCGGAAAGCGGCTCGCCCGGGCGGTATTCGGCCACACCTACGGAGATCGTGACCCGGCCAAGCTCCTGGCCGCTGCTGCGTTTCACCAGCTTGCGGGCGCTGATGCCGCGGCGGATCGAGTCGGCCAAGCCATGTGCCTGATCCAGCCGGGTGAAGGGCAGCAGGATGGCAAATTCCTCGCCGCCATAACGCGCTGCCACATCGCGGCCCTTCACATTATCGGCCAGCATGCGGCCCACCAGTTGCAGCACGGTGTCGCCGGTCTGGTGGCCAAAATTATCATTGAAATGCTTGAAGTGATCGATATCCAGCATCAGCAGCGACAAAGCCGCATTATCCTGCTGTGTCTCGCGCACCAGCAGGTGCATCGCCTGCTCAAAAGCCTTGCGGTTGGCCAGGCCGGTGAGCGGATCGGTGAGAGCCTCGCGGCGGGCCTGCTCAAAGCCGCGCCGCAATTCGGTCACTTCCGCCGTGGCTTCGGCCAGGCGGGTTTCCAGCTCCTTGTTGCGCTCCTGCATGGCGCGGGTTTCCAGCAGCATGGCATCCACGATGCCATCCACCTGGGCCGGGGCGGTGGCCGGCTCGGCATCCAGCTTGTCGGAGAAACGCTCAAGCTGGTCGCCATAGGCGCGGGTGGTTTCCTCGGCGCTGCCGATATGGTCGCGCAATTCATCCATCACGGCATCCAGCTTGTCTGCTGCATCACGCGAGGCATGAAACAGCCGGGCAGGCGAAAGATGCTGCTCATACAGCGCACGCACCACTTCGGGCGTGAAAGCCTGATTGGCCGCTACCAGGGCATCCATGGCACGGCCCAGGGCATGATCGCGGCCGGCATGATATTCATACCAGACGGTGAAATGCACCGGGGTGGGCGGGATGCCATGCCGGGCCATGCTGGCCACGGCCGCATGGGCAAATTCCGCCGCGCGCTGCATGTCGTCGTTCAGCAAACCAATCCTCCGGATAGAGGCTGCATTGTGGCGGCAACAACCTGGGCTTGGCAACGCCGTTGGCGCCGATTCAGAAAGATTTCGTCACAATGTCATATGCGGCGAAAGTTTAATCAGACTCCGAGATAACGATGCTGAATATCCGGGCTGGCGGCCAGTTCCGGCGACGAGCCCTGCCACACCACGCGGCCTTTTTCGATCACATAATGGCGATCGGCCAGCCGGGTCAGCGCTTCCACATTCTTGTCGACGATCAGGATCGATTGCCCGGCGGCCTTGAGCTGCGCGATGCAGGCCCAGATTTCCTGCCGGATCAGCGGCGCCAGGCCTTCGGTGGCTTCATCCAGGATCAGCAGATGCGGATTGGTCATCAGCGCCCGGCCCACCGCCAGCATCTGTTGCTCGCCGCCGGAAAGCTGGTTGCCCATATTGCCGGCACGTTCAGCGAGGCGCGGAAACAGCGCCACCACCTTGTCATACGTCCAGGGCTGGGCCGCGCCGCGCCGGTTGGCTGCGGTCGCAATCAGATTCTCGCGCACACTGAGATTGGGGAAAATCTGCCGCCCCTCCGGCACCAGGCCGATGCCGATCTTGGCAACACGATAAGACGGATAGGCGCGGATATCATTGGCGCGAAACCGGATGCTGCCGCTGGCCGCCGGGGTAAGGCCCATGATCGAGCGGATCGTAGTGGTTTTGCCCATGCCGTTGCGGCCCATCAGCGTCACCACTTCGCCGGCGCGGATTGCCAGATGCATGCCGAACAGCACCTGGCTGCGGCCGTAGAAGGTGTTGATGCCATCCACTTCCAGCAGGCTAGTCATGGCTGGGCCTCTGCGCCGAGATAGGCTTCGCGCACATCGGCATTGGCGCGGATTTCCTCCGGTGTGCCGGTGGCGATGGCGCGGCCATAAACCAGCACGGTGATGCGGTCGGCCAGCGCAAACACCGCTTCCATGTCATGCTCGATCAGCAGGATCGAAACACTGCCTTTCAGTTTCAGCAGCATCTGCACCATGCGTGCCGAATCATCCGGCCCCATGCCAGCCATCGGCTCGTCCAGCAGCAAAAGCTTCGGCTGCGTTGCCAGCGCCATCGCCAGTTCAAGCTGGCGGTGTTCGCCATGGCTCAGCGCATTGGCGGGAATATCGGCACGCTGGTGCAGGCCCACCAGTTCCAGCGCCCGCAAGGCCGGTGCGCGCAGGGCGGCATCATCGGCCACCGGGCGCCAGAAGCGGAAGGAATGACCGTCATGCGCCTGCACCGCCAGGGCAACATTCTCCAACGCCGTGAAGGCCTGGAAGATCGAGGTGATCTGGAACGAGCGGGCAAGGCCGAGATGCGAGCGTTTATGCACCGGCAGCGCCGTGATGTCGTGGCCGAGAAAGCGGATGCTGCCGGCATCGGGCTGCAATTCGCCGATCAACTGGCCGATCAGCGTGGTCTTGCCGGCGCCGTTCGGGCCGATCACCGCATGCACTTCGCCGGGCCGGATATCAATCGAGAAATCATCGGTGGCGGTGAGGCCGCCGAAGCGTTTCACCAGGTTGTTCACCTCAAGCACCGGCGTGTTCATGCCTGCCTCCGCTGTTGCAGCCACACCACCAGCCAGACCAGGCCGGCAGCAGCACCCAGCAGGGCGGCGGGGATGCCCCACATATCCTCGTAATACAGGTGGATGCCATGCAACAGCACAAAGCCGGCCAGGATGCTGAGCAGTACGCCGCCATGGCCGCGCTGGATGGCGCCATCGATGCCGCCACGGGCGAACAACACCACCAGCACCAGCATCGGGCCGAAAAACAGTTTCCAGTATTCGGTATAGCTGGAGAGGATTTCCTCCAAGGCCAGGAAAGCCACGGCGCCGAAAAGTGGCCCGAACAGGCTGCCCATGCCACCCAGCACCACCATCACGATCAGGTCGCCCGAGCGGGTCCAGTGCATCAATGCCGGGCTGACAAAATCGGTATGGTTGGCCAGCAGCACGCCGGCCAGACCGCAAACCGTGCCGGCGATGACAAAAGCCGCCAGCTTGTAGCGGAAGACCGGAAAGCCGATGGCGGCCATGCGGCGATCATTGCTCTTGGCACCTTGCAGCACCATGCCGAAGCGCGCGCGCACCACGCGATGGGTGAGGAACAAGGCCAGGCAGAGCAAAGCCCAGCACAGATAATAGAAGCTGGGCCGGTGCTTTAGATCAATCAGGCCGCCAAAATCCGAGCGGCGCAGGATGGTGAGGCCGTCATCGCCGCCATAGGCATAGGCGCCATTGCCCATGTAGTAGACCAACTGCGCCAGCGCCAGCGTGATCATGATGAAGAAGATGCCGCGTGTGCGCAGTGACAGTAGGCCCATGAACAACGCCACCAGGGCTGACATCAGCAAAGCCACCGGCCATTGAATCCAGGCGGCGAATACCTCGTGCTTGGCCAGGATGCCGACGCTGTAGCCGCCCACGCCGATAAACGCCGCATGGCCGAAGCTGACCATGCCGCCATAGCCGAGGATGAAGTTCAGCGACACGGCGGCCAAAGCCAGGATGACGATGCGGGTGAACAGGGTGAGCAGGAACGGGTCGCTGAAGACCTGCGAGGCGGTGGGCACCAGCGCCAGCAGCGCAAGCAGCAGCAGGGCGACGGCGGTGCTGACGGAGAAAGGTTTCTGCATGGTCAGCGCCCGATGCTGGAGCCGGGTGCCGGAAACAGCCCGGCCGGGCGCAATACCAGCACGCCGGCCATCAGGATATAAACCAGCATGGAGGAGAGCGACTGCGCCAGGAAGCCGGCCTGCGACGGATTGAGGAACTGGCCGAGGATTTGCGGCAGGAAGGCGCGGCCCATGGTTTCCAGCACCCCCACCAGCACGGCGGCGATGAAGGCGCCGCGGATCGAGCCGAGGCCGCCGATGACGATGACCACAAAGCACAGGATAAGCACATTGTCGCCCATGCCGATCTGCACCGTGGCAATCGGCCCGGCCATCAGCCCGGCCAAAGCCGCCAGGGCCGAGCCGAGGCCGAAGACCAGGGTGAAGAGCAGCTTGACATCGATGCCGAGCGCGCCAACCATTTCGCGGTTCGAGGCGCCGGCCCTGATCAGCATGCCAAGCCGGGTTTTCTGCACCAGCAGATACAGCACCAGGGCGCAGAGCAGGCCCATGGCGATAATGGCGAAGCGATAGGTGGGATAGGGCAGGCCGGGCAGGATTTCGATCTGGCCGGCCAGGATGGCAGGCAGTTCAATCGCCATGCCGCCGGCGCCAAAAACCAGGCGGGCCAGTTCGTTGAAAAACAGGATCAGGCCAAAAGTCGCCAGCACCTGATCCAGATGGTCGCGGGAATAGAGATTACGCAAAGCAACATATTCGGTGACCACGCCGAGCAGCAGGCCGGCCGGCAAAGCCAGCAGCGCGCCGATATAAAAATTGCCGGTCCATTGCACAAACACGGCAGCGAAATACGCGCCCATCATGTAGAGCGAGCCATGCGCCAGATTCACCAGATCCATGATACCGAAGACCAGGGTGAGGCCGGCAGCCAGCAGAAACAGCAAAAGGCCGATCTGCAGGCCATTGAGGAATTGCTCTAGAATCAATACCGACATGATGGGCGCGGGGCGTTCCGGTTAGGGGTTCATTTCATCAGGCATTTGGCGGCATGCACATCCTGATGCGCCGTCAGCACAGTGCTGATGGTGCGCAGGTCATAGCCGCCATCGGCCGTTTTATACACTTCCTGCTGATAGATATTCTGGATCGGGAAGTGGTTGTTGCCGAATTTGAACGGGCCGCGCACGGAATCGAATTGCGCCGCCTTGAGCGCCGCGCCAAGCGCTGCCTTGTCCTTCACATTGCCTTTGGTGGCGGCCACAGCCGAGGCGATCAGGTTGATCGTGTCGTAACTCTGCGCAGCATAGAAGGTCGGGCTGGAACCATGCTTCTTGCGGAAATCGCCCACCAGCTTCTGGTTGGCGGCATAGGGCAGGTCCGGCCCCCAGGTCATCGCCAGATAGGTATCCAGCGCGGTGTCCTTTTGCAGTTTCAGCGACACGGCATCCACGGTGAAAGCCGAATAGAGCGGCACTTCCGCCTTCATGCCGGCCTGGCTGTATTGAGTAAAGAACTGCACGCCCCAGCGGCCGGGAAAAAACACGTAAACCGCATCCGGCTTGGCGGCGCGGATTTTGGAAATCTCGGCCGAGAAATCGAGCTGATCAGGCCATTTGGTCATGTCCTGGCCCACCACCTGGCCTTTGAACAGGCTTTTGACGCCATTGGCGCCATCCTGGCCGGCGGCATAATTCGGCGCCACGATGTAAAGCTTGCGTGCGCCCTTCTGGTTCAGCAATTCGCCCACGCCCATATGCGGCTGGTCATTCTGCCAGGAAGCCGAGAAGAAATACGGATTGCAGGCTTCGCCGGCCAGTTGCGACGGGCCGGCATTGGCCGAGATCAGATAGGTCTGGCTGTCGGTGGCGGCTTTGTAGGAAGCCAGCAGCACATTCGACCAGATATAGCCGGCGAGGAAATCCACCTTGTCGCGCTGAAGCAGCTTTTCGGTCTTCTGCTTGCCCACTTCCGGCTTCTGCTCGTCATCCTCAAACACCACATCCAGCGCCACGCCGCCGGCCTTGCGGCCGAGATGCTCCAGCGCCAGTTCCACGGCCTGTTTCATATCCTGGCCATAGGCGGCATTGGGACCCGAGAGGGTGGTGACAAAGCCGATCTTGATCTTCTTGCTCGGCTGCGCTGCGGCAGGCTGCGCGGCAAGGCCCAGGCCCAGCATCGACAGGGCGGCAAAGGCCGGCAAAAGACGGGAGGGGGAGGAAGGACGCGGCGGCATGACTGGCTCCTACAGGAATGAAAGGCGGCGCGTTGGCTGGCTGTTAAAAGCTGCCCAATGCTGCCGTTGGTGGCTTCAAGCCCTGCGGATGTTTCCCCCTGGCCGATACGTTACGGATGAATGATGTTTAACGCAAATGGCGGCCCGGCTATCCCTTGCGGGGCCGGGCCGCCATGCACAATCGGCTTACTTCATGGTGCATTTCTTGGCATAGGGGTCCTGGAAATCCTTCAACACGGTGCTGACGGTGCGGATGTCGTATTCGGTTTCCGACACCTTGTAGACTTCCTGCTGGTAGATGTTGTGGATCGGGAACTGGTTGTTGCCGAACTTCATCGGGCCGCGCACGGAATCAAACTTGGCGGCCTTGAGCGCGGCGCGCACTGCTTCCTTGTCCTTCAGGTTGCCCTTGGTGGCCACCACCGCCGAATTGATCAGGTTGGCGGCGTCATAGCTCTGCGCGCCGTAGAAGGTCGGGCTGGAGCCATGCTTTTTCTTGAAATCGCCCACCAGCTTCTGGTTGGCGGCATAGGGCAGGTCGGGCGCCCACCACAGCGTCAGGAAAGTATCCAGCGCCAGGTCCTTTTGCAGCTTCAGCGTAACTGCGTCCACGGTGTAGGTGGAATAAAGCGGGATGTCCTTCTTCAGGCCGGCCTGGGCATACTGGGTGTAGAATTGCACACCCCAGCGGCTCGGGAAAAACACAAACACCGCATCCGGCTTGGCGGCGCGGATTTTGGAAATCTCGGCCGAGAAATCAAGCTGGTCGGGCCATTTGGTCATGTCCTGGCCCACCACTTCGCCCTTGAAAGTGGCCTTCACGCCATTCACCATATCCTGGCCGGCAGCGTAGTTCGGCGCCACCAGATAGGCTTTCTTGGCGCCCTTCTGATTGAGCAATTCGCCCATCGCCATGGTGTTCTGGTCATTCTGCCACGAGGCAGCGAAGAAATACGGATTGCACATCTCGCCGGCAAGCTGCGACGGGCCGGCATTGGCCGAGATCAGGAAGGTCTGGTTATCCACCACCGGCTTGTAGGAAGCCAGCAGCACATTCGACCAGATGAAGCCGGCAACAAAATCCACCTTGTCGCGCTGCAACAGCTTTTCGGTCTTCTGCTTGCCTACTTCCGGCTTCTGCTCGTCGTCTTCATAAACCACTTCCACCGGGATGCCGCCCATCTTCTTGCCCAGATGTTCCAGCGCCAGGTCGAAGGCATTCTTCATGTCCTGGCCATAGGCGGCATTCGGGCCCGAGAGGGTGGTGACAAAGCCGATCTTGATCTTCTTGTTGGCCTGGGCCGCCGCGTCCTGCGCCAGGAAAGGCAGGGCAGCCAGCGTCAGCGCCGAGGTCATGCGCAGCAGCGTGGAAAATGTCATCGTTTCTCTCCCGTTGCGGCCAGGGCTGCATGGCCCCGCCATTATGAATTACCCGATCAGCCCGATGCGGCGTGCTTATCGCAGCACCTATCGACGCAAAACCTAGCGGCAGCAGCGCGGCAAGTCCACGCCAAGACCGATCACGTCAAGCCAGGATTTGAGAGAAATCACCCCCGGCGCCGGTGAACCCGACGCACATTTATAGCCACCCCTCCCAAAGCCGCCTTCACGGCCTTCGCTGCATTATAATGCAGGCATGGTGAGTGGTGAAGCAGTATTTTGCTTTCGTTTGAGGCGGCGTAACCCGCCTCACTCCAGCCAGGCAAAGGCGGCGCCGAGCATGGCCTGCACGCCGGTTTTGAGCGTGGGGTGCAGTTGTGGGGCGAAGAAGGGTGAATGGTTCACCGGCAATGGTTCGCCCTTTTCCTGCGCCGCCTGCCAGATGGCGTGATCGGTGCCGCCGACCAGCCAGAAGACGGATGGTACGTTCCAGGCAGTGCCGAACAGGCCAAAATCCTCGCTGCCGGTGAGCGGCTCGGGCAAATGCAGCGGCGCCAGGCCGCTATGCAAAGCCATGCCGTCCATGGTCTGGGCGGCGGCGGCCTCGTCGTTGATGGTGACCGGGAACTGGCTGATCACGGTGAATTCCGGCGGCTTCGGCGCATTCGAGGCGGTGGCTTCGGCTTCCACGATGCGTTTCACCGAGGCCAGCACACGCTCGCGCACCTGCTGTTTGAAGCTGCGCACATTGAGGCGCAGGATCGCCTCATCCGGGATCACGTTTTCATTCAGGCCGGACTGGATGGTGCCAACTGTCACCACGGCGCTATCCATCATCGCCACTTCGCGGCTGACGATGGTTTGCAGCCGCAGCACAGTGGCCGAGGCCATCACCACCGGATCGACGCTGTTCTGCGGCTGCGAGCCATGCGCGCCGCGGCCAAACATCTTCACTTCAAAACTATCCGCCGCCGACATCGCGGTGCCGGCGCGATAACCGACCTGGCCGGCCGGCAGCGGCACCAGATGCTGGCCCAGGCAAACCGTGGGCTTGGGGAAACGCTTCACCATGCCATCGGCCAGCATGCCGCTGGCGCCGGCGCCGATCTCCTCGGCCGGCTGGAACACCGCCATCACCGTGCCGCGCCAGCTATCGCGGGTTTCGCTGAGGATTTTCATCACCGCCATCAGCCAGGTGACATGCATGTCATGGCCGCAGGCATGCATGATCGACACTGACTGGCCGAAGCGATCCACGCCGCTGGCCTGGCTGGCATAGGGCAGGCCGGTTTTTTCCTTCACCGGCAGGCCGTCCATATCGGCGCGCAGCAGAATAACCGGGCCGTCGCCATTTTTCAGCAGGCCAACCACGCCGGTCTTGCCGATGCCGGTATGCACCTCGGCGCCGCAGCGTTCCAGCCAATCTGCTGCGATCCCAGCAGTGCGCACTTCCTGCAGCGACAATTCCGGATGCGCATGCAGGTCAAGATAGATGCGCTCCAGCTCGGGCAGCAATGCGTCGATCAGGCTGTAGGCATGGGCCGAGCGCTGCGCGGTTTTCAGATTGGTGGGCTGGGCGGTCATGCGGTTCTGTCCTCAGGCGAAGGGTGAAAAGGCGGGCGGCTGGCCGGGCTGGGCGCGCGGCAGTCCAAAACGTGCCTGGCAGGGGCGGTCATCACCCAGCAGGCTATCAAGTTGATCCAGCAGGGCCAGGATGGTCTGGCTGATGCGCAGGGCATCGGGGGCGGGCAGGGCGTCGGGGGTTTCGATCAGCGGCAGCAGCATCTCGATGCGGCGCTGCACGCCACGCGCCTCGGGCGGCATCTGGCTCAGATCGGGATCGCTATCGCACCAACGGCACATGGCGCCAGCTTGGCAGGCTTGCGGGCGCCGCGTCAACAATCAGGTTGCAGGCCGCGGCCGGTTCACCAGATGGATACCCAAGCCCACCAGCAGCAGGGCCAGCAGCAATGCCAGGGTGAGCGGTTCACCCAGCCACAAGGCGCCGATGGCAACGCCAAAAAGCGGCGTGAGAAAACTCAGCGCCGAAAGCCGCGAAGCCGGATAGCGCGCGATCAGGCCGAACCAGATCATGTAGCTGACGCAGGCAATCACAATGCTCTGGAAGGCCAGCGAGCCGATGGCGAAACGGCTCGGGCTGGCCATGCCGCCTTCGCCCAGCGCCAGCGAGGCCAGCGGCAGCAGCAGGGCCGAAAGGCCAAGCTGATACAGCAGGGTTTTGCCGGGATGAATCCGGGTCAGCACGCTGGCCTTGATCACCACCGTGGTGGCGGCCCACAGCAAGGCCGCGCCGAGCAGCAGGGCATCGCCAAACAACTCGTCGGGATTGGGCACATGCAGCGCATCGCCGAAAGCCACCAGGATGCCGGCAAAGGCGCAGAGCAGCCCGGCCAGCTGGGCGCGGCCTATCCGTTCGCCCGGGATCAGCCAATGCGCGCCCAAAGCCACCCAGAACGGCGCGGTATAGAGCAGGATGGCGGCGCGCGAGGCGGTGGTGAATTGCAGGCCGTGATAGATCAGCGCAAATTCCAGCGCGAACAGGCTGCCGGCCAGCAGCCCGGCGCGCAGCGAGCCGTCACGGCCAAACAGCGCCACGCCGCGCCAGCCGAGCCAGGCCAGCACCAGCAGGCTGGCGATGGCGGAACGCAGGCCGGCTTGCAGCAGCGGCGGAATTTCCGGCGTGGTGAGTTTGATCACCACCTGCTGCACACCCCACAGGAAACACAACACCACCATGGTGGCGATGGAAAGCGTATCCAGCCGATCATGCTGCTGTGTCATGACCGGCATTATTCCCCGGTCTTGGCGGTGTCAGCAGGCTGGTAGAATTGCGGCAACTGGTCGCGCACCACGCTGCTGGAAACCGCCCAGGAATGGCAGCCATTGAGGAAGAACGGCCGTTTGCCATCGGCGCCCCAATCCTGGTTCACCGCCCGGTTGGCCGGCTCGGTGCCGCCGGCGGTGGTCTGGAATGCCACCGTGGCCATCACATCCAGCAATTCCACCATATGGGTGCAGCCCTTGATCCCGCCCAGGCGGCGGCGCACTTCATTGCGCCAGCCGGCGCCAACGCGCAGGCCCAACAGGCTCTGGAAATTCGGCGCCACCTCGCGGCAGGGCATGTAGGGCGCCTCGTCGGTCACCGCTTCCACGCCGCGCACGATCATGTCGTCATCCAGTGTCAGGCGCAGGCTCATGTCATGCACCGGGCGGCCCGGCGGCATGGTGCCGCGATAGAATTCCTCATATTCGTAGGCTTTGGTGTCGCGGATATGGGCTTCTATATCCCACATGCCGTCATCACGGCGGAAGCCCTGCGCTTCGATGGCGCGGGTATGATAGTGCCGGCGCGGCGCCGGAGGGGAAAGCGGCATGGGGTTCTGGCCTGATTTTACGGTCTGGGTTATCCAACCCATATACCGCAAGGCGGCGCCCGGCAAGCCAACCCGTAACGCTGTTTTTTTATCCGCTAGCGCGTCGGCCGGGGATATTTGTCCACCACCTGGCGCAGACCGGCCAGCAGCGCCGGGCCGCTTTCCGGCGGCATGGCGCCAAAACTGATGGCGCAGACCAGCTTCAACGCCGCCCGATGCGCCGAGATGGCTTCCTGGCTGTAGGTTTGCGCGGCGCGCAGGCGGTAGAGCAATTCGCACAGGCTGTCGGCGGCCTGGGTGATGATGTCATGGCCGAAGCTGCCGCCCAGATCGCGGATATGGCTGGCCTTGATATAGGCCGCCTCGTTGGCCTCGGCATTGTCGCGCTCGGCTGCCAAGCGGGCCAGGCGCCGGTCCAGTTCATCCAGATCAGCCGCCACCCAGCCGAAATACTTCTCCTGCTCGGCGGCGATAAAGGCTTCCGCCGCCGCCAGGGCATCGCCGGCACTTTTGCCGCCATCGCGCAAGGCCAGGCGCGAGAAGCGCGATGTCACCGGCAGCAGGGTGGCGGGTTTGGGGCGTTGCAGCAGCATCACAGCCTCGCCAGGGCGGGATCAACGCTGGCCACCGGCAGCATGGCCGGTGCTATCTCGGCGCCGGTGGCGGCAGCGGCCGGGGCCTCCGGCAGCGCGATGCCACGCCGCTCGCGCGGCATATTGCGCTCATCACGCTTGAAGCGGCGATCGGGGCCGACATAACTCTCGGCCATCACATAAGGGCGCGGGTCTTCCGCCACCCAGAGCAGGCGATCATAAAGCTGCTTCGGCGCAATCGGCTTGGCCAGCACAAAGCTGGTGCCGCAATCACGCGCGCGTGCCACATTGCGCTCCTGGGTATGGCTGGTCAGGGCGATGATCGGTGTATAGCGGTTCTGGTTCAGGTTATCGGCGCGCACCTGGCGCACCAGATCAAAGCCATCCAGCAGCGGCAGATAGCAATCGCAGAATAGCAGGTCGTAGGCGTGGTGGCGGGTCAGGTCCAATGCCTGGCTGCCGGTTTCCGCCGTCGTGATATGGCGCGCCCCAAAAGCCTGTAGCACACCTTTCAACAGGCTCTGGAAATACGGGTTTGGATCGGCGACCAGAAAGTTGAGGCTGCCCAGATTGAGGCTCTGAAGAGTCATGACGCTAAATCCTTCGCCTGCCACATTGGCCGACGCTCGGATCAGCATAGCCACCAGGCTTGGCGCAACCTAGAGGCAACATTCCACACAATTAAAACGGATTGTGATTGAATGTGACGCCGTTCCATATTGCGGGACAAGTCAGCTTCCCTTACGCGAGCGGCTCAGGGCATAGATCGCGCCACCGGCGAGCAGGCCCCAGAAGGCGCCGCCGATGCCGTGGAAGCTGAGGCCGGAAGCGGCCACCAGAAAGGTGATCACTGCCGCCTCGCGGTCGCGGGCATCGGCCAGGGCGCCCATCATCGCATTGCCGAAGGAACCCAGCAAAGCCAGGCCTGCCACCGCCTGGATCAGCAAGGGCGGCGCGGCGATCAGGAAGGCGGTGGCCAGCCCGGCGCCCAGGCCGAGCAGCACATAGGCGAGGCCGGCCACGGTGGCGGCCCAGTAGCGCCGCTTCGGATCGGGATCGGCTTCCGGGCCGGCACAGATCGCGGCAGTGATGGCGGCCAGGTTCACCGATATGGCGCCAAAGGGCGTGGCCGCCAGGCTGAACAGGCCGGTATCGCGGAAAAGCGGGCTGGGATCGGGGTGATAGCCATTGGCTTGCAGCACGGCATAGCCGGGGATGTTCTGCGACGCCATGGTGACAATGAACAGCGGCAGCGCAATGCCGGCCAGCGCGGCGAAGGAGAATTCCGGCAGCACCAGCACCGGGCGCGGCCATAACGTGGCCGGATCAAGCGTGATCGGCGGCGTGGCCAGCACAATCAGCACCACCGCCACCAGCACCGCCACCGGCACCGCCCAGAGCCGTTTCCAGCGCGCCATCAGCGCCCAGCTCAGCACAATCGGCAGCCCGAGCCAGGGATCGGCCGCCACTGCTTTTACCGGCGCCAGGCAAAGCGGCAGCAGCACGCCGGCCAGCATGGCATTGGCCAGCGGCGCCGGGATCGCCGCCACCCAGCGGCCCAGCGGCTTCCACAGCCCGGCAATCACGATCAGCAGGTTGCAGATCATGAAGGCGCCCACCGCCAGGGCAAAATTGCCGCCTGCCGCATCCCCGGAAGCCGCCAGCAGGGCAGCGCCCGGCGTGGTCCAGGCGATGCTGATTGGCATGCGATTGCGCAGCGAAACCAGGATCGAGCACAGCCCCATCGCCAGGCTCAGCGCCATTAGCCCGGAAGGCGCCTGGGCCGGGCTGGCGCCAACCGCAGTGAGGCCCTGCACCACCACGGCAAAGGACGAGGCAAAGCCGACAAAGGCTGCCAGCAGACCGGCGGCAATGGCATGGGAGGAGGGCGGGCTGAACATGGGTAAATTTCGTGTGGCTGGTTGTGGAGATGCTGATGGCTGGCTGAGCAGACTTTGCCGCCTACCCGGCAGGAAATATCCTAAACAAAACTAACCATAACCACAAAGCACCGGAAATCCGCGCCGGCACGGGTTGGTTATGCCTGGCATGGTTCCTGCTGCCGTTGCTGCGTCAAAAAAAATCGCAGGAAAACCCATGCCCGGCATAGCCATATCAAGCCTAGAAAATTTCACCCCGCTCAGCGCCGTATTGCAGCCGGTAAAGCTGTCCGACGAGCAGATGGCAGAGTTCCGCCGCCTCTTGGAACAGCAATACCAGGAGCCGGTCAATTTGCAGGATCACCCGTCGCAGCAGGTTTATGCCGAGGTCAAGGTGAAGGGTAAGGTGGTTGCCACGCTCTACAACAGCGGCGCCATGATGTGTTCCAACGCGATGGCGTCGAAGCTCAACGGGTTGCCACAGATTGGCAATCCGCAAGGCAGCGGGCCGGCACTGGCCCAGGCCCGCGCCGAAGCCATTGCGCGCGCGCTTGGCGGCAGCATAGAGAAGGGCGATGCTGCCATGACAGCAGCGCAATATGCCAAAGTGCCGCCGATCCAGTTCCGCACCATGCCGGCCATGATGGAGCAGGATCTGGAACAAGCCAGGCTTGCCGCCGCCAAGGCGGTCAGCAGCGCCACATTGCTGCAAGCGCAATTGCTGGAAGCAGCAGCGGGCGAGCGCGCCTGATCAGGATGCTGGGCGAGGCGGGGCAGCTTACGTGCCAGCCTCGCCCGGTGCGATCACCAGGCTGGTATCGGCATGGTCGAGCTGGTCGGCGATGATGGCCGGCGGAGCAGCCTCGGTCACCATGATGTCAAAGGCGGCGAGGTCGCATACCTTGATCAGGCCGGATTTGCGGAACTTGCTGCTATCGGCCAGCAGGATCACGGTTTCGGCCAGCGGCATCATCACCCGCTTGAACTCGGTCTCGAACAGGTCAAAATCCATACAGCCATGGTCGGGGCTGACCGCCGCCACCGAGATGACGCAGTAATTCGGCGTGAATTGTGAAGCGAAGCGGATCGCATCGGCGCCGATCAGGGTCTGGTCATCCACGCGCAATTCACCGCCGGGCAGGATGACGCGGTGGCGCTGGCCGGAAGCCGAGAGGATTTTCGCCACTTCCAGCGACAGCGTGATCACCGTAAGGCCGCTGCGCAAGGCCAGTTGCCGTGCCAGGAAGCAGGAGGTGGAGGAATTGTCGAGAAAGACAGTGGATTTGTCGGCAATCAAGGCAGAGGCGGCAATGCCGATCAGGCGTTTGGCATCGGCCATTTCACGCATGCGGCGCTGAAATGGCGCCTCGGTGCGCTCCTCGTTGAGCCGCACGCCGCCATGGAATTTCTCCACCAGGCCCTGCTGCGCCAGATAGCGCAGGTCGCGGCGGATCGTCTCGTCCGAAACCTGAAACTGCTCGCTCAGATCCTGGATCGAGGCCGACTGGGTTTTTTGCAGCCATTCGGCAATATTCTGTTGCCGGATATTCAGTGCTACGCCCTCTCGCATATCGATTTTCCGCCTTGGATATCGCTTATAGGTCGAGTGCCTGCCCGGTGCCGGCATTGAAAAGCCGCGCCCGGCTTCTGTCAATCAAAAGGCCAACCCGGGCGCCAACTGGCGGCACACCTTCCACCGGCAGCCGCGCCGTGAGGCGGTCGCCGCCAACGCGGATATCGGCCAGCGCTTCGGCGCCGAGCAGTTCCACCCGCTCGATCTCGCCGGCCATGGTGGCCTGCTCCAGCGCGGTAAGGGCGATTTCCTCGGGCCGCACACCCAGCAGCACGGCACCGGCTCCGTTGCCGCCGGCAAGTCCGAGCGGCTTGAGGAAGGCAGGATGCGACAGGCCACCGGCATCAAGCTGGCAATGCAGCATGTTCATTTCCGGCGCGCCGATGAAGGAAGCCACGAAAGTGTTGCTGGGCCGGCGATACACCGTCATCGGCTCGTCAAGCTGCTGGATGCGGCCATCATGCATCACCGCGATGCGGGTGCCGAGTGTCATCGCTTCCACCTGGTCATGCGTCACATAGATCACAGTGATGCCGAGTTCGCCATGCAGGCGCTTCAGTTCAGCACGCATGCGGCCGCGCAATTTGGCATCCAGGTTGGAAAGCGGCTCGTCGAACAGGTAGACCTTGGGCTTGCGCACCAGGGCGCGGCCGATGGCAACACGCTGGCGCTGGCCGCCAGACATTTCTTTTGGCTTGCGCTGCAACAGCTCGCGGATATTCAGGATATCGGCCGCCTCCAGCACGCGGGCCTCGATCTCGGCCTTGCTCAAGCGGGTGGTCTTCATCAGGCCGAAGGCCATGTTCATATAGGCAGTCATATGCGGATAGAGCGCATAGGACTGGAACACCATGGCGATGTCGCGCTTCTGCGGCTCGGTCTCGGTCACATCCACGCCGTCGATCAGCAGCTTGCCTTCGGTAATGTCCTCCAGCCCGGCCACCATGCGCAACGTGGTGGATTTGCCGCAGCCCGAGGGACCGACCAGCACCATAAAATCCTTGTCGGCAATTTCCAGATCGAGCGCCTGCACGGCGGTCTGGTTGCCATAGCGTTTGGTGATGCGTTGCAGGGAAACGGTGGCCATGGAATATCGTCCTTACTTACTTGAGACCGGCATGCATGAAGCTGTCGACAAAGCGGCGCTGGAAAATCACGAAGAGCAGCAGCAGCGGCGACACCACCATCACGGTGGCTGCCATCAGCCGGGTCCAGTCGGCGCCGCTATCCGATTTGGCCAGCAGGCCGAGGCCGATTGGCATGGTGCGCACCGCTTCCGAATTGGTCACCAGCAACGGCCACATATAGTCGTTCCAGTGTGTCACCACCGAAATGATGCCGAAGGCGATCAGGGTGGGGCGCACCAGCGGCAGGTAGACATGCCACAGCGTGGCGAAATGGCCGCAGCCATCCAGCTTGGCGGCATCGCCCAGTTCGGTCGGCACCTGGCGGAAGGATTGCCGCAGCATGAAGGTGCCATAGCCGCTGGCGACAAACGGCACCACCATGGCCGGCAGGCTGTTGAGCAGGCCCATTTCGCGCACGGTGACGAAGTTGGTCAGGAAGATGGCGTAGATCGGAAACATGATTTGCAGCAGGAACAGCCCGAAGATAAAATTCTTCCCCGGGAAGTTCAGCCGCGCGAAGGCATAGGCGGCGAGTGAGATGGAAACCAGCTGCGTGGCCAGGATGCTGCCGGTGACAATGATCGAATTGAGCAGATAGGTGCCGAAAGGCGCCACTGCCAGCGCGGCGGGATAATTCTCCCAGATGAAGCTTTGCGGCAGGATGCCGGCATTGGGATCAAACACCTCGATGCGGCTTTTCACCGAGGTGATGAGAATCCAGGCCAGCGGGCTGAGCCATAACAGCGTGACCGGGATCAGCACCAGATGCAGCCAGTTGCGCTTGAAAAGTTTCAGCATGGCTCAGCGCCCCAGGTAATGTACGCGCCGACCGATGGTCGAGGCGATGATGGCGATCAGGCCGCCGATGAACAGCAGCAGCATGTTGGCGACTGTGCTGGCGAAGCCGATATCCTGATACTGGAAGGCATTCTGGTAGATGTAGAAGGTCAGCACATTGGTGGCATCGGCCGGGCCGCCCAGCGTCATCACAAACACATAGTCGAAAATCTGGTAGGAATGCAGGATGCCGATGACGATGACGAAGTAGATTGTCGGCGAAATCAGCGGGATGGTGATGTGAATCAGCTGATGCCAGGCCGACACACCATCCAGCTTGGCGGCTTCATACAGGTCGCGCGGCACAAGCTGGAGTGCGGCCAGCAGGATCAGCATGAAATAGCCGGAATATTTCCAGATGCTCATCACGATGATGGCCGGCATCGCCCAGTCGGATGAATAGAGCCATTCCAGCTTGGGCAGGCCGAGGAAATCCATCATGCCGTTGATCGGGCCATAACCCGGCGCATAGAGGAACACCCACACCATGCCGGCGGCCACCGAGGGGATCATCACCGGATAGAAGAAGGCCGAGCGGTAAATCGCCATGCCGCGAATTTTGCTATCCAGCGCCACAGCCAGCAGCAGGGCGCAGATCAGCGCCAGCGGGATGGTGATCAGGGTGTAGAAGGCGGTGTTGCGGAAGGATTTCCAGAACAGATCATCCTGGAACAGGCGCTCATAATTCTCCCAGCCCAGGTAGATGATCTTGCTGGAGCCCAGCATCACATCGTGAAAGCTGAAATACAGCGACCGCAGGATCGGCCAATAGGTGAAGGCGGCGAGGAAAACCAGCGAGGGCAGCAGCATGATGGCTGCCACCAGGGCTTCGCGCGTCGGGGCCGATAGGATGCGTCGCATGCGAAAAAACCAAAACGGAAAGAGGAAGTGGAAGGAAATCCCCGGCCGGCGACGGAGGTGGCGCCGGCCGGGGCGGGAGGTTTAGCCGCGGCGACGCATCAGGCGCTGAATTTCCTGATTCGACTTGGCATTGGCTTCCTTGAGGGCAGCACCCGGCGCGATTTCACCCGCCAGCGTGCGATCAAGCGCGCTCTTGAGGAATTCGCGCACCTTGTGATAGCCCGGCACTTGCAGGAAGGCGCCGGCATAGGCGGCCTGATCCAGCGCCACCTTGGCCGCCGGCACTTCGCCGACGAACTTCTTCAGTTCGGCGCTTTCCCACGACGATTTGCGCGCCGCGATATAGCCGGTGGCCTGGCACCATTCGGTCTGGTTCTTGGTGTTGGTCATCCAGCGCGCGAAGGTCCAGCTGGCCTTGAGATGCGCTTCCGGCTGCTTCTTGGCCAGGAAGATCGGGCCGCCGCCGATGGTGGCGCCGTAGGTCTTGTTCTTCGGCATGAAGGCGACGCCCACATCGAAGGGCGAGGATTTGCGCAGGTTGGTCAGCGAGCCGGTGGAGTGATACAGCATGGCAGTGCGGCCGGCCATGAAATCATTGGCCGAGCTTTCCCAGGTGGAAGCCGCCGGCATCACGCCCGCCTTCACCATCTTGACCCAGAATTCCAGGGCGTCGACGGCTTCCGGCGCCTCGAACATCACCTTGTCCTTCTGCCACGGCACCAAGCCGTTCTGGCGCACATAACTTTCAAAAATCCAGTCATGCCAGCCGCCGCCGATGGTCAGGCCCCACTGGGTCACGTCGGCGCCGCTGCGCACTGTCAGCGCCTTGGCGGTTTCCAGCAATTCGTTCCAGGTATCCGGCACCTTGGTGATGCCGGCCTTGGCGAAGGCGGCCTTGTTGTAATACAGCACCGGGGTGGAGCATTGGAACGGCAGGCCGTAGAGTTTGCTGTCGGATTCGCAGATGCCGAGGAAGCCGGGCAGGAAATCCTGATAGATGTCGTCGGCCTTGGCCAGAGCCGTCACATCGGCCAGCGCATCCATGCCCAGGAAGGTCTGAAGCGCGGAATTGATCGGCAGCCAGGTCGCCGGCGGCTCGCCCACGCCCAGCGAGGTCATCACCTTCTGCTCGGTGTTGTCGTAGCTGCCAGCGTAGATCGCCTCCACCTTGATCTTCTCATGGGCGGCGTTGAATTCGTTGATCATGCCGGTGACGATGCGGTTGATGTCGCCCGATACGCCGATCGGGTACATGAATTGCAGCTTCACCACGTCATTGCCCTGCGCCAGCAGCGGGCTTGCGCCAAACATGCCGGCGACGGAAACCGCAGCGGCACTGCCCTTGAGGAAATGCCGCCTGGAAATGTGGAAGTTTGTCGTCTTCATCGCGTCTGTCCCTTTTGGTTATGTCCGTCTTAGCCAGTCCTGGTACGCCACTCATCCAGCCGCCGGAGCGGGTGTTCCCAGGCGGGAACAGCACATTCCGTGCCATGCTTTACGGTTTGATGACTCTATGATGAAATTTGTGCGTTTATTTGGTTTTATCCCCCCAAATTCCGACTGTTTGTGTGGAAACAATCGGTATTTGCCTGAAATGTTAGCCGCAATTTTAGTCAAAATGCCACAAAATAAATCTCGCATAACGGGTTCAGACCGCTTATTTCCTGTCTGACATGGCTGGAAATACGGCCAGCCCAGCCAGTTTGTGGAGATTTGCCATGCTGATTGCCCAGATCACCGATTTGCATGTTACCCGGGCGGGGGAATTGCTCGCCGGCCGCGTCGATACAAGGGCGGCGTTGAATAAATGCGTGGCCCGGCTGGCCCGGCTGGAGCCACGGCCAGACCTGCTGCTGATCACCGGCGACCTGACCGAGACGGCAACCGATGAGGAATATGCCTATCTCAAGGCGGCCTTGGCGCCGCTAGGGCTGCCGTATTATGTGGTGCCGGGTAATCACGATGATCGCGCCACGATGCGCCGGGCGTTTCCCGGCATGGCGGCGGCTGAGGCCGGGGCGGAGGATGCGCCTTTCTGCGTCGCGGCGGCGCAGCCGGATTGGCCATTGCGGCTGATCGGGCTTGATTCCATCGTGCCGCGCCGTTCCGAAGGTGCGCTCTGTGCGCAGCGCCTGGCCTGGCTGGCGGCGCAGCTGGATCAGGCCGATGCGGCGCGGCCGGCGCTGATCTTCATGCACCATCCGCCTTTCCGCACCGGCATTGCGCCGATGGATGCCTGCGGCCTGTTACAGGGGCTGGACGAATTCCGCGCCCTGGTAACGGCCAAGGCCGGGCGCATTGCCGGCATTCTCTGCGGCCATGTGCATCGGGTGATTCATGCTGCCATTGGCGGCGTGCCGGTGCTGCTGGCGCCATCCTCGGCGCACCAGATCACGCTCGACCTGCGCGAAGCGGCGCCGCTGGGCTTCTGCCTGGAGCCGGCCAAAATCGTGCTGCATGATTGGCGCCCGGAAACCGGCCTGGTTTCCAATTACGTCTATATCGACGATTTCCCGGGGCCATACCCGTTCAAATAACGGGCAACAAAAAAAGGCCGGAGCATTGCTCCGGCCTTTCTTTTGCTGCGGCTGATGCCGCTTGGATCAGAACTTGACGCGCAGGCGGGCCGAGGTGGTCCACACATCCAGATCGGTACGGCCGGCCGAGAGATAGGCGGCTTCCACAGTGCCCGAGAAAGTGTTCGAGCCGTAGAAATCGAAGCCGACACCAAGCTGGGCGCCCATATCGTCGTCATGCGAGAAGGTGCCGTTGGACAACGCCACCGGTGCATTCTTCTCAAAATCATACTCGCCGATCACCTTCACATAAGGCATCACCGAATCAAAGGCATAGCCGACGCGGCCGCCGGCCGAAATACGGCCCAGCTTGGTGGTGCTGCCCACCACGGTGGCGCCGGTCGAGTCGACATGGCTATCCGACTTTTCTTCGAGATACAGCACACCCACCTTCGGCATAACGCGCAGGCGGCCAAAGCCATAATCGCCGTTCAGGTTACCCGCCACGAACCAGCGTTCGGCGTCAAACGAACCACGGATGTTGGTGTTGCGCACCACGTCATAATCAATCGTGCCATAGCTGGCCGCCAGATCGACGCTCCAGGCATTGGTCAGCGAGAAGCCGATATACGGCGTGATCGAAAGGCCGGTGCCTTCGGTGCTGCCGTTGTTGAACGCGGTGGTGAGATCAAGCGATTCGTAGCCGAAGGCCACACCGGCCACCACGCGGTCAGACAGCATGTAATCCAGGCCGGCAACAAGATTGTAGACCGAGCCATCAAACAGCAGGCCAGCCTGGTTGTTGTCGATGGTGGAATAGGCACCCTGCATCCAGGCGCCAAAGCGCTTGTCGCCCGCGCCGCCGGCGCGGCCGGCATCGCGCGAATTGAGGAAACTCCGCTGCTGACCGCCGCTCGGGCTGAAGCCGCCGCCGCCGCCAGACGGTGAGAAGCCGCCGCCGCCGCCGCCGCTGAAGCCGCCGACCGCGCCGCTGAAGCCGCCGCTGACCGCGCCGCTGATGATGCTCACGGTCTGGCCCGCAGCGATTGGGGAGGCAACCGCCGTGGTCGCCTGCACCGAAACGGCGCCACTATTGCTCACATCGGAAGCGGCGAATGCCGGCGCTGCGGCCATCATGCCGAAGCCGGCCAAGGCAAGGAAAAGCTTGCGGATCATAATCTGGGGTCCCCCGCTGTATATCTTTGAACAAAGGGCGCGTTTCTCGCCCACTTTGCAACTCCAGCATGGAGACTAAACGAATTTGCCGATTTTCGTCAATATTGCTGTTGGCAAATTAAGCTGCCGATAAAATATTCACTAAGCTGTAATGTGGATGGTGCCGGGTGAGGGGATTGAACCCCCGACCTTCGGTTTACAAAACCGCTGCTCTACCGCTGAGCTAACCCGGCTGGGCCGGGGCCGTTTCTAGCCAAGCTGCCAGCATTCGGCAAGGGGGCAGCCCCGCTCTGTGCCTCAGGCGGCGACAAAGCTGCGCAGGCGGCTAATCAGACGCTGGCCCAATTCGCCGCCGGAGCCCTGCACCTTGTTGCGCGCCACGGTATCCAAGGCGGCAGCATAGCCGCTGATCAGGGCGGCATCGCGCTCGCCGATATTCTGTCTATTGCGCAGGAAGTTGCACAACTCATTGGCGATTTCCGTTGCAAGCGGGTAATCGAAGCTGCTGCCCTGGCCCTTGATGTTATGCGCCAGGCGGAAAATGCGCTGACTGATTTCCGCCGCCAGTTCGGGGCGTATGCGGGCATTACGCGCATCCAGCGTAATCTGGTGCGCGGCATCGGCCAGGAAGCGCTCGAATTCGGCGCGCAACCGGGCCAATGTGGCCAGGGCATCGGCCATTTCCGCCGCAGTTACATTTTCATTTTCGGATTGCCCGTCGTCATTGCTGTTCTGGCGTCGGTCGGGGCCGAAAAACGGGCGCTGGCTGCGGCGGCGATCCGGGCCGGAATAGGCATCGTTATGGATAAAATTGCGGCCATGCAGCAGCGCGGCGCGCAGCTTGGCTGAAACCTGCGCCGGCGATAGCGGTTTGACCAGGAATTCCGAGGCGCCGGCATCACGGGCCGAAGCCACCCGCCAGCTTTCGGCATGAGCGGTCATCACCACCACCGGTAATCTGCGTATGCGGCCATCGCCGGCTATGCGCAGCCTTTGCAGCAATTGCAGCCCGGTTTCGCCGTCCAGCTCCCAGTCAGTGAAGATCACGTCGACTGGCCTGGATTGCAGCGCGGTAAATGCTTCATCCACCGTGGCGGCCAGCAGCACGTCGCGCACGCCGAGATCACGCAGCAGCAGCCGAACCAGACGCCGCATGCTCTCGTTGTCGTCTACCACCAGTATTGTCGCGTTCCGAATCTGCATCTTACCTGTCGCATGTCAGTGCCGCTGCTTTACTAACGCGCCCGGCTGCGGCCAACGAACTTTGCGTTAACAGGCGCTCCGGTTAGCAAAAAGTAACGTTCTGCGGACTTTTTTTGCGGCTAGTAGTGCGGCGCACTAACTGCATTTTGCATTTTCGGTGAGCCACCATGCATGCATTGTTGAAACGTTTTCGCCTCCGCCTGTCTGCGACGGTCCTGGTCTGCGGACTGGCCTTCGCTGTGATACAGGCGGCCGGTGTGGCCTTTGTGCTGTATTACGAGCGCAACGAAGCGCTGGATAATGCGAAGCGCGAGTTGGAAGGGCGTTCACGCCTGCTGGCGGCGCATACGCAGCAGATACTTACCGCCGCCAATATCGTGCTGGAATCGGTGGCCGATGATGTGCGCCGCGCCGATGCCCGCACACCGGAGCAGTTCCGGGCCATGATGGCCGGGCGTGATACCTACGAGCGCCTGCTGCAACGCGCCGGCGTGGTGCCGCAAGTGGATGTAGCAACCGTGGTGGCATTGAATGGCGACATTCTGAACTTCACCCGTAGCTACCCGCCGCCGCCGATCAATCTCTCCGACCGCGACTATTTCAAGGCGCATTTCCGCGGTAGCGGGCTGGCGC
>NZ_JAGOLP010000025.1 GCF_017994015.1 Ferrovibrio sp. | reverse complement strand
CCCGGCTGCTTGATCCCAGCGATGGCAGCATCCGGCTAAATGGCGAGGAAATTGGTCATATGCCGGCCAAGGGCTTCGGCTCCAGTCCGTATCGCCCGCGTATCCAGATGGTGTTTCAGGATGCCACCGACAGCCTCAATCCGCGCTACACCGCGTTTGACGCCATCGCCGATCCGATCCATCGCCTGAAACCGCTGCCGAAAGACAAGCTCAAGGCGCGGGTGGAGGAACTGGCCGATCTCTGCGGCTTGCCACAGGCTTTGCTGAGCCGTTTCCCGCATCAACTTTCCGGCGGCCAGAAAGCCCGCGTCGGCATTGCCCGCGCCATCGCGGTTGATCCGGAATTGCTGATCCTGGATGAGCCAACGGCGGCGCTTGATGTGTCGGTGCAGGTGGTGATCCTGCAATTGCTGGAAAGCCTCAAGCAGCGGCTCGGCATGAGCTATCTGTTTGTCAGCCACGATCTCAACGTGGTGCGGCTGCTCTGCGACCGGGTGATGGTGATGTATCTTGGCAAGATCGTTGAGATCGGCCCGGCCGAGGCAGTGTTCCGCCAGCCCCGGCATCCCTATACCCAGGCTTTGCTCTCGGCGATTCCGCATTTTGAACCGGGCGTAGAATCCACCCGGGTGCGGCTGGGCGGCGAACCGCGCAGCCCGGTTGATCCCTCGCCCAATGTCTGCCGGTTCTATGGCCGCTGCCCGAAGGGCGAGGCGGCCTGCGAGACGGCAATGCCACAATTGCGCCCGATGGCACCACAGCACCAGGCGGCCTGCCATCTGGCCCAGCCCGATCCTGATCTGTTGCGCCCTGATCTAATGCGCGAGGTGGCCTGACATGTCTGAATTTGATGCCGAAACCTATATCGCCCAGGCTACGGCGTTGGCCGGGATGAAGATTGATCCGGCCTATCTGCCGGGCGTGATCGACAATCTGCAACGCTCGGCGGCGATTGCGCGGGTCTTCCTGGATTTCCCGCTGCCCGATGATGTTGAGCCGGCATCCACCTTCAAACCTTGAGCCACCCAGCATGACAATCGATTTCACCAGCAAGGCGGCCGAGATCGCCGTTGCCGTCACCGATGGCAAGCTCAAGGCCGCTGAAGTTACCGAGATGGCGCTGGACCGCGTTGCGGCCAGCAATCCCCATCTCAATGCCTTCACCAGCATCACCGCCGAACGCGCCCGCAGCCGCGCCGCTGCCATCGATGCCGCCGTAGCGCGCGGCGACAAGATCGGGCCATTGGCCGGCGTGCCCTTCGCGGTCAAGAATCTGTTCGATATTGCCGGGCTGCCAACCCTGGCCGGTTCGAAAATCAATCGTGATCTGGCGCCCAGCGCTGCCGATGCCACGCTGATCCAGCGCCTGGAGGCGGCCGGCGCAGTGCTGCTTGGCGGCTTGAATATGGGCGAATATGCCTACGACTTCACCGGCGAGAATTGCCATTACGGCGCCTCGCGCAATCCGCACGATCCGGAACACATGTCGGGCGGGTCGTCGGGCGGCTCGGGCACGGCGGTGGCGGCCGGCATGGTGCCGCTCAGCCTCGGTTCGGATACCAATGGCTCGATCCGGGTGCCGTCGTCACTCTGCGGCCTGTTCGGTCTGAAGCCGACATTCGGCCGTCTGTCGCGCCATGGCAGTTTTCCGTTTGTCGCCAGCCTGGATCATCTCGGCCCGATGGCGCGCTCGGTTACCGATCTGGCGTTGAGCTACGATGCCATGCAGGGGCCGGATGCCGGCGATCCGGCTTGTGCCCAGCGCCCGTTGGAACCAGTGGTGCCAAAGCTTGAAGGCGGCATTGACGGCCTGCGCATTGCCATTGCCGGCGGTTATTTCGCCAAGGGCGGCGAGGCTTATGCCCATGCTGCCGTGGCCGCCATTGCCAAGGCGCTCGGCACCAGCCGCGTGGTGGAGGTGCCTGAAGCCGGCCGTGGCCGCTCGGCAGCCTATGTCATCACCGCTACCGAAGGCGCCAATCTGCACCGCCAGCGCCTGCGCCAGCGGCCGCAGGATTTTGATCCCGATACGCGCGACCGCTTCATTGCCGGCAGCCTGCTGCCCGGTGATTGGTATGTGCAGGCGCAGCGTTTCCGGCGCTGGTATCACGCCCGGCTGCTGGAACTGTTCCAGGAGGTGGATATCCTGCTGGCGCCGGCTACGCCCTGTTCGGCGCCGCGGCTCGGGCAGAAGATGATGGTGCTGGATGGGGTTGAATTGCCGGTGCGGGCCAATCTTGGCCTGTTCACCCAGCCGATCTCGTTTGCCGGCCTGCCGGTGGTGGCGGTGCCTTATGCCGAGGCGGCGCCATTGCCGATCGGCGTGCAGGTGATCGCCGCGCCATGGCGCGAGGATCTGGCCTTGCGCGTGGCGCGGCAGTTGGAGAAGATCGGTATCGTCAGTGCGAAGGTGGCAGTATGACCCTGGAAATCAACATCCCCGAAATTGTGGCGGAAGTGACTGCCGCCTTCATGCGCTATGAAGCGGCGCTGGTGAGCAACGACGTGGCCGTGCTGGATGAGCTGTTCTGGCACAGCCCGCATACCCTGCGCTATGGCGTCACCGAAAATCTGAACGGCTATGACGCCATTGCCGCCTTTCGCTCGGCGCGGCCGGCGGTGGGGCTGGCGCGCAGCATCTACAATACGGTGATCACCACTTACGGTCGTGATTTCGGCACTGCCAATACTGAATTCCAGCGCGAGAACAGCCCACGCAGTGGCCGCCAGAGTCACACCTGGATGCGCACAGCCGATGGCTGGCGCATCGTGGCGGCCCATGTCAGCCTGCTGGAAGCGCCGAAAGCCTAAAGCCCGCAGCGTTTCCACTGGCCGATATCCCAGTGGAAATGCTTGGCATGGGCGGCGTCGCTGTTTGGCGTCAATACCACCGAGAAATAATCGCAGCTACGCCGCGCCACTTCGCGCAGATAATCGCCGAAGCGATCACGTGCGCGCCATTGCCGGTCGATCGAGATGGTGGTTTCGTCCAGCAGGCTGAAACCCCAGATATCGATGGCGCGGCCATGGCCATGTTCGGATACCCGGCTGCCATTGCCGGTCATGCGCTTGCAGGTGAAGCCGCCGGCATGGTTCAGCCGGCGCAGCGGCTTGCCGAAATGCTGCAAGGCGGCCGGCTTCAGCACATCACGCTCAAATTCCATCAGCCGCAGCGCCATCGGGCAGGTCAGTTCCACCGGGCGCGGCAGTTCCAGGCTGGTGCGGAGCAGTTTCACGCCATTCACCAGCGTGCAGCCGCCGCGCCCCGGTTCGGCCTGGCCCACCAGTTCAAATTGCGCCCCCAATGCTTCCAGGTCGTTCAGGCAGGCGGATTGGATGGCATCGCGGTTTGGCCACAGTTTCAGGCCCGGCGGCGGCACCGGCACCACCACTGGCTGGGGTGCCGGCGGCAACTTCGCGGGCGGCAGGCGGGGTGGCTGGGCGCAAGCAGCCAGCAGGCCAACAACAAGCAGTGCCACTAGGCGTCGGCAACCGGCAACCACAATACCTCCTCAATGCGGTCGGCACCGCAAAGCAGCAGCACCAGGCGATCCACGCCCAGCGCGATGCCGGCGCAATCCGGCAGGCCATGTTCCAGCGCGGCGATGAAATCGCCATCCACCGGGTAATCGTAACCGTAGAGGGTGCGTTTCAGCGCCATGTCGGCGGCAAAGCGCCGTGCCTGTTCGGCGGCATCGGTCAGTTCGGAAAACGCATTGGCCAGCTCCACGCCGCAGGCATAAAGCTCAAAACGCTCGGCCAGGCGCGGCTGGCCCGGCTTGGGCCGGCTCAGTGCCGCCATATGAATCGGATAATCATACAGGATTGTCGGCGCGCCGAGGCCAAGCCGGGGTTCAATCCGCTCCAGCGCGAGGCGGAAATAGAGGTCGTCCCAGCCATCGCCTTCATCAACCCGCAGGCCGATCGCGGCGCAGGCTTTGCGCATCGCCGCCAAGTCTGGATGCAGCGGATCAGCACCAATGCAGGCTTCCAGATCGATACCGGCATAAAGCCGGCAGGCTTCCGCCACGCTGAGATACTGCCAGGGCGCAGTGATATCGGCCTGCTGGCCGTGCCAGCGCAGCCGGCTTTCGCCGCAACCGGCGGCAACGGCGCGTAGCAACGCCTCGCAATCAGCCATGATCCGGCGGTAATCCACGCCGGCGCGATACCATTCCAGCATCAGGAAAGCCGGATGATGCAGGGCGGCGCGTTCGCCATTGCGGAATACCTGGGCCAGCTGGAACAGCTTTTCCTCGCCGGCCACCAGCAGTTTCTTCATGGCAAATTCGGGCGAGGTATGCAGATACAGCGCCTGCCGGCCGCCATCAGGCCGTTCCAGTTCCGTGGCAAAGGCCTTCAGATGCGGCTCCAGCCCGGGCGAAACCTGCAATGCCGGGGTTTCCACTTCCACGAATCCGGCGCCGGCAAAATAGCCCCGGATCGCCGCCAGGCAGGCGGCGCGGCGCAACAGATTGGGCCGCCGGCGGGCATAAAGCCCCGGCCGCCACCATTCCGTTCCTGTTTTGCGCATGAATTCCGGCCCCGAATCGGGTTGTTTCACCTTATATGACCTGATAGTTTCCGCCCGGCTTTTTCGCAAGCGGGCCGTATAGCGGCCCGTTTTTTCGATTCTGGAAGCCCCCATTTTTTTGACTTCGAAGGAAGTGCCATGAAGGTCAATGCCAACCAGTTGCGCAAGGGCAACGTGGTCGAGATCAATAACAAGCTTTACGCCGTGATGACGGCGCAGAATATCCAGCCCGGCAAGGGTACGCCGGTGACCCAGCTTGATCTGCGCGATCTCGCCACCGGCCTGAAGATCAGCGAGCGTTACCGCACCACTGAATCGGTCGAGCGTGTGTTCATCGAGAACCGCGAATTCACCTTCCTGTTTGCCGAAGGCGACACGCTCACCTTCATGGATGTGGAGAATTACGAACAGCTGCCGGTGCCGCGCGACGTGGTGGGCGATAGCGCCGTCTATTTGCAGGATGGCATGAAGGTGGATATCGCGCTGTATGACGGCAAGGCGGTCAGCGTGGAAATGCCGCAAACCGTGATCCTGGATATTGCCGATACCGAGCCAGCGGTGAAGGGCCAGACTGCGGCTTCCTCCTACAAGCCGGCGATCCTGTCCAACGGCGTGCGCATCATGGTGCCGCCCTTCGTTGGTGTTGGCACCCGCATCGTTATCAATGTGGCGGAAAACGCCTATATGGAACGTGCCAAGGATTGAGCTGCGCTTTCAGGCAGCAAGCGAAAAGCCCGCCAAACCGGCGGGCTTTTTTTTTGTTTCTAAACCGTCTCGCGCAGGCGTTGGTCAAAAGCCTGGCGGGCGGCCTCCATGGCATCGCCATGCGCCATCACCCATTGCCACAGGCCGCAGATGGCTTCGCCCAGGCTCTCGCCCAGCGGTGTGAGGCGATATTCCACATGCGGCGGCACGACAGGATGCACATGGCGGGTCAGCACGCCGTCGCGTTCAAGCTGGCGCAGGGTTTGGGTCAGCATCTTCTGGCTCACCCCGGGCAAGCGTTCGCGCAAACGTGAAAATCGCATCGGCCCGGTGGCCAGATGTTCAATGGTCAGCAGGGTCCAGCGATCCGCCAGCCGGGTCAGCAGGTCGCGCACCAGTTCTTCCACGCGCGGGTCGTCGCAATCGGCGCAGGCAATCGGTGGCAAAGCCGGTTTATCGGGATTTGGGGCAAGCATGGGCGGCTCCTTGGGCTGGGGTGGTGCCATCGCCACGCGCAAAAACCGCCGTGAAACATGACGGTCTCCGCCCGGTGACTATGGAACTTATTGGTGCCTTCTTGAGCATTTTAGCATGACGGCCTATTTCCACCAAAGCGTTGTGCGCCGCCAGGTGCCGCGCGCCAGCCCCAAAGCGGAGAGACATGATGCCCGTCACATTCACCCTGAACGGCAAACCGGTCAGCCTCGATATCGACCCCGACATGCCCCTGCTCTGGGCGGTGCGCGACGAGGTTGGCCTGACCGGCAGCAAATTCGGCTGCGGCATGGCGCAATGCGGCGCCTGCACCATGCATGTGGATAACGAGCCGGTGCGCGCCTGCTCGGTGCCGGTGGGCAGCATCGCCGGCCAGAAGGTCACCACGATTGAAGGCATCAAGGGCAAGGTGGCGCAGGCGGTGCAAACCGCCTGGGTGAAGCATGAAGTGGCGCAATGCGGTTATTGCCAATCCGGCCAGGTGATGTCGGCGGTGGCCCTGCTCAGCGCCAACCAGAAGCCGAGCGATGCCGATATCGACGAGGCGATGCGTGGCAATATCTGCCGCTGCGCCACCTATGTGCGGATCCGCGCCGCCATCCATGATGCCGCCAAGAGCGTGAGGGCTTGAGCATGACCATGCAGAAACCGATCCAAAGCCAAACCATCCAAACCTCGCGCCGCCGCTTCCTGCAAGGCAGCGCCGCCGCTGCTGCCGGCCTGGTGGTGGGCTTCCAGTTTGCCCCCGCCGGCAAGGCCTTTGCAGCCAGTGCCAAGGCGCCGGCGGCACTGAATGCCTTCGTACGTATTGCGCCGGATGGCATTGTCACCGTCTATGCCAAACATCTGGAAATGGGCCAGGGCAGCTATACCGGCCTGGCCACCATCCTGGCCGAGGAGCTGGATGCCGATTGGAGCAAGGTGCGCGCCACGGGTGCTCCGGCCGATGCCAAGCTTTATGCCAATCTGGCTTTCGGCATGCAGGGCACCGGCGGTTCCACCGCGATGGCCAATTCCTATGATCAGTTGCGCCAGGCCGGCGCCACCGCGCGTGCCATGCTGGTGCAGGCGGCGGCCGAAGCCTGGAAGGTGCCGGCGGCGGAGATCACCGTTGCCAAGGGTGTGCTGTCACATGCCGGCTCGGGCCGCAAGGCGGGCTTCGGCGAGATGGCCGAGCGCGCCGCGCGCCAGACCCCGCCAGCCAATGTGGCGCTGAAAGATCCGGCGCGCTTCAGCCTGATCGGCAAGCAGGCACCGCGCCTGGATGCGCGCAGCAAAGCCGATGGCACGGCGCAGTTCACCATTGATGTGAAACTGCCCGGCCTGCTCACCGCCCTGGTGGCGCGGCCGCCGCGTTTCGGCGGCAAGGTGAAAAGCCTGGATGCCAGCGCCGCCAAGGCCGTGCCGGGTGTGGTGGATGTGGTGCAGGTGCCAACCGGCGTGGCGGTGATCGCCAAGGGTTTCTGGGCAGCCAGCAAGGGCCGCGAGGCATTGCAGGTGGAATGGGATCTGAGCGGGGCTGAAAGCCGTGGCTCGGATGAACTGCTCGCCGCTTATCGTGACCTGGCCAAGCAGCCCGGCCTGCCGGCGCGGCGCGAGGGCGATGCCGCCGCCGCTCTCGGCCAGGCGGCGAAGCTGGTGGAAGCCAGTTATGACTTCCCCTATCTGGCCCATGCGCCGATGGAGCCGCTGGATTGTGTGGTGCGGCTGGGCAGCGATGCCTGCGAAATTTGGGCCGGCGACCAGTTCCAGACCGTCGATCAGGCCAATGCCGCGCATGTGCTCGGCTTCAAGCCGGAGCAGGTCAGCATCAACACGCTCTATGCCGGTGGCAGCTTCGGCCGCCGCGCCAATACACAATCCGATTATGTCACCGAGGCGGTGCAGGTGGCCAAGGCATTTGGCGCCGGCAAGCCGCCGGTGAAGGTGATGTGGACCCGCGAGGACGATATCCGTGGCGGCTTCTACCGCCCGCTCTATCACCATGCTTTGGCCGCCGCGCTGGATGCCAAGGGTGAGCTGGTTGGCTGGCGGCATCGTATTGTCGGCCAGTCGATCATCGCCGGCACGCCGTTTGAGCCGGTGATGGTGAAGGATGGTGTTGACGCCACTTCAGTGGAAGGTGCCGCCAACCTGCCCTATGCCATCCCCAATCTGGGCGTGGAACTGCACACCACCAAGGCCGGCGTGCCGGTATTGTGGTGGCGCTCGGTCGGCTCGACCCATACCGCTTTCGCCACCGAGGTTTTCCTTGATGAGATCGCGGCGGCGGCGGGGCAAGACCCGCTGGCCCTGCGGCGCAAGCTGCTGGCCAAACATCCGCGCCATCTGGGTGTGCTCAACCTGGCGGCGGAAAAGGCCGGCTGGGGCAAGCCCTTGCCCAAGGGCTGGGCGCGTGGCATCGCGGTGCATGAAAGCTTCAGTTCCTATGTTGCTGAAGTGGCGGAAATCTCGCTCAAGCCGGATGGCTCCTGGCGGGTTGAGCGTGTGGTGGCGGCGGTGGATTGTGGCCGGCCGATCAATCCGGAAATCATCCGCGCCCAGGTGGAGGGCGGCATCGGCTATGGCCTGGCCGCCGCACTCTCCGGCGCCATCACGCTTGCGGGCGGCGAGGTGCAGCAATCCAACTTCCATGATTACGAAGTGCTGCGCATCGACCAGATGCCCAAGGTGGAAGTGCATATCGTGCCTTCCACTGAAAAGCCCACCGGCATCGGCGAACCCGGCCTGCCGCCGCTCGCCCCGGCGGTGGCCAATGCGCTGATGGCGGCCACCGGCCAGCGTTTCCGCGCCCTGCCGCTGCCGGCCACGATCAAATCGGCTTAGGCAAGTCGACTTAGGCAAAACTCAGTTGGTTGCGGCGGCGCCAGAGTAGCCAGGCGCCGCCGCCGCCCAGCAGGGTGAGCGGCAGCATGGCGGGATAGATCCAGCCGCCGCCCAGGCCGGGCAGGCCGAGGGCATAAAGCGGCCCCACCAGCATGGTGGCGCTGGCCAGCAGCATGGCATTGCCGGCGCCATACAGCGTTTGCGCCGTGGCCGAGGCGGCCGGGTCGCAATGATCGGCCATCAGCCGCATGGCGCCGAGATGCGCGGCGCCGAAAGTGGCGGCATGCAGCACTTGCAGCAAGGCCACGCTGGTCATGTCGGTGAGCACACCTTGCAGGCACCAGCGGATCACGCCGCCGGCCACGGCGCAAAACAGCAGCCCCACGCCGCCCAGCTTGAGGCCAACCCGCTGGCCAACCGCGAACAGGATCACTTCCATCAACACGCCTTCGGCCCAGAGCAGGCCGATCTGGGCGTCGCTCAGGCCGATCTGGCGCCAATGCAGCGTGCCGAAAGTGTAGAAGGCGGCATGGGTGGCTTGCAGGCAGGCATTGGTGGCCAGAAAGATGCGGAAATCGCTGTTGCGCAACAGCCGCAGGGCCGGCGCCCCGGCGCGCGGCCGGTCGAGCGGCAGCCGGATATCCGGCAGCAGATGGCTGCACACCACAATCGGCAGCATCAGCGCCAGGATGATCCAGAAAATCCAGGCATCGTCGCGGCCTTTCAGCAGCAGCCCGGCCAGATAGGCGCAAACCAGAAAGCTCAGGGAACCCCATAGCCGCATGCGGCCGTATTGTGTGCCATGGCGCGCCGCCGTCAGCACCGCCAGGTTTTCGGTCAAAGGCGCAATCGGCGCCCAGACCAGGGCATGCACAATGCCCACCAGCAGCAAGGCGGCGAAGCCGTCGGCCCAGGCAAAGCCGGCAAAAACCACCAGGCTGGCCCAGCTGCAAAGCTGGATGGCGCGGCGCCGCTCGCCGCTTTTATCCACGATATGCGCCGCCAGCGGTGCCGCCACCAGGCGCAGCAGGATGGCGCTGGACAGCATGATGGAGATTTGCGTCGGGTCCAGGCCACGGCTTTGCAGCCACACCGCCCAGAATGGCAGATGCACGCCGGGCACGGCGAAGAGCGCAACAAAAAACAGCCCGACACGAAAGCCGGGGCTGAATTTGGATACGGACGCAGCAGGCGGGGCGGGAGTCTCAGGGGCGAGGGCAGGCATGATTGCGTGCATATTGCCGCAAGCCGGCGCTCAAGGCACCGGTTCCGGCGCCTCCAATTGGCGAATTTCGCGCGCCATCGCCTCGGCCTGGTTTAGCCGGCGGGCCAATACCAGCAGTAGCGGTGCTTCGCCCAGTTCGGCCGTTTGGGGCGGCGCCGGCACCGGATCGGTATCCATACGCGGCGGCGCACCCAGGATATCCACCAGGCGCTGGCGATGCGCCGCCAGCAGCCGTTCCAGCAGATGCGGGTCCAGTTCGCGGCCGCGCATGCGCAGCACGATATGCAATGCCGCCAGATGCGACATCAGGCGATAGCTGAGCGCCAGAAAACGATGCCGGCGCGGCAGGTCGGCTGCGGCGGCGCCCGGCTCCTGCGGCAGGCGGTTCAGCGCCCCGGCCAGGTCGGCAATGGCATCGAACAGCGCCTTGCGCGCCAGGCGATAGGTTTGATCGGGCGGATTGAGCTTCAGCGCCTGACGGGCATATTTGCGCAAAGCCCGCAGCAGGGCGGCGCGCCGGCCGGGCAGGCCCTGGCGCTCCCAATTGGGCAGGATATGGCTGAAACCCCAGGCGATCAGCGCCCCCAGGCCGGTATCCACCAGCCGTTCCAGCAACAGGCTGCCGGAACTGGGATTGATGAAATGCATCATCAGCAATGCCATCACGGCGGCGGAAATCGAGGTGACGATATAGCGCACCGGGGCATAGGCATGCGACAGGCCGATGCTGAGGCAGGCCAGCGCCAGCAGCCAGCCATCGCTGAGCCAGTGCAAAGCCAGCGCCGCCAGCACGCAGCCGATCAGGTTGCCGATCAGGCGGTCCTTCTGGCGCTGGCGTGTGGCGCTATAGCTGGCGCGCATGATCACTGCCACGGTCAGCATGATCCAGCTGCCATGGCTGAACCAGGGTTGCAGCAGCAGGCTGACAATATAGCCGCACAGGATCGCAGCCGAAAAACGCAGGGCATAGCGCAAGATCGGCGAGGAACGCCGCAGATGCCGCGCCATGGTGCGCAGGCCATAGGGCCGGGCGGGCAGGAAATCCTCCACCCGCACCGCCTGCAACATGGCCTCGGCGGCAGCATCGCCGCGCGCCACGGCCTGCTGCCGCTGCACCGCCTGGATGGCATTGCCGATGCGGGTGAAGGCGGCGCGTAATTCCAGCGCGCCGGCTTCACCCGCATCGCCGGCGGCCAGCAGGGCGGCGGATTTGTCGCGCAGGCGCTGCAAATCCGTGGCAAGCGCATCCAATGCCGGGCAGCGCGCGCCGCCGGCAATCTCGTCGGCCAGCATGTCCAGCCGGTCGGCCAGGCGCAGCACAATATCGCGCAAGGCCGGCAGCGGCGTGCCACGATCACCATATTGGCGATGCAGCAGGCCGTAATCGATCTGGCTCGATAGCACGGTCTCAAAACTATCCAGCAAAGCCACCAGTCCGGCGGCCAGGCGGCGCTCGGCCGGGTCGTCGAGATGGCGCAGCAGCAGGTTGCGCGCTGCCTCCACCCGCTCCATCAGCGTCACCTGCTGCTCGATCAGCCGGTCATAGGCAGCATCCAGCTTTTCCGCCGGGTCATACAGGGCGGCCTTTTCGCGGGTATAGGCGGCAAAGCCGCGCAAGGCGCCAGCCAGGGCAATGCGTTTATGCTGGCGTTCCAGCAGGCTGGCCATGGCCACGCCGTAAACCAGATAGGCCAGGCCGCCGAGGGCAAAAAGCTGGCTGTGATGTTCAACCCTGGCCACGCCATGCAATTCGGCGCCCAGGGTGAAGATGGCAGCCAGGATCAAGGCTGCCGATAGCGCCAGCGCCGCCTTGCCATGCGCCGTCACCATGGCAGCGCCGAAACTGATCAGCACCAGCAGCGGTGCCAGCAGCCAAGGATAGGGTGCCGCCAGGCCGGTTACCCAGGTGATGGCCGAGCAGAAGATCAGCGCCAACGCCAGGCCGCGCCGTTTGTGGCTCGGCGGGCTCGGGGTATCAACGATGGAAACGCAAATCGCGCCCACCGCGGCTGCGGCAGCACTGGCAAAGCCGGCTGCCGCGCCAAAGCCGAGCGCCACCAGCGCCACGCCCAGCGCCGCCGTGGCGCCACTGAGCGATTGCTGCTGCGGCAGCGCAAGGGATGTCAGGCTGAACAGGGGCCGCATGGCCCGATTATAGCCCGGTCAGGGCAAAAATTTGTAGTAGAAGGCGCAAGCCGTTGGCGCGCTGCCATCGGGTGGGATCGAATAGCCCGGCACCACGCCGAAGCAGGTATAGCCCAGGCTTTGATAGAGCGGTTCGGCATCGCTGCCCTGATTGGTATCCAGCACCAGCAGGCGCCGGTCCAGCCGTGCCGCCTCGGCTTCCAGCGCCAGCATCAGGGCGCGCGCCAGGCCCTGGCGCCGGGCGCGACGATGCACCAGCATCTTGCGCACCTCACCACGATGCGGCTGGTTGGGCGGCGTATCCAGCCCCAGCAAAACCACACCGCTGAGTTGCCCTGTTGCATCGAAGGCGCCGAAGCAGAGCAGTTCCTGCCGTGTCGCCGCCATGATGGCCTTGCGCCAGAATTGCGCGGCATCCTCGGCGCTGTAGGGCAGCAGGAAATTCACACTGGCGCCGCCGGCCACGCAATCACGCAGGATTTCCGCCAGATCGGGCAGGGCGGCCTGCATCGCGGCGGCATCCAGTTGCCGGATCACAGCCTTTTCTCCAGGAAAACCAGATCGAGCCAGCGTTCAAACTTCCAGCCAACTTCATGCAGCCGGCCGGCTTCGGTGAAGCCCAGGCCTGCATGCAGGCGCAGGCTGGCGGCATTATCGGCGGTGATGCCGGCGATCATCACATGCGCCTGCTGTGCCCGGCCGCGCTCAAACAAGGCCGGCAGCAGTAATTTGCCAATGCCCTGGCCGCGCCGCGCGGGCGCGATATAGATGGCATTCTCCACCGTGTGGCGATAGGCCGGCCAGGGTCGGAAGGGGCCAAAACTGGCAAAGCCCAGCACGTCGTCGCCGTCCGCCGCCAGCAATACCGGCAGGCTCTGCTCCTGCTTGGCGGCAAACCAGGCCTGCTGTGCCTCCAGGCTGCGCGGCGCATAGTCGAACACCGCCGTGGTGTTGGTCACGGCATCATTGTAGATCGGCAGGATCGCCGCCATGTCGGCCAGGGTGGCATCGCGGATCGAGATCATGGCAGCCTCAATTGCTTGGTTTGGCGATAATCACCAGGTAGCGCGCCGGCTTGCTGCCCGGATTGTGAAAGCTGTGCGGCTGGCCCAGCGTGGTGAACAGGCAATCGCCGGGGCCGATATCGAATAGCTGTTCGCCTAAGGTAAAACGCAGCAGGCCTTCCTGGCCCAGAATATGCTGGTCGTAATGCGCAGTTTGCAGCGGCGGATAATCGATCCGCGCGCCCGGCGGCAGCATGCCCAGCACTATCTCCACCCGCGAAGCCGTGCCGCCGGGGCTGACCGCGCGGCGTTCGAAGCCGGTGGCCGGATCGCGCCAGAAAGGCTGCGCCGCCGCTGCCAGCAAACTGGCCTGGCCGCCGCCCTCGATGCCGCTCATCAGGGCGGAGAGTGTGGTGTCCAGCCCGGCGCAAAGCCGGCCGAGCAAAGCGGCGGTCGGGCTTGATTCGCGGCGCTCAACGCGGGAAATCATCGCCCGGCTGACCCCGGAACGCTCGGCCAATTGCTCCAGCGTCAGGCCCAGCGCCTCGCGCCGGGCTTTCAGACGGCCGGCAATGCGGGCCTCGATATCGTCCATGTCACTCATTGGAATAATATCTACTATATTGGAATTCGATGCGCAAGCCCGGGAAAAGCTGCTAGGAATCCAGTCATGAACTGGATTGAAACCCTGGATAGCTGCCCGCCGCGCCGCAATGTGCCCAACGATGGCCGCAGCGCGTTTCAGCAGGATGCCGACCGCATCGTGTTTTCCTCGGCCTTCCGCAGGCTGCAAAACAAGACCCAGGTGCATCCGTTGCCGCATACCGATTTTGTCCGCACCCGGCTGACCCATTCGATGGAAGTGGCATCCGTCGGCCGCTCGCTGGGCGGCCAGGTGGCGCGGCGGCTGCTGGAATTGGGGCAAACCGAACGCAGGCATATCGCCGCCGATCTGGGCGATATCGTCGCGGCGGCCTGCCTGGCGCATGATATCGGCAATCCGCCTTTTGGCCATACCGGCGAGCAGGCGATGCAGCAATGGTTTGCCGAACATGCCGACATGGCATTCGGCGATGATCTCACCGATGCGGAACAGGCCGATTTCCTGCGCTTTGAAGGCAATGCCCAGGGCTTCCGGATTCTCACCCGATTGCAGATGGATCGCAACGAGGGCGGCATGCGGCTGATGGATGCCACGCTCGGCGCCTTCACCAAATATCCCAGCGGCGCCGCTGCCGCGCAGGGCCGGGCGGCAAGCTATGTCGGGCGTAAGAAACATGGTTTCATGCAGGCCGAAGCGGCGCTGTTTGCCGAGCTGGCGGCGCGGCTGAAACTGGCGCCGCAGCCGGATGCAGCGCAGGCCTGGCAGCGCCACCCGCTGGCCTATCTGGTCGAGGCGGCCGACGATATCTGCTACAGCGTGATCGATGTGGAGGATGGCGTGAAGCTGGGCCGTATCGGTTTCAGCGAGGCGGAAGAGCTTTTTAAGCCGATCATTGGCGCCGATCTCGGTTCGCGCTATCTGGCCCGTAGCGCCGATGAAAAACTCTCCACCCTGCGCTCGCGCACCATCGGCAGCCTGATCGATGCCTGTTGCGCGGCCTTTGTGGCGCAAGCGCCGGAAAAATCCCTGGCTGATGTGACCCCGCATGGCGAACAGGTGCGCAAGCTGAAAAATCTGGCAATGGCGCGGGTTTATCGCTGGGAGCGGACGGTGACCAAGGAACTGGAAGGCATCGCGGTGATCCAGCGCCTGCTTGATCTGTTTGTTGGTGCGCTGAATGCCCGGGCAGGGCATGTCACTGCCGAACGGCTGCTGGATCTGGTGCCGCATTATGATCGCGCCGCGCCGCGCTATCAGCGGCTGCTGGCGGTCACCGACTATATCTCCGGCATGACCGACCGCTACGCCATGGACATGCAGCAGCAATTACGCGAGATCAAAATCTAAGCCGCATCATGCAGGATGATGCCGAGCGTGTAGCGTTCGCCGCTTTGTACCAGACTGACTCCATGGCGCAAACTGGCACGCATCCAGCCGCGCGCCGCCGGCACCGGGCGGTCATTGACCGGGAAGATCAGCATCTCGCCCTGCGCCGGATTGAACACCCGGCCGATGCTTTGCTGGCGCGGGCGGTTCTCCACCAGCAGAAATTCGCCGCCGGTGAAATCCGTGCCGGGGCAGGACAGCATCAGCACCGCCTGTAGCGGAAACACCGTCTCGCCATACAGATCCTGATGCAGCCGGTTATAATCGCCGCTGCGATAATGCAGCATCAGCGGTGTTGGCTTGCTCTGGCCGGCGGCATGGCACCGTGCCGTGAAGTCGGCCAAGCTTGCGGGATAGGCCGTGTCGCGCCCCAGAGCCGCCATCATGCGGTTGGCAATCGGCGCCAGCCCGGCATAAAGCCGGCTGCGCAAATCCTGCAACGGCGCCGGCAAGGGTGCGGCGAAATAGGCATAGTCACCCTGGCCGAAATTATGCCGCGCCATCACGATGCGCTTGCGGAACAATGCGTCCTCCGCATAAAGCGCCTGCAGCGCGGTGCAGGCCGCCGGCGTGGCGAGGCCGGGCAGGCGGGCCACGCCTTTGCTGAATAGCGCGGCCTGTATGGCGGCCCAGTCGATTGACGCGGTGTTGAACTGGATCGGCTGGAATATGGTCGCTTCGGTCATATCTACCTGCATAATGGCTGTTGCCCGGCCCTGCTTCCCGTTTCTTGCGTTTTGCCCTGGAGGGATCATGCCACGCCTGCTCGTCCTTTGCTGCCTTGCCCTGTTGCTCGTCGTGCCGGCCATGGCCCAGGTGATCCCGACCGATAAAGGTCCGGTGCGGGTGGTGACGGTGGCGCGTGGCCTGGAAATGCCCTGGGCGATTGCCTTCCTGCCCGATGGTCGCCTGCTGGTCAGCGAACGGCCGGGTCGCCTGCGCATCGTTGCCAATGGCGCGCTGTCGCCGCCGCTGGCCGGCCTGCCGGCGGTATATGACAATGGCCAGGGCGGCCTGCTTGATCTGGCGCTCGATCCGGATTTCGCCGCTAATCAATGGGTCTATTTCAGCTATGCCGAACCCGGTGCGGGCGGTGCCGGCACCGCCGTGGCGCGTGGCCGCCTGAATGAGACCGCCGTGGGGGTGGCGGGCCTGAGCGATGTGCAGGTGCTGTTCCGCCAGCAGCCGAAACTGTCCGGTGGCCTGCATTTCGGTTCGCGCCTGGCTTTTGACCGCGCCGGCTTCCTGTTCATCGGCCTGGGCGAACGCTACCGGCGCGACGAGGCGCAGAATCCCGGCAACCATTTGGGCAAGCTGTTGCGGCTGCATGCCGATGGCCGTGTGCCGCAGGATAATCCCTTCATCGGCCAGGCCGGCTTCATGCCGGAGATCTTCTCGCTCGGCCATCGCAACATTCAGGGCCTGACCCGGCATCCGGAAACCGGCGCGATCTGGCTGCATGAACATGGCGCGCAGGGTGGCGATGAGGTGAACCTGCCGCTGCCCGGGCGCAATTACGGCTGGCCGATCATCACCCATGGTGTGGATTACAGCGGCGCCAAGATCGGCATCGGCAGCGCCCGCGACGGGCTGGAGCAGCCGGTATTGCATTGGACCCCCTCCATCGCCCCGGCCGGCATGGCGTTTTATAGCGGCGACAAATTCCCCGCCTGGCGCGGCAATCTGTTTGCAGGTTCGCTGAAATTCCGCAGCCTCTACCGGGTGGAACTGGATGGCACGCGCTTTGTGCGTGACGAGGCGATGCTGAAGCCGGTGGGCGAGAATATCCGCGATGTGCGGGTGGGGCCGGATGGCCTGATCTATCTGGCCACCGACAATCCGGAAGGCCGCATCCTGCGCTTGGAGCCGGTTAACTAGCCGGTTTCTGGCGCCGCAGGTCGCCGGCGCCGAGCACCGCGCCGGCAACAATCAGCAGGCAGGCTACCATCACCTGCCAGGTGAAATCGCCTTTGCCGAAGAGCAGCAGCAGCAGGGTGGAAAGCAGCGGCGCGGCATAGGCCATGCTGCCAAGGGCGCGGATATCGCCGCGTTTCATGCCGATATCCCAGAGGAAAAACGCACCGCCGGCCGGGCCGAGGCCAAGCGCCAGGATGGCAAGCCATTCGCCGGGCTGCTGCGGCCAAAACGTGGTTTCAAACAGGCCATGGCCGAGCCAGGCCAGCAGGGCGGCCACGGCGCAGAAGCCGCCGATGGAATCGGTCGGCACATCGGGCAGCCGGCGGCTCAGCACGGAATAGATCGACCAAGTGAAGGCACAGGCAAAGGCGGCGGCGAAGCCGGGCAGATGCGCCGGATCGAAGGCGATTTCCTTGCCCAGAAACAGCACCATTGTGCCGCCCAGGCCGAGCAACACGCCGGCAGCATGAAACCAGCGCAGCCTTTCGCCGGGCAGCAGCGCCGAGAAGGCAACGATCAGCAAAGGCCAGAGATAGTTGATCAGGCTGGCTTCCACCGGCGGGGCGAATTTCAGCGCCACAAAATACAGCGCGTGATAGCCGAACAGACCAAAGATGCCCAAGCCCCAGGCTGCCAGCGGCAGGCGCAGGTGGTGCAGCGGGTTTTCGCCCCGCGCCATCCAGGTGCCCAGCGCCAGCAGGGCAGCCAGGGTGAAGGTCATGCCGGTCAGCTGCAACGGCGGCACCGGCCCGGTGAAGGTGGTGAGCAAGGCAAGCGCCGCCCAGAGCAGGATGGCGCAGGCGCCAATCAGGGTGGCGCGCAGCCGGGTTCGGTCAGACATGGATTTTACGTGCGGAAAGGCTCAGGCGGCGCGGGCGTCGTCGAGGCGATAAAAGAGCGGCGATTGCTGCTCTTCGATCAGGCTGAGCCGGCCACGCACCATCAGCGGCGTCTCGCTGCGCGTCACGGCTTCGGCGGCACGCACCGCAACAACGCGGGTCAGGTCATTGCTCAGGCAGCTCGCGCAATGAAATTGCAGGCCGCCGAGCAGGAATTGCTGGTGCCGGGCGGCATCGCTGAACGGCATCATGTAGCCGCCCAGCAGCACATCCTGGCCGTGCAGCGCGCGCAGGGCCGCCGGGAAGCGGCTGATCTCGCCATCGCGGAAGCGGGTTTCGCCGGCCTGGGCCAGCAGGCTCCAATCCAGCGCCCCGGCCATATCCGGCACGCCAAGGCGCAGATGCGATGGCGCCGGCTCCAGCGACATCGCCTGCACCGGCAGGGCAACCAGGCCACCGGCAGCGGCGGCAACACTGAAGCTGGACAGGAAATGACGGCGCAGCATGATCAGCCTCCGGCTGGATGATTGCGTATAATGTACGGCTTTCCCGGCCGGCTGCAAGAGCCGGTCGGGAAAGCCTGATCCGGCTCAGCCTTCGTCAGGCTTGCGGATGTCGCGGAACGGCCGGCTGAGCTGGGCGCGCCGCGACAGCATGTTGAGCGCCTCAACACCGACCGAGAAGCCCATGGCGGCGTAGATGATTGCTTTGGGTACCTCGAAGTCGAGGCCCTCGGCCACCAGCGCCATGCCGATCATCACCAGGAATGACAGCGCCAGCATCACCACATTGGGGTTGCGGTTGACAAAGCGCGCCAGCGGCTCGGCGGCAATGATCATGATGGCGACCGAGACCAGCACCGCCACAACCATGATTTCCAGATGGCGGGTGAGGCCGATGGCGGTGATTACGCTATCCAGCGAAAACACCACGTCCAGGATCATGATCTGGCCTATCACCGGCCAGAAGCGCGGCATTGCCTTGATCTGTTTCTTGCCATGGCCATCCAAGTCGTCCTCGGCGGCTGGGGTGACGCGCTCATGGATTTCCATGGTCGCTTTCCAGATCAGGAACAGGCCGCCGCCAAGCAGGATCAGGTCGCGGCCGGAAATCTCCTCGCCGAAAATCGTGAACCAGGGCGCGGTCAGCGTGATGATCCAGGCCGCCGAGAACAGCAGCATCAGGCGGGTGACCACGGCCAGGGTGAGGCCCCAGCGCCGCGCGCTGGGCTGCTGCGCTTCAGGCAGGCGGTTGGTGACGATGGTGATGAAGATCAGGTTGTCGACCGCCAGAACAAGTTCAAGCGCGATCAGGCCGGCCAGGCTGATCAGCGCGGCGGGCTGCAGGAAAATGGAAAAATCCATGGGAAACGGAGTCCAGGCGGGAGTATCAGGGCCCTAGGTCGTGCCTAGCGTCCGACATCGTCACCGCTCCCGCGCGGCGACCAGAGGGGCCCGGACGTGGCGACAGGATAAGCCGCCGCCGCCGAATTGCAAGCGGATGGTTAAGCCGAGATATCCACGCTGCCGCCGAGGCCGCTGGCAAGGGCGCCGAGCGACTGGGTGAGGGCGGCAGAAATCTGCGCCAGATTGGCCACGGCCTGGGCCTGGGCGGCGCTGGGTGTGGTGCCGATACCCTGGCCTGCGGCCGGGGCGGGGCTGTAGGCGGCGGAGCCACCGATGGCTGAGATGCTGCTCATGGCAATATTTTGCCGCCAGGCGCGCCGGCCTGCAAGCAAAACCGGCGCGAATGGCACTGACAGTGACTCACGTCACGGTTTTGAGTTCGGCATTGGCCAGCCGCAGCACGCGCCAGGCTGATTGCAGCGCCAGCAGTGCCATGAAGCCGGCCACCAGCAGATCAGGCCAGTTCTGCCCGCCGGTCAGCCACACGCCGGCGGCGGCCCCCAGCACCGCGATATTGCCGATGGCGTCATTCCGGGTGCAGAGCCATACGGCTTGCATGTTGCTGTCGCCGTCACGATGCGCAAACAGCACCCAGGCGGTGGCCAGGTTAGCCAGCAGCGCCAGCAGGCCGACTGCGCCCATGGTGCCGGGTTCCGGGCTGGTATTATGCAGCAGGTGCCACAGGATGGTGCCAAGCAGCCAAAAGCCGAACAGGCCCATCGACAGCGCCTTGAGCTGGGCGGCGCGGGCGCGCCAGGTCAGGCTGAGGGTCAGCACCATCAGGCTGATGCCGTAATTAGCTGCATCGCCCAGAAAGTCCAGCGAATCGGCCAGCAAAGCGGTGGATTCCGCGGCAATGCCGGCGCCGATTTCAATGGCGAACATGCCGGCATTGAGGCCCAGCGCGATCAACAATGCGCGGCGTGGGGCGCCGGCGCCGTGATCATGTCCGTGGCCGTGGTCATGCCCATGCCCATGCTCATGCTCATGCTCATGGTTGTGGTGATGGCCGCAACTGGCGCTCATGGCTGGCCTGCTTTCTCTTCGGCAAGATGCTCGATCATGTCTTTCAGCATGTGGCGCACATGCTCATCGGCTGCCGTGTAGACGATCTGGCGGCCCTGGCGCTCGGCGCGCAGCAACCGGGCCGCCTTCAACAGCCGCAAATGATGGCTGGCGGCTTGCGGCGAGACGCCGCAATGCGCCGCCAGTTCGGTGGCCGGCCAGGATTGCTCCAGGCAGGCCAGCAGCAATTTCAGCCGCGACATATCGCCGAGCAGGTGAAAGATATCGGCAAGCTGGCCAACATCCGGGCCGGGTTCGGCCGGGGCGGGAGAGATGGCGGAGGGAGTTTGTTTCATCATTTAAACAATAATTTAAATGATGAAATTGATTTGTCCAGAGTTTTTTTTGGATCAGTTCAGCCAGCAGGGCTTGCCAGTCGACTAATCATGTAACATATAAAGTTACATGAAACGAGATGGCCGTTTATCCGGTTTGCTGCATGTCCTGCTGCATATGGCCATGCAGCCCGGCCCGCATACCTCCGACGCCTTGGCAAAAGTCATGGGCACCAATCCGGTTGTGGTCCGCCGGCTGATGGCTGGCTTGCGGGATCGTGGTTTTGTCAGGTCCGAAAAGGGCCATGGCGGCGGCTGGAGCATTGCTTGCGACCTGCACCAGCTTACGCTCCGCGACATCTACCTGGCGCTCGACAGCCCCGACTTGCTGACCATGGGCCATCGCAGCGAGTCACCCGGCTGCCTGGTCGAGCAAGCCGTTAATGCCGTGTTGGGGGAAACATTTGCGGAAGCAGAAGCTTTGCTGCTGCGCCGCTTCGGCGAAGTTTCGCTGGCAACGCTGAGCGGCGAGGTCCAGATGCGCCAAGCCGCGCGCGCCTCGGCTTAAGTGATGCGGCCGCTGGAAGCCTTCAGTAATCCGACCATGGTGGCCAATTATGCCGAGAGCACGCCCCGCAAAGTGCCGGGACTGGCCGACATGCAGCGTATGGCGATGCTGCTTTTGGCCGAACAGGCTCCGGAAACGGCAAATATCCTGGTGCTTGGTGCTGGCGGGGGCCTTGAACTGAAACTGTTTGCTGAGGCTCAGCCGCATTGGCAGTTGCTGGGCATTGATCCTTCGGCGGCCATGCTGGATTTGGCAAGCCGCGCCCTCGGCCCGTTGCAACAGCAGGTCACGTTGCAGCAAGGCTATATCGACACTGCGCCACCCGGGCCGTTTGATGGCGCCACCTGCCTGCTCACGCTGCACTTTCTTGCGCCCGACGAAAGGCTGCACACAATGCGGCAAATCCACCAACGCCTGCGGCCAGGCGCAAAGCTGGTGGTTGCGCATCATAGCTGCCCACCGGGCGGCGATCTCACACTCTGGCTATCGCGATCGGCAGCCTTCGCGAATGACGCGGCAGTTGCTGCCGCGCCGGCTGTTGCCGCAATGGCCGGCCGTTTGCCGATTCTGTCTGTCACTGATGACGAAACGCTTATCCGCAAGGCCGGTTTTTCCGATGTCGCGCTGTTTTATGCCGCATTCTCATTCAGAGGCTGGGTCGCCACCGCATGATGGCCTAACGCTCTAGCCGGCGCAGCCATGCCCAGCTTGTTGCACCGGCTATTTCCTGCGCTATGCTGAATTTGGTCGTGAACAAACGATCTGGTTGCCATCTCGCCACCTGGGCCTTTCGCTTCGCCCCATAAGAATCAAGAGCTTGCATGTATTGGCCGGGAAATCGTTCGTTTTATGTTTTGTGTGAAACACGGTTTCTATCCTATTTCGGCTGCGCCTGGTCATGCTGAGCGGGCTGCTCGGTTTTGTTGGCAAACATGCCACCCGCTTCATGTTCGGCGGTGTGCTGGTGGGGCTGGCCCTGCCCTGGCTGGCCAATCTGGTGCGGCCGCTTTTTGTGCCGCTGCTGCTGATCCCGCTCACCATCGCGCTGATGCGGCTGGATTGGCAGGCTTTCAAAGCCTATGGCCGGCGGCCCTTGCTGATCCTGGCTATCCTGGCTTTCCTGCTGCTGCTCTGCCCGGTGCTGATGCTGGGCGCGCTAAAGCCTTTTGGCCTGCCGCCGGCCCTGGCTGCAGCCATCGTGCTGATGGCGGCGGCGCCGCCGATTGTCTCGGCGGCGGCGATTTCGCTGATCCTGGGGCTGGATGCGGCGCTGGCGGTGATTGTCATCGTGCTGGGTACGGCCCTGGTGCCGCTCACCCTGCCGCCGGTGGCTTTGCTGCTGCTTGGCATCCAGATTGAAATGTCGCTGCCGGAATTCATGGGCCGGCTCGCCCTGCTGGTGGGCAGTTCCTTCCTGGCCGCCCTGTTGCTGCGCAAGCTGATCCGCCCGGGCTGGATGGCAGCCAATGCGCGGCTGCTGGACGGTGTGTCGGTGCTGGTGCTGGTGCTGTTTGCCGTGGCGATCATGGCTGGTGTCACCGACAAGATGCTGGCCGATCCGGGCTATGTTGCGCTCACCACTTTGGCCGCCTTCATCGCCAATCTGGCCTTGCAGGCACTGGGTTATGGCGCCGGGCGGCTGGTTTTCCGCCTTGGCCGGCCGGCAGCGGCCACGCTGGGCCTGCTCACCGGCAATTGCAATATGGGCCTGGTGATGGTGGCGCTGGCTGATCGTGCCGAATTCGACATGGTGGTGTTTTTCGCCATGGGCCAGTTGCCGATGTACATGCTGCCCGGCCTGCTTTATCCGTTATATAAGAAACTCGCTGCCCCTGTTTCCGTTCAGCCTCTCGCGGAGTAACTCCCTCATGCCTACCGTGTTTCTCACCGGCGCCAGCCGTGGCATCGGCCTCGAATTCGCCAAACATTATGCCGGCCTGGGCTGGCAGGTGATTGCCGCTGTGCGTGCCCCGGCCACCGCCACGGCGTTGGCAGCCCTGGCGGCGGAAAACAAGGTGACCGTTGAGCGCCTGGATGTGACCGACGATATGGCGGTGGATGATGTGGCGGCAAAATACAAAGGCCATGCCATCGACCTGCTGATCAACAATGCCGGCATCTATGGCGACCGCGATGGGACGTTGACGATCAGCAATTTCGACACCTATCGCCGCGTGCTGGCCACCAATGTGGTGGCGCCGATGAAGGTGGCGCTGGCGCTGCTGCCCAGCCTGAAACTGGCCGGCAATGCCAAAATCCTCACCATCTCCAGCCGCATGGGCTCGATTGCGCTCACCGCCGGCGGCAATTATGTCTACCGCTCGTCAAAGGCCGGCGTGAATGCCGCCATGCATGCGCTGGCGCTGGATCTCAAGCCGCAGGGCGTGATTTCGCTGCTGGCACATCCGGGCTGGGTGCGCACCGATATGGGCGGCTCGGGCGCCGATATTTCGGTGCAGGAAAGTGTTGCCGGGTTGACCCAGGTAGTCGAACGCGCCGGCCCCGCCGATTGCGGCAAGTTCTTCAATTATGACGGCGCCGAACTGGCCTGGTAAGCGGAGCATAGCATGAGCAGGACCATCGTTATCACCGGCGGCAGCCGTGGCATCGGCCGCGCTGTCGCCCTGCTGGCGGCCAAGCGCGGCTGGGCCATGGGGATCAATTATGCCAGCAATGCCAAGGCGGCGCTGGAAACCGTGGCAGCGGTGAAGGCGGCTGGCGGCAAGGCGATTTCGGTCAAGGGTGACGTGGCCGTGGAAGCCGATGTGGTGGCAATTTTTGATGCCACCGAAAAGGCTTTTGGCCGCATTGATGGCCTGGTCAACAATGCCGGTGTGGTGGCGCCCACCGCAGATCTGGTGGATATGCCGCTGGAACGCCTGCGCCGGGTATTTGATACCAACGTGCTTGGCGCCGTGCTCTGTGCCCGCGAGGCGGCGCGCCGCATGGCAAAAAGCCGTGGCGGCAAGGGCGGCGGCATCGTCAATCTGTCCTCGGCGGCGGCTCGGCTCGGCTCGCCCAACCTGTTTGTGGATTACGCCACCTCCAAAGGAGCCATCGATACGCTGACCCTCGGCCTGGCCAAGGAACTCGGCCCGGAAGGCATCCGTGTCAACGCCATTCGCCCGGGCATCATCGAAACCGATATCCATGCCTCGGCCGGCGAGCCTGATCGTGCCGCGCGGCTTGGCCCAACCGTGCCGCTCGGCCGTTCCGGCACAGCCGAAGAAGTGGCGGAAGCCATCATCTGGCTTTTGGAGGACAAATCCTCCTATGTCACCGGCGCCATCCTGGACGTGGCCGGCGGGCGCTGAAACCGGCGTGCGCGCCACCAACCCAGTCGTCATGCGCGGACTTGATCCGCGCATCTCGCTCCAGTGGGAAAATGCCTACAAAACGGCTAAAAACGGGATGCCCGGGTCAAGCCCGGGCATGACGATGGTGAGAGGATAGGTTTGAGCGTCGGGATATTCCAGCAGCGCTGATTTCGCGTTTCGTCAAGGCGCGAAATTCCAAAATCGCAGCAATACCGCGTCTTCCAACGCTTGACAGAAATTAAACCCAACAGCCGTGGCCTGCGTGTACCGTAAATGCCTGGATCGCAGCAGTAAGCCAGTTCTGTCTCGTCGATGATTATGTCGGATTGGCCTCAGCGCGGCGGCAGCAGGCGCTGTGGGTCGAGGCGCACGTCGAACCAGTTGACGCGCCAGTCGAGATGCGGCCCGGTGGCGCGCCCGGTGGCGCCCACAGTGCCGATCTGCTCACCCTGGCGCACGCGCTGGCCCACTTTCACATCCACCCGCGCCAGATGTGAATAGGCGCCGTTGATGCCGTGGCCGTGGTCGATGATCACGGTGCCGCCAGTGTAATACACATCGCTGTCAGCAAAAGTGACAATGCCGGCGGTGGAGGCGCGCACCGGCGCGCCGGTTGGTGCAGCGATGTCCAGGCCAAAATGTGGCTGGCGCGGTTCACCATTGAGAATACGCTGGCTGCCATACACGCCGCTGACCGGGCCATCGGCAGGCCAGAGCCAGCCGCCGAGATAATCCAGGCTGGCTGAATTGATCTTGCGCGCTTCGGCGATGCGGGCATTCTCACGCTTGATACGCTCCAGCAGCGCGGCCGGTGGTGTCACCTGGGCCGGCGGCAGGCCGTCAATGCGCTGGATATCGTATTGCCGTTTGCTGATCGTGAGCGGCAGGCTGCTTTCGCTGCCATCCTGGCGCCGCATAACAAAAACCTGGCTGGTAGCCTCATCGCGGCCAAAGCCGAACACAAATTCACCCTGCGGGCCGAGACTGATCGGCCGTTCGCCGAGGCGTAATTGCAGGCCGGGCAGCAAGTCGGGTGCAGCGCGGCCCAGCACCATGCCGCCCTGGCTGAAATCACCCCGCCAGGTGATGCCCGGTGGCGGCGCATTGGCTGCTTCATTTGCCCGGACAAGGCGGGATGCCAGCGGCAGGGTTGCGAAGGGCAGGGCAAACAGCAGCTGGCGGCGAGACAACATAGTCAGTTCAATCAATGCGCTGGCCGCGTATGCCCTGCAACGCGGCGGCGGCATTGACATAAGCCTGTTGGCGCTCGGCATTCCAGTAGCGCAGCCGCTCCAGATCAATCCGTAACCCGGTGACGGCGCAGGTGACATACCGCCCCGGCACGATCACCTGATAGCCTGACATCGAATAATGCAGCCTGGCCTCGCCATCGCGGGTGCCGAAGGATGGGATCATGTCAGAATAGCTCCTCTTGCTGCGCCGGGTTGCCGGCCTTGGCGCCGCCGCGCCGCCGCGCCTCGCCATCCACCACGGCGTTGCGGCGGCCATCACGTAATTCGATGGCGATGCTGCTGCCCGGGCTGAGCGCGGCGGCGCTTTGCACGGCGCGCCCATTTTCATCCAGGATCACGGCATAGCCGCGCGCCAGCACATTGCGGTAGCTCAGGCTTTCCAGCAGCTTGGCCTGCTGTTGCAAGGCGCGGCCGGCCAGATCGGTGCGTTGCGCCACGGCACGGCGCAGCCGGGCCAGGCTGTCATCCAGGCGGCGGCGATAATCGCGGGTCTCGCGCCGCAGCAGCCCGGGCTGCAATTTGGCGAAGCGGGTTTCCATGCGCGCGCGCTGGGCATTGATGCCGACATGCAAAGCATAGCGCAGCCGCTCGGCCAGATCGTCAAAACGCTGCTGCGCCTGGGCCAGTTGCTCGCGCGGGCCGCGCAGGCCACGCGCCAGGCCGTCGAGCTGGCGGCGTTTGTCTGTAGCCAGCCGCGCCATTGAGCGGCGCAGGCGATCATCCAGCCCGGCCACATCCTGCAACAATTCCATCCGCACCGGCACGGCCATTTCGGCGGCGGCGGTTGGGGTGGGCGCGCGGCGGTCGGCGGCAAAATCAATCAGCGTAGTGTCGGTCTCATGCCCCACGGCCGAGATCAGCGGGATTTTCGAGGCGGCGGCGGCACGCACCACATTTTCTTCGTTGAAGGCCATCAGGTCTTCCAGGCTGCCGCCGCCCCGCGCCACAATCAGCAGATCGGGCCGGGGCACCGGGCCATCCACCGGCAGGGCGTTGAAGCCCTGGATGGCGCGGGCCACCTGATCGGCAGCGCCTTCACCCTGCACCAGCACCGGCCAGACCAGCACGCGAGTGGGGAAACGGTCGGCCAGGCGATGCAGGATATCGCGGATCACCGCGCCGGTGGGCGAAGTGACCACGCCGATGACCCGCGGCAGATAGGGCAGGGCGCGTTTGCGCTCGGTGGCAAACAGGCCCTCGGCCGCCAGCTTCTGCTTGCGCTGCTCAAGCAACGCCATCAGCGCGCCGAGGCCGGCCAGTTCCATACGCTCCACCACCATCTGGTATTTTGAGCGCCCGGGATAGGAGGTCAGCTTGCCGGAACAGATCACTTCCATGCCGTCTTCAGGGCGCAGGCCGAGGCGGCCGGCCTGGCCTTTCCAGCACACGGCATCCAGCAGGGAATCGGCGTCTTTGAGGGCAAAATAAAGGTGCCCGGAGGCAGCGCGTTTGAAGCCGGAAATCTCGCCGCGCACACGCACCCAGCCGAAACTTTCCTCGATACTGCGTTTCAGCCGCAACGAGAGTTCGGTAACAGTGAATTCGGGCACGTTGCCGCGCCCGGCCTCGGGTGATTCGCTCATGCGGCAGGCCTTGCTTCCAGGGCCGGCATGATACAAAGATTGCCGCCATTCCGATAGAGACCGAACAACAGGTGAATCCGATGAATCTGCTGGTGGTGGGTTCGGGCGGCCGCGAGCATGCCCTGTGCTGGAATCTGGCCGCCTCGCCGCTGGTCAACAAGCTGATCTGCGCGCCGGGTAATGCCGGCATCGCGGCGGTGGCTACCTGCCGCCCGGTCGGGGTAGGCGATCTAGACGGCCTGCTGCAACTCTGCCGCGACGAGCATATCGATTTTGTTGTCGTCGGCCCGGAAGTGCCGCTGGTGCTGGGGCTGGTGGATAAGCTGGAAGCCGCCGGCTTCGGCTGTTTTGGCCCCAATGCCGCCGCTGCCCGGCTGGAGGGTTCCAAAGGCTTCATGAAGGATATCTGCGCCAAATACGGCATCCCCACGGCCTTTTATGGCCGTTTCGATGCGCTGGCGCCGGCCGAAGCCTATATCCGCAAACATGGCGCGCCGATTGTGGTGAAGGCCGATGGCCTGGCCGCTGGCAAGGGCGTGACGGTGGCGATGACGCTGGACGAAGCATTGCAAGCTGTGCAGGGCCTGTTCACGCAGGCTGGCGCCGAAGTGGTGATTGAGGAATTTCTTGAGGGTGAGGAAGTCAGCTTCTTTGCCCTGGTGGATGGCAAGCATGCCCTGCCGCTGGCCTCGGCCCAGGATCACAAGCGGGTTGGCGATGGCGATAGCGGGCCGAATACCGGCGGCATGGGGGCCTATTCACCTGCCACTGTGCTGACGCCCGATTTGCAGCGCGTGGTGATGGACAGCATCATCAATCCCACCGTGGCAGCGATGCAGGCCGAAGGCGCGCCGTTCAAGGGCGTGCTGTTTGCCGGCCTGATGCTGACGCAGCAGGGCCCCAAGCTGCTCGAATACAATGTGCGGTTCGGCGATCCGGAATGCCAAACCTTGATGCTGCGGCTGAAATCCGATCTGCTGCCGGCGCTGATTGCTGCGCGTGACGGCATGCTGAAGGATTTTGACCTGCGCTGGCATGATGAGGCCGCGCTCTGCGTGGTGATGGCCGGCAAGGGTTATCCGGGTGATCCGGCCCGGGGTGGCGTCATCAGTGGCCTGGAGGCAGCTGCGGCGGTGCCTGGTGCTGCGGTTTTCCATGCCGGCACCAAGCCCGGAACCGATGGTGCCATCATCGCCGATGGCGGCCGCGTGCTCGGGGTTTGCGGCCTGGGGCGCGATGTGGCGGCGGCGCAGGCGGTGGCCTATGCGGCAGTGGGGAAGATTCAGTGGCAGGATGGTTTCTGCCGCTCGGATATTGGCTGGCGCGCCATTGCCCGAGAAAAGTCTGGTGCCCGAGAGAAGTCTGGCGCTGGTGAAAGTACTGCTGCACGCGAATGAACTCCGCAATCATAGACGGTTGCGCCCCCGGTGCCGGCTTGGGTATCGTTGGCCGGATAGTTCAGGGGGAAACGAGTTATGAGTGACCAGGATCGTTTCGTCGGTACCATGCCAGTGCAGGAACGCCATCGTTTTGACGAAGGCGCGCTGGAGGTTTGGCTCAAGGCGAATGTGGAAGATTACCAAGGCCCGCTGGAAGTGCAGCAATTCAAGGGCGGGCAATCCAATCCCACCTTCAAGCTGATCACGCCGAACCGCAAATACGTGCTGCGCCGCAAGCCGCCGGGCAAGCTGTTGCCCTCGGCCCATGCAGTTGATCGTGAATACCGCGTGATCAAGGCTTTGGGCCAGACCGATGTGCCGGTGGCCAAGGCTTATGGCCTGTGTGAGGATGACAGCATCATCGGCACCGCCTTCTATGTGATGGATTGTGTTGAAGGCCGCATCTTCTGGGATCAGCGTCTGCCGGACCTGAACCGTGATGAACGCGGCCAGATTTTTGATGCCATGAACCGCACCATCGCCGCCCTGCACAAGGTGGATTATGCCGCCGTGGGCCTGGGTGATTTCGGCAAGCCGGGTGATTATTTCGCGCGCCAGATTGCGCGCTGGAGCAAGCAGTACAAGGCTTCTGAAACCGAGCATATCCCGGCGATGGAAAAGCTGATCGAGTGGCTGCCGCAGAATATCCCGTCGGGCGACGAGGTTTCGGTTGTGCATGGCGATTACCGCATGGACAACATGATCTTCCATCCTACCGAGCCGCGTGTGGTGGCGGTGCTGGATTGGGAATTGTCCACCCTGGGGCATCCATTGGGTGATTTCAGCTATCATCTGATGAGCTGGCGCCTGGCGCCTGAAGTGTTTCGCGGCATCCAGGGCATCGATTTTGCCGCGCTCGGGATTCCCGATGAGGCGGAATATTGCCGTCTGTATTGCCAGCGCACCGGCCGCGACGGCATTCCGCATCTGGAATTCTATATGGCCTATAACATGTTCCGTATCGCCGGCATTTTGCAGGGGATCATGGGCCGGGTGAAGGATGGCACCGCTGCCAGCGAACATGCGGTTGAATCCGGCAAGCGCGCCAAGCCGATTGCCGAGATCGCCTGGTCGGTGGTCGAAAGGCTCACTGGGGGGAAATGAGCCATGGTGGCGCCTGCCGAGCTGATGCCCGTACAGCCGCAACACCGGTTTGATGAAGCCAGACTGGCCGCCTATTTGCAGGCCAATCTGGCCGATTTCAGGCCGCCGCTGACGGTGAACCAGTTCAAGGGCAGCCAGGCCGCGCCTACCTTTTTGCTGCACAGCCCGGGGCAGAATCATGTGCTGCGCAAACGCCAGGTGGCCAAGAAGGGCAGCACGCTGGCGGAAAGTGTTGAGCGCGATTTTGCGCTCATCAGCAAACTGCATGCTGCCGGCCTGCCGATGGGCATGCCCCGGCTGGTCTGCCTGGATGACAGCGTGATCGGCACACCGTTTTATCTGCTGGATTACATTGCCGGCCGGCATTTCCGCGATCCCAATCTGCCCGGCATGGATGCCAAGCAGCGCCAGGCAATCTATCTGGCGATGGCGCAGGCGATGGCGCAGGTGCATGGCCTTGATCCGCACAGCCTGGGCCTGCCAACCAATGGCGATGGCAGCGCTTATCTGGCGCGCCAGGTGGCGGCTTTGGTGCAGCAATATAATGCCAACCGCACCGAAGAGATTGGCGCCATGGCGCGGCTTCTGGATTGGCTGCCGGCCAATGTGCCGCAGGATGGCATGACCAGCCTGATGCATGGCAATTTCCGGCTCGACAATCTGGTGTTCCATCCCAGTGAATCGCACGTGGTGGCAATGCTGGATTGGGATGTGGCCAGCATCGGCCATCCGCTCGCCGATCTGGCGATCAACTGCATGCCCTATCGTGTCACGATCCCCGGCATGGGCAGCCTACAGGGGGTTGACTATATCGATTCAGGCATTCCGGGCGAGCATGATTATGTTGCCGCCTATTGTGCGGCGCGCGGCATTGAAGGCATCGCGCATTGGAATTTTTTCCTCGCCTTTGCCTTGTTTCGCGTCGCCGTGATGGCGCAGGGCATCCATAAACGCGGGCTGGAGCGTGGCCCGGCCACCCCCACCATCAAGGCTTATGCGGCGGTGGTGCGCTCGGTCGCCAACCAGGCCTGGAACCTGGTTGACGGCGGCGACGACTAATCAGCCGGCCAGACCCCGGAAGCTGCGCAAGGCAAAATCGGCGGCGCGGCCAAAGATGGCGGCTTTCCACGGCGCTGTATCGGTGTAGAAGGCATCACGCAATTGCCGCTTGAGCTGCTTGCCGAGCGGCGAATCCAGTTCACCACGCGCATGCAGCCAATGGTCGCCGCGCAACGCATTCAACACCTGCTGCACCGGCTGGGTGCCGTATTCCATCGCAATGGCGGTAACCTTCACGCTGGCTGGCAGATCAAGAAACGCTTCCGGCACGGTGCCGGTGACGCGGGCCGAGGTTGACGAGCCGTCATTCGGATTGGTGACATCGGCGCCATACCAGGCGCGGGCGCGATCAAGGCCGCCGGTCTTTTCATCACGCGCCGGGCCGACATAGATCGGTTCGCCATAGCCCATCGGGCCGAGGCCGGTATGGTAATCCACGCTGCACAGCGCTTCGATGCCGGCCGGCACATGTTCGGCCAGGATGCGGCGGAAGGTGGCGTTTGACCAGGTTGGCGCGTTGCCGCCGAAGAACAGGCCATCGGCATGGCTGTATTGCCCGCCGGTAACGGCAGCCTGATAGGCCATCATGCCGTTTTCCTGTTGATAGGCCAGGATCCCGCGATCAGCGGCGGCCTTGGCCGGCCCGTCCCAATCAGCCGGGATCAGCCAGTCATGCACATCGGCATAGGCCCGGTTCACCGGCAGCGGCGCGTTGAAATCCTGGAAGTTACGGTTCAGGTCCACGTTATCCTCGGTCACCCGGCGCAGCCAGGCGAAGCCATAGGGATTGATGGCGTGGATCATGATGATCTTGGTATCGGGCGTGGCGGCTTCATACAGCCGTTCGGCGAAAAAGCCGACCTGGCAGCCCGAGCCGCAGAAACCTTCGGCACCATGGGTGCCCGAAGAGGTGAGATAGACGCGCTTGGCATCGGCCGGGCCAAGGCAGGCTACGTCGGTGGTCAGCGGCCCGCCATCGGGCGTGCGCGCTTTGGGATTCTCGTAAGCCGTGAGCGTGGCACCGGCAGCGCGGGCCGAGGCGCGGAACTTGTCCCGCGCCTCGGCATAGCTGGCGGCGAAAAAGTCGGAAACGGTCATGGGGAAACTCGCTTTTTTTGTTTTCTTCTGATCCTGACCGTTTCCGGCCGACTTGTTACGGGCTTAGTTCCAGCGCTGCAATTCGAGGCGGCCGATCTGGTTGCGATGCACCTCATCCGGACCATCGGCAAAACGCAGCGTGCGCGCCTGGGCATAGGAATAGGCCAGCATCTGGTCGTCGGAAATGCCCGACGCGCCATGCACCTGCATCGCCCAGTCGATCACCTGGCAGGCCATGTTCGGCGCCGCCACCTTGATCATGGCAATTTCCTTGCGCGCCGCCTTGTTGCCCACGGTATCCATCTTCCAGGCCGCATGCAGGGTCAGGAAGCGGGCCTGGTCGATCAGGATGCGGGCTTCGGCAATACGCTCCAGCGTCACCGTCTGCTCCGAGATCGGCTTGCCGAAAGCCACGCGGCTCTTGGCGCGCTTGCACATCTTCTCCAGGCTGCGCTCGGCCAGGCCGATCAGACGCATGCAATGGTGGATGCGGCCCGGGCCAAGGCGGCCTTGGGCGATTTCGAAGCCGCGGCCCTCACCAAGCAGCATGTTGCTGGCCGGCACGCGCACATTCTCGAATACCACTTCGCCATGGCCATGCGGCGCATCGTCATAGCCGAATACCGGCAGCATGCGCAGCACCTTCACGCCGGGCGTGTCACGCGGCACCAGGATCATGCTCTGCTGCATGTACTTGTTCGGGTTGGCGGCGTCGGTCTTGCCCATGAAGATGATGATCTTGCAGCGCGGGTCGCCGATGCCCGAGGTCCACCACTTGCGGCCATTGATGACATAATGGTCGCCGTCGCGTTTGATCTCGGATTCGATATTGGTGGCATCCGACGAAGCCACCGCCGGCTCGGTCATGGCGAAGGCCGAGCGGATTTCACCGGCCAGCAGCGGCTCCAGCCACTGCTTCTTGTGCTCCTCGGTGCCGTAACGCTCGATGGTCTCCATATTGCCGGTATCCGGCGCCGAGCAATTGAATACTTCGGGCGCCAGAAACGAACGGCCCATGATTTCGCACAGGCTGCCATATTCATGATTCTTGAGGCCGGCACCGCGATGCGATTCGGGCAGGAACAGGTTCCACAGGCCCTGTGCCTTGGCCTTGGCCTTCAATTCCTCCACCACCTTGGTCGGTTCCCAGCGGTCGCCGGTGGCGATCTCGGCAAAGAAACGGTCTTCGTTCGGGTAGATATGGTCATCCATGAATTTGGTGACCTGTTCCTGCAGCGTTTTCACGCGGTCGGAAAAAGTGAAATCCATCTTGTTGGTCCTTGTTTGATAGTTAGCCGATAACGGTTGACGGACCGAGTTTACTCCCGCTTCCGGCCGCCGGATAGGGCCGTGTCGGTGATCATCATAAGGATGATGGAGGGTAAAACGCTCAGCGCCGGGCGGCGAAAAAATCGCGCAGCAGCACGGCGGCATCAGTTGCCGCCAGGCCGCCATAAACCTCCGGGCGATGATGGCAACTCGGCTGGTTATACAGGCGTGGGCCGTTATCCACCGCGCCGCCCTTGGGGTCATCGGCGCCGTAATACAGCCTTCGCAACCGCGCAAAGGAAATTGCTGCGGCGCACATAGGGCAGGGCTCAAGCGTTACATAGAGGTCGCAGCCGCCCAGGCGTTCCTGGCCCAGTTCGCTGGCGGCGCGGCGGATGGCCAGGATTTCGGCATGCGCGGTCGGGTCGTTCAGCGCCCGGGTCTCATTGCCGGCCTGGCTCACCACGCGGCCGCTCTGGCCTTCCACCAGCACGGCGCCCACCGGCACCTCGCCGCGCGCAGCGGCCAGCCGGGCCTGCTCAAGCGCCAAGTCCATGAAGCCGGAAAGTCGTTCCATGGCGCCAACCTGCTGGAGCCTGCGGGCGCCGTCAAGCGCCAATGATATGTCTTGCATAATACGTTTCGCGTATTATGTTAAGTGACATGATCAAAAGTTTCCGATGCAAGGAAACCATGGCGTTATTCAACGGCCAGAAGACGCGCCGATTTGAAGCCATCAAGGTGGTCGCGTTTCGGCGCCTTGATATGCTGAATGCTGCTATGGCGCTTAACGATCTGCGCGAGCCACCAGGAAATCGCCTGGAGGCATTAAAAGGCAATCGGCGCGACCAGCACAGCATCCGGATCAACGATCAATGGCGAATCTGCTTTGTTTGGCGCGATGGCGCCGAAGATGTGGAAATTGTTGATTATCATTAGGAGCTTGCCATGCGTATCACCACTCATCCTGGCGAAATACTGCGCGAGGAATTCATGTTGCCGCTTGGCTTGAGCGCCAATGCGCTGGCGCTGGCCTTGCGGGTGCCGGCCAATCGTATCGGCGCCATAATCCGCCAGGACACCCCCCGTGCCGTAACAGCAGATACGGCCATGCGGCTGGCGCGTTATTTCAACACCACGCCGCAATTCTGGATGAACCTGCAAAGCGCTTATGACCTCTCTATGGCCCAGGTAAAGTTGCAGGCCGCCATTGAGCGTGACGTGCGGCCTCGTGCTGCTTGAGCGGTTTCTGCCCGCAGCCTATAACCACGCCATGACCAGCAAGTCCCCGGCGCCCCTGATCGGCCTCACCCTGGATTCGGAACAGCCCGGCGGCTATTCGAAATTCCCCTGGTATGCCTTGCGGCAGAATTACTGTTCGGCGGTGAGCCAGAGCGGCGGCGTGCCGCTGGTGCTGCCGCATGAGCCTGGTGCGGTGGCGCGCTATGTTGAGTTGCTGGATGGCCTGATCGTTACCGGCGGCGCCTTCGATGTTGATCCGGCCCTGTTCGGCGCCGAGGCCAAGCATGCCAGCGTCACCACCAAGGATGCGCGCACGCAGTTTGAATGGGCGATTCTCAAGGGCATGCTGGCGGCCAACAAGCCGGTTTTCGGCATCTGCGGCGGCCAGCAATTGCTCAACGTGGTGCTGGGCGGCACGCTGATCCAGCATATCCCCGATGCGGTGCCGGATGCCCTGGCGCATGAACAGCCCAATCCGCGCGACCAGGCCGGCCATGAGGTGCGGATCGCGCCGGGCAGCCGGCTGCATGCCATTGTGGGCGCCGAAACCCTGCCGGTGAATTCGGCGCATCATCAGGCGGTGGCGCAGGTGGCGCCTGGCGCGGCGTGTAATGCCGTGGCGCCGGATGGTGTGATCGAGGGGATCGAACATCCGGATTACCGTTTTTGCATCGGGGTGCAATGGCACCCGGAATTTTTCATCTCGCAAGGCGACCGCGCGCTTTACGCCGCCTTCATTGCCGAGGCCGCCAGATCATGACCGAGACTGCAAAAAAAGAGGGCGCCAAGGATGGCGAGCGCATCGCCAAGCGGCTGGCTCGCGCCGGGCTGTGTTCGCGCCGCGATGCCGAACGCTGGATCGCCGAAGGCCGCGTGATGGTGAATGGCCGTATCCTGGATACGCCGGCCGTGGTGGTGGGCGAGGCGGATCGCATCGTGGTGGATGGCAAGCCGCTGGCGGCGCCGGAACGCACCCGTTTGTGGCTGTTCCACAAGAAGCGCGGCCTGATGACCACGCATCGCGACCCGCAGGGCCGCCCTACGGTGTTTGAAAGTTTGCCGGAAGACATGCCGCGCGTGATCTCGGTCGGCCGGCTGGATTTTAATTCCGAGGGCCTGCTGCTGCTGACCAATGATGGCGCGCTGGCGCGCCGGCTGGAATTGCCCAGCACCGGCTGGCTGCGGCGTTATCGTGTGCGGGTGCATGGCCAGGTGGTGGAGCAGTTGCTGGCCCGGCTGGCCCAGGGCATCACCATTGAGGGGGTGTCCTATGGCGCCATCCAGGCCAGCGTGGAGCGGCAGAAGGGCGATAATGCCTGGCTGCTGATCGGCCTGCGCGAAGGCAAGAACCGCGAAATCCGCCGCGTGATGGAACATCTGGGCTATCCGGTCAGCCGGTTGATCCGGGTTGCCTATGGCCCGTTCCAGCTTGGCTCCTTGCTTGAGGGCGAAGTGAAGGAAGTGCCGGGCAAGGTGCTGGCCGAACAGATGGGAGAGAAACCGGCCAGGCAAAGCAAGGGCCAGGATCGTGGCCAGGACAAGGCCGAGGCCAAGAGTGGCGAGCAGAAACGCAGCCGTCCCGAGGGCCGCCTGACGCTGCAAGGCAAGCCGGAAGCCAAGGCCGGGCCAGGCAAGACGGCCAAGCGGCCGCGCCCGATGCGGCCGCATAACCCGGAACGCCCGCAAAGCCCCGGCCGCCCGCAGAATCCTGGTCGTTCGCAAAATGCTGGGCGTCCGCAAAGCCCCGGGCGGCCAAAGCCCCGGCGCCAGGACTGAGATGCGCATCGTCGGCGGCAGCCATCGCGGCCGGGCGCTGCATGCGCCGCCGGAGCAGACCACACGGCCGACCACCGACCGGGTGCGCGAATCGTTGTTCAACATCCTGCTGCATTCGCCGCGAATGCCTGGCGATGATGGTCGCCCGCTGCTGGAAGGCGGCATAGTGCTGGATGCCTTTGCCGGCAGCGGCGCGCTGAGTTTCGAGGCGCTGTCGCGCGGTGCGCGGCATGCGCATCTGTTTGAGATAGATGCGGCAGCGCGGCGCTGTATCCTGCGCAATGCAGCCGAGCTGGGCCTGGCCGAGCGGATCACATTGCGCGCCACCGATGCTTCTCGGCCGGGGCGCTGCGCGGCTGATATGGCAGCGGATATTGTATTGCTTGATCCGCCTTATCGTTCCGGCCTGGCGGTGCCGGTCTTGCAGGCGCTGGAGCGCGAAGGTTGGCTCAAGCCGCAGGCGCTGGCCATCATTGAGAGTGATGCCAGGGGCAGCCTGGCCCTGCCGCCGGGCTTTGAACTGGTGGATGAACGCCGCCAGGGCCCGGCCCGCCTGAGTTTCCTGCGGCGCGGTGATTGATCAAGGCCGCAGCAATTGCACCGGCTGGCGCCGCACGGTCTGGCGGCCGCGTTTGAACACCATCAGCGGCTCGGCCAGTTCGGCCAATGCATCGCTGGGCCGGGCCGTATCCAGCACCACAAAATCCGCAGGGTTGCCGGGCGTGATGCCGTAATCGCCAAGCTGCATCAGCCGCGCCGGCAGATGCGTCACCAGATCAAGGCAGGCGCCGAAATCGCCGGGCCCGACCTGCGCCACATTGGCGTAGAAATTCGCCATGCGCAGCAGTGAGGCATCGCCAAACGGCGTGAACGGGTTCAGCACATTATTGGTGGCGATCGAGCAGCAGACACCATGCTGCACCAGGCGATGCGCCGCCGTCAGGCCACGCGGCACATTATGGCTGGCCTCGCGCCCGGTGAGATAAAGATCAGTGGCCGGCAGCACGGTGAGCGCCACGCCGCTTTCGGCCAGCAGCCGCGCTGCTGCATCAAATTCCGCCGGCGGCAAAGCCGATAATTTGGTGACATGGCCAATGGCAACGCGGCCCTGATAGCCATGCTGCCGGGTCTGGCGGCACACTTCATCCAGATGGCGCCAGGAAGGATCCAGATCAAAATCGAGATGGAAATCCAGCGCCACGTCAAAATCCCGCGCCATCTCGAATAGCCGCGTTATCTGTGCCTGCGGGTCGCTGTCGGTATAGGGGCAGCCGCCGAGCAGATCGGCGCCATCGCGCAAGGCGGCCAGCAGCAAATCCTCGGTGCCGGGATCGTTGGTCAGGCCTTCCTGCGGAAACACGCAGATTTGCACATCAATCGCCCAGGCATAATCCTGTTTCAGCGCCTTGATCGCTGCAAAGCTGCGCAGCCCGGCGCGCGGATCAACCTCGACATGGCTGCGCATCCGCGTGGTGCCCTTGGCGATGGCCTTGTCCAGCACGCGGGCGCCGCGGGCATAAACATCCTCGGTGGTGAATTCCCGTTTCAGCGCCGAGACGGCACGGATCGCGTCGGCCAGGCTACCATGGTCATGGCCGCAGCGTCCGAGCAGGCAGGCCTTGTCGAGATGTACATGGGTATCGACAAAGCCGGGCAACACGGCATTGCCGCCGGCATCAACGGCCGGGCCATGGGCGCCGGGCGGCAGGCCGATACAGGCGATGCGGCCCTGGCGCACCCCAATATCGACCGGTGCGGCGGCATCGGCCAGCCGGGCATTGCGCAGGATCAGGTCAAAGGCGGCAGCTTGGGGCATGCTTGGGATTTTGCGCTTTACAGCTTGCGTGCAGGAATTGGGTGATTATAGTGCAAAAACTGTATGCACTTATAGAAGGCAGTTTGCCGCATGGCAAGACCTGCCATAACCGCAAGACCTGCCATAACCCCAAGACCTGCCATAACCAGTGGAGCCGGATTGTGAATGCCATCGCCCAACCCATAACGGCAGCCCTGGCCGCGCCGGATGCCGAGATTGTCCGGGCCTATCTGGAAGCCTCGATGGCGCCGGATCCGGATCGCGCCGCCACCTACATGCTGCCCGGCACCAAGATCACCTTCACCGGCGGGCGGGAGTTTGATCATCCACGCGGCCCGACCGGCTTCAATGCCGGGCGCTATCGCTGGGTGAAGAAGCGTATGGACCGTTTCGATGTCTGCCCCGGCGCGGGTGAGACGGTGGTTTACAGCGTCGGCACACTCTATGGCGAATGGCCGGATGGCACGCCGTTTGAGGGCAACCGGTATGTTGATCGATTTGTGGTGCGCGATGGCAAGATCGTGGCCATGGATGTGTGGAATGACAGCGCCGAGCGCATTCTCACCCGGCGCGGCATCGAAGCCTGATATGGTTCAGGCGGCGCTGCGCTGCTGCTTTGGCGCCGGCTTGGTTTTTGCCGCCGGCTCGTCGGCATAAGGCGCCAGGATATCCAGCAAATCCTTGCTGCGCGGCTTGGTGGGCGCCACCAGGGCGCGGCTGGCCACGGCATCCAGATGATGGTGCATCATCTGCATAACCTCTTCGGTTCTGCCTTTAGCCAGTGCATCGATGATGGCACGATGTTCGTTGATGGCGCATTCCGATGAATGCGGCCGGCTGAAGGTGGAAAGCGTCAGGCAGCAGCGATAGGCCACTTCGCTGACATAGCGGATCAGGATCGGGCTGCTGGTCATCTGCGCCAGCAGGATATGGAATTCTGTGGCCAGCCGGATCGAAACCGCATCCGGTCCATCGCGGGCGGCATCTTCCTGATCCACATGCGCCTGCAATTCGGCCAGTTGCGCCTTGGTCAACTGACCGGATAATTGCCGCACGATCAGCGCTTCCAGCGCCATGCGCACATCGAAGGTGTTGCGCGCCTCCTGCCAGCTTGGCGTGGCCACCACGGCAATGCGGTTGCGGCGCAACTCCACCAATCCCTCGGCGGCCAACTGGCCCAGAGCCTGGCGCGCGATGGTGCGGCTGACGCCGAAGCGTTCGCCCAGCGCATCCTCCGGCAGCTTGGCGCCGGGTTCCAAAGCCTGCTCAATGATGGCGCGGCGCAAAGCGCGGCAGATGGTGCCGACCTTGTCGCCGGCTGGGTCGCGTTGCCGCTTGGCGCTGTTCATCATGCTTCCGATTTGACTGCTTGCCGCCCAATTTGTATGCACTTTATCCAATCAAGTGCATAACAAAGCGTCGCTTGATTGTGCGAATCAGCATAAGCCCGCGCCCGAAGCCGGTCAACTGCGCTTCCATAAAGCTGGCATTAAGATTGCATGCACTTTTAGCGATGAACAGCATGCAAACCACCCAGCCCCAAACCACCCAGCCCCAAACCACCCAGCCCTTTGCCATCCCGGCGGCAATCCCTGCCGGCGAGGCGTTGCGCGCCATCGAACTATCGGCCGCCCTGGTCACCTTCGGGCGCGGCGACAAGGCAGTGCCGGCGCTATCGGAAACTTCGCTCAGGATCAATGACGGCGAATTTGTTGCCCTGGTGGGGCCGTCCGGCTGCGGCAAATCCACCATCCTCCGACTGGTCAGTGGCCTGGTATCGCCCAGTTCGGGCGCGGTGATTGTTGGCGGCCGGGAAGTGGCGGCCAAGGCCCTGCGCATCGGCATGGCATTCCAGAACCCCACCATGCTGCCCTGGCTGACCATTGAGCAGAATGTCATGCTGCCGCTCAAGATCGTGCAGCCATTCCGCGCCAGCTACCGACGCGAAAAGCGTGGCAGCTTCCGCGACAAGGCGCATGCGCTGCTGGATCAGGTCGGCCTCAAGGGTTTTGCCGGGCGGTTTCCCTGGCAGCTTTCCGGCGGGATGCTGCAACGGGCCAATCTGTGCCGCGCGCTGATCCATGAGCCGCGCCTGCTGCTGCTGGACGAACCTTTCGGCGCGCTGGATCAATTCACCCGCGAGGAATTATGGGCAATCCTGCAGCAATTATGGCTGACGCATAAGCCCACTGTGCTGCTGGTGACGCATGACCTGCGCGAAGCCGGCTTCCTGGCAAGCCGCATCTGCGTGATGAGCGCACGACCCGGCCGCATCATCGACGACAGCGCGGTGGATTTCCCACGTCCGCGCAACATCGCCATGACCTTCGAGCCGGATTTTGTGGCGCTGAACCAGCGCCTGCGCGACCTGATCGTGGATGCCCGTGGCGTATCCGCGCCAGTTGCAGCGGCGGAGGAATAAACATGCCAGCCCATTTGCGCCAGAAATTCTGGTCCTTCGCCCTGATCGTGCTGTTCTTCGGCGGCTGGGAAGTGTTCTGCCTGGCCAGCGGCATGTCAGACCTGATCCTGCCCAGGCCGAGCCAGGTGATGGAGACGCTGTATAACCGCTTCCCGGTTTTGTGGCCGCATATCATCCGCACGCTTTACACCACGCTCGGCGGCTTTGCGCTTGGCGTGGCGCTGGGTGTGGTGCTGGGCGCGCTGATCGGTGTGTCGCGGGTGGCCTACGACACGGCCTATCCGCTGCTGATCGGTTTCTCATCCATCCCCAAAGTGGCGGTGGTGCCGATCTTTGTGCTGTGGTTCGGCTCCGGCGAAGTGCCGGCGATCCTCACCTCGATTTCGATCTGCTTCTTCCCCATCGTGGTGAATATCGCCACCGGGCTGGCAACAACCGAACCCGAGATGGAGGATGTGCTGAAAGCCCTGGGCGCCAGCAAGTTCGACATCCTGTGGAATGTCGGCCTGCCGCGCACCATGCCGTTTTTCTTCGCCTCGCTGAAAGTGGCGATCACCTATGCCTTCGTCGGCACCGTGCTGGCCGAGACCGTGGCCTCAAATCGCGGCATCGGCAATGTGATGATGAGCGCATCATCGAATTTTGACGTGCCGCTGGTTTTCGCCGGGCTGTTCATTCTGGCCGGCCTGGGCGTGGTGCTGTACCTGGCCTTTTCGCTGATTGAAGCCCGGGTCACTGGCTGGGCCACGCGCAAGAACGACATCGCGGCCGCATGATGAAAATTTTCTTCAACACCGAAACGATCCAAACAAGGAGAGACGGAATGTTTGCGAAACTGACTGCCACCCTGTTGGGTGCCATGCTGCTCACAGGCGGCGCCATGGCCCAGGAAACCACGATCAAGTTCACCCTGGGCTGGAAAACCCAGGGCAGCGATGCGGCCTATCTCTATGCGCTCGACAAGGGCTTCTTCAAGGAAGAGGGCCTCAATGTGGTGATCGATCAGGGCGAAGGCTCGGGCGCCACCGTCACCCGCATCATGTCGGGTGCTTATGATGCCGGCTTCGGCGATGTGAATGCCATCATCCAGAATGCCTCCACCCGGCCGCAGGATGCGCCGGTGATGGTGTATATGATGTGGAACCGGCCGCCCTTTGCCATTGTTGCCAAGGCCAGCAGCGGCATCAACACGATCAAGGATTTTGAAGGCCGCACCCTTGGCGGCGCGCAAGGCACGCCCACCACGCGGCTGCTGCCGGTATTTGTGCGCAGCAATGGCCTGGATGCCAGCAAGATCAAAGTGTCGAACATGGCGCCCAATCTGCAAGAGCCGATGCTGATCAAGGGTGATATCGATGCTGCCCTGGTGTTCAACATCACCAGCTACTTTAATCTGGTGCTGAACCGCCAGGACCCGGACAAGGATTTCAAATGGTTCACCTTCGGCGATTACGGGCTTGATCTGTATTCCAACGGCATGATGGTGTCGCGCAAGCTGATCCAGTCGAACCCCAAGGCGGTGGCCGGCCTGGTGCGCGCAGTGAACAAGGCGATGCTGATCGTGGCCAAGGACCAGAATGCCGCCATGACCTCGGTGGCAAAGTTCGACAATCTGGTGAATGTGCCAGTGGAAAAGCGCCGCCTGCAATATTCCTTCGACAAGCTGATCGTCTCGCCCGAGATGAAGGAAATCGGCATCGGCGACATCAAGGATGACCGCATGACCCGCGCCATCGGCATCGTGGTGGAAGGCTATCAGCTTGAACGCGCCCCGGCGGCATCGGAAGTGTTCTCGCGGCAATTCCTGCCGCCGCGCGCCGAGCGCGAACTGGTCTATACCGCCAATTAAGCCAGCAGCCGGGGCCGCAGATGGGCAGCGTTTTCGCCACCAGCCTGTTTTGCGGCCCCGGCCAGCCTTTGCTCAATGATGTTGAGCTGCACCATGCCGATGGTTTGATCACGGCCATAACCGATGCAGCGCCGCCTGCCGGCGAACGCCGCCTGATCCTGCCGGCCTTGGTCAATGCGCATGATCATGCACGGCCCAGCGCAGCGTCTTTCGGCGCCAGCAACATGCCGCTGGAAAGCTGGATTCTGCGCTCGATTCTCGGCACCCCGCCTGACCCATATCTGGCCGCCGCTGTCTCTTTCGGCCGCAATGCGCGTGCCGGCAGCGGCGCCATGATGGTGCATTACACCCGGCCCAGCGGCAGAATGAGCCTGGTGGATGAGGCCCGGGCGATTGCCCGTGCGGCCCAGGATGTTGGCCTCCGCATCGCCTTCGCCCTGGCGGTGCGCGATCAGAATCCGCTGCTTTATGGCGATGCTGCGCCGCTGCTGGCCGCTTTGGCTCCGGCCGAGCGCGTCATTGTGGAACAGGCATTCCCGCAGCGGTCGCTGCCGCCGCAGGCCTATCTTGAGCAGATCGACGAGATTGCCGCCGCCATCGCCGGCCCGATGCTGGATGTGCAATTCGGCCCGGCCGGGGTGCAATGGTGTTCGCGGCCCTTGCTGGAAGCCATCGCGGCGCATTCAGCGCAAAGCGGCCGGCGCATCCATATGCACCTGCTTGAAACCGTCTACCAGCGCGCCTGGGCCGACCGGCATTTCCCGCAGGGCGTGGTGCGTTATCTCAAGGATATAGGCCTGTTATCCGAGCGGCTGACGCTGGCGCATTGTATCCATGCGCGGCCCGATGAATTGGACATGATTGCCGAATCCGACGCGCGTATCGTCACCAATTTCAGCTCCAACCTGCACCTGCATTCCGGCTTGGCGCCGGTTGCAGCGGCGCATCGGCGCGGCTGCCGCATAGCCGTGGGTGTGGATGGTGTGGCGCTGGACGAGGATGACGATGCCTTGCGCGAGATGCGCCTGGTGCAGCTGGCGCATGATGGCATCGGCTTTGAGCGCGTTTGGGGCCGGGCGGAATTCCTCGATCTGGCAATCCGCCATGGCCGCCATGCCACGGGTGCACCCGGCAATGGCCGGTTGCTGCCGGGCGAAGCGGCGGATTTTATCAGCATTGATCTCGACCGGCTCGACCGCGATGCGTTGCTGCCGGTTGATCCGCTTGATCTGCTCTTTGCCCGCGGCAATGCCAGTTATGTGCGCGAAGTGGTGGTGGCGGGAAGAACCATCGCTCGCGATGGCGAGCCTACCGGGATTGATTTGCCGGCGCTTGAAGCCGAATTGCGCAAAGCCTATCGCCAGGCCATGCCAAATTATGCCGGTTTCCTGGCCGCCTGGCAGCCGCTGGAAGGCGCCATCACACAGGCCTACCGCACTGGATACGGCTGCGGCTGATCGGGCTGGCCTGAATTGCTTCAGGCCAGCCCGCTGCCGCGTCAGGCATTCTGCTGTTTGGTTTCGTTGCGGGTTTTCCACAGCGAATAGACGATACCGGCTGCAATCAGGGCAAAGGTTACGCCCAGGCTGAGCACGGGCGGGAATTTCGCGCCGGTCAGCACAAAATCGCTGATAAAAATCTTCGCACCGATGAACACCAGCACCGCAGCCAGGGCATATTTCAGATAGTGGAAGCGGTGCACCATGGCAGCCAGCGCAAAATAGAGCGCGCGCAGGCCAAGGATCGCCATGATGTTGGAGGTGTAGACGATGAAGGTGTCGGTGGTGATGGCAAAGATCGCCGGCACACTGTCGACAGCAAAAACCAGGTCAGCAAGGTTGATCACCACCAGCGCAAGAAAGAGCGGCGTTGCCGATGTTACCAGCTTGCCTGTCTTGGGGCTTTTGACGCGCACAAAGAAGCGCTGGCCGTGCAATTCACGCGTTACCGGCATCATCCGCGAGATCAGGCGAACCGCTGGGTTATTTGCCACATCCATCGGCTCGTCACCGACAAAGAACATTTTGATCCCGGTGAAGATCAGGAAGGCGGCAAACAGGTAGAGCACCCAGTAGGCCTGATTCACCAGGGCGGCGCCGCCCGCAATCATCAGGCCGCGCAGCACGATCACGGCAATGATGCCCCAGAGCAGTGCCCGGTATTGATATTTCGCCGGAATGGCGAAATAGGTGAAGATCAGGCTGATCACGAACACATTGTCGATCGACAGCGCCTTCTCGATGAAGAAGCCGGTATAATATTGCATGCCGGGTTCGGGGCCGCGCGAATACCAGATCCAGGCGCCGAATAGCAGCGCGATGCCGATATAGAAAGCCGATAGTTTAAGGCTTTCGGCAATGCCCATCTCGCGGTCGTCCTTGTGCAACACGCCAAGGTCAAAGGCCGTGAGTGTCACCACCAGTAGCAGGAAGGACAACCAGAACCAGACCGGCGTTCCCAGCCAGTCAGCAAACAGAAATTCCATGGGATCTCTCGCTCAAGAGGTTGGATGGAAGACGGTGCTGTGCGTAGGTACTGGCCTGCCGGGCCATGCTGGTTGCGGCATGGCTGCATTTTGCGATCACAGGCAGATAGTCCGGGCGCAAGCCCCGTCCTCCATTGCTGGATTGTGGGTCACCGGAGGAGCCGAGCTTTCGGGGGCGCAGACGGGCCTGATGAGCATCGGAACTTCCGATGCGATCCGACATCACGAGACATGTCTCGTCAGAGGGGCCCGGTTCGCAAACAGGAATTAGGAAGCGCAGGGCTGGATGTCAAGGCCGGTTTCTGTGGAAATTTTCCGGCCTCGATACGGTTTTTTGTTGGCTCGACCAACGCCACGCTCAAGGCAATCGGCTGACCGGTCATGGCGTGGTGGATCACCCGGAACCGAAAAGCCGTGACTGAACACCGCTCAACCAGGATTTGATGCTCCGGCCGCTATAAATGATGGTGACGAAAGTGATATGGGCAAGGATGAGCCAAAGCGAAGATTCCGCTATCACCTCATGCAGGTCTTCCATCCGTGGCAGGATGTCTGTCATGGCGCCACTGGTCGCTGCCAGACCGACGATAGCGAGCAGCGTAACAGCAAACCATGCAAAGAATGGGTTGCGGCCGCGCCGCCGCCTGAGCCAGGTTTGAATATCGCCCGGTGACGGTCGTGGCAGGCGCAAGGGATGGCCGATCGGTGCCAGCAAGCCAACAATCAGCCGCACGGCAAGTACCGTCAGAACCAGATAGCCAGAAAATTGGTGCATGGCATAAGTGTCTTTATCCGCCGTAATGTAAGAGACTAGGTATCCGCCCGCAAACATGGCATGCCAAATCCGCAGTAACGTAAAGGCGTGCTTTCTAATAAGCTGCGCAAGCTCCATCATAATCGGAATGGCCTTAGTATCAGTCATCATCGTGAGTGCTCTTGTGCTTATGGCTGGTTAAATCACCTCCCTGATGCTTTCTGTGCTCGCCCGCCTTGTCGCGCAGAATGCGTACACTGATGTCTCCTGCTTCGGCATTTTCCCTGGCGGCGAAGCGGGCCGGCTTGGTAGTCATGGTAACAGCGTATAGGGTTGCACAGGCGCCAATTACGGCGGCAGCGAGTAGGGCCTGAAGCAGCATCTTGCGCAGCATTGGAGATCTCATTCCTGGTACGAATGAGATCAGTTTAGGTGGCGCTGTCTGAACCAAGTCTGAGGAATGTGTTCATCCACCATTCATAATTCCAGAAAACCGACATTATCCATCAGGCCAAAGTCTACCGGTGTTGCCTTCGTAAAAAGGCCTGATCGGGCTAGCGCGCTTCTGCCTCATAAATGGCGGCCGCTGTTTGAAATAGATCGCTGTGACGCGCGCCAGTTCCGCTGCATGAGCGCCGGCGTCAGACACCGCCAGGATCACACCGGCGGTGACAATGCCAGATCGCAGCGTACTGAAGAGTCCTTGTCCGGTGCTCTGATCCCCGTCGATCAAATGGTAGGGCGCATAACACAGACACGGGAAAAGGTCTGCCACTAGATTGGATATCCGAGCTTAATGATGCCCGGCGGAAAATGGAGGAATGGAACAAGTGCTGCAATGAAGTAAGAACGCATGGCGCAATCGGGCAGAAAGTTCCAATCAGCGCCCGGGATCGCGGTGGCACAGCCGGCCCGCTATCGTGATCACAAGGCGGAAATTCTGAGTCCCGGCGGGCCAAAGGTGGGTCTCAGAGTACCCACCATCAAACTAACATTGTCGGAAACCACGTTAGTTGACAATTTTCGGGCCGATTCCGGCGAGTCGTACCGAGTCGGATGACAATTTATCACCATCTTTTCTGACAACTTCCGGCAAAAGAACCGTCTTTCCTGACAATACCTGTATTTGACCGAGCACCGGCCTGGAAACTGCCCTCAGCCCAGACTTTATAGATCCAGTCCCCGGGGCGAGTTCATGGCACAATGCGGCCCAGACGGGGGCCGGCGGCTTGCCCCAACGACCGCCCGGCACCAGGGGAACCACCTGCAGGTATGCCATGCCTCGGACCAAAGCCGACCCGCAAACCATTATTGTCGCCAGAGCCAGGCGGAGCCGCGCCGCCAGGAGAAGGCTGCTTGAGAAGGCAGTAAAGCAGCTGAACGATCAACCCAGGATCGCCCTGCAAACCATGGGCTACTATGTGGAAGCCACTTGTGGCTTTAAAGGCTTGGCCCAGCAAACCGGGATTCGGAGGGAGCGCCTGGTCCGGATGCTGAGTTCGGCCGGCAGACCCAGGTTAAGGAATTTCGGGTATACGGATTTAATGGTTGATGGGGCACCTTCACCCCATCAATCTGATACCACCCTCAGATGGTTGATAGATCGACTCCGTAGTTGAGTTCCTCTGCGAAGTCCGGCAGTCCGTAACCGATGGT
>NZ_JAGOLP010000119.1 GCF_017994015.1 Ferrovibrio sp. | reverse complement strand
AGATGTGTATACGAGCCAGGCTATATACCACGCTGACGCCGCAAATCTCGGCGCGCTTGGCAATGGCCTGGCCGATGCGGCCAAAGCCGAGGATGCCCATGGTCTTGCCGCCGAGCTTGTCGGCCAGCGGGAATTTGCCGGTGGGCCAATGTCCGCCGCGCACAAAGGCATCGCCCTGCGGGATACGGCGCAGGGTGGCCAGGGTCAGGCCGATGGCCAGGTCGGCCACCTCGTCGGTCAGCACATCCGGCGTGTTGGTGACGATCACACCCTTGGCCTGGCAATGTGCGGTATCAACCGCATCCACGCCCACGCCGAAGCAGGCAATGATTTCAAGCTGCGGCAAGGCATCAATCAGTGCTGCATTGGCGCCGGTGCTGCCCGATGTGGCCATGCCGCGCACCCGGGGCGCAATCTCGGCCAGCATGGCAGAACGATCCTTGGCTTCCCACAGCCGATGCACGGTATAGGACGCGTTCAACGCCTGCTCCACGCTCGGCAGCAAAGGCAGCACCTGCACAATCTCGATAGCCATTCCCACCCTCTGATATCTTATATCTGACGATACCGGAAAGTAGGCGCAGGCCGCAGGCGGCGCAAGCGATCAGGCGGCCTGTTTCACTGCCGGCCGCATCGGTGTGAGATTTTGCAGGAACTGCGCCGAGCAGGCTTCCCAGGAATAACGCAAGGCCAGGTCGCGGCAGGCCTGCGGCGACTTGCCGAGCGCGCCCTTGATCGCCTCGCCGAGATCGTCATGCAGGCAGCCCACTTCGGGATGCGGGCCGATCACATCCAGCGGCCCGGTGACCGGATAGGCCGCCACCGGCACGCCGGAAGCCAGCGCCTCCAGCAGCACCAGGCCAAATGTGTCGGTCAGGCTCGGGAAGACAAACACATCGGCGGCGGCGAAATAGCCGGCCAGCGCGCCGTTTTCCAGATAGCCGGCAAACACTGCCTCGGGGTATCTGGCGCGGTATTCCTCAAGCTGCGGGCCGATGCCCACCACCAGCTTGGTGCCGGGCAGGTCCAGCTTGAGGAAGGCTTCGATATTCTTGTCCACCACCACGCGGCCGGCATAAAGATGGATCGGGCGCGGCAGGTCCAGCAATGCCTTGTCGCGCGGGCGGAAACGCTCGGTATCCACGCCACGCGACCAGGTGCGCAGATTGCGGAAGCCGCGTGCCGCCAGGCTGTCGGCCAGGCTCTGGGTGGCCACCATCATACCGGCCGAGCCGTTATGGAACCAGCGCATGAAGGCATAGGACCAGGCCAGCGGCACCTTGGCGCGTTCCTCGACATATTCGGGGAATTTGGTGTGGTAGGCGGTGGTGAAGGCAAAGTTGTGGCGTGTGCAATAGCGCCGCGCCGCCAGGCCGAGCGGGCCTTCGGTAGCGATATGAATTGCCTCCGGCGCAAAGGCTTCGATCCGTCGCACCAGGGCGCGATAAGGCAGGATCGCCAGTTCGATTTCGGGATAGGTCGGGCATGGCATGCGGCGGAATTCGCCCGGCCCCACCACCTCTATCACATGGCCCTGGCGGGAAAGCGATTCCACGGTCTTGGTCAGCGTGCGCACCACGCCGTTGACCTGCGGATGCCAAGCATCCGAAACAATCAATATCCGCATTTTCCGCCACTGCCCGTTGCGATTCAACCCGGGGTGATAACATCGCAATTTGGTGACGCTGGCGTGACACTCTGTGGATAAGTATGTGACGAAGCGACAAGCTACTGCCGATGCCTGCCGCCCTCGTCCGGCCCACGCCGCAGCAGCAGCCACAGGCCCCAGCCGACAATGCCCAGGAACAGCAGGAAAGCCAGGATGGCCAGGCCACGCAGCCCCCAGGTCATCGCCTGGCTGCTGAGCCATTCCGACGGCAACAGGAAAATCTGCTGCATATCCTTGAGGAAGCCGAGTACCGAGAGCAATGACAGGCCAAGCAGAATGATGCCGATGCGGCGCTGTGAGGTCAGGTCAGTATAATCATGGATGTCGCGCACGGCATTCTTGTATTGCTCCAGCACGTCCTTGAAACGTGCCCGCCGCAGACTGAGGCCACGCATCTGGTCAACACCGGCATAAATCCGCTGCTCGGTGCGATAGCGGAACACATTCTCGATATAGGGAAAATCCAGTTCGCGAAATATTTCCAGGCGGCGCTGCAAGCTTTCGGCAAATTGCCGGCTGGCCGGCCGGCCGGCGCGTTCCAGCAGGCGGAAAAGCGGAGCCAGCGGTCGCACCCGGACGCTATCGCCCTCGCCCTTGCCGTAGACGATGCCGGCCAGCAAAGCTTCAGATTCCGCCAGCAGCCTTTCATCATAGGTCAGCACCAGATGCGACAGCATCAGATAGGGGCAAACACCAAGCAGTTCGGCCATCTTGCCAAAACTGCGGCTGCGACGCGAAAATTCGTGGATCAGGCGGGAATGGGCAAAAATCTGCACCTGCTCGCCATCCTGGAAGATCGGCTGTAGGGAATCAGCCATCTCGGCTTCATCCTGAAACTGGAAATCCAGGATATTCTGGATCAGGCCGGCCAGCGCCAGGGCTGCATCGCCGCTCCAGGATGTATCGGCAGGGATTATCATGCCATCCACATGCACCACGCCGCCGCACAGATTGCCATAATCCCAGTCGCGTGGCTCCCAGGCATCCGGTGCCAGTTCGGCACAGGCGAAAATCCGGCGCAATGGCTCACCCACCGGGTCGTGATGCAGCGCCATGGCACGGTTGCGCACACAATCCAGCAGACTCCCCGGATTGGCGCCATTCAGGCTGAAACAGTTCAGGCGGCTCAGCGGCCGCGCTGCCTCATCGCTACCGCCCGCCACCACATCCTCGGTCATGTCGGCGAATTTCTGCAACAGCAGCAAGTCTATCTCACTCATGCTACGCGGCGAATCCAGCGCGGTGGCAAGCGCCACCGAATAGGCCAGATGGCCGGAACCGAACAGCGCAAAGG
>NZ_JAGOLP010000024.1 GCF_017994015.1 Ferrovibrio sp. | reverse complement strand
CCCGCGATGTGTCGGGCGAGGGCGCGCAGCAGGCCTTGCTCAAGATCATGGAAGGCACTGTGGCCAGCGTGCCGCCGCAGGGCGGCCGCAAGCATCCGCAGCAGGAATTCCTGCAAGTGGATACCACCAATATCCTGTTCATCTGCGGCGGCGCCTTTGCCGGTCTGGAAAAGATCATCTCGGCGCGCGGCAAAGGCACCTCGATGGGCTTTGGTGCCGAAGTGCGTGGCCCCGATGAACGCCGCGCCGGCGATATCCTGGCCGAAGTGGAACCCGACGATCTGCTGAAGTTTGGCCTGATCCCGGAATTCATCGGCCGCCTGCCGGTGATTGCCACCTTGCAGGATCTGGATGAGAGCGCCCTGGTGGACATCCTGTCCAAGCCGAAGAATGCGCTGGTGAAGCAGTATCAGCGCCTGTTCGACATGGAAGATGTGCGCCTCACCTTCACCGACGATGCTGTGGCCGGCATCGCCCGCCGGGCGATTGCGCGCAAGACCGGCGCGCGCGGCCTGCGCTCGATCATGGAAGGCATCCTGCTTGATACCATGTTTGAATTGCCCAACATGGAAGGCGTCGAGGAAGTGGTGATTTCGCCCGAAGTGGTGGAAGGCCGCGCCAAGCCGCTGCAAATCTATGCCGACCGCAAGCGCGAGGATATCGGCGCCTGAACGCTGGTTTTCCCGATAAGCTCACAAAATTGTGTAATGCCCGGCCTTCGCGCCGGGCATTTGCATTTTGGGGGAGGAGTCTGGAATGTTCGCGTATTGTTTCACGTGAAACAGAATCCGGCCGCCAATATAGGTATTCTGGCTGACATTTCGTCATCGCCGGGCCACGACCCACGACTGTGCGGTTTAATCCGATGGGCTGTTAGCGCCCCAGTAAGTCGTCATGCCCGCGAATGCGGGCATCCCGTTTTTTTTGCAGAAATTTATCTGAATTCCGGAGAAAATTGGATGCCCGGGTCAAGCCCGGGCATGACGACGGTGAGGGTGATGGATTTGAGCGCTGCAATATTTCAGCAGCGCTGATTTCGTGTCTGGTCAAGGCACGAAGTGCCAAAAACTCAGCAATGCCGTGTCTTTCGACACTCCGACAAAACCTAAACCGGACAGCCGTGTGCCACGCCCGGCGATCTTGCTGCGGCAGAACACGGGCGCGCAAAAAAGTGTTCTATGCCACCAAAGCAAAGCCGTCATGGTACGCGAAGGCGTACCATCCACGTTTTTCACTTAACTAGGTGAAAAAACAACACTCGTGGATGGTCGGCCTGCGTCGACCACGGCGACTTTGTTGGGAATTCTGGCCGCTGCGAACAACGCCAAGTTAAGCTTGAAAGCTGCGGGTCAGGGCCGTGCGTGACGAGAGCAGCGGTTGTCTTGGCGGTGGCGGAGTGGATGTCGGCGTCGGTGCTTGGCAATGTCGAAGCACGGGCGCAAAAAGAATGCAGTCATCCCCAGCGCGGCCCGAGTCCCGAATCGTCTGTTCGCGGCCTAATTGCTTGCCAAGAGCCAGAGCGGCGGTTTGCCGGGATTTGTGGCGGGGGGCATGGCTTGACGTAGCAGCATCAAGCTCCCATCTTACCCGTTAACGGTTGCCGCCGGGATCACCCCGGCGCCCGAGTGAGACAAAGATTTAGCATGTCGACTTCCCCCCGCGCTCAGCTTTATCCAGTCCTGCCGCTCCGCGATATCGTGGTGTTTCCGCATATGATCGTGCCGCTTTTTGTCGGCCGCGAAAAGTCGGTGCGGGCGCTGGAAGATGTGATGAAAGATGACAAGCAGATTCTGCTTGTGGCCCAGAAGAATGCCGGCCAGGACAATCCGCAGCCCGAGGATATCCACAGCGTCGGCACGATTGCGTCGGTGCTGCAATTGCTGCGCCTGCCCGATGGCACCGTGAAGGTGCTGGTGGAAGGCGGCCAGCGCGCCCGTATCGTGAAATACAGCGAGAATCCGGATTTCTTCCAGGTTTATGCCGAGCCGCTGGCTGATCAGCCGGGCGAGCAGCGCGAGGTAGAGGCGCTGGGCCGCTCGGTGATCAACCAGTTTGAGCAATATGTGAAGCTGAACCGGAAGATTCCGCCGGAGGTGCTGGTATCGCTGAACCAGATCGAGGATTCCTCGAAGCTGGCCGACACCGTGGCTTCGCATCTCACCGTGAAGATTTCCGAGAAGCAGGAATTGCTGGAAGCCGCCAATGTGATCGAGCGGCTGGAGCGGGTCTATGCCTTGATGGAAGGCGAGATCGGCGTGTTGCAGGTGGAGAAAAAAATCCGCTCGCGCGTCAAGCGCCAGATGGAGAAGACCCAGCGCGAATATTACCTCAACGAACAGCTCAAGGCGATCCAGAAGGAGCTGGGCGAAGGCGAGGATGGCCGCGACGAACTGGCCGAGCTGGAGCAGCGCATCAAGACCACCAAGCTGACCAAGGAGGCGCGCGAAAAGGCGCAGGCCGAATTGAAGAAGCTGCGCTCGATGAGCCCGATGTCGGCCGAAGCCACCGTGATCCGCAATTATCTCGACTGGATGCTGTCGATCCCGTGGCAGAAGCGCACCAAGGTGCGCAAGGACGTGAAGAACGCCGAGGGCGTGCTGAACGACGATCATTACGGCCTCGACAAGGTCAAGGAACGTATCCTGGAATATCTGGCGGTGCAGCAGCGCTCGGCCAAGCTGAAGGGCCCGATCCTCTGCCTGGTCGGCCCGCCCGGCGTCGGCAAGACCTCGCTCGGCAAGTCGATTGCGCGCGCCACCGGCCGCAACTTCGTGCGCATGTCGCTGGGCGGTGTGCGCGATGAAGCCGAGATCCGTGGCCATCGCCGCACCTATATCGGCTCGATGCCGGGCAAGATCGTGCAGTCGATGAAGAAGGCCAAGAGCACCAATCCGCTCTTCCTGCTCGATGAAATCGACAAGATGGGCCAGGATTTCCGCGGCGATCCGTCTTCGGCATTGCTGGAGGTGCTCGACCCCGAGCAGAATAACAGCTTCAACGACCATTACCTGGAAGTTGATTACGACCTCTCAGACGTGATGTTCATCTGCACCGCCAACAGCCTGCGCATGCCGCAGCCGCTGCTGGATCGCATGGAGATCATCCGCATCCCCGGCTATACCGAGGATGAGAAGCTGGAAATCTGCAAGCGCCATCTGATCGAAAAGCAGATCACGGCGGCAGGTCTGAAAAAGGGTGAATGGTCGATCACCGATGAAGGCCTGCGCGACATGATCCGCTATTACACGCGGGAATCCGGTGTGCGCAGCCTGGAGCGTGAAATCGCCAACCTGACGCGCAAGGCGGTGAAGGAAATCCTCACCACCGACAGCAAGAGCGTGAAGGTGACGCCGGAGAATCTGGAAAAATATGCCGGCGTGCGCAAATACCGCTATGGCGAGGCCGAGCTGGAAGACCTGGTCGGCACCACCACCGGTCTGGCCTGGACCGAAGTGGGCGGCGAGCTTTTGTCGATCGAAGCCGTGATGCTGCCCGGCAAGGGCCGCATGACGATCACCGGCAAGCTTGGCGAAGTGATGCAGGAATCGGTGCAGGCGGCGCGCTCCTACGTGCGGTCGCGTGCCGTGGCCTTCGGTGTCAAGCCGCCGATCTTTGATAAGCGCGACATCCATATCCACGTGCCGGAAGGCGCCACGCCCAAGGATGGCCCCTCGGCCGGTGTTGCCATGGTCACCTCCATCGTTTCCGTGCTGACCGGGATTCCGGTGCGCAAGGATGTGGCGATGACCGGTGAAGTGACGCTGCGCGGTCGCGTACTGCCGATTGGTGGCTTGAAGGAAAAGCTGCTGGCGGCGCATCGCGGCGGCATCAAGAAGGTGCTGATCCCGAAGGATAACGAAAAGGATCTGGTCGAAATCCCCGACAATGTGAAGAAGGGGCTGGAGATTCTGCCGATGTCGACCTGCGAGGAAGTGCTGCGTGAAGCGCTGGTTTCCCCGCTGACTGCGATTGAATGGGCCGATGACGAAGACCTCGCCAAGCCGCCGGTGGTGGAAGCCGAAGGCGATAATGCCAAGCTTGGCGTGATCAAGCACTAGGAAAGGCTGGACGGTGAACAAGCAGGATCTGATGGTCCAGGTGCGCGAGACCACCGGGCTGAGCAAGGAACAGGCGGAACGGGCAGTGGAGGCGGTGTTCGATCTGATCACCGCCTCGCTGAAGAATGGCGAGGAAGTGCGCATTGTCGGCTTCGGCAGCTTCTTCGTCGGCACGCGCCGCGCCAGCCCGGGCCGCAACCCGCGCACCGGCGAACGCATCGAGCTGCCGCCGACACGCCAGGCCAAATTCCGCGCCGGCAAGACGCTGAAGGAAGCTGTCGGCTGATCTGCTGATTACAGCTGGCTGACTAAAGATGGTAGTGCAGGCCGACCAGATAGCGGTCGATGCGCTGGCCGTCTTCACTCAGCGGCAGGGCTAGGCGGGTCCAGTGCATCAGCACCGGGCCGAAGCTGTCATTGACATGGCTTTGCAGCGGCCCGCGTTCGTGTAGCAGGGCATAATGATCGGCCAGCGCGCGCCGGGCCATTTCAGGCGGCGCATATTGGCTCAGGCATTTGCCAGTCATCTCGCGGCCATAACGTTCCACCGAGGCGGTGGCGAATACAATATAACGGCCATCGCTGTGTTCGATGCCGTTTTCATCGCCCTCGACCCGAACCAGGTGCAGCCGGCCAAGCCAGCGGGCGAATTCCTCCACGGTGAAGTCGCGTCGCGCCGGCATCAGTCGCGCGCCGCGTTTCTGTTGCCACAGCGCCAGTAATTGCGCCAGATCCTCGGGAAGCATGTTTGACTCGGCTGCCAGCATGGCGCAAGTGTGGCCGAATTTCGCCGCATCAGCCAGTGCCGGCCATGCGTTGCCCGGACTGTCGCGCGGTGTTATAAGCAGCCAGCCTGAATTTGGCATCCAGGGCGGTTAGCTCAGTGGTAGAGCGCCTCGTTTACACCGAGGATGTCGGGAGTTCGACCCTCTCACCGCCCACCAGTTTCCCCAAACATTTTCGACATTCCTGATAATAATTCTTCATTGCACCAGTGTCGTGTAATGCAGGATGCAGGCTGCTTTTTTAATTGCAGCGGCGATCAGCCGGGTGTAGGGTTTATGTGCCGATTATTTCGGCTTATCGCTCAAATAATAATCATTATTAGATGCCTTTCAGCCAAGGGGAGCGTGACGCATGGGGACAGCCCAGCGCGATACGGCCACCGATACGCGGCGCCGTGAGTGGATCGTGTTTTTGTTCCTTACGGGCGTGATTGCGCCCGGCCTAGCGGTCGCAATTGTCGGCAGCTATGGCTTCGCGGTCTGGATGTACCAGATGATCGCCGGCCCACCGGCCGGCTGAATATCAGTATGACCGCGCCCGGCTTCAGCCCAGAATTTGATCCGCAGCGCCGCGCTTTCCTGCGCGGCCGCAGCAAGGATGTAGATCGTCCGCCCTGGACCGATAGCCGTCGCCTTGCCACGTCCTGCACGAAATGCGGCGCCTGCATCGCTGCCTGCCCGGAGGCTATCTTGCTGGCCGATCAGGCAGGCTTCCCGATGCTGGATTTCAGTCGGGGCGGTTGCAGCTTTTGCGCTGCCTGTGTCGATGCCTGTGCCGAGGCCGTATTCCGTCCGCGCCAGGAAGCGCCGTGGCACAAGCTGGCCGTGATAAATCAGCGTTGCCTGGCTGGCCAGGGCATTGTCTGCCATAGCTGCAAGGATGCCTGCGAGGCTGGCGCGATCCACTTTAGCCACCAGGTCGGACAAGTGCCGCAGCCACGCATCATTGCCGAAAGCTGCACCGGTTGTGGCGCCTGCCAGGCGCCGTGCCCGGGTGCTGCCATTTCCATCCAGGCTGGCGTTATGCCCCCGGCTGATGAGGCGCGCCATGTTGCCCGCTGAAAGCCATATCTCCAGCCTGGTGGTGCATGTGCGGCCAGAACACGAAGCTGTGCTGCGGCACCGGATCGCCCAGATCCCGGAAGCCGAAATCCATTCTCCGGCTGGCGCCGCAAAGCTGGTAGTGGTGCTTGAAACCGCCGATCAGCATGGCATCACGCAGCATCTGGAGACGATCCAGGCCATGCAGGGGGTGCTCGCCGCAACCCTGGTCTACCACCAGATTGAACCAGCCACCGACCTAGTCGTCTCCGACCCGCAGGAGTAGCCCATGAAGCCCAGTCGTCGTGACATGATCAAAGCCAAGGCGGCCGCGATTGCTGCCAGTGCCGTGGGCCTGCCATTCTCGGCAGAGGCCGCCAATGTGGTGATCCCGGGTGATGAGGCCCGGTTGAAATGGTCGAAGGCGCCATGCCGTTTCTGTGGCACCGGATGCAGTGTGATGGTGGCCACACGCGACAATCAGGTGGTGGCCACGCATGGCGATGTGAAGGCTGAGGTGAATCGCGGTCTAAATTGTGTGAAGGGCTATTTCCTATCCAAGATCATGTATGGCCAGGATCGCCTGACCCGGCCGCTCTTGCGCATGAAGAATGGCCGTTATGCCAAGGATGGTGAATTCCAGCCAGTGAGCTGGGATATGGCCTTTGATACCATGGCCGAGCAGTTCAAGCGTGTGCTGCGCGAGAAGGGGCCAACAGCTGTGGGCATGTTCGGCTCTGGGCAATGGACGATCTGGGAAGGTTATGCCGCCACCAAGCTGATGCGCGGCGGCTTCCGTTCCAACAATCTCGATCCGAATGCGCGCCATTGCATGGCTTCGGCGGCTTTCGGCTTCATGCGCAGCTTTGGCATGGACGAGCCGATGGGCTGCTATGACGATATCGAAGCCGCCGATGCCTTTGTGTTGTGGGGCTCGAACATGGCTGAAATGCATCCGATCCTGTGGACACGGGTGACGGATCGCCGGCTCAGCAATCCGCATGTCAAGGTGGCGGTGCTATCCACTTTCGAACATCGTAGTTTTGAATTGGCCGATGTGCCGGTGATCTTTACGCCGCATAGCGATCTGGCGATCCTGAATTTCATCGCGCACTACATAATCTCCACCAACCGGGTGAATCGCAAATTTCTTGATAAGCATGTGATCTTCCGGCGCGGCAACACTGATATCGGCTATGGCCTGCGCAGTGAAAATCCCTTGGAAGCCAAGGCCACCAACCGGGCGGATCCCGGTGGTTCACAGCCGATGACCTTTGATGAATTTGCCCGTCATCTTGCGGATTATACCGCCGAAAAGGTATCCAAGCTTTCCGGTGTGCCTGTGCGTCAGCTTGAAGCGCTGGCCGAACTTTACGCTGATCCGAACCGCAAGGTGATGTCCTTCTGGACCATGGGGTTCAATCAGCATACGCGCGGCGTGTGGTGCAATCAGATGGTCTACAATATCCATCTGCTGACCGGTAAAATCTCCGAGCCGGGCAACAGCCCATTCTCGCTTACCGGCCAGCCTTCCGCCTGCGGCACGGCGCGCGAGGTGGGCACTTTCAGCCACCGATTGCCGGCCGATATGGTGGTAACCAATCCAAAGCACCGCGAGATCACCGAGAAGATCTGGAAATTGCCGGCCGGCCTGCTGCCTGACAAGCCGGGCTATCATGCCGTGGAGCAGAACCGCATGCTGCGCGATGGCAAGTTAAGTGCTTATTGGGTGCAGGTGAATAACAACATGCAAGCTGCGGCCAATGTTATGCAGGAAGGTTTGCCGGGATATCGCAACCCGGAAAACTTTGTTGTGGTGTCGGATGCCTATCCCACGGTGACGGCGCGCGCCGCCGACCTGATCCTGCCGGCAGCAATGTGGGTGGAAAAGGAGGGCGCATACGGCAATGCCGAGCGCCGCACACATTTCTGGCACCAGTTGGTCAAGGCGCCCGGTGAGGCGCGCTCCGATCTCTGGCAGTTGGTGGAATTTTCCAAACGCTTCAAGACGGAGGAAGTCTGGCCGAAGGAAATCCTGGATTCCAATCCGGCCTATCGCGGCAAGACATTATATGAAGTGCTGTTTGCCAATGGTGTCGCCAACCGCTTCCCGGCCAGCGATGTTGAGCAGGGTTATGACAATGCCGAGGCGAGCGCCTTCGGCTTCTACATCCAGAAGGGGCTGTTCGAGGAATATGCCGAATTCGGCCGAGGCCATGGTCATGACCTGGCGCCATTTGACCGCTATCACAAGGAGCGCGGCCTGCGCTGGCCGGTGGTGGATGGCAAGGAAACCCGCTGGCGCTACCGCGAGGGTCTTGATCCTTATGTGAAACAGGGCGAGGGCGTAGCCTTCTATGGCTTCGAGGACAAGAAGGCGCGTATTTTTGCCTTCCCATATGAGCCGCCGGCAGAAGCCCCGGATGCCGAATACGATACCTGGCTGGTGACCGGCCGTGTGCTGGAGCATTGGCATTCCGGCTCGATGACGCGACGGGTGCCGGAACTGCATCGCGCCGTGCCGTCAGCTTTGTGCTACATGCATCCCGATGAGGCGCGGAAACGCGGATTGCGCCGAGGCGACGAGGTGCGCGTGATATCACGCCGGGGCGAGGTGCGTATCCGGGTGGAGACACGTGGCCGCAACAAGCCGCCGCCGGGATTGGTCTACATCCCCTGGTTCGATGAAAGCATCCTGATCAACAAGGTGACCCTGGATGCCACCGATCCAATCTCAAAGCAGACCGATTTCAAAAAATGCGCGGTGCGCATCGAAAAGCTGGCCAGTGCCGGCGGAGGTGTGCAATGACAAAACTCCGCCTGCTGATCTGCATTCTCTTGCTGCTGGGCGGCGCGGTATCGGTACAGGCTGCCGATGTGGTTGGCCTGCGTGGTCCGACACCGATTGCCGAAAGCACCGAACCGCTGCCGATTGCGCGCGAAGTGAACGATGATCGCCGCCGCAGCCGCAATTATCCGGAACAGCCGCCGGTGATCCCACATTCAATCCAAGGCTACGAAGTGTCGCTTAATGCCAATCGTTGCCTGTCCTGCCACAGCCGGCAGATGACCGAGATGAGCCAGGCGCCGATGATCAGCGTGACGCATTTTATGGATCGTGATGATCAGATACTGGCCAGTGTTTCGGCCAGGCGTTATTTCTGCACGCAATGCCACGTGTCGCAGCATGATGCCAAGCCGCTTGTGCAGAATGGGTTTGTGGATATAGACACGCTGATCAATCGCCAGCGCGAAGCCCAGGGCAGCGCCGGCACGGGCAGGCGGCAATGATCCGCCGTTTGCTGCGTTGGGTTCAGCCATATTGGCTCACTCTGATCCGCCCCAGCACCAGCCTGAGCCTGGGCCTGCTGGTCACCTGCGGCTTCATCGCCGGCATCCTATTCTGGGGTGGTTTCAACACCGCTCTGGAACTGACCAACACCGAGCGTTTCTGCGTCAGTTGCCACGAGATGCGCGACAATGTGTTTGCTGAATTGAAGGAAACGATCCACTACACCAATCGTTCGGGTGTGCGTGCCAGTTGCCCGGATTGCCATGTGCCGCATAACTGGACCGACAAGATCGCGCGCAAGATGCAGGCGTCAAAAGAGGTTTGGGGCAAGATTTTCGGCACTATCAGCACGCGAGAGAAGTTTCTTGATAAGCGGCTTGAACTGGCGCAGCACGAATGGGTGCGCTTTAAGACCAACAATTCGCTGGAATGCCGCAATTGTCACAGCATGGAATCGATGGACCTGACCAGGCAATCTGAACGCGCCGGGATCATGCATTCCACCTATCTGTTCAGCGGCGAGAAGACCTGTATTGATTGCCACAAAGGTATAGCTCACCGGCTGCCCAATATGGCCGGGGTGCCGGGCTGGAATTGAGCCTTGCCGACTTGTCTGTTCAAAAAGCGTCAGGCTGGTATTTCGGCTGGGTCTGCTCGAAGCAGGGCAGTTCCATGCAGGCGGCCAGAATGGCATTGCAGCGCGGATAGGGGCTCAGGTCGCAATTGAAGCGCTGGGCGTTGAAAAGCTGCGGCACCAGGCAGATATCGGCGCTGGTCACTGTGTCCCCGCAGCAAAAACGACCGGCCTTGCCGCTGCTGTTCAGCATCGCCTCGAAATTGCGCAGGCCTTCGGCGATCCAGTGCTGATACCATTCGTCACGTTCGGCATCGGTGAATTCCCAGCGGCCCTGCAAGTATTTCAGCACACGCACATTATTCAGCGGGTGAATGTCGCAGCCGATGATCTGCGACAACGCGCGCACATAGGCACGATCCGCCGCCGCCTGGGGCAGGAATGGCGGCGAGGGATGGGTCTCATCCAGATAATCCATGATGGCGAGCGACTGGGTGTAGACCGCGCCATCATCCACCAGGGCCGGCACCAGGCCCTGGGGATTGAGCGCCAGGTAGGAATCCTGGCGGTGCTCCATTTTCGGCAGGCTGACATAATGCGGCGTATAATCCAGGCCCTTGAAAGCCAGGGCGATGCGCAGCCGATACGAGGTCGATGACCGGAAGAAAGTGAACAAGTCCATGTCAGCCTGCCTGCTTGTCCGGGGTTACTCAGCCGCCGGCTTGTTGAGAATATGCTCTGGCGTGCTGGACACCACCTTGCCATAGCGCGGCACAAACTTGCCGCCTGCGATCAGCTTGATGAAGCTGGGCTTGAGCACTTCGGCGAGAATCTTGCGGATACGCGCATGCTCCTCAATATCGGCCCATTCGGCGATCAGGTAGAAGCGGGTGGGATCCTCGGTATCGCGGCACAACACACCATCCTTCACCTGGGCATCAGATTTGTGCATCGGATTGCCATCGGAATAATCGAATTCATCAAACAGCTTGATGAATTCCTCTTCATGCCCGGGCAGCACATGAAAATCATAGATATGCAGATAATTGCCTTTTTGCGCGAGCGGCTCCTTGATCATCGCAGCTTTCCTTCATTGCGTTGGGCTGGTCATCTATGATGGTATACTGAATAAAAGGGACGGACAAGGCAAGATGCTGTTTTCGCAGCTAGGCTTTGATTTTCTGGCGAAATTGCTGGTTTGCCATATTAATGGGCTTGCGAAATGGGCAATTGCATTTCGATTGTGCAGCCATAAAATCTCGTTGAGTGGAAAAAAATACAAAGGTATACTGAACAAAATTGCCTGGGAAAGACAAACATGGTTTGGCATCGCGCGGCAGCGATCGGGGATATCAATGAAGGCGGCGTGATCGGCGTCGATGTCGCTGGCAAGCCGGTGGCGCTCTACAAGCTCGATGGCGCCATTTATGCCACGCATAATATCTGCACGCATCAATTCGCCTTCCTGTCAGATGGCTATATCGAGGATGGCTGTATCGAATGCCCGATCCATCAGGGTTTGTTTGATATCCGCACCGGCAAGGCGCAGGGCGCGCCGGTCACGGTTGATCTGGCCACCTATCCGGTGAAGCTGGAAGGTGATGCCATCCTGGTTGATATCGATGCCGACGCTGCTGCCGAGGTGGAAGCAACTGCTTGCCCGGCTACATGCGCGGCGAGTGATCCGATTGTGATCGTGGGGGGCGGCCAAGCCGGCCTGCGTGCCGCCGAGGCCTTGCGCAAACAGGGCTATGCCGGGCCATTGGTGTTGCTGGGGGATGAGCCGCATCTGCCCTATGAGCGCCCGCCATTGTCCAAGGGATTGCTGGATGGCAGCCAGAGCCAGGCGGATTGTCTGGTGTTGCCTGAAGCGGCATTTGAAGCCTTGAAGCTGGATTTCCGCCCGGGCCGCAATGCCGTAGCGTTGTTGCCAGCGGGGAAAAAGCTGCGTCTGGATGATGGTTCGGAACTGGCTTTCACCAAATTGTTGCTGGCAACCGGCGCGCGGGCACGGCCATTGCCCGATTTGCCGGACGATCCGCGTATATTGACCTTGCGCAATCTGGCTGATGTGGCGGCCTTGCAGCCGCGTTTGCAGGCGGCGCGGCGTGTGGTGCTGCTGGGCGGTGGCTTCATCGGCCTGGAAGTGGCCGGGCTGGCCGCCAAGCTGGGCAAAAGCGTTACCGTGGTGGAACGTGAACCGCATCTGCTGGCGCGGCTGCTGCCGGCGCCGGCTGCGGCTTTGTTTCAGCAGGTGGCGGAAAGCCAGGGCGTACAATTCCGCCTCGGCGCAGCGCCAGCCGGCATCAGCGCCGCCAGCAAGGCCGTGCGGCTTGAATTTACCCAAGGCGCAGAATTGGAAGCTGATCTATTGCTGGTCAGCATCGGCTCGCTGGCCAATATCGAACTGGCAGCTGAGGCCGGTCTGATTGTGCAGGCCGGGGCGATCCAGGTGGATGCTGCCTGCCGCACCAGCGCTGCGGATATTTATGCTGCCGGCGATTGTGCGCTTTATCATGCCGATACTGGCCTGCCGCCGCTGCGCTTTGAATCCTGGCAGAATGCTGAAATCCAGGCCCGCATTGCCGCTGCCGCGATGCTGGATTTGCCTTTGCCGGAAACGCCGTTGCCGTGGTTCTGGACCGATCAATTTGGCCTTAGCGTGCAGATATTCGGCCTGCCGCAGCCGGGCCTGCGCGCTGCCGTGAAGCGCGGCGCGTTGCCGGGCGACATGCTGGCGCTGCTCTACGATGGCGCACAAATGAAGGCGGCGATCTGCTTCGGCGATGCTGCCCAGGCGCGCAAGCTGCGTGGCCTGCTCGAAAAACATGAAACCGCCCCGCCGGAAGATTTTGGCGCTGCCTGGGCGGATGCGGAAATACTCAGCCACAGTGAGGAATGCCCCGTGAACCAGCAAGCCCCGACAAAAATCGCCGCGCCTTCCTTTGCAAACTATGTCTGGCCGGCCGAGGGTCTCACCCGGATCCCGGACTGGGTTTACACCGACGAGGCAATCTATCAGCGCGAAGTGGAGCGTATCTTCCACGGTCGGACCTGGAACTACGTGGCGCTGGAAGCGGAAATTCCGGAAGCCGGCGATTACATCCGCTCCAATGTCGGCCCGACCCCGGTGGTGGTGGCGCGGGCCGAGGATGGCAGCATCAATGTGTTCGAGAATCGCTGCGCGCATCGCGCCGCCGAATTCTGCCGCGACCTGCGCGGCAATGCCAAGGAGTTTGTCTGCCCTTATCACCAATGGTCGTATGACCTGCGCGGCAATCTGGCCGGCGTGCCGTTTCGCCGCGGTGTTGATGGCAAGGGCGGCATGCCGAAGGATTTCAAGCCGGCCGACCATTCGTTGAAGAAGTTGAACGTGACAACGCGGCGTGGGGTGGTATTCGCTTCCTATGATGCGGAAATTGAATCGCTGGAGGAGTATCTCGGCCCCGATATCCTGCGTGAATTTGACGCCACCTTTGATGGCCGCAAACTCAAGGTGCTGGGTTATTACCGCAACACGCTGCCGGGCAACTGGAAGCTTTATCACGAGAATCTGAAAGACCCGTATCACGCCACATTGCTGCATACCTTCCTGGTCACTTTCGGCCTGCTGGTGGCGGGCAACAAGTCGCTGATGCTGTGCGATGCCAGCGGCCGCCATGGCGTGATGGCTTCAGCCAAGCAGGAAGGGGCCAAGGTCAGCGAAAGCTCACGCAAGGAGATGCGCGCCTACAAGGAAGGCATGGTGCTGCAGGAGCCGCGCTTCATGGATTTCATCGGCGAATTCGATTCGCCATGGTCGGTCACCATGTCGACAATCTGGCCCAACCTGATCGTGCAGCGAGAGATGAACACACTCGGCCTGCGCCAGATTGTGCCGAATGGTCCGAACGAATTCACCATGGTGTGGACCATGTTCGGATTCGAAGGTGATGATGAGGAAATGACCCGGCATCGCCTGCGGCAAGGCAATCTGATGGGGCCGGCCGGCTTCCTCGGCCTGGAAGATAACGAAGCGATGAAGTTTGTGCAGGATGGCATGAAGAGCGTGCCCAATGGTCAGCATCTGGTGGCGCTTGATCCGGCCACGCCGGCGGGCACATCGGATACGCTGATCTCGGAATCCGCGATCCGCGCCATGTATGGGCATTGGCGTGGCGTGATGGGCCTGTAAGTCGACGATCTGTGAGGAAACCAGCATGACCAGCCAGATGACCCCGAATGCCGATGCCGTGATGCAGAACCTGCTGCTGCGTCAGGAGATCGAGGATTTCAACGCCGCTTACAGCGCCGCCCTGGATGAAGGCCGCTTGCAGGATTGGCCGGATTTTTTCACCGAGGATGCGCTTTATGTGGTGACCGCGCGCGAGAATTTTGACCGCAACCTGCCGGTTGGCCTGATTTATTGTGAGGGCCGCGGCATGCTGGCGGATCGTGCCTTTGCCGTGGAAAAGACTGCAATGTTTGCGCCGCGCTACCTGCGGCATTTCATCGCCAATACCCGCGTGGTGAAACTGGCCGAGGATGGCAGCATCCAGGCCCGCGCCAACTATATCATCCTGCAAACCTTGTTTGACCGGCCGGAAACCACATTGCATCAGGTCGGCGTTTATCTGGACACGTTCAAGCGTCAGAATGGTTCTCTGCTGCTGGCCGAGCGCAAATGCGTCTACGACAATCTGCTGGTGGCGAATTCGCTGGTCTATCCGATCTGAGGGATAGGCTAGCTCGGATTGAAGATGGTGCGGCCGAGATGGTTGTTGCCATCAATCAGCCGGATCAGCGTGGTGATGAAGGCATTGCGTTCTTCAGGCAGCAAAGGCTCCAGCAAGCGGGCCTGAGCGCGCTGCATTGCCTCATACATTTCGCGTGTTGCGGCTTCGCCTTCCGGCGTCAGGCGGGCCAGCACCATGCGCTTGTCCTTGTCGCTGCGGCGACGTTCCAGCAGACCGCGCTTTGACAGGCGGTTGAGCACATCGGCCACATTGGTGCGATCAATGCCCAATTCGCGGCCGAGCGAATTCTGATCCAGGTCCGGTGTGATTGATAACGTGGTGAGCAGGCCATATTGCACGGGCGTGATGTCAAACTTGGCGCATTCCTCATAGAACAGCGCGTAGTGAATCTGATGCAGGCGGCGAATCAGAAAACCTGGCCGCGCCCAGAGCGGCATTTTTGAAATCAGCAGATTGAGCTCATTCGGCGCCGCCTCGGCCGAGGCGCGGCGCTGTACTTTCTTTTTTGCCACGATGCAAAAGCCCCTGATACGTTGTTCAACAACTTGTAGCTAGCTTATATGCCACATTCACACGCGCCTGAACCAGTCTGCATGGCCGGCAATCAATCTGGTCGATAAACGGGCGGTTGCTGCATAATTATCCAGCAAGGCGAGCCGCGACACAGCAGCAACTTCAATATCTTGAATAAACCGACAGGACGCCAACGACAAGAAAAAATCCAGATAATACGCAGGAAATATACTCATTGCCGTTTCGTCTCACGACATCCTTGGCAACGAATATGACTGCGGAATGAAAAACAGCATTGACGTTCGACCGGAAAAAACATCAGTATAACATCATAAATATTTCAGGGCGTGGCCAGAGCGGGTGGGACATGGCAACTACGTACCTTGGCGCTACTTCGCCGGTTAACGGCGGGGCGGCGCTGCAACAGACTGCGGCAGCGCTTGAGCGCATTGCCGATGATCGTGCCGGCATCAATGCCTTTGTGCATGTTGATGGCGCTGCTGCTTTGGCTGCGGCGGCGAAGCTGGATGCTGAGGGCGATGCCAGCCTGCCACTTTTTGGCCTGCCGGTTGGCGTCAAAGACATTCTCAATGTGGCGGGCATGCCAACACGTTGGGGCTCGCGCAGCATGGCGCAGGCGGCGCCGGCAGCGAAAGACACGATTGCGGTGGCACGGCTGCGTGCTGCCGGCGCAGTGATCGTTGGCAAGACCAGCACCACCGAATTCGCCCATGCAATGATGGGGTATTCAGCGGCACATGGTTTGACGCGCAATCCGTGGAATCCGGCCGTGACATGCGGTGGCTCCAGCGCCGGTGCGGGCGCGGCGGTGGCTGCCGGGCAGGTGCCGCTGGCATTAGCCACCGATGCCGGCGCTTCGACACGCTTGCCGGCGGCCTGCTGTGGCGTGGTTGGGCTGAAACCCACGCTGGGGCGCATCCCGCATGACCTGGTACCCGAGGGCTTTGCCAACTTTATCCACCTTGGTCTGATCGCGCGCGAGGTGGAGATTATCGCACAGGCGCTGGATGCGCTGAGCGGCCCGCTTGATGCCGATCCGCATTCGATTGGCCTGCCGGCGCCTGCTGCGATGGCGGCTCTGGGCCAGCCGATGGATTGGCAGGGCAAGCGCCTGCTGGTGATCCTGAAAGCCGGCAACCAGCATCTGGCCGAGGATGTTCGCGTTGCGACCATGCAGGCAGTGGAGGCGTTCAAGGCGCTGGGCATGCAGGTAAGCCTGCATGATGGCGAGATCGAGAATGCCGAGCCTGTCTGGCGCATTCTGCAACAATCCAACTGGGCGGCGCGGTTTGCGGCACAGTTCAAGGAGCTGGAAAATGTGCTGGAGCCGAGCCTGGTGGCCGGTATCCGCGAAGGCCTGGGCTATTCCGGCCTGGAATTGCAGCGCGCACTCTATCGCCGCACCGAGATTTTCCGTCGCACACAAGCATTGTTTGCCGGTGCCGATTTTATCCTCACCCCGGTGGGTAGCCGCGGCCCGCTGCCTGCCGACCATCCAGTACTGGCGCCGATTGCAGTGGATGGTGTGGAAGTGGGCGACATGCGCCGCGAATGGACACCCTATCTGAGCTGGTTTGATCTCACCGGCCATCCCGCCATCAGTCTGCCTTGCGGCACGGATCATGCAGGGGCTCCGCTGGGTGTGCAGCTTGTAGCGCCCTGGTATGCCGAGGCGCCGTTGCTGGCCTTGGCAAAAGCCTATCAGGGCCGCAAGCCCTGGCCGGTATGGACTGTTTCATAGGAGTGGGATGTGCGGCGGATCGCTTTGACCTTGGCTAGCTGTATCGATGCGCTGAATGAGGGCGTTGGTCGTGTATTGGTGGCAGCGATGCCGTTTGTCATTGTGATTGCCGCAGCAGTTGTGGTGCTGCGCTATGCCTTCCATGTCGGTTTCCCGTGGTTGAGCGAAGCTTTCATCTGGCTCAACGGCCTGACCGTGGCGCTCGGTGCCGGTTATGTGCTGAAACATGAAAAACATGTGCGCGTGGATGTGCTGTTCAAGGATTTCGCACCCGGCGGCAAGGCGCTGGTGAATATCCTTGGTGTGCTGTTGTTGTTGTGGCCCGCCATGTACATCCTTTGGCAATTCGCCTGGCCCTTTGCGATGCGCTCAATCCGCATGGGTGAGGGCTCGGCTACGGCCGGTGGCCTGCCGGCTATGTATGTGATGAAGACCAGCGTGCTGGTTTTCAGCGCGCTGTGTTCATTGCAGGGACTGGCGCTTGTGCTGCGCAGCCTTAACATCCTGTTCCCCGCCCGCAGCGAGAGTGCGTCGCATGTTTGAAATTCCGCACATTCTCGCATTGCTGCTATTCGCGGGTGTATTTGTCATTCTGATCAGTGGTTTTCCGGTCGTGTTCAGTCTGGCTGGCACCGCCGTGATCTTTGCCGGCCTCGGTGTGCTCACCGGCGATTTCAGCTGGGTGCTGCTGTCCTCCATCCCGGGCCGCATTGTCACTATTCTGGTGGATGAAACATTGGTGGCGGTGCCGCTGTTTGTTTTCATGGGCGTGGTGCTGGAAAAATCCAAGCTGGCCGAAGATCTGCTTGTAACCATGGGCCAGCTATTTGGTGATCTGCGCGGCGGCCTGGCGATTTCAGTGGTGCTGGTGGGCGCTCTGCTGGCGGCTTCCACCGGTATTGTTGGCGCCACCGTCATCACCATGGGCCTGATCAGCCTGCCGGCAATGACCAAGGCGAAATACGATCCCAAGCTTTCAAGCGGTGTGATCTGTGCTTCCGGTACATTGGCGCAGCTTATCCCGCCCTCCACGGTGCTGATCCTGCTTGGTATCATGCTGCAAAATGCCAACAGCCAGGCCAATATGAAACTGGGAAAGTTTGGCGGCGATGTAGTAACAAGTACCGACCTGTTTGCCGCCGCTATGCTGCCCGGCCTGGTATTGGTAACCGGGTTTATTGCCTTTGTGATCTACAAGGCGATCCGCGATCCGGCCAGTTGCCCAGCCATCGTAATGACTGAAGCCGAACGAAATGGCCGCCTGCGCCGCGTGCTAGTGGCGGCTTTGCCAACGCTTACCCTGATCTTGGTGGTGCTCGGTTCGATCCTCACCGGTATTGCCACCGCCACGGAATCGGCCGCGCTGGGTGCGCTTGGCGCCATGCTGCTGGCTTTGCTCAAGCGCAAGTTGACCATCGATCTGCTCTGGCGTGTGTCGCAGGATACGTTGCAGATCAGCGTCATGGTTTATGCCATCCTGATCGGCTCAACATTTTTCTCACTGGTTTTCCGTGGCCTGGGTGGAGAGGATATCATCACTGATCTGATCCGGCAGATTCCCGGCGGCCAAAGCGGCGCCGTGATTTTTGTGCTGGCGCTGATGTTCCTGCTCGGCTTCATCCTCGACACATTCGAGATCATCTTCATCGTGGTGCCGATCTTCGCGCCGGCATTGTTCATCCTGGGTGTTGATCCGATTTGGCTCGGCACTGCCATGGCCATCGTGTTGCAGACCAGCTATCTCACACCGCCCTTCGGCTTTGCGCTGTTCTATCTGCAAGGCGTGGCGCCGCAATTGCGCTCCATCGACATCATGCGCGGTGTGATCCCGTTTGTGTTGCTGCAGCTTTTCGGCGTCGTTGCCATCTGGTTCGTGCCGGAATTGGCCACCTGGCTGCCAAAAGTCTTGTTTGGCTAAGCGTGAAAACTGAAGTCTGAAACAGAGGAGACCAACAATGAAGCGTCGTGAATTTGTGAAACTGGGGGCGGGCGCGGCAGCGCTTGGTCTCGGCGCCAGCCAATTCGCCAAGCCGGCGATTGCGCAGAAGAAGATCGAGTGGAAGATGCAGATGACCTGGGCGAAAAATTCGCCGGTCCTCGCCACTGGTGCTGAAACCGTGGCCAGCTACATCACCAAGGCTTCGGGCGGCCGCCTGACGGTGAAGCTCTATGCTGCCGGTGAAATCGCCCCGCCGTTGCAGGTGATGGACACGGTTGCCGATGGCGGCCTGGAAATGGGCCATGGCTATCCGCCCTACTGGGTTGGCAAGCTGAATGCCATGAACTTCCTGTCGCCGGTGCCGTTTGGCCTCACCACCCAGGAGCAGGATGCCTGGTACAAGTTTGGTGGCGGTGAAGAACTGGCCGGCAAGGTTTACGCCCAGCTCGGCGTGAAGATGTTCCGCAGCGGCAATACCTCGGTGCAGGGCTTCGGCTGGTTCAACAAGGAACTGACCTCGATTGATTCCTTCAAGGGCCTCAAGATGCGCTTGGGCGGCCTTGGTGCGCGCGTGCTGTCGGCTGTGGGTGCCACGCCGGTGGCGATGCCGCTGGGCGAAGTGCCGCAGGCGCTGCAATCGGGCGCCATTGACGGCGCCGACTTTGTCGGCCCGGTCAACGACATGGCCTTTGGCCTGCACAAGCTGGCCAAGTATTACTACTGGCCGGGCTGGGTCGAGCCCTGCGGCATCCTGGATTGTTTCGTCAACCTGAAGGCCTATGAGGCTTTGCCGGATGACCTGAAGGAGATCGTCAAGGGCGCCAACGAATATGCCAATGCGCTGGTGGTCAACGAGTTCGTCGCCAAGAATGCGATTGCGCTCAAGACCATGGTGGAAGACCACAAGGTGCAGATCAAGCTGCTGGATGATGACACCCTGATCGCACTGGGCCGGGCGTCGAATGACGTGGTGAATGATGTTGCCTCGAAAGATGCGCTGAGCCGCGAATTGTTCGACAGCATCATCAAGTTCCGCGAGACGGTTATTCCGTACACCAATATCAGCGAACTGGCCTTCATGAAGGCCCGCATGCTGAACTTCCCGTACGGCAAGAAGGTGTAATAGCATGGCGCCGGGCCGCCGATCTGGTGGCCCGGTTGCCTTGCTTCAGGTTTAGGGAGTGAAGCCATGAGCATTGCTCAATCCGGCAGCGGCATCGGCGCCCGGGTACGGCGCAAGGAAGACGAGCGCCATGTGCATGGGCGCGGCCGCTTTGTAGGCGATATCGCCATGCCGGGCCTGCTGGAAGTGGCTTTCCTGCGCAGCCCGATTGCGCATGGCCGCATTCGCGGTATCAGCAAGCCGGCTGGTGGCCGGGTATTCATCGCCGAGGATTTGCAGAATGTGAGCCCCATCGTGGCGCGCTCCAGCCTGCCGGGCTACAAACTTTCGGCCTATCCGGCTCTGGCCACCGGCAAGGTGCGCTATGTCGGCGAAGCGGTGGCAATGTGCGTGGCCGAAAGCCGCGCCGCCGCCGAAGACATGGCCGAGCTGGTTGAAGTGGATTTTGAAGAATTGCCGCCCATCGTCGGCTGCGATCAGGGCCGTGCGCCTGGCGCCGCTTTGCTGCATGAGGAATGGGGCGACAATCTGTTTCTGGAAACCTTCTTCGATAGCGGCATCGAGGAAGTGGCCCGCACCGCGCCGATCAAGGTGGAGCGCGTCTATGCCACCGCACGCCAATGCATGCATCCGATGGAAGGCAAGGGCGTGCTGGCCTATTGGGATTTCCAGGCCGATCAGCTGGTGGTTTACACCTCCACCCAGGTGCCGCATCTGATCCGCACCGGCCTTTCGGAATGCCTGGGCATCGATCAGGCGCGTGTGCGTGTGGTGCCGCCAGATGTGGGCGGTGGTTTTGGTTATAAGTGCCTGTTGCAGCCGGAGGAGATTGCGGTGTGCTGGGCGGCAATGCACTTGAAGCGCCCGGTGCGCTGGGTGGAAGATCGCCGCGAACATCTCACCGCCGGCGCCAATGCGCGCCAGCATCATTACAAGGTCACCGCCTATGCCGATAATAACGGCCGGCTGCTGGGCCTGGATGCCGAAGTGATGGTGGATGCCGGCGCCTATTCGGTGTGGCCGTTCACCGCCTGCCTGGAAGCCGCGCAGGCCGGCGGCAACCTGCCGGGGCCTTATGATTTCCGCGCCTATCGCTGCCGCACCTATTCAGTCGCCACCAACAAGCCGCCCTTTGCGCCCTATCGCGGCGTGGCGCGGCCCGGTGTGTGCTTTGCCATCGAATTGACCATTGATGCCGTGGCCCGCGCCGTGGGGCGTGATCCGATGCAGGTGCGGGCGGAGAATCTGGTGCAGGGAAGTGCCATGCCCTACACCAATGTAACCGGCAAGCATTACGATAGTGGCGATTATCCTGAATCGCTGCGGCAGGTGGCCGAGATGATCGGCCTGGAGAAAATCCGCAGCGGCCCGCGTGTGCTGCCCGATGGCCGCCGCATCGGCCTGGGCCTGGCCACCTATACCGAGCAATCGGCGCATGGCACCAAGGTGTTTGCCGCCTGGGGCCTGCCGCTGGTGCCGGGCTTTGAGCAGGCCACGGTGAAGCTGAATGCCGATGGCACGCTGGAAGTGCGCGCCGGCATCCACACAATTGGCCAGGGCCTGGAAACCACCCTGGCGCAGGTGGCACATCACATCGTGCCGGTGGCCTTTGGGGATATCAAGGTGCGCCTGGGCGATACGGCATTGACGCCTTATTCCACCGGCGCCTACGCCTCACGTGGCATTGTGATGGCCGGCGGCGCTGTATCAAAAGCTGCCACCGAACTGGCCGTGCGTATCAAGGCCATTGCCGCGCATCTCTTGCAGGCCCGTGCCGACGAGGTTGAGTTCCGTGATGGCCGCATTCATGCCGGCAATGCTTCGGTAGGGTTTGCCGATATCGGCCGCGCCTGGTATCTGCGGCCCGAGACGTTGCCCGAAGGCGTGGACACTCATGGCCTGGAAGTGACCGAGGGCTACAAGCCCAAGGTGGATACCGGCGTGTTCTCCTATGCCTCGCATGCGGCTTTGGTAGCGGTGGATGTGGAAACCGGCATGGTGGAAATCCTCGATTACGCCATTGTTGAGGATTGCGGCCAGATGGTGAATCCGATGATCGTGGAAGGCCAGACCTTTGGCGGCGCGGCGCAAGGCATCGGCACGGCGCTGTTTGAGGAAAGCAGCTACGATGCCGCCGGCCAGCCGCTGGCTTCCACCCTGGTGGATTATCTGCTGCCCGGGCCAACCGAGATTCCCGCCATGCGTATCGGCCATACGCAATCGCTGTCGCCGTATACCGCGCATGGCATCAAGGGCGTGGGCGAAGGCGGTGCCATTGCGCCGGCCGGCGCCATCGTCAATGCAATCAATGATGCACTGGCAGAATTGGGCGCTGAAATCGGCACCATACCGGCTACGCCGGAGCGGATTCTGACAGCCTTGCTGCAAGCCGGCCAGAAGGAAGCCGCAGAATGAAGCCGGTCGCCTATGAGTATATGCGCGCTGCGGAGCTGGCTGAAATCTACACCGCGCTGCACCAGGACGAGGGCGATATTCGCCCGGTTTCCGGCGCGCAATCGCTGGGGCCGATGCTGAACCTGCGCCTGAGCCGGCCGAGCCTGCTGGTTGATCTGCGCCATGTGCCGGCCCTGCGCGCGGTGCAGGATCATGGTGATGCCTATAGCTATGGCGCAGCGATCACTCATGCGACTTTTGAGGATGGTCTGGTGCCGGATGCCGGCAATGGCCTTATGCGGCATGTGGCCGGCGGCATTGCTTATCGACCAGTGCGCAATCGCGGCACCATTGGCGGCAGTGTGGCACATGCCGATCCGGCAGCGGATTGGATCAGCACCTTGCTTTGCCTGGATGCGCGTTTGCAGATTGGCAATGGCAAGACACAGCGCCTGTTGTCGGTGGATGGCTTCATGCTGGGTGGTTTCACTACGCAGCTTGAAGCTGGCGAATTGCTGGAACGCATCATTGTACCCAAGGCTTCGGCGCAGGCGCAGTGGAGCTATCACAAGCTCTGCCGCAAGACCGGCGAATTTGCCAAGGCCATCGGGGCCGTGATGCTGGATGCCGGGCGCGGTTATGCTCGGGTCGTCTGCGGCGCCATCGAGACCACGCCGATTGTGCTGGAACAGGCGTCCGCGCTGCTGCTGCAACAGGGTGTTGCTGCGGCCTTGCCTGTGGCTTTGGCAGAAATTGATCAGCGGCTGGCGGCGCGGCCGGAACTGGCGCGGCAGATGTATCGCACCGCCGTGAAGCGTGCGCTGGCCGGGCTGGAAGGAAAGTTGGCATGACCAAGGTATCGCTCACGGTGAATGGCGAAGCCTGCCACGCGGAGGCTGAGCCGCGCACCCATCTGGCCGATTTTCTGCGCCAGCAGGTTGGCCTCACCGGTACTCATCTGGGCTGCGAGCAGGGTGTCTGCGGCGCCTGCACCATTCTGATCGATGGCCAGCCGATGCGCTCCTGCCTGCCTGCGGCGGTCAGTTGCAGCGGCAGCCAGGTGCGTACCATCGAAGGCTTTGATGGCGACGAACTGATGGCGGCCTTGCGTGAAGCCTTCTCGGTGCATCATGGCTTGCAATGCGGCTTCTGCACACCGGGCATGCTGATTACCGCGCGCGATATCATCCTGCGTTATGGCGATGCCGATGAAGCCATCATCCGGCGCGAATTGAGCGGCAATATCTGCCGCTGCACCGGCTATATGGGCATTGTGGCGGCAATCCGCGCTGTGGCCCAGGGGCGTCAGCCAATGGCGGTTGAAGCAATTGCGATAACAGCCGTGGCGGCAGCACCAGTTGCGGCAGCAACGCCGGCGCCAAAACCCGCTGCGGTGGCCGCGGCTCTCGGCCAGGATGGCCCGGTTTTGCGCCAGAGCCTGGAGATTGATGCAGCTATCGATCCGGTGTGGTTGGCATTGGCCGATACCGCCCGCGTTGCCGGCTGCCTGCCGGGCGCCAGCGTGCAGCAGGTGGTTGGCAATCAGGTCAGCGGGCAGTTGACGGTGAAGTTCGGCCCGATCCGCGCCAGCTTTGCCGGCCAGGCCGAGATTGAGCGCGACGAAGCGCAGAAACGTGGCCGCATCACCGGCCAGGGGCGTGATGCCAAGGGCGGCTCCAGCGCCAAGGGTGCGGTCAGCTATGCCCTGCGCGCGCTGTCAGCGGATCGCACCGCGATTGATATCGAAATCCGCTATCAGCTTACCGGCGCGCTGGCGCAATTTGGCCGCTCCGAACTGGTGGCGGATTTTGCTGCCCGCATGGCGGCCAGCTTTGCGGCCAATCTCAGCGCCATGCTGCGCGGCGATGCTGCCCAGGTGGTAGAGACGGATATCAATCTGCCGGCGATGCTGTGGGCCTTGCTGAAGCAGCGCCTGGCCAAGCTGTTTCGTTAAAGCTTTTCGCGTGGCGGCACGGTATCGGTCACCAGATCGCGGAGCAGGCCCTTGCCGGGCAGCGGCTCCAGCACCATGCGGCCGGGCCGCAGCCGCGTGGTGCAGGCATATTCCTTCTCGCCATCCACCAGGATGACGCATTCCTTGCACACATTGGCACTGATACAGGCATAGCGGAAAGCCAGGCTGGAATCCTGCTCGCGCCGCAGCCGCATCAGCGCATCCAGCACCGATGTGCCTTCCTCATAGCGCAGTTGAAAATCCTGATACTGCGTCTCGGCCGGATTTGTGCCACGGCGGATTTGCAGGATGGTCTCAGTCTCGTTCATGCGGCCACCGTCAATAGCGGGGATTTGCTTAAGGCCAGGGTATTTTCCTGGCGCCGGATAATCAGGTTGCGCTGCCAGCTATCCTGCAAGGTCGGAAAATCATCACGCTGATGCGCGCCACGACTTTCGCGCCGTTCCAGCGCCGCCAGCGTTACCGCTTCGGCGCTGCTCAGTGCCGCGCGCAGGTCATACCAGGATTGCAGTTGCATATTGAACACCGGGTTCTCACCGGCCGTTGCCGTTGCAAGTTCAATTTGCATAGCGCGTAGCCGCTTCAGCGCTGCGGCCAGATCGGCGGCATTGCGGAACGGCCCCACCTTGTCCCACATCAGGCCGGGCAATTCGGCTTCCAGTGCGCCGATCACATCGTGGTTGTTATCCGTTGGCCGCAAGCGTGCCTGGTACGTCTCCAAAGCTGCCGCCAGGGCTGCCGCCGGCAAGGCGCGACGCGGCGCGGCCTGCTGCGCCGCTTCTTGCCCCGCCACCCAGCCGAATACCAGGGCTTCAGGGATCGCATTACCGGAAAGCCGGTTGGCGCCATTGGCGCCGCCCACCGCCTCGCCGGCAGCATAAAGCCCGGCCAGGCCGGTGCGCATCGCGGTATCCACGCGGATACCGCCCATGTGGTAATGCGCAATCGGCGCCACTTCCACATCCATGCTGGAAAGGTCGATGCCGTTCTTGCGCAGCTTGTCGATCACCGGGCCGAAAGCCGCCAGCAGATCAGCTTCCGGCAGATGCCGGAAGCTGAGCCAGGCGCCGCCATGCGGGGTGCCGCGCCCGGCCGCCACTTCGCTCAGGATGGCAAATGTGGTTAGGTCGCGGGTGGTGGTATAGCCTTCGGCATTGCTGCCATCATAGCGGCCGATGAAGTCCTCGCCCTGGCCATTCAGCAGCCGGCCGCCAAGTTTGTAGCGGAATGGATCCCACATGATCGGGTCCATCCCCACCAGGCGTGGCGCCAGATGGCCGATGGGAAAGAATTGCACAAATTCCATATCGATCAGTTCAGCGCCGGCCTGCAAGGCCAGATGATATGAATGTCCGCCCATATTGGCGCTGGCGCTGTTGCGGCGATACAGCTTGGTCAGGCCACCCGCGGCGATGATCACGGCACGGGCGGATATTGCCACCGGCTCGCCCTCGGCCAGCAGATAGCCAAAAGCCCCGGCACAGCCTTCGGCATCGGTCAGCAGGTCAGTGACCACCAGATTGCTGACCCGGCGGATACGATTTTCCCGCGCCACCTGCTTGCGTAAAGTGGCGGCAATGGCCGGGCCGGTATTCAGCACATCCACATAGCAGCAGCGCTGGCGGCTATGGCCGGGCGCCATCACCTGGGCGATGCCCTTGTCGTTGCGCGCCCAGCCCACCTGCCACTCGTCCATCTCGCGGATACGCACCGGGGCTTCGCGGCACAGTAATTCAGCCAGGGCCGGATCGCACAGGCCACGCCCGGCTTTCAGCGTATCGGCATAATGCAGATGCCAATCGTCAGGCTCAGCCTCGCTCAAGGCGGCCGCCACGGTCATCTGCGCCATGATGGTGGCGCCGCCGCGGCCGATCAGGCTCTGATCCACCAGCAGGGCATCCATGCCGGCGCGGGCGGCAGCCAGCGCGGCATACATGCCGGCGCCGCCGGCGCCGATGATCAGGATATCAGTTTCAACCTGCCGCATCTTGTCTGCCTCAACCATGAGCACCACCACGGCCGCGCCGCCAGGGCAGGGCCATTTTTTCCAGCATGTTCAGCAAACCCATCAGGCCCAGGCCGATCACCGCCAGGATAGAGATGGCAGCAAAAACCCGCGGCGTGTCGAAATTGCCTTGGGCGCTGAGGATGATATAGCCCAGGCCCTTCTGCGACGAGACGAACTCGCCCACAATTGCCCCCACCAGAGCCAGCGACATCGCCACTTTCAGGCCGGCAAACAGGCTGGGCAGGGCGCAAGGCAGTTTGATGCGCCACAGGATGCGCAAGCGGCCGCCGCGCAGCACCTTGGCCAGGTCGATGATATCCGGCGCCACCGAACGCAGGCCCAATGCCGTGTCGATCACAATGGCGAATACCGCGATCAGTGTCGTGATGGCAATTTTCGGCTCGGCGCCGGTGCCGAGCCAGATGATGAAGAGTGGCGCAATCGCCACTTTCGGCACGCTGTTGAGCGCCACAAAAAGCGGGAAGATCATGCGCTCGAAGGCGGGTGATTCAACAATGGCGATGGCAAAGGCGATGCCCAGGATGGCAGCCACCAGGAAGCCGCTTAAGGTGATGCCCAGGGTGTAGAAGCTGTTTTCCAGGAACCAGAGCGGAAATTCGGCGATTTCGGCAATGATCAGATGCGGCGCCGGTAGCAGGATCGGCCGCACGCTGAACAGCACCACCAGCGCTTCCCACAGCAGCAGGAAAGCGATGGCGGCTAAGAGCGGCATGGCGCTGCGGCGCAGGCTGGCGGAAAAGGCGGCTAGGCTGAGGCGCATGGGGTGGTGTCCTCGCTGATTGTCAATCGTGGATCAGGCCCATCGATTCGAAGATGCCACGTATCTGGCGCACATAGCCGGTGAAGGCCGCTGATTCGCGGTCTGCCAGTTTGCGCGGCTGCGGCAGGTCGATGGCTATATCGGCCAGGATGCGGCCGGGGCGGGCGCTGAATACCAGCACGCGGGAAGACAGATACACCGCCTCGCTGATGCTGTGGGTGACAAACACCGTGGTCATCTGGCGCGCCGCCCAGATTTTTTGCAGATCAACATTGAGCTGGTCGCGGGTCATGGCGTCCAGGGCGCCAAAAGGTTCATCCATCAGCAGCAATTGCGGCTCCAGCAGCAGCGAGCGGCAGATCGCCACACGCTGGCGCATGCCGCCCGACAATGTGGCCGGATAGGCATCGCCAAAACCGGCCAGGCCAACCATGGCCAGCAACTGATCGGCGCGGGCCGCATAATCGCGGCGCGGCAGATTGCCGAATTCCGCCGGCAGCAGCACATTGTCGCGCACACTGCACCAATCCAGCAGTGCATCACGCTGGAAGGCGATGCCGAGCCGCTCCGGTGGCTCGGTGATCGGCACGCCATTCAGTTCCAGCGCGCCATCACTGGGCCGTTCCAGCCCGGCGAGGCAACGCAGGAAGGTGCTCTTGCCGCAACCGCTGGGGCCAAGCAGGCTGACAAATTCACCCTCGGCAATTTCCAGCGACACGCGGTCAAGCGCCAGCAGGCCATCCGGCCCGCCGAAACGCTTGGCCACATCACGGGCACGGATCAATGGACGCATGGTTGCACCAATACGGATTGCTGCATGCGGCTCAGGGTGCGCCCTTGGCGGTGGCGGCGATCAGCTTGGTATCAAGCAGATCGTTGGTGTAGTAATCCGCCGCCTTTTGGCCAGCCGGGATCAGGCCGCCGGAAGACAGGGTTTCCAGCGCCGTGGTCCAATCCGCTTCCGCCATCACGCCCAGCGGGCCATCCTTGGTGGCCGGGGTGCGGAAATAGCCCTTCAGCGCATCAATCTGATCACGCAGCACCACCGGGTTCAGCTTGGCCTGCGGCCGCGCCGCGATAATCGCCTTCACGGCTTCATCCTCGTTGCCGGCCTCGATATACATCCAGGCGCCGGCAGCGATGCTGGCGAAGCGGGTGAGGGCAGCGCCCTTTTCCTTGATCTTCTGTTCGGTGGCCACCAAGCCGAAGCTGGGGAAACTGAGGCCCAGATCGGCGAAGCGGATATTGCTGGACGGGCGCTGCGCCTTCACCACGCCGAGGAAGAACGGCGCTGAGGAAAAGGCGCCATCGGCACGGCCGGCCATATAGGTGCCGGCCTTGGCAGCGGCATCCACACTGATCAGCTCCACATCGTTGCGGGTCAGGCCGCCAGCGGCCAGGAAGCGGTCCAGGAACGGCGTTTCCAGTGAGCCTGCGGTGTAGGCCAGCTTCTTGCCCTTCAGGTCGGCCGGGCTTTTCCAGCCGCTTTCGGCTGGCACCAGCAGGCCAATATCATTCTGGCGCGCAAAGGCTGCCACGGCTTTCACCGGCAGGCCCTTGGCGCGGGCAATCGCCATCGGCGCCAGAGCGGCATGGCCAATATCAAATTCACCATTGCCAACGATCTGCACCGTGGTGACCGAACCGTTGCCATCCTCAAGCTTCACATCCAGGCCCTGTTTGGCGAACCAGCCCTTGGCGGCAGCCAGGTGAAACGGCGCCTGCACGCCCCAGGGTGTCCAATCCAGACGCACATTGATCGTATCGGCGGCATGGGCTGCGTTAAAAGTCAGCATACCGCATAGAAAGGCGGCAGTGAGGCCAAGTTTGCTGGTCATCTTCATGGAATTACCCCCTGGCTGGTTGCTCAAAATGATTGAATGACGCTTGAAAAGCGCATTGCTACTGCGTTTTTTCAGGCTCGCATTCCGATCAGGGGGTGTCAATAAAAAAGAGGTATGCTGAACAAAAAGCAAATTTCATCTCACCGCGCTTCAGTGAAAACTCTTTGCAGATGATTGAGGAATTCCACCACCGCGCTGGGCAGCTTGCGATCTTCCAGCACGCAGACATCCACACTGGCCTGCTGCAATTCGCGGTCCACCAGCGGAATTGGCTTCACCAGGCTGAAATCGATTTCGCGCCGCACCGTCATGCGCGGCAGGAAGGTGACACCGCTGCCCGAGCGGGCAAAGCCGCGCAAACCTTCAATGGAATTGGTTTCCAGCGTTGGCCGCAGCACCAGCCGCGCCGAGCGGCAGCGTGTATCCAGCAGGGTGCGGATGCCAAAACCCTTTTCCGGCACCGCGACCGGATGCGCCAGCGCCTCGCTGAGGCTGATCCGCTTGGCCTTGGCCAGCACATGGCGTGGCGATACCACGGCAAAAAGCGGATCGCGAAAGCGGGCCGCATAACGCACGCCGGGTTCAGGGCTGGACGTGAAAGCGATACCGATATCGGTATCGCCATCGCGCACCGCCGCCATCACATGTTCGGTGCCGGTGATGGTGAGGCGGAACGTGACGCCGGAAAAACGCTGCCGGAAGGTGGCAATGGCCTGGGTCAGGCCGTCGGCCACCACACCTTCCACACTGCATAATCTGATATGGCCGCGCCGCAGGCCCTTGAGATCGTCGATCTCGGCATGCACCCGCTCATGATCCAGCAAGGCAGCGCGGGCATAACGGGCGAAGATTTCGCCGGCCGAAGTCAACACCACGCCACGCGCATGGCGCTCAAATAGCGGCAGGCCCACTTCGTCTTCCATGTTGCGAATCTGGCGGCTGATTGCCGAAGGCGCCACATGCAGCCGTTCGGCAGCAATGCGAATCGAGCCGCAGCGCACCACTTCATCGAAGTAGCGCAATTGTGCCGAAGCCATGAGCGATACTCCCGCTTATTGATTGTGCGAATTATCGGAACGCCTTGTTGCCAAAATAATACTTGTAAGAACGCTCGGCATCTACAAGTCTATGCCGCCAGATCAGGCTGAGAGTGTAAGAGTAGAGATGCGATGAAAGCCCCTGCGATTGCCTACCATGCGGCACAAAGCCTGGCGGATGCACTCGGCATACTGGCGGCGCCGCCCGGCGATGTGCGGCTGGTGGCGGGTGGCCAGAGCATGGTGGCGGCATTGAACCTGCGCCTGGCGGCGCCTGATCTGCTGCTCGATATCGGTCGCCTGGAGGAATTGCGCGGCATTCGGCGCACAGGCACCGCGCTGCATATCGGCGCGCTGACCCGCCATGCCGATATTGCACGCGATGCCCAGGTGCAGGCTGCCTTGCCGATGCTGCCGGCGATCTGCCGCCACATTGCGCATCCGGCAATTCGCAATCGTGGCACTCTTGGTGGCAGTCTGGCCTTGGCCGATCCGGCAGCGGAATGGCCCGCTGCGATGCTGGCCTTACAGGCGCGTTTCCTGCTGCGATCACAGGCTGCCGAGCGCTGGGTGATGGCGGCGGATTTTTTCCAGGATGTGTATGAAACTGCACTCCGGCCGGATGAAATCCTCTGTGCCATTGAGGTGCCGTTACCGGCAGAAAATACGCGCTGGGCCTTTGATGAATTTGCCCGCCGCCATGGCGATTTTGCCCTGGCCGGCATGCTGCTGCTGGCGCAGGTGCGGGATGGCCGTATCGCGGCGCTGAATTTTGGCTGCCTTGGCCTGGGCCGCGTGCCGGAAGCGGCGCCGCAAACCGCGGCAGCCTTGCAGGGCCTCACATTGGCTGAAGCAGCCGACAAGGTGGCGGCTTTGCTGGCGGCTGAATTAGCGCCATTGGCGGATCGTCACGCCAGTGCCGAGTATCGGCGCCACTTGGCTGGGCTGCTGGGCCAGCGCCTGCTGCGCCGTATTGCGAATGAAGGCTGATCGTATGGAAGCGCGCCTGATTACTCTCACTCTCAACGGCCAGCCTTTGCAGGCGATGGCCGAGCCGCGTATGCATCTGGCTGATTTTCTGCGCCAGGCGGCGGTTTTGCCCAGTGTGCGCGTGAGTTGCGAATATGGCGTTTGCGGCTGTTGTTCGCTGCTGCTGAATGGCGAGGTAGTGCGTGGCTGCCTGGTGCTGGCGGTGCAGGCCGATGGTGCCGAGATCGGCACGCTGGAAGGCCTGAACCAGAGCGGCGCCATCGCCGATCTGCAAGAGAGTTTCGTGCGCCGCAATGCCATGCAATGCGGCTATTGCACGCCGGCCATGCTGCTCACGGCGCAGGAATTGCTCGCCGCTGATCCTGATCCGAGCCGCGAGGCAGTGCGCGAACATCTCTCCGGCAATTACTGCCGCTGCACCGGCTATCACGCCATCGTGGATGCAGTGATGGAAACCGCAGCGACGCGCCGGCAAGCAATGCCAGCCAAGGCGGGAGACGCGGCATGAGCGTCGACAATGACCTGAAGCAGCTGGTCGGCATTCACGGCACTTATATCGGCAAGCCGCTGCCTCGGCCCAATGCGCCGCGCTTGGCGCAGGGTGCTGCGCGTTACACGCCGGATATCACTCTGCCCGGCATGCTGCATGTGGTTTTTATCCGCAGCCCCTATGCTCATGCCCGTATCCGGGGCTTCAATGCGGCGGCAGCCTTGCAGGCGCCGGGTGTGGCGGCAGTGGTCACGGGCCGCGAGCTGGCCGCCATCGCCAAGCCGATGGTGGCGCGGCTGGAGCATCTGCCCGGTCTGAAAGCGCCGCCGCAATATCCGATGGCGGTCGAGGTGGCGCGGCATCAGGGCGAGGCGGTGGCCGCCGTGCTGGCGTTCAGCCGTGCCCAGGCCGAGGATGCCGCCGATCTGGTGGAGATCGACTGGCAGGAATTGCCAGCCATTGTGGATCCGGCAGCGGCCTTGCTGCCCGATGCGCCTGTGCTGCATGCTGAGCTGGGCGATAATCTGGCATTCAGCGCCAAGGTGGATAAGGGCGATGTGGATGCCGCCTTTGCCCAGGCCAAGCTGACATTGCGCCGCGATTTCAGTTTTTCGCGCCATACCGGCGTGCCGTTGGAGCCACGCGCCATACTGGCGCAGTATGATGCCATCGAGCGGCGCCTGCTGGTGACACAATCAACCCAGACGCCGTATCAGAATCAGGCTGCCATCGCGGCGATCTATGGCTTGCGCGAAAGCGATATCCAGGTTGAGGCGCCCGATGTGGGCGGTTCCTTCGGTGTCAAGCTGCATACCTATGCCGACGAGATGGCGGTTTGTGGCCTGGCCCTGCTGTTGAAGCGGCCGGTGAAATTTGTTTCCGATCGGCTGGAAAGTTTTGTCAGCGACATTCAGGCGCGTGGTCAGGACGTGAGCGCCGGCATTGCCGTGGCCGAGGATGGCCGTGTGCTGGCCTATGATGTGGATGCGCTGAGCGGCATCGGGCCTTATTCGGTCTATCCGCGCACCTCAACCCTGGAAGGTATCCAGGTGATGAGCCTGACCGGCTCGTGCTACAATATGGATGCGTATCGCGCCCGTTTGCGCCTGGCGTTTCAGAACAAGCCGCCGATGGGCGCTTATCGTGCCGTGGGTCATCCCATCGTGGTGGCGCTGAGCGAATTGCTGCTTGATTCGGCGGCGCGCCGTCTCGGTATCGATCCAGTGGATATCCGGCGCCGCAACCTGCTGCGCGACGAGCAATATCCCTTCACCACATTGAGCGGTATGGTATTTGAGCGGCTGTCGCATCATCAATGCCTGGATAAGCTGGTGCAGATGATGGATTACGATGCCCTGCGCCGCGATCAGGCAGAGTGCCGTGCGCGGGGGATCTATCGCGGCATTGGCCTTGCCGCCGTGGTGGAATTGACCAACCCCGGGCCGGCTGCCTACAGCCCGGGGCAGGTGCGTATCTCGGCCCAGGATGGCTGCCAGATCAGATTGCAGCCGGATGGCCGCATCCATTGCGCCATCAGCATCACCGAACAAGGCCAGGGCAATATCGCCGCTATCACCCAGGTGGTGGCCGATGTGCTGGGCGTGCGGCCGGCGGATATCCGGGTGGAAATGGGCAGCACTGCCACCACACCCTATGGCGGCGGCACTTATGGTTCGCGCGGCGCCGGTGTGGGCGGCGAGGCGGCCTTGCGGGCGGCGGGCAAACTGCGCGCCAGCCTGCTGCGGATCGCCGGCGCACTGTTGCAGGCGGCACCGGAAAGCCTGGAATTGCGCGATGGCATGGTAAGCACGGCCGGCGGCACGGCGCGTATTGATCTGGCCGAGATTGGCCGCATCGCCTATTTCCGCCCGGATACATTGCCGCGCGATCTGCAACCGGATTTGAGCGCCAGCGGGCATTTCACGCAGCTTTCCAATACCTTTGTGTTCACAAACGGCTTTCAGGCCAGCTACCTGGAAGTGGATGTGGAAAGCGGCTTCGTGAAGTTGTTGAAGCATTGGGCGGTGGAGGATTGTGGCCGCATCATCAATCCTTTGCTGGTGGACGAGCAGATGCGCGGCGGCATCGTGCAGGGCATTGGCGGTGCGCTCTATGAAGCCTGCCTTTATGATGAAAACGGCCAGATGCTGAATGGCAGCCTGGTGGATTATCTGGTGCCGATGGCGGCGGAATTGCCTGATATCGAGATCGGCCATGTGGAAACGCCAACGCTCACCTCGCTGCTCGGCGCCAAGGGGGCGGGTGAAGCCGGTACAGCCGGCGCACCTGCCGCCGTGCTGAATGCAATCAATGATGCCTTGTCGGGCTTCGATGTCGAGATTTTCTCGATGCCGGCAACACCGGAGATGATCCTGCGCGCCCTAGGCCGGTTGCCGCGCGAATAAGCATATTTTCTGCCATCTGCCGAAGCGATTGGCGGGCGGGTTGGTTTTCATCAGAGCGTTGCTGAAATGGCAACACAGAATGCAAAATATTGATCTTGTCGCATTGCTCCACAACGCGCTACCAAAGTGTGGGATAAGAAAAACGAACAGGAGAGTTATATGACCATTAAAGGCTTTCTCTCGCGTCGCCAGCTCGGCTGTCGGCTTGGCGTCGCGGCAATCTCCGTTTCGCTCGCCGGCCCGGCGCTGGCGCAGGATGTGATCAAGATCGGCGCCCCGCTGCCGCTGACTGGTCCGCTCTCCCCCGAAGGTGTGAAGCAGCAGGAAGGTTATAACCTGTGGGCCGAGACCGCCAATGCCAAGGGCGGCATCAAGGTGGGCGGCAAGGCCTACAAGGTTGAACTGGTCTATGCCGATTATGCCTCCAACACGCCACGTGCGGTGCAGACCGCGGAGCGCCTGATCAGCGAAGACAAGGTGAATTTCCTGTTCTCGCCGTTTGGCTCCGGCGCCGCCAAGGCGGCCAGCGGCGTATCCGAGAAATATGGCATCCCCACCATCGCTGCCACGGCATCGTCCGAGCAGGTCTATGACCAGGGCTACAAGTATCTGTTCGGCACCTTCACGCCGAATCAGACCCTGACCGAGCCGCTGGCCAATCTGGTGGTGGCCAAGGACAGCAAGATCAAGCGCGTTGCCATCCTGGCGCGCAACGATCTGTTCCCGCTCGCCATTGCGCAGGAAATGGAGAAGTCGGCCAAGTCGCGTAATCTCGATGTTGTGATGTTCGAGAAATACGCCATCGGCACCATGGATCATGCCTCGGCGATCACCCAGATGCGCGGCGCCAAGCCGGATTGGGTGTTTGCCACCGGCTATATCAACGACCTGATCCTGATCCGCAAACAGATGAAGGATCTCGGCATCAAGGCGCCGGTGGTGACCATGATTGCCGGCCCGGCTTATCAGGAATTCATCGATGCTGCCGGCCCGCAGGCCGAGAATATCTCCTCGGCGGCCTGGTGGCATCCGGCGGTGCGCTACAAGGGCACGGATATTTTCGGCACCACTGAGCAGTTCAATGCGCTGTGGAAGAGCAAGTACAAGACTGATCCGGATTACGCCCAGGCTTCGGCAGCGGCGGCCGGCGCAGTGTTGCAGCTTGGCATCGAGAAGGCCGGCACCCTCGATCCGGCCAAGGTGCGCGATGCCCTGGCCAGCCTTGACGTGACCACCTTCTATGGCCAGGTCAAGTTCGGTGCCACCGGCCAGATCACCTCGCTGGAGCCGCCGGTATTCCAGATTCAGGGTGGCAAGACCATGGTGATCTATCCCGAGGTCATCAAGCAGGCCGATTTCAAATTCGGCACCAATTGATCCTGGCGCTTTACGGAGCAGAGGGCGTGCAAGCGCCCTCTGCCTCCAGGATGTGTTCCCTATGCCGGATCGGATGACCTCATGATCTATTTCCAAGTTCTTGCGAACGGACTGGTGCTGGGCGGGCTTTATGCCTGCATCGCGGTTGGCTTCTCCCTGGTCTGGGGTGTGCTGAACGTGATCAACATCCTGCACGGCTCGTTCATCGTGCTCGGCTCGTATGTAGCCTATTTCGCCTACACCGCCTTTGGCATCCATCCGTTTTTCTCAGTGGTTATAGCCGGCGCGCTGCTCTACGGCTTCGGCTATGCCATTCAGGCCGGCCTGGTCAACCGGGTGCTGGCTGCGCCGGTGCTGATGACCCTGACGCTCACCTTCGGCCTCGATCTGCTGCTCAACAACGCCATGCTCGTTGCCTTCAAGGCGGATTACCGCAAGCTGGTGCTGGAAAATCCGCTTGGTGAATTGGAGTTCGGCCCGATCTACATGCCGCTGGATCGTGTTGCCGCCATGGCGCTGGCGATTCTGCTTACGCTGTTGCTCTATCGCCTGTTGCGCGACAGCAAGATCGGCCGCGCCATTGTGGCGGTGCGTATGGATCGTGAGGCCGCCGCGCTGATGGGCGTAAATGTCAGTCGGATCAATGCCGTCACCTTTGGCCTCGGTGCGCTGATGGCGGGTGCCGCCGGCAGCCTGCTCAGCATCATCTATCCGATTTCGCCGCTCAATTCCGGCATGTTCCTCGGCAAGTCATTTGTCATTTGCGTGCTGGGCGGCCTGGGCAGTGTGCCTGGTGCGCTGATCGGCGGCCTGGCGCTGGGCGTGATCGAAAGCTTCAGTGCGATCTGGTTCGGGCCAGAACATGCCGTGACGATTTCCTTTGTGCTGCTGATCCTGATCCTGATTTTCCGGCCAGCCGGCCTGATCGGCAAGCGGGGGTATGAATGAAAAACCGGCTTCTCCTGATCCTGCCTTTGCTGCTGTTTGTTGCGGTGCTGGCGCTGGTGCCGCTCTTCGGCAACAACTACCTGCTGCGCTTGGCCACCATCATGTGCATGTATGCCGGCCTGGCTTTGTCGTGGAACATCATCGGCGGCATGGCTGGCTATCCGTCCTTTGCCACGGCTGCCTTCTTCGGCCTGGGCGCCTATGTCTCGGGTGTGTTGCAGAGTATGGGAACGCCGATGGTGCTGGCCTGGTTCTCGGCCGGCCTGTTCACCATGATCTTCGCTGCATTGATGGGCATGGCGATCCTGCATCTCAAAGGGCATTACTTCGCCATTGCCAGCCTGGCGATTGCCGAAGTGCTGCGCGAGGTGGTGAATTCCGCCGGCGACCTGACGGGCGGCGGCATGGGCCTTAACCTGCCGATTCTGGCTTTGCCGGTGGATGCGCAGGCGCGTTTCTTCTTTGCTGTGATGCTGGCCATGGCGGTTTTGCTGATCGTGATGAATATCGTGGTCAGCCGCAGCAAGCTTGGCTTCGGGCTGAATTGCATCAATCAGAACGAAGACGCCGCCAATATTCTCGGCGTCAACACCACGCTCTACAAGGTAACCGCCTTCGCGCTTTCGGCCGTCGGTGTTGGTATCATCGGCGCCATCTATGCTTCCTGGGTGCATTATATCGAACCGCCGGATGTGTTCGATATTCTCTATTCGGTGAAGCCGCTGGTGATGGTGCTGCTGGGTGGGCTTGGCACCATCTATGGGCCGGTGCTGGGCGCCTTTGTCTATCTGGCATTGGAAGAACTGGTCTGGCGCAATTTCCTCACCGTGCATGCCGCCGTGCTTGGCCTGCTGATCGTGGTGCTGGTGCTGTTCCTGCCCAATGGCCTGCTGGCGCTGATCCGTGAGCGTTTGCCCAAGAAGGAGGTGCGCTCATGACCGAGGTTCTGCGGCTGCAAGGCGCATCGCGCCGCTTCGGCGGGTTGATGGCGCTGAACAATGTCAGCTTCGCGGTGCAGGAAGGCGAAGTGCTGGGGCTGCTGGGGCCGAATGGCGCCGGCAAGACCACGCTGGTGAATGTTGTCACCGGCGTGCATCCCGCCAGCCAGGGCCAGGTGTTTTTCCAGGGTGCCGATATCACCAAGCGCGCCCCACACCAGATTGCCCGGCTTGGTTTGGCGCGCACATTCCAGATTGTGCAGCCATTCCCCAAGATGACGGTGATCGAGAATGTGGCGGCTGGCGCGTTGTTTGCCGGCCGGGCCGGCGGCATGGCTGAAGCTTTCGATCAGGCGCGCAAGCATATCTCCTTCACCGGCCTGGATGATGTGGCCGACAAGCCGGCTTCCACGCTGACCCTGGCCAAGCGTAAGCGGCTGGAATTCGCCAAGGGCCTGGCGATGAATCCGAAGCTGCTGATGCTGGATGAAGTGAATGCCGGCCTCAATTCCACCGAGGTGGACGATGCCCTGGCGTTGATCCGCAAGATCGCCGCCCAGGGCGTCACGATCATCATCATCGAGCATATCATGAAGGTGGTGCTATCGGTCTCCAGCCGGCTTGTGGTGCTGCATCATGGCGAACTGATTGCTGATGGCGTGCCTGAGAAAGTGACCCGTGACCGCAAGGTGATCGAAGCCTATCTGGGCAAAAAATATGCTCAAATTCTGGGAGGCGAAGGCGATGTCGTCGAAGCCTAAATTAGCCGTTCAGGCTTTGCAGGCCGGTTATGGCGATGTGCAGGTGCTGTGGGATATTTCGCTGGAGGTGTTTCCAGGCGAGATCGTTTGCATCGTCGGCTCCAACGGTGCCGGCAAAAGCACCTTCCTGCGCTGCGCCTCCGGCCTGATCGTGCCGCGCGGCGGCAGCTTCACCATTGATGGCAAGGATATGAGCCGCGCCGGGCCGGCAGCAATCCTGCAATCGGGCGTGGCGCATGTGCCGGAAGGCCGGCGCCTGTTCCAGGCCATGAGTGTGCGCGACAATCTGCTGATGGGCGCCTATTTACGCGACGACAAGGCCGAGGTGCTGCGCGATCTGGAAAAGATCTACGAGATATTCCCGATCCTGGCTGATCGCCGCAACCAGTCGGGCGGCACGCTTTCCGGCGGCGAGCAGCAGATGTGCGCCATTGGTCGCGGCATCATGGGGCGGCCGGAATTGCTGATGATTGACGAATTGTCGCTGGGTCTGGCGCCGCGCGCGGTGGAATTGCTCACCGATGCCCTGCGCCGGATCAATAAGGCCGGTGTGGCCATCCTGCTGATCGAACAGGATGTGATGAATGCGCTGGAACTGGCTGACCGGGCTTATGTGTTCGACCGGGGCCGGGTGGTGAAATCCGGTATTTCGGCCGATATCGCCAAGGATCCAGCGGTGCGTGAAGCCTATATGGGCGCGCTCTGATTTTTTAAGCGCGCTGCGGCGCGGATTGGCAAGGAGAGATGAGTATGGCTGAGGTGTTGCGTTTCGCCGAGGGCGGCTACCGCTTCGTCAAAGGTGTGTTCCAGTATTCCGCCGGCGTGGCTGCCGAGCCGGGCTTTGTGATCGAACGGGCGCGTTTTGATCGCCCGGTGCTTTTGGCCGATGGCTTTGCCGCCATCGCGGCGCATCTCAAGCAGCTGGGCCGACCGCTCACCGCTTTCTGCGCCTGCGAATTGCGCTCGCCGGCGCCCTTCGATGATGCGGGCTTCGAAGCTTTCAATCGTGGCTATATCAAGCCGCTGGAAGAATGGGGCATCTTCCGCGATGGCCTGAATCCGATTGCGCGCAGCAATGTCTGCCCGGAGATCGAAAAGCCTGCCGCCCCCAGCTTCTATGCCTTTTCCTACACGATGCCGGCTGGCGGCGACACGCGGCCCAGCTTTGTGGTGGCCGGCAGCGGTGAATCGCCGGAAGGCAATGCCAGCTATGCCGAAAAGGGCATCCGCATCGGCGAGCAGACGCCGGATGCGCTGCGCGAGAAGGCACAGTTTGTGCTGGCAGAAATGGAGCGCCGTATGGCGGCCCTGGGCTATGGCTGGCGCGATACCACAGCAAGCCAAGTCTACACCGTGTTCGATCTGCATCCTTTCCTGGCCGATGAGATCGTGAAGCGCGGCGCAGCCTCGGCCGGCCTGACCTGGCAATTCTGCCGGCCGCCGCTGGATGTGCTGGATTACGAGATGGATGTGCGCGGCGTGCGGCGTGAATTGGTGCTCTGAGACAATCTCCACCACCGAAAAATCCAAGCCAGGGATCGCGGTCCCTGGCTTTTTCTATTCAAATACAATGCTTTATAAAATATTTGACAAGGTTGCTCCAATTGTGAATTTTAGGTGCAACCTAATTTAACTGAACGGTGTTACCAATGGCCGTGACCACGCTTGGCGTCAAGGTGGACGAGGATCTCAAACTGCGGCTGAAAAAGGCCGCCGACCGTATAGACCGTTCGCCGCATTGGCTGATCAAGCAGGCCATGCTGACGGCGCTGGAGCGGATCGAGCGTGGCGAGACTGCCGATTTCCTGCTGGGCGGTGGGCCGGGGCTGGATGTGGAAGTGCAGGAAGCCGGCTTGGCTGAGGCAGCGCCGACACCGTTTCTGGAATTCGCCCAGTCGGTGCGGCCGCAGAATGTGTTGCGCGCCCGGATCACGGCGGCCTATCGCCGGCCGGAGCTGGAATGTTTGCCGCTGCTGCTAAGTCAGGCCACGCTGCCGGCAAGCCGCGCCGAAGCGGCAAGTTCGCTGGCGCGGCGGTTGGTTGAAAAGCTGCGACGCAAGCGCCAGGCCGGTGGCGGCGTGGAGGCGCTGATCCATGAATATTCGCTTTCCAGCCAGGAAGGCGTGGCGCTGATGTGCCTGGCGGAAGCCCTGCTGCGCATCCCTGATCGCGCCACCCGCGATGCGCTGATCCGCGACAAGATCGGCGAGGGCGACTGGCAGGGCCATCTCGGCCATAGTCCATCGCTCTTTGTCAACGCCGCCACCTGGGGCCTGCTGATCACCGGCAAGCTGACCAGCACCAGCAGCGACACCTCGTTATCCTCGGCGCTGACCCGCCTGGTGGCGCGTGGTGGCGAGCCGCTGATCCGCAAGGGCGTGGATATCGCCATGCGCATGATGGGCGAACAATTTGTGGCTGGCCGCAGCATTGCCGAGGCTCTGGCCAATAGCCGAACATTGGAGGCCAAGGGATTCCGCCATTCCTATGACATGCTGGGCGAGGCGGCGATGACGGCGGCGGATGCCGAGCGCTATTTCGCAGCCTATGAGCGCGCCATTCACAGCATCGGCAAGGTGGCGGCGCGGCGCGGCATTTATCAAGGCCCCGGCATTTCGATCAAGCTGTCGGCGCTGCATCCGCGCTACAGCCGGGCGCAATGGGACCGAGTGCAGGCCGAATTGCTGCCGCGCCTCAAGGCATTGGCCATGCTGGCGCGGCACTACGATATCGGCATGAATATCGATGCCGAGGAGGCGGATCGGCTGGATATCTCGCTCGATCTGCTGGAAGCATTGTGTTTCGATGCCGATCTGGCGGGCTGGAGCGGCATCGGCTTTGTGGTGCAGGCTTATCAGAAACGTGCCCCCTTTGTGATCGATTATCTGATCGACCTGGCCCGGCGCAGCAATCGCCGCCTGATGCTGCGGCTGGTCAAGGGTGCCTACTGGGACAGCGAGATCAAGCGCGCCCAGATTGATGGGCTGGAGGATTTCCCGGTCTATACCCGCAAGCTGCATACCGACGTGTCTTTCATCGCCTGCGCCCGCAAGATGCTGGCGGCGCCGGATGCGATCTATCCACAATTCGCCACCCATAATGCCCGCACACTGGCCACTATCCATGCCATGGCGGGCGAGAATTACTATGAAGGGCAATATGAATTCCAATGCCTGCATGGCATGGGCGAGCCGCTCTATGAGGAAGTAGTGGGTGTTGGTGCGCTGAACCGGCCTTGCCGCATCTATGCGCCGGTGGGCAGCCATGAAAGCCTGCTGCCCTATCTGGTGCGCCGCCTGCTGGAAAACGGCGCCAATACCTCTTTTGTCAACCAGATATACGATGAGCGTATCGCCCTGGAGCAATTGATTGCCGATCCGGTGGAACTGGCAAGGCAGATCGAGCCGCTGGGCGCGCCACATCCAAAAATCCAGTTGCCGCGCGCCATCCTGGGAACACGCAAGCTGGCTGCCGGGCTTGATCTGAGCAACGAGCAGGTGCTGGCAGCGTTGGCGGCCGCCCTGCTAGGCAGCCTGGAACGGCAATATCATGCCGCGCCGCTGCTGGCGCAAAACCATCCTATGGCGCCGGCAACGTCCCAGCCGGCCACATCCCAGCCGGTGCGCAATCCGGCATTGCAGGCTGATCTGGTGGGCCATGTGAGCGAGGCGACGCCGGAGCAGGTGAGCGTAGCCGTAGGCATGGCCGTGGCCGAGGCGCCGGTTTGGCAGGCCACGCCGCCTGAGCAGCGCGCCGCCTGCCTGCTGCGCGCCGCCGATCTGCTGGAAAATCGCATGCCGCATCTGCTCGGCCTGATCGTGCGCGAGGCCGGCAAATCCCTGCCGAACGCGATTGCTGAAGTGCGCGAGGCCGTGGATTTCCTGCGTTATTACGCGGCTGATGTGGCAGCGCATTTTGGCAACCACACGCATCGCCCGCTGGGGCCGGTGGCCTGTATCAGCCCGTGGAATTTCCCGCTGGCGATTTTCATCGGCCAGGTGGCGGCGGCTTTGGCGGCTGGTAATGCGGTGCTGGCCAAGCCGGCCGAGGAAACGCCGCTGATTGCCGCCGAGGCGGTGCGCCTGCTGCGCGAGGCCGGCTTGCCGCCCGGGGCGCTGCAATTGCTGCCTGGCGATGGCGGCATCGGCGCTGCGCTGGTGGCCGATCCACGCATCCAGGGCGTGGTGTTTACCGGCTCGACCCAGGCGGCGCGCAGCATCCAGGCTGCATTGGCGCAGCGCCTCACCGATGCTGGACAGCCGGTGCCGCTGATCGCCGAAACCGGCGGGCTCAATGCAATGATCGTCGATTCCTCGGCCTTGCCCGAACAGGTGGTGGCCGATGCCATTGCTTCGGCCTTTGATTCCGCCGGTCAGCGTTGTTCGGCCTTGCGGCTGCTTTGCTTGCAGGAAGATATCGCGGATGCCGTGCTGACCATGTTGCGTGGCGCGATGGATCAACTCAGTGTTGGCGCGCCGGACAAGCTGTCGGTGGATGTTGGCCCGGTGATCAGCGTGGCGGCGCGGCGCGGCATCCTGAATCATATCGAGGCAATGCGGAAGGCCGGCCATAGGGTGTATCAGGCAGCATTGCCGGCATCGGCACGCCACGGCACCTTTGTGGCCCCGACCCTGATCGAGATTGCCGCCGTGGCAGATGTGCAGCAGGAAGTTTTTGGCCCGGTGCTGCATGTGCTGCGTTTCCGTCGCAGCGAGATAGCGGCTTTGCAGGCGGCGGTGAATGCCTCGGGTTATGGCCTTACCTTCGGCATCCATAGCCGCATTGATGAAACCATCACGCAACTGGCGCAGCATTCGGCGGCCGGTAATGTTTATGTCAACCGCAATGTGATTGGCGCCGTGGTGGGGGTGCAGCCCTTTGGCGGCCACGGCCTTTCCGGCACCGGGCCGAAGGCCGGCGGGCCGCTCTATCTGCGCCGGCTGCTGGCACAGTTGCCGGCGTCACTACCCGTGTCCGGTAAGGCGCCGGCAGTGGCGCAGCAATTTCACGATTGGCTGCTGGCGGCTGGCGAAACGGCGCTGGCGGCGCGCTGCCGGCGCTATATCGCGCACAGCCCCTATGGCGCGGCGCTTGAACTGGCCGGCCCGGTGGGCGAGCGTAACCAGTATCGTTTGTTGCCGCGTGGCCTGATCCGCGCTGTGGCACAAAGCCGCCAGGGCCTGTTGCTGCAAGTGGCGGCGGCCTTGGCCAGCGGTAACAGGTTGCAGGCTGAAGCGGCGCCGGATGTGCTTGCCGTGTTGCAGCAATTGCCGGAGGAGGTGCGCGCGGCATTGAAGCCGTCAGCAGTAGCAGCGGCAGACTTGGTGTTGTTTGAGGGCGATGGCGATGCCTTGCGTCGGCTGGCGCTGGATTTGGCGGCGCAACCCGGGGCGATTGTGCCGGTCTTCGGCATTCCCGTCCTTTCAGGCGAATTCCCGTCCGAGGATTATGCGCTGGAATGGCTTTGCGCCGAATATTGCATCAGCACCAACACGGCGGCGGCCGGCGGTAATGCCAATCTGATGACCATCGGCTAGACAACTTGCCAGGCCGGCAAATTTTCTCTACATGCAAATGGCAATGTAGGGAGTTTTCATGAGTCAGGCCAAGGCTGTCGCCAAGCAGATCGGCGCGCATATTCGTGCGGCGCGGCGCGAGCGCGGCCTGACCTTGCAGCAGCTGGGCGCGCTGACCAATCTATCCGCCGCCTTCCTGTCGCGTATTGAGCGCGGCGAAGCAGGGGCTTCCATTGCCAACCTGATTGCGGTGGCCGGCTGTTTTGATATGCCCCTGCGGGATCTGTTCGAGCCCGGCGGCAGCAAGCCGGCACGGCAATATTCGATTTCGCGCCGCGCCGAGCGCAAGGCCGAGCCGCCGGTGAAGGCCAAGGGCTATGCCTATCATCATCTCTCGGATCAGCTGCCGGAGCCGGAAATCAGCGCCTTTCTTCTCGAATTTCCGGTGGGAGGCGAGCGCGATGTGGTGCTGCTGAGCCATCCCGGCGAGGAAATTCTCTATCTGCTGGAAGGCCGGATTGAATTTCAGATCGATAGCGAGCGCTTCACGCTTGAGGCCGGCGATAGTGTGCATTTCAATTGCGAATTGCCGCATATGGGCCGCAATATCGGCAAGCTGCCGGCGCGTATGCTGATGGCGGTGACGCCGGCGCATGTGCATCCGCAGGCCCATCCCCCGGCCAAGCCCCAGGTCAAACATCTGGCCAAGGCCAAGACAAACCGCCGCTGACCCTTTCCCGACGATTGGCTGAGCCGCGCCCCTCGCAAAGAGGGGCCGGTAGCGCTCTTGCATATATTGCTGTTGCAAATCCATTTGCATCATATGCAAATCCATGTAAGTATCCTGACAAATTTGCATGTGATGCAAATTCTGGATTCCCGGTTTGCTAAAGCGAAAGGAAGACGCAGGATGGAAGACACGATCAGGATGAGCTTGGCCGAGGTGCGTGCCACGGCTTTGGCGGCGCTGGCGGCGCAGGGTTTCAGCCCGGCCCATGCCGAAGCGATTGCCAATACCGTGACCATGGCCGAGCGCGATGAATGCCGCCATCACGGCCTCTTCCGCATGGCCTTCTATGTGAACGCGCTGCGTGCCGGCCAGGCTTCGCCGGATGCCGTGCCGACGCTGAGCGACCTCGCGCCAGGTGTGGTGAAAGTGGATGCGCATGGCGGCTTTTCGCCCTTGGCGCTGGAAGTGGGCCATCAGCCGCTGGCAGAGCGGGCGCGCAGCCAGGGCATTGCCGCGCTGGCGGTGAATAACGCGCTCAATGTTGCCGCCCTGTGGCCGGAGGTGGAGCGGCTGGCCGAGGAGGGCCTGGTAGCTTTTGCCTATGTCTCGGCTATTCCTTATGTGGCACCGGCCGGCGGCATCAAGCCGCTGTTTGGCACCAATCCGATGGCCTTTGCCTGGCCGCGCGCCAACCATCCGCCACTGGTATTCGACCAGGCTTCCAGCGCCAGCGCGCGCGGCGAAATCCAGATTCGTCTACGCGATGGCAAGGCGCTGCCCGAAGGCTGGGCGATTGGCCCGGATGGCCAGCCGACCACGGATCCCAAAGTGGCGTTGGCCGGTGCGCAATTGCCCTTCGGCGGCCATAAGGGCTCGTGTATCGCGCTGATGGTGGAATTGCTGGCCGGCCCGCTGGTGGGCGATGTGCTGAGCTATGAAGCCGGCGAACGCGACAAGGCCAATACCGGTGCGCCCTGCGGCGGTGAATTGGTGATTGCCATCGATCCGCTGCGCTGCATGGCTGGCGGCAATCGGGAAGCACAATTGGCGCATGGCGAAAAGCTGTTTGAGCGTTTGCTGGAGCAGGAAGGCGCCCGGCTGCCATCCGACCGGCGTTATGAGGCGCGTAAGCGCACGGCGGTGGAGGGCGTGCTGGTGCCGCGTTCGCTGCACGAAACCTTGCAGGATTTCTGCGCCGGCAAGGGCGCGGCCAAACTGGCGGCCTATGAAGGCGACATGTTGCTGCATGAACAGCAGATTAAGAGTGCCAAAGCATGAGCAACAGCAGCTATGCACCAACCGAACTGACCCGGCTGCATCGACGGCCGGATCGCGGCTCGTATGATCGCGCATTGATCCATGCCATCCTGGATGAAGCCCTGGTCTGCCATGTCGGCTTTGTGCTGGAAGGACGCCCGCATGTCATCCCGACCTCGATCCTGCGCCAGGGCGAGTATGTTTATATCCATGGCAGCCCGAATAACCGCATGCTGAGCGCGCTGGCTGATGGTGCACCGGCCTGTATCGAAGTGACCCTGGTTGATTCCCTGGTCGCCGGCCGTTCGGGTTTTGGTTGCAGCATGGATTACCGTTCGGTGGTGATTTATGCCTGCGGCGAACGTGTTGAAGGCGCGGAAAAGCCGGCCATCATCGATGCCATCGTGCAGGATTTGATCCCAGGCCATAAGGTGCGGGCACCAAAGCAGAAGGAGCTGGATGCCACGCTGGTGTTGCGCTTTCCGTTGCAGGAAGTGTCAGCCAAGGTGCGGGATCGCGGCGTGATCGATGTGGAGGAAGATTATGCCCGCGACGATCTCTGGGCTGGCGTGATTCCGCTGCGCATCACGGCTGGTGCGCCGCAGGATGATACGCGGCTGAAGCCAGGTATCGCCACGCCGGATTTCGCCAAGCACTATCACCGAGGGCGTTGATGCATTGACTTACTTCTGTGCAAGTCCTACCTCTGAGGCAGATTTGCATAGCGGAGGGGACAATGACGGATAACCGGAAATGGGTGCTGGCGCGGCGCCCGGCTGTTGAGCCCGGTGTGGCGGATTTCAGGCTGGAGGTGGCGCCGCTGCCGCAGCAACTGGCACCCGGCGAAGTGCTGGTGCGCACCAAATTCCTCTCGCTTGATCCGTATATGCGCTGGCGCATGAACGACGCCAAGTCCTATGCCCGCCCGGTGGCTCTGGGCGAGGTGATGGTGGGTACCACGGTGGGCGAAGTGGTGCGCTCGGAGAGCGCCGATTATGCGCCGGGCGATTTGGTGGTGGGCGCGGGTGGCTGGCAGGAATATGCCGTGTTGCCGGTTGCCGGCTTGCGCAAACTGGATGCGGCGGCGGCGCCACTTCCCACGGCTTTGGGCAGCCTGGGCATGCCGGGCTTCACAGCTTATGCCGGCCTGATGAAAATTGGCCAGCCCAAGGCCGGCGAAACTGTGGTGGTGGCTGCCGCTACTGGCCCGGTGGGCGCGATGGTGGGGCAATTGGCACGGTTGCAGGGCTGCCGCACGGTGGCTATCGCTGGCGGCGCCGAGAAATGTGCTTATGCGCTGGAGACTTTGAAGTTTGATGCCGCCCTGGATCATCGCGATCCGGCATTTGCAGAGAAGCTGGCTGCCGCTTGCCCGCAGGGTATTGATGTTTATTTTGAGAATGTCGGCGGCAAAGTGTGGGATGCGGTGATCCCGCTGCTGAATGATTTTGCCCGCATCCCGGTTTGTGGCCTGATCTCGCAATATAATCTTGGCAATGCCGCCGATGGCGCCACGCCGATGACCGCGCTGATGCGCGATATATTGGTGAAGCGCCTGCTGTTGCGCGGCTTCATCGTCACCGATTTTGTAGAATATCGCGATGAATTCCTGCGTTATGCCACGCCGCTGGTGGCAGATGGCACGCTACAGGTGCGTGAGGATATCGTTGATGGCATGGAAAATACGCCCGAAGCCTTTATCGGCCTGTTGGCCGGGCGCAATTTTGGCAAGCTGATCGTCAGGTTTGCCTGACGATCAGCCGCCGGCAGGCTAATCCGTGTCCGGGTGGAGCACAAAATCCACCCGGTCATGTTCGCGGGCGCGCAGCAGAAAATCGCAAACCCGCACGATCTGTGAATCAAGCATCTCGCGGCCATAGACCGTCAGGCAGCCGCTGGCCTCCGCGATGCGCAGCAGCTTGGTGCGATCCGGGTCCATGATTGCATCCATCACCACTACATGGCTTGGAATTGTGCTCGCCGTGATGGGCGCCGCATTTTCATCCAGCATGCCGACCGGGCTGGCATTGATTAGCAAATCGATATCATCCAGTCGCGAGGCACCGATGCTGACATTCAGCGCCGGATAGGCGGCGGCAAGGCTGCTGCCCAGATTCTGCGCGCGTATGGTATCCGGTTCAACGATGCGCAAAGCTGCAATGCCTTTGCGTGCCAGTTCGGCGCCGATGGCAGCGCCAGCCCCGCCGGCCCCCAGCAATTGCACCCGTTTGCCCGGCATTTTCACCCCGCGCCGCTCAATGGCGGCAACGCAGCCAACACCATCGAACATTTCGCCCAGCCAGGCATCATCGCGGCAGCGTGCGATCACCGAAATGCTGTTGCTGATTCGCGCCATCGGCCCGATATGCTGTAAATGTGGCGCGATGCGGGTTTTGTGCGGCACTGTCACTACCAGGCCATCCAGATTGCCCAGCTTGAGCAATTGCGGAAACACGGCGTCGAAATCTTCCGGCCGGATATGGATCGGCAGCAGGATGGCGTCATGGCCGCGCTTGCGCAATTCATACGTTACGGTTTCCAGCGAGCGCGCCTGTTCGATCGGGTGGCCCAGAATGCCATAGAGCCGGGTGCGGCCGCTGACAAAATCGGCCGAACCCGGCTCTATGGCATTCTGGGC
>NZ_JAGOLP010000085.1 GCF_017994015.1 Ferrovibrio sp. | reverse complement strand
AAACAGCACCTGCTCGCTCACCACACGATGGCTGCCATGCACGGACAGGCCAACGCCGCCGCCCATGAAGATGCCATCGATCAGCGCGATGAACGGCTTGGGATATTCCGCAATCACGGTATTGGCGCGATATTCATCGCCCCAGAAATTGCGGCGATAGTCATGCCCTTCCGGCCCGGTATCGGCCAGGCGGCGGATATCACCGCCGGCGCAGAACGCCTTCTCGCCGGTGCCCTTGATCAGCACCGCCTTCACCCCCGCATCTGTGGCCCAGGCGCGCAGATGCTGCTCCAGTGGCACACACATGGCATGGTTCAGGGCATTCAGCGCCGCCGGGCGGTTAAGCTGGATGATGCCCAGCCCATTCTGCACGGAAAACAGGATTTCATCGCTCATGGTCTTTTTCACTCAATCCAGAAAACTGCCCGAGAGCAGCGCACGCGACACGATCACGCGCATGATTTCATTGGTGCCTTCCAGGATCTGATGCACCCGGGTGTCTCGCAGGAAACGCTCCACCGGATAATCCTTCAGATAGCCATAGCCGCCATGCAATTGCAGGGCTTCATTACAGATGGCAAAGCCGGCATCGGTGGCAAAGCGCTTGGCCATGGCGCAATACATTGTTGCTTCCGGATGTTTGGCATCCAGCATGGCAGCGGCATTGCGGATCATCAGCCGGGCGGCGGCCAGATCGGTGGCCATATCGGCCAGCTTGAACTGGGTGGCCTGGAAATTGGCGATGGCATTGCCGAATTGCTTGCGCGTGGCAACATGCTCACGCGCCAGGGTGAGGCAGGCCTTGGCGGCGCCAATCGAGCAGGCACCGATATTCAGCCGTCCGCCATCCAGGCCGGCCATGGCAATCTTGAAGCCCTCGCCCTCGGCGCCGATGCGGTTGAGCTTCGGCACCCGGCAATCCTCGAAAATCACCATCGCGGTCGGCTGCGAATTCCAGCCCAGCTTCTTTTCCTGCGCGCCGAAGCTCAGGCCCGGCGTGCCATTCTCCACCACCAGGCAGCTCACGCCACGCGCACCGGGTTCGCCGGTGCGCACCATGCAGACATAGATATCCGAACGGCCGCCGCCGGAGATGAAAGCCTTGGTGCCGTTCAGCACATAGTAATCGCCATCATCCACCGCGCGGGTCTGCAAGGCGGCCGCATCCGAGCCGGCATTCGGTTCGGTCAGGCAATAGGAGGCAAAATGCTCCATGCTGGTCAGTCGGGGCAGGAAACGTTGGCGCTGCGCCTCGTTGCCAAAGCGGTCAATCATCCACGCTGCCATATTGTGGATCGAGATATAGGCCGCCGTGGAGGTGCAGCCGGCAGCCAGTTCCTCAAAGATCAACGCGGCATCCAGCCGGCCCAGCGCCGAACCGCCCACATCATCCTGTACATAGATGCCGCCGAAACCGAGTGCAGCGGCTTCCCGCAGCTCGGTTTCGGGGAAGATTTTGTCGGCATCCCATTTCGCCGCGCCGGGCGCCAGGCGCTCGGTGGCGAAACGGCGCGCCATCTCCTGGATGGCGCGCTGGTCTTCGGTCAGCCCGAAGGACATGATGTCACTTCATGGTCGGGATGTTGAACTCGGCACCCGAGCGAATGCCGGTCGGCCAGCGCGCGGTCACCGTCTTGATCTTGGTGTAGAACTTGACGCCTTCCGGGCCATGCTGGTTGGTATCGCCAAAAGCCGAACGCTTCCAGCCGCCAAAGGTGTGGAACGCCAGCGGCACCGGGATCGGCACATTGATGCCGACCATGCCAACCTGCACCTTGGCGGCGAAGTCACGCGCGGAGTCGCCGTCGCGGGTGAAAATCGCCACGCCATTGCCGAATTCATGCTCGGTCGGCAGCCGGGCGGCTTCCTCGAAGCTCTCAGTACGCACCACGCTCAGTACCGGGCCGAAAATCTCTTCCTTGTAGATACGCATCTCCGGCGTCACGTTGTCGAACAGGCAGCCGCCCATGAAATAGCCGTTCTCATAGCCTTGCAGCTTCAGGCCACGGCCATCCACCACCAGCTTGGCGCCTTCCTGCACGCCCAGATCAACATAGCCCTTCACCTTGGCAAGATGCTCACCAGTGACCAGCGGGCCCATTTCGGAGTCCTTGTCCACCGAAGGACCCACCTTGAGCGCCCGCACGCGCGGCGCCAGCGCTTCCACCAGACGGTCGGCGGTGGACTTGCCCACCGGCACGGCAACCGAAACCGCCATGCAGCGCTCGCCGGCCGAGCCGTAGCCGGCGCCGATCAGCGCATCCACGGCCTGATCCATATCGGCATCCGGCATCACGATCATGTGATTCTTGGCGCCGCCCATGGCCTGCACGCGCTTACCATGCGCCGCCGCAGTGGCATAGACATACTGGGCAATCGGGGTGGAGCCGACAAAGCTGACCGCCTGGATGCGCGGATCGGTGAGCAGGGTATCCACCGACACCTTGTCGCCGATGACACAGTTCAGCACGCCGGCCGGGGCGCCGGCTTCCAGCATCAGCTCGGCCAGACGCAGCGGGCAGCTCGGGTCTTTCTCCGACGGCTTGAGAATGAAGGTGTTGCCGCAGGCGATGGCGATGGCAAACATCCACATCGGCACCATGGCGGGGAAATTGAACGGCGTGATGCCGGCCACCACGCCCAGCGCCTGGCGCATGGAATACACGTCGATGCCGGTGGCGACAGAGTCGGAATACTCACCCTTCAGCAGATGCGGAATACCGCAGGCAAATTCCACCACTTCCAGACCGCGCTGCAACGAACCGCGCGCATCCGACACCACCTTGCCATGCTCGTTGGCGATCAGCAGCGCGATCTCGTCGGCATGCTTCTCGCAAAGCTCCTTGAACTTGAACATGACACGGGCGCGAACCAGCGGCGACGTACGCGACCAGGTCTCAAACGCACGCTGGCTGTCGGCAATCGCGGCTTCCACTTCTTCCTTGGTGGCCAGCGGAGCGCGCGAGGCAACTTCACCGGTCGAGGGATTGTAGACATCAAGGAACCGGCCGGACTGCCCCGCCACCTTTTTGCCGCCAATGAAGTGATACAGGTCCTTGGTCATTTCCGTCCCTCTGGTCTAAATACAACTGGGTTGCAGGTATGGCAGGTATGGGTGCCGCTTGGTATTGGAATTTTTGCACAGCAGGTGGGCATAATTCCTCAACCGCAACACCCCGTCCGGCAACAGGAATAGCCCTCGCCGCCGATGCCAGCAAGCCATAGCCGCGGCGTCACATGTTATTGTGTATTGTGCCATGCAAGATAGCGGCTGGCGCAGGACGGGCGTTGCGGCTAAAACCTTGGCCATGACACCCCCCAGCCATTCGGCAACCACCGCGCAGCAAAAACTGCCGGCCAGACAGCTTGCGCGCTTAGACCGCGTCATGCGTCTGGCCGGCCTAATGCTGCTTGCCTTGGCGGCATTTTATGCCCTGGCCCTGGTTGAAAGCGCAGGCTGGCGCCTGGCCTGGCTGCCAGGGGCGCCGCCCCTGCATCTGGAAATGCTGATTTGCGCTGTGATCGGCGCTGTGGGTCTGCTCGCCGGCCTGGCTCAGCAGCGCCTTGTAAGCCTTGCCGCTCTGGCCCTGGCCACACTTGCCGGCCTGAGCCTGTTTACTGCCTTGCGCAGTCCAGACCTGGAACGCGGCATGACATATCTCGCCGCCGCCGATGGCCTGGCTGCCCATATCGGCCATATGGGGCCGGTGGCCGCCACCGGATTCCTGTTCGCAGCGGTTGGCCTGGGCATCCCGGTGCTGCGCCCGGGCAGTAATACCGGCACCGCCCTGCATCTGCTGGTCTGGTCGGCAGCCACCCTGCTGGTGGCCTGGGCTTTTGTGCTCTGCCTGGGCGCGCTCCACCTGCTGCCGCAAACCCGGCTCTGGGCTGAACATGCCACGGCCCTGCTGCCGGTGGTGCCGGTCTATCTGCTGCTTGGCATCGGCTGCACCGCCCGCTTTGCCGCGCATCGCGGCAAGGCAATACCCCGTCCGCTGCTGCCGGCCCTGGTTGGTATCCTGCTGCTGGGCACCAGCGCCTCTTTCGCCTTGTGGCAGGCAACCGGGCGCGCCGAGGAACGCGCCCTGGAAAACGACATGTCGCAACATGCCCGCTGGTTCGATCAGGAACTGGAGCGCCGGCTGTATAATCGCAGCCGCATCATGGAAGTTTTGCAAGCAAGGCATGGCGAAACCTGGCAACAAGATAATGCTGCCCTGCGCCGCGATGTTGTCCTGGCGCTGCAAGCCGACGCCCAGATTGCCACCATCCAGTTTTTGAACGCCGACGGCATTGCCTTGACCGAAGGCTGGGCCGAAAGCAATGAGGCTGCCACGCAGCTACAGCTTGGCGACGGCCTGCATATTGAATGGTTTGACCGCTTGCGGCGCGGCGACTTCGCCCCGGGTCAGACGGAACTTTCCGCAGATGCCCGTTTCAGCGATGGCAGCGAGGCATTCGTGGTTCTGGCGCCGCTGGCTAATGCCGATGGCCGCACCGGCCTGTTGGCAGCCGGTATCCTGGCCATACGGCAGTTGGATGCCGTGGCCGCCATCGCCACCAGCTTCGGCTATGCGGTGCGCATTGAGCGCGACAATCGCATCATCTACCAGAACGAACGCCAGAACATGCGCCGCGGCGTGGCCTTTCCGCTGACCACGCTGGGCGCGGAATGGAGCATCAATATCGGCCCGGCGCATGACACGCTGGAAGCTGCCAAGCGCGTACGCCCGGTGGCGGCGCTGACGCTGATTTCCTGCCTGCTGGCCACGGCGATGATCGCCGGCCTGGTGGCGCTGGCCTATCACGCCGTGGTTCAGCGCAGCGACATGGCGCAGGCGCGCGCCCGGCTACAGGAGACCAATGACCGTTTTGAGGCGGCGATGCGCGGCGCCCGCATCGGTATCTGGGATTGGAATATTACCACCGGCGAAACCGTGATTATTGCCGGCTTCATCACCGCCGGCGGCATTGCGCCGGAGCGCGAGGTGCGGCTGTTTCCGAATAACAGCTTCCTGGATCGGGTGCATCCGGAAGACCATGTGGTGATCCGCCAGCGTATCGGCCGGCATCTGTTTCGTGGCCAGCCCTGCGAAATGGAATTCCGGCTGCGGCGCGATGACGGCCTGTTTGTCTGGACCCTGGCGCGCGGCGCGGTGATCCGCGATGCCGATAACAAGCCGGTGCGCATGGTTGGCTCAATTGAGGATATCGAGGATATCCGGCGCCAGATGATGGAGATGGAGCAGCAGCAGCGCATCCTGGAAGCCCAGGCGGAAAGCCTGACCCAGGTGGCGCGTGACCTGGAACTGGCGCGCGATGCCGCCGAGGCCGCCAACCGGGCCAAATCCAGCTTCCTGGCAATGATGAGCCACGAAATCCGCACGCCCATGAATGGTGTGCTGGGCATGCTGACCCTGCTGCGCGATGGCGGTATCGACAACCGATTGCGGCATTATGCAGAAATCGCCGAGCAATCGGCGCGCGACCTGCTGGGCCTGATTGACGACATCCTGGAGGTTTCCAAACTGGAAGCCGGCAAGATGCGTATCGACAATGTGGATTTTGACCTGCGCCCCACCCTGGAAGCGCTGGTGACCCTGCACCGGCCGCGTGCGGAATCGGCCGGCAATCAATTGACCCTGCATATCCCGGATGATGTGCCGGAACATCTGATCGGCGATCCGATGCGGCTGCGCCAGATTGTCACCAATCTGATGGGCAATGCGATCAAGTTCACCCAGAATGGCCGCATCGACCTGCGGCTGAGCGCCACCCCGCAGGATGCAGACCATATCCTGCTGCGCTGCGAGGTGACCGATACCGGCATCGGCATCGAGCCGGCGATCCAGCAGCAACTGTTCCAGCCTTTCACCCAGGCTGATGCCAGTATCACGCGGCGCTATGGCGGCACCGGCCTGGGCCTCACCATCTGCCGCAATCTGGTGATGCTGATGGGCGGCGAGATCGGCGTTGTGAGCGAGCTTGGCGCCGGAGCATGTTTCTGGTTCACGCTGCCGCTACGCGTCGATCATGAACTGAGCGAACGGCTTGACGCCCTCTCCGGTTGATTTGATTCACGGCCTTTTAACTCTTCCTGGCGGAGACTTGTGTTGTCTCCCAGGGAGCCTGCCCATCATGCTGCCGCTATATCCAATTGCACCGCACCCCGCCGATCTGCTGCGCCAGGCCATTGCCCAGCGCGGTTACAGCCCGGAACGCTTCCGCAGCGAAGCGCGGTTGCAGCCCAAACTGTTCCGGGCAGTGATGAGCGGCAAGCGCCCGATCAAGCTGGGCACTGCGATGCGCCTGGGCCGCTTCTTTGGCACCTCGCCCTGGGTGTGGATTGCATTTCAGCAACGGTATGATAAAGCCCTTTGAATGAGCACAGACCGCCTGCCCCCCAGCCTGCCCAGTTTCCCCGCCGCCCGTCCGCGCCGCCTGCGCCGCGCCGATTGGACCCGTCGCCTAGTGGCCGAAAACCGCCTCAGTATCGACGATCTGATCTGGCCGCTGTTTGTGCATGAAGGTCCCGGCAATGCGCCGATCCCGTCAATGCCCGGTGTAGAGCGCCTGACAGTGGCAGCCGCCGCCGCCGCCGCGCGCGAGGCCGAGGCGCTGGGCATTCCCTGCATCGCCCTGTTCCCCGCCACCGACCCGGGCCTCAAGACCGAGGATGGCCGCGAGGCGACCAACCCGGATAACCTGATCTGCCAGACCGTGCGCGCCATCAAGGCAGCCACAACCAATCTTGGCGTGCTGTGCGATGTGGCGCTGGACCCCTATACCAGCCACGGTCATGACGGCCTGATCGTGGATGACGAGATTGTCAACGATGCCACGCTGGACGTGCTGGTGCAGCAGGCCCTGGTGCAGGCCCGCGCCGGCTGCGACATCATCGCGCCGTCCGACATGATGGATGGCCGCGTTGCGGCAATCCGCTCTGCTTTGGATGCCGAAGGTTTCCAGCGCGTGCAGATCATGGCCTATGCGGCGAAATATGCCTCGGCCTTCTATGGCCCGTTCCGCGATGCAGTTGGCTCGGCGGCCAATCTTGGCCGTGGCGACAAGCGCACCTATCAGATGAATCCCGGCAATGGCGACGAAGCCCTGCGCGAAGTGGCGCTGGATATCGCCGAGGGTGCCGACATGGTGATGGTGAAGCCCGGCATGCCTTATCTGGATATCTGCTGGCGGGTGAAGCAGAGCTTCGGCCTGCCCACCTTCGCCTATCAGGTGTCGGGCGAATACGCCATGCTGGCCGGTGCTGCTGAGCGCGGCTGGCTCGACCGCGCCCGTGTTGCCACAGAAAGCCTGCTCGGTTTCAAACGCGCCGGCTGCGACGGTGTGCTGACCTATTTCGCCCGCGACGTGGCCCGCGCCCTCAAGGAAAGCTGAGCCGAAAATTCAGCGTTGCGGCATGTCCTTGGCTGAATAGCCCAGGCTTACCACCGCCTCTTCCGGCACCGGCGGCATGCTGGCTTCCCAATCCTCCCAGGCCTGACGCATCTGCGTCAGGCGTTGCGGTTCGCGCTTGGCCAGGTTGGCGCGCTCGCGCGCATCGGCAACGATATTGAACAAATAATCGTTGCCATCCACCCGTAGATACTTCCAGGCGCCGGCCCGCATGGCGCGCTGCTGGCGATGCTTCATGCGCCAGAATAACGGCCGCTCGACCAGATGCGTCGGGTCATGCAGCAGCCGCATCAGCGAAACGCCATCAAAGGGATAATCCGCTGCCGCCTCTGCGCCGCCCAGTTCCACCATGGTGGCAGACCAATCCATGGTCAGGCAAAGCTGGCCGCTGACCGAGCCTGGCGGGATCACCGCCGGCCAATGGGCGATCCACGGCACCCGGATGCCGCCTTCGGTCAGGTCCATCTTGCCGCCCACCAAAGGCCAATTGTCGCTGAAACGCTCGCCGCCATTGTCGCTGGTGAAAACGATCAGTGTGTTGTCCAACTGCCCGGTCTCGCGCAATGCCGCCACGATCCAGCCGATGCCTTCATCCATGTGATGGATCATGCGGCGGTAGGTATCGATATTGCCGCCATCGAGGTGAAACAGGTTGTCCTTGACCTGGCTCGCCAGGTCGGCATCGTCGCGGGTTTCCCAGGGCCAATGCGGCGCGGTGTAATGCAGGCTGAGGAAAAACGGCGCGCCCGCTTGGTTCTGCCGCACAAAATCCGCTGCACGCTGCGACAGCAGGTCGGTCAGATAACCAGGCGCAGCATGTTCGGCTTCATTCAGGTAGAGGTCATGCGCGCCATTGGTGCCGCAATGAGTGAAATAATCCACGCCGCCAGACATCGGCCCGAAAAACTCGTCATAGCCCGATTGTAGCGGCCCGAAAGCCGGCGGATACCCGAGATGCCATTTGCCGATCAGCGCGGTGCGGTAGCCAGCAGCCTTGAGCAAAGATGGCAATGTGGGATGCTCGGGCGGCAGGCCGAGGACGTTGCTGTTGCGGCTGCGGATGCTGATCGGTTCCTCGGCCGCGCCGCGTAATCTGTATTGGTAGCGGGCCGTCATCAGCGCAAACCGGGTGGGCGAGCAGACGGGCGAATTGGCGTAGCCATCGGTCAGACGCAGGCCCTTGGCAGCGAGATCGTCCAGCACCGGCGAAACCGGGCCGAATGCGGCATCACGACCGCCATAACAGCCAAGATCGGCAAAGCCGAGATCATCGGCGACAATGAATAGGATGTTGGGGCGTTGTGTCATGATCAATCCTGCTACGACCTGAAAATCCAGGCCGGCCAAGCACCGGCCTGGAGATGACAAGGCTTATTCCGGTTTGAAGCCGGAGGCACGGATCGGCGGCCCCCAGCGTTCGTAATCCTGCTTCATGATGACGCCGAGCTGCTCCGGGCCAAGGCCCGTCGGCTCCACACCCATATCCAGCATGCGCTTATTCAATGCCGGTTCATGGATCGCATCAATCGCCGCCTTGGACAGCCGCTGCACAATGGCCGGCGGCGTGCCGGCCGGCGCAAACAACGCATACCAGGGCGCAGCAACCAGATCATAGCCCTGCTCGCGAAACGTCGGCACGTCAGGGAATTTCGGGCTGCGGCTCTCACCGGCCACGGCCAGCAGCCGCGCCTTGTTGCCATCAACCAGCGACTGGATGTCGGCCACCACCGTCGACAAAGCGGCGATTTCACCCGCTGCCAGGGCCAGCATGGATGGCGCCGTGCCGCGATATGGCACATGCTGCAACTTGATCCCGGCGCTCTCGGCAAACATCACGCCAAAAAAATGCGGCAGGCTGCCGGATGCGGCAGAGCCATAAAAGCCATGCTTCTCCGGATCGGCTTTGACCCATTGCACATAGTCCTTGAGCGTCTTGGCCGGCACCTGCATCCCAACCCCCAGACCGACCTGGAAATTGCTCAGATGCGCCACCGGGGCAAAATCCTTGAACGGATCGTAATTAAGCTGCGCCCCGTAGCTATGTGGAAAGATCGACATCGTGGCCACCGGTGTCATCAGCAACGTGGTGCCATCCGGATTGGCGGCCTTCACCGTCTGATTGCCGATAATGCCGCCCGCCCCGGCCTTGTTCTCCACGATGACAGGCTGGTTCAACCGCTTTGCCATCGCCTCGGCCAGCACACGCGCCAAGGCATCCGAGGTTGCGCCGGGCGGATAACCGACGATGATCTTGATCACGCCGCTTTGCGCCCAAAGCTTGGGGCTGAACAAAGCAATCGCCGCGATCAGCAGGCATTGCACCAGAATTCTACTGCGCATGATGAATCCTCCCTGTTCTATGTTGTTGATCAAGTGTAGGGTCTGGCGCCTGAATTGATCTAATCAACTATGGCCATGAAACAGCCTGCTGCTTCATCTCTACGGGCGCCGAGGCGAATGGGGCAATTGCTCAACTTTCGCCTGCAAGCGCTTTTTGCCCTCAGCGGCGCCCCCGTGGTGCGCATGCTGGAAGGGCGCTATGGCATCACGCGGCGGGAATGGCGCCTGCTGGCCTGGCTGGCCGAATCCGGGCCGCTTTCGCCTTCGGCGCTGGCCGAAGCGACGCAGCTCGACCGCGCGCGCACCTCGCGCGCCATCGGCAACCTGACCGGCAAGGGCTTGATCAACCGCATTGCCGAGCGCCACGACCCCAGAAGGGCCATGGTGTCGCTGACCCCGACCGGGCAGGCGCTGTATGAACAGGTATTTCCCGCCGTGGCGCAACTGAATGCCCAATTGGTTGAAGTGCTGGACGAAGCCCAACTGCATGTCCTGGATATCGCCCTGACGCAATTGACGACGCATGCCCGCGCGGTAAATCAGCGGGTGGCCACTGAGGTCAAGACCATGCGCCAGGCCGGCGGCTCGCGCCGCCTGCATTCGCCTTAAATCAAAAGGCCGGCCCCTTCCGGGACCGGCCTGACTGGTGGTGGCCTACTTCTTGGTCTTGGTGGCTTCCAGCCGGGCAATCAGGCTCGACGTATCCCAGCGACCGCCGCCCATCTGCTGCACTTCGGCATAGAACTGGTCCACCAGCCCGGCCACCGGCAGGCTGGCACCGTTGCGCCGCGCCTCATTCAGGCAGATGCCCAGATCCTTGCGCATCCAATCCACCGCAAAGCCGTAATCAAATTTGCCCTCGATCATGGTCTTGTGGCGATTATCCATCTGCCAGGAGCCCGCCGCGCCCTTGGAAATCACTTCCACGGCTTTCGTCAGATCAAGGCCGGAAGCGCGGCCGAAGGCCAAAGCCTCGGACAAGCCCTGCACCAGGCCGGCAATACAAATCTGGTTCATCATCTTCGTGAGCTGGCCGGAGCCGGCCGGCCCCATCAGGTTCTGCATCTTGGCATAAGCCTGGATTACCGGCTTGACCCGCTCGTAAACCGGCGCATCGCCGCCGCACATGATGGTGAGCTGGCCATTCTCGGCCCCGGCCTGGCCGCCGGAAACCGGCGCATCGATGAAATCCAGTCCCAAAGCGGCAGCCTTGGCGTGCAGTTCACGTGCCACATCGGCCGAGGCAGTGGTGTGGTCCACAAAGACGCTGCCCTTGGCCATGCCGGCGAAAATGCCGTTGTCGCCATAGACCACCGAGCGCAGGTCGTCGTCGTTGCCGACGCAGGCCATGATGAATTCGGCCCCGGCAGCCGCCTCGCGTGGGCTTGAGGCACTGGCGCCACCATGCTGCGCCACCCATTTGGCCGCCTTCTCGCCCGAACGATTCCAGACGGTTACACTATGCCCGGCTTTCACCAGATGGCCCGCCATCGGATAGCCCATGACCCCCAGACCGATAAACGCCAGCTTCGCCATTGCTTCCTCTAACCTTGTGATTTATAAGGG
>NZ_JAGOLP010000084.1 GCF_017994015.1 Ferrovibrio sp. | reverse complement strand
GATCAGCATAGAACGGGTCCCAGCTTTCCCCCTCCTCGCCCACCACGCCCAATTCCTCGGCCACCAGCGCTGCCGCCTCGGTGAATTCGGCCACCTGATCGCCGAATAACGAGCGGATGAAAAAGAAGAAATTGCCGATCAGGCGACGATCCAGCCGGCCTTGCTCAAAATGCGCTTGCAGCGGATGCACCACCAGGCGGCCAAAGGCATTGGTGCGGGCATAGCGGCGCTTTTCCTCTTCCACCAACCGCATCAACTGTTCATAGGAGGCGCGGTAGAAATGATCGAGGTCAGTGGATTCCTTGGTGCCGTCAACAATACGTTGCAGATCGGCCATATTGACCGGCTTGCCGCCGAAACGCTCGCCAACCGCCTGCAAAAGCGCGTCCAGCACCATATTGGAAGTTCGGCGCAAATAGTCAGGGCCGCTATTGAACATGCAGATTGCCCATATGGGGAATGATTCGCTTGATAGGCGAGCATAGAAAGCCGTTCGTAAAGAAGCGAGGCAAATCTTGCTTTTATCGCCAAGCTCTTACACACTCAGGAATTGATCCAGCCCCAGATCAATCCTGGCCAATCCTGGCCTAAACGGAAGCCACGCCCGTTGTGAACAGCCGCCTGCCTTTTGACAACAGCAATACCCGCCTGCCGGTCGACCTGCGGGTGCGGCGCATCATGGTGATCGACGACGACAACCTGTCGCGCCAGATTGCCAAGCGCCTGCTGGAGCAGTTCCATTTTAATGCCGTGCTGGAAGCCACCAATGGCGAAGAAGCCCTGGGATTGCTGAAAAGCCTGGATGTGCCGGTCGATCTGCTGCTGGTAGACCTAATCATGCCGATCATGGACGGCTTCGATTTCATCGAGCGGGTGCGCAGCGGCGAGCGCGGCATCAATCCGGATATTCCGATCATCGTGATGTCTGGCCGCACCGACCCGGACAGCCTGCAACGGGTGCGCAAATTGCGCGTCAACGGCTTTGTCGCCAAGCCGCCGCAGGCGCGCAATTTCTTCGAGCGCATCATGGCCGCCCTGCAAAGCGCCAAACCGGCCAAGCCGAGCAACGATCCGCCGATCCGCAAACTCTGAAAGCCTCAGGGCTGCTTTGCCACACAATTGCGTGCCACGCCCAGCACCGGCTTGACGCTGAACGGCTGCGCCGCATCACGGCCAACCTGGATCACCAGGGCATCCACCACACTATCGCCCGGCACTTGCACACGCAGCATATTGGGGATGCGCGCCGCATCGACGCCAAAGCCGGGCGGATTGGGCTGAATCACACAATCATGGCTGTCGCCATGCACCAGCAGCACCGGCTTGGCGAAGCGCCGCGTCTCTTCCTCCAGCAGCTTCATCAGCGGCACCATGCCGTCGCGTGAACCTTTGCCGTTGTCGATCGTGTACCAGAGATCGGCTTGCAGGAAGATGGCGATGGCGCGGTCATTGTCTGCCTCGGCAAACTGCCGCCGCAGCCAACTCAGATTGGCATCGTTGCGGGCGGCATATTCTTCCGGATCGCCACGCATGTTGTTGAAACTGCCCACCACATGCAGCGTGGCAAAGCGGATGCCGTCATGCTGCCAGGCCTGGTTTTCAGGATAGGCGGCGGATTGGCGCAGCAGCGGCATCGGCTTGGCGCCCAGGCTGTCCGGGCGCTGGAAAAACATGCGGCGCAGCAGTTTCAGTTCCTCGCGCGGATCACTCGGCGGCCGGGCGCGATGGCAATCGGTCCATTCATTGTCGCCCGGGGTGTAGATCAGCGGCGCCTGGAAACTGTTGAACCAGCCCAGTACACGCTTGTTCCAGGCTTCGCCGCAGGCCGCCGCACTATTCTTGGTATCGCCGACATGCACGGTGAAACGTGGCTGAACGCCATTGATGGCATCAATCAGCATTTCCATATCCGGGATATCCTGATCGCGATACGGCATGTCGCCCAAAGCCACAAACCGCCAGTTGCCAGCTTGGGCCTGCGCCGCAACCGGCAGCCAGATAATCAAGGCCAGCAGCATGGTAAAAATCCGCATCAAGCCCTCCCCCGCATTTTGGTGATGCAAATCATAGCCAGCCTACCCTGGCCGGCAAGGCAGTGCGGGTTATCTTTGCGTGACATGCACCGCAAACCACATCTGCCCCAAAAAATCTGCCAAAGCTGCCAGCGGCCATTTGCCTGGCGCCGTAAATGGGCGCGGCACTGGGACGAAGTGCTGTATTGCTCGGATGCCTGCCGGCGCCGCAAAAACTGGAAAGAAAAATCTGCATGAAGCCGGCAACATTGCGCCTGGTGCTGGGCGACCAGTTGAACCCGCATCTGACCAGCCTGCAAGACGCCGTGCCGGGGCAGGACCATATCCTGATGGCCGAGGTGATGAGCGAGGCCAGCTATGTGCTGCATCACAAGCAGAAACTGGTGCTGATCTTCGCCGCCATGCGGCATTTTGCCGAGGAACTGCGCCAGCGTGGCTTCACGGTGTTTTACACCCGGCTGGACGACCCGGCCAATGCCGGCAGCCTGCTGGCCGAAGCACAACGGCATGCCGATCTGCTGGAACCGCAAAAACTGATCCTCACCGAGCCGGCGGAATGGCGGCTGGATCAGGAGATGCGCGGTTGGGAAAAACGCCTTGGCCGGCCGGTGGAAATCAGGCCCGACCGGCGCTTCCTGTGCAGCCGGGCATCCTTTGCCGCCTGGGCCGAAGGCAAGCAGCAATGGCGCATGGAATATTTTTATCGCGCCATGCGCCGGCGCCACGGCGTGCTGCTGGATGCGGCCGGCGAGCCAGAGGGCGGGCGCTGGAATTTTGATGCCGAAAACCGCAAGCCGCTGCCAGCCGGCCTGGCTATTCCGCCCCGCCCTGCACCGCCGATCGATGCCATCACAGCCGACGTGATCGCCATGGTGCAACAGCGTTTTGCCCACCATCCTGGCGCCATCGCGCCCTTCCGCTGGCCGGTGACGCGCCACGACGCAGAAGCTGCCTTGCAATGGTTTCTGCACCATGCCCTGCCCCGCTTCGGCGATTATCAGGATGCGATGGCAAAAGGCCAGCCGCTGCTGTTTCACAGCCTGCTTTCCACCAGTATCAATATCGGCCTGCTGGACGCACATGCCGTGATCCGCGCCGCCGAGGCGGAATATTTTGCTGGCCGCGTGCCGCTGAATGCCGCCGAGGGTTTTATCCGCCAGATACTCGGCTGGCGCGAATACGTGCACGGGCTTTACTGGCTGCTGATGCCGGATTATGGCGACAGCAATTTCCTTGCCGCGCACCGCCCGCTGCCGGAATTCTTCTGGACCGGCCAAACCGACATGCAATGTCTGGCCGAAGCCATCGGCGACACCCTGCGCCAAGCCTATGCTCATCATATCCAGCGCCTGATGGTGATCGGCAATTTCGCCCTGTTAGCCGGCCTGGCGCCAAAAGCCGTGCAGCAATGGTATCTGGCGATTTATGCCGATGCCTTTGAATGGGTGGAATTGCCCAACACCCATGGCATGGCGCTGTTTGCCGATGGCGGCCGCATGGCTTCCAAGCCTTATGCCGCTTCGGGCAAATACATCCAGCGCCAGTCGGATTACTGCCGCCATTGCCGCTATGATCCCGGCCAGTCCAGCGGCCCGCGCGCCTGCCCGTTCAATGCGTTGTATTGGGATTTCCTGGCCCGCAACACTGAGCAACTGCAAAACAATCAGCGCCTGGCTATGCCGTATCGCACCTGGAACCGCTTCACGCCGGCGCGCCAGGCCGCCCTGCGCGCCCAGGCCGAGCTTTTCCTGGCCCCCCTATCCTAAGCGGATTGAGAAGCGGCAGCGCAACCGATACAATCCACGCCATGAGCGAACCGGTCTACGATGTCTATGTTTTCGTCGATTACCGCTGGCAACTGGTGAAACAGTTCCAGGGCCGCAAGCGTGAGGCCGCCATTGAGTATGGCGAGCATATGTATCGCGAGAAGCATGTGCTGGCTTTCCGGGTGATCGAGGAAACCCTGGATCAGACCGGCGATATCCGCGAGCGCAAGATCATCAGCCGCAAGAAGGTGGATACGCTGCCCAAGGCCGCGCCGGGCCGGCCAGCGGCAGCGCGCAGCCTGCCAGGCGCCCAGGCCCGGCCGCAGGCTACGGCCACCAAGGCCTCGCCCGCCGGCCAAGTAACCGGCAGCCCTGAGCCGGCCCAGCTTTCATCACGCGGCCGCCAGGCCATCTTCATGCTGCTGGCCGCCCTGGTGGTAGGCGCCATCGCCATCCTGATGGTGGGCTTGAAGGCAGCCGGTGCGCTCAGTGCCATCTCGACCACTGCGATCACCGGCATGGGCGCCGCTTTTGTGCTCACCGCCGCCATTGGCCTGGGCATGCTGGCCACGGCACCCGACGAGCGCGGCTTCCTGATGCGCCAGCTTTTCAATTTCCTGAGTGAGAAGGATGCCCAGCCGGCAAGTACGGCAGCGCCGCCGCTCGTTGCCGCCGCACCACCGCCGCCACCACCCAAGGAAGAACTCAAGCCGCTGGCGCTTGAGCCGGCGCCGGATGCCATGGTGCAGCTTGATCCCGATGATCCGGACAGCAAGGTGGAGCCTGAGCGGCATCGCGGCCTGCTGGCCGTGGTGCAGGGTTTTGTCACCCTGGCGCGGGCCTGGATCGGCCGGCTGCTGAGCCAGCCCGGCGCCGCCGAGCAGAACCAGATCACGCCGCATATGCGCTTCGGCCTGCATCTTTTCATGGCCGGGCTCTGTGAGCAGTCCGGCAAGCTGAAACAATGGGGCGAGCATGAGTTGCGCTTCGTGCTGGCCGAAAGCCTGATCCAGGTGTTTGACGACGAGCGCAGCGCGCGCCGCTTTGCCGGCAATTATCAGGAATATCTTGCCGAGCCGCGCTACATGGAAATGTATCAGGCCGGCCTGACCTGGGATGGCAAACTGGCCGATGGCATGCCGGCCGGCACCGCCCTGATTGATCGCTGGGTCAGCAAAAGCGATGGCCGCCCGGTGGAGCATATCTCGGTGATGTTCACCGATATTATCGGCTCGACCGAATTCACCCAGATCCATGGCGACAAGCTGCAAATGGAGCTGGTGCAGGCGCATGACCGCATCGTGCGCCAGGCGGTGGAGGATCATAACGGGCGCTGGATCAAACATACCGGCGATGGCGCCATGCTGGCCTTTGATCGCCCGTTGCAGGCGGTGCGCGCCGCCGTGCAAATCCAGAGCGAAGTGCGGGTGCATAACGAAATCATGCCGGCCCTGCCGCTCAAGCTGCGTATCGGCGTCAGCGCCGGCCAGCCGATCAAGGCCGGCGACGACCTGTTTGGCTCCACCGTGCAGCTATCGGCGCGGGTCTGCGCCCTGGCCGAAGCCGGACAGATTGTGGTGGCCGATGCGGTCAACCAGGCCTGCAACGGCACCGGCTTCGCGTTTCTTTCGCTCGGCATGCGCAGCCTCAAGGGCTTCCCCGAGCCGCAAGCGGTTTACGCCGTCAATATGGGGTGAGTGTCAGCGTTGCGCCGGCTTGCCGCCGCGCGCTTCCATTGATTGGATAAGCTGTTCGCAGCGCACTTCGATATCATAGGCGGTCTGCCGGCTGAAACCGCTTTGCAGATTGCGCAGGCCATCATTGATGCAGTCATTGCGGCTCGGAATCTGCACTGGCGCCGTAGCAGTATTCTTGCTGCCGCCGATCATCTGCATGCCGAAAAAACCCGCCACGGCGATCACCACAAGGGCCGCCACGCCGATCAAAGCTGCACGCTGAAGTTCTGAAAGTTGCATCGCCGAATCGTCTGAGAGGATGTGGTTTTTTGGCGATTGTTCCGACCATCCAGAGTCGAGTCAAGCGAGTCATTATTAGTCAGATTCAACTGTAACGTATTCGATGAATATTCACGGCAGCAGGCTTTTATCCACTGACAAAAATCCCGCCAGCCACATAAGCCGGGAACATCTCAACATCGAGATTGAACACAGCTTCCGGCGCCAGGCCATGCCTGATCTGCTGCAATGGCACCAGGCTGCCATCTTCGGCACGCAGCCAATCGCCGGGCTGGAGCAGGCCGGCGCGGCGCCAGCCGGTATCGGTCAGCACCGGATGATCGCCGGTGAGGCGCAGGTCACGCCCGGCAATCCGCAGCGCCACAAGCTGTGCTGCAGCCGGCTTGCTGCGCAATTCTTCGCTGCCATGGCGTTGCACGCCGCGCACCCGGCGCCAGGCGGCATGGCCTTCCTCGCCCAGGCCCAGCACCCATTCGCCCGGCAACACCGCGTCGATACGGCGCGGGCCGGTGCTGGTTGCCACCAGCGTATCGCCGGTGAAACACAGGGTCTTGAATTGTGGTGGCGGCGCCGGCACCGGCGTTGGCGGCGGCACAAAAACCGGTGGTGGCAGGCTGGGCATCGGGGATTGATTGAAGCGTGGCCCGCTGCTGCCGATCTGGCTGTTCAGACTGTCGCTGCCCATGAAGCCGGCGCCGCTCTCGTCGGGTGGCGCCGCTTCCAGGTTGGGCGGTGCGCCGGAATCATCCACGCTGCCGCGCTGACCGGGCGCCACCGCCAGCACCGCGCCGCCAACCAGCGGCTCGATGGTGACACTGCCTTCAAACACCGTCACCTGCGTGGCACCATTGGCCGTTACACGCACCAGAAAATCGGTGCCGCGCACCCCGATCAGCGCCGTGGGTGTGCGCACCGCAATGCCGGCCTTCGGCATGCTGCCGCTGATGAAGCGGAAGGCGCCGCGGCTCAGATTAAGCGCCATATCGCCGCTGCCGCGCCCGCCATCGAATACGTAGCGATCCAGCGTCACGATGCTATCCGGGCCGATGCGGAACACGGTCTGGTCAATGAAGCGCAGGCCCACAGCGGCGTCGCGCGCCGTCTCGATGGCCTCGTTGCTCACCACCTGGCGGGCCACCGCCACCCGCGCCCGCGCCGCACTGGGCGCTGTGGCAAAGGCTTCCGACCGCACCTCTTCCACGGCGCCGATATTCTGCGCCCGCACCGCGCCGGGCTGAAAAACCCAGAGCAGCAGCATTATAGCGACAATGATCGGAAGAACATGGCGCATGGCGGCAGTATGGCCCAGCCTGGCCCGGCGGCAAGGCGAAAACAGCATGCAGCGCCAGCTTACTATCGGACGGCAACTTGCCGCGCCCTTATACCCGCAGGCGCCGCAATCGGCCGCCGGGCCGCACATCGCCGGGCTGCACCCTGCATGCCTTGCACGGCCCTCGCCCTGCGGGTAATGATTCAATTACCGTATGCAGTCGGCCGTATGGGGTCGGCGCCAAAATCGGCAGTAGCAACACCATCTGGGGGATGCGTAATGGCTTACACAGAAATCGATACTGACAGCTTGTTCGCTCGCATGTTCGGCGCCGCGCGCGAGGAAGCGCGCAGCAGCTGGAACGATATCCGCGGCATCCTCAAGGTGGAATTGAAGGGCACGGCGCGCCAGATCAAGGAACTCGGCAAGGGCGTGGCGCTTGGCGATCTGCCGCAGGACCAGGCCCGCCTGGTGGTGCGCCTGACCCGCGCCCATATCGCTACCGTGCTGGCCTCGGCCACCGCCCTCACCATCACCAGCGCCGATCTGGCTGTCGGCGCCGCGCTCGACGCAATCCGCGAAGAAGTCAACGGCGCCCTCGGCTTCTACCTGCTCTGATCAGCCGCCCGCCGCGCCGGCCCGCAACTGGGGCCTGGCGCGGCTTTTGGCTGCCCGATTCTGCCGGGCCGGGCTGGTATCGCCGCCCTAGATTGCCAACCAAAGAAAATATTGGCATCCGGTTAGCACATCTGGTGCACTGCGGATATATGACCATTTATCGAATGGAAAGTGGCGACCCCTACGGGATTCGAACCCGTGTACCTACCGTGAAAGGGTAGTGTCCTAGGCCTCTAGACGAAGGGGCCGGTATGCCCAGGCATGCTGGGCGGCCGGTGAGGCGGGGCAGGATGTAGCCCGGTTTGGCCGGCAAATCAAGCGGCTTAGGCCGGCTTCCGGCATAAAAGCAGCGGCGGGCCGATCGAGCGCGCAATCCAACACATTTTTCGTTTCCCATGACCAAGCACCCGCGCCGCATGGCCTGGCGGCGGCAATTTCCCTCACCCAAGGGTTGCGCAACCAAGAGGCTACCATTTACGCTAGGTTCAGATGTCTCCTGGCCCTGCCGATTCACTGCTGTGGGGCATATAACCGGCGCTTACTGCGTAATTTTCGCCAATCTTGTGGATGTGTGATGCAAAGCAGAATGCTTTTGGCCCTTATAGTGGCCGCCAGCCTGGCTACGGGCTTTGTCGGCGCCGCCAAGGCCCAGGATATGCGCAAAAACCCCTTTGCCCCACCGCCGCCGAAATGGACTGCCACCACCGGCCTACAGGCCAGCCAGGGCAAGTCCACCCAGCGCAGCAGCCCGTCGAAAACCGAGTCGCTATCGGGCAGCCTGTCGCTGATGTATCAGCTGGATGACGAAACCTTCCTGGGCGGCAACCTGGCCTACACAAATAGCGAGATCAAGGCCGGCTTCGATAGCGGGCGCGGCGATAGCGATGCCTATGCCGGCGGCCTGTTCGGCATGCGCATGCTGGCCCCCACCCTGCTGGTTGATGGCGCGCTGGGTTATGGCAGCGTGGCGCTGGATAACCGCTACAATAACGGCGCGGCGGTTCGATATGCTGCCGACACCATCTTCTGGTCGGCCAGCATCGGCCTGACCAAACTGTTCCTGCTGTCGCCCACACTCACCGGCAGCCTGTCGGCGCGCTACACCCTGGTCAACAGCCGCACCGATGACTACACCGACAGCGCCGGCAATCGCAGCAATGCCAAGACAACCGATCTGAGCTACATCAGCCCGGGCGGCGGCCTGAATTGGCGCCTTGGCAAATGGGAACCCTATGTCAACGCCGCCTGGAACCTGGCGAACCGGGATTTCACCGATGGCGTCAACGACAACAATTATTTCTCTGTCGGCTTTGGCACCAATTATGTGCTGACCGACAGGACAACTCTGAGCGCCGGTTTCAACGGTGTGCTGGGCAAGGCGGAAGCGCAGGATCGCTCCGTGATGATCAGCGTCATATCCAAATTCTGAGAGTGGAGAGCATGATGACCTATCCCGGCAAATCCCTCCTGTTGTCGCTGGCCCTGCTGGCGGCTGTGTTGCTGGCACCCGGCAACGAAGCCCGCGCCTATTGCCCGCCGCCCTGCCCGGGCGCCGGCACCAGCGCGGCGGTGACGGCAGCGCAAAGCGGGGTGCAGAATCTGGTGCAGCGTATCACCAGCGGCCAGCTCAGCATCGAGCAGGCGCGCAGCATGGCCAATGAGATGGAGAAAACCACGGGCCAATCCGTGGCGGCGCAGCAATTGCGCGACGCAGCGGAAGCCTGCGAGAAATCCGGCAATTGCGTGGCGCCGGCAGCCAGCAGCAGCACTGCACCGGCAGCGCTGATCGCCGTGCCGGTGCCAGCGTCCAACCTCAACAAGCCGGGCGCGCTTTATCTGGCCATCATCACTAATGGCAGCGTATTTTTTGTGGATAGCGCCGGCAAGGTCACGCCTTATGAACCCGGCAAGACCCCGCCGGCCACTTATACCGGTTCGCTTGCTCCTGACAATTTGCAGATGAGCGATCTGAGCGACAGCATGAAGGAAAATCTGCCGAAAGGTGCGCAGGTGATCGCCGGCTATGGCCTTGGTGTACCGGGGCTTTCCGATCCGTTCGACAACATGATCAAAAATGCCAGTTATAACGTGACCTACACCAAGCCGTAATCGCAGCATTTTCTTGCCGCAAAAGGGCGCCGATGGTCACGGCGCCCTTTTTCATATCGGGCCAAAAGGTCACGCGACGTAGGCGGCATCCTCCACCACCAACTGGATGCGGCGCTCGCCGCGCCAGTAATCGGCGCGCAGATGGCCGGCAAGATGCAGCGGCCGGCCGGTGGCGCGGGCTGCAAGCAAAGCCTCGCCCAGCGCGCCGCCACCGGCTTTGTTGTGGCCGCCGGCACCGGCGCCATCCATGGCGCGGAAGGCTATGCCGCGCAGGCGTGGCCCCTGCCCGTCATCGCCGGTGATCAGCAGGCGCACATGGCGCTCGCCCACCACATCGGCCTGCATCAGCCGCGCATTGGCGATGGCAAAACGCGGCTCGGCATTGCCTGAACCATAGGGGCCAAGCAGTTCCAGCTTTTCGTAAAGCTCCACCGAGGCGCCGCCGACACTGAGCGCGCCATCCAGCCCCAGGCTGGCATCGGCACCGGCCCGCGCCACTTGCGGCGCCAGCCTTTCGGCCAGGAAATCCTGCAACGCGGCAATGCCGCCGGCCGCCACGGTGAGGCCCGCCGCCATGGCATGGCCGCCGCCATTCACTAGCAAACCTGCCTGTTTGGCCGCCACCACCGCGCCGCCCAGATCAACCCCCGGCACCGAGCGGCCCGAGCCCTTGGCCAGCCCCTGCTCGTCCAGCGCCAGCACAAAACTGGGCCGGCCGGCCGCCTCGCGGATGCGGGCGGCCACAATGCCAATCACGCCGGGATGCCAACCTTCGCCGGCCACCAGCGCCAGCGGCGCGTCTTCCGGAATCTGCTCCAGCGCCAGCATGGCTTCGGCCAGCACCTGCTGTTCGATCTCCTGACGCTCCTTGTTGAGCCGATCCAGTTCACGCGCCAGGTCGGCCGCTTCGCGCGTATCGTTGCAGGCCAGCAAGCGCGTGCCGAGATCGGACAGACCCACCCGTCCGCCGGCATTGACGCGCGGCCCGAGCAAAAAGCCAAGATGATAGGCGCCGGGCGGCTCGTTCAGCCCGGCCACGTCGGCCAGGGCGGCCAGGCCGATATTGGCGCGGCCACGCAACACCTTGATACCCTGCGCCACCAGGGCGCGGTTGAGGCCGGTGAGCGGCACCACATCGCAGACCGTGCCAAGCGCCACCAGATCAAGCCAGCCGAGCAGATCCGGCTCGGCGGCGCCCTCATAATAGCCGCGCTGGCGCAAGGCGCGGTTCAGCGCCACCAGCAGCAGGAAAGCCACACCTACGGCGGCAAGCTGGCCAAAGCCCGGCGCTTCATCCAGGCGATTGGGATTAACCACCGCCAAAGCCTCGGGCAACATCGGCTCGGCCAGGTGATGATCCACCACGATCACGCCCAGGCCGAGTTTTTTCGCCTCGGCCAAAGCTTCGAAGGCCAGCGTGCCGCAATCCACCGTCACCACGATGCGCACGCCCTCGGCGGCCAGCTTGCGCATGGCGGCGATATTGGGGCCGTAGCCCTCTTTCTGGCGATCCGGGATATAAACCCGCAAGGGCTGGCCGATGGCGCTGAAAAACCGCTTCAGCAAGGCCGAGGAGGTAGCGCCATCCACGTCATAATCGCCAAACACGGCGATACGCTCACCCTGCGCAATAGCTTCGGCCAGCCGC
>NZ_JAGOLP010000083.1 GCF_017994015.1 Ferrovibrio sp. | reverse complement strand
CTACCGGATGATCCGAAACAGCCTTTACGGCAATATTTAGTCCGAGGAACCGGCATTGTCTGGCCCCCTCGGGCGCGCTATTATAGCGATAAATTCCGCCTTGCCACCACCCTGGATAGGGTGAGATTGAGGGTAAAGTCACATGTCTCAGGACACCCAGCTCGACCTGCTGCTGATCAATCCCGGTGGCCGGGAGAAGATTTATCAGAATCTGGGCGGTAGCCTAACCGCGATTGAGCCGCCGCTCTGGTGCCGCCTGATCGCGGGCTATGCCCGGGATCGCGGCTACAGCGTCAGGATCATCGATTCCGAGGCTGAGGAAATGGGGCCTGAGCGGATCGCGGCGCATGTTGCCGAATGGCAGCCGCGCCTGACCTGTCTGGTGGTGTTCGGGCATCAGCCCTCGGCTTCCACACAGCAGATGGTCGGGGCGCGTGATGCCTGTCTGGCGATCAAGGATGTGGTGCCGCAGCAGCCGATCCTGATTGTTGGCGGTCACGTTTCCGCCCTGCCGGAGCGCACCCTGAATGAAGAGCCGGTTGATTACGTCTGCAAGGGCGAGGGGCCGGTCACCGTGGTGCAGCTCATCGACCAGCTCAAGGCCGAAGAGGGGCCGGACCTGGCCTCTGTTGCCGGTCTGGTGTGGCGCGATCTGGATGGCAAAGTGGTCACCAACAAGCCGGCCGAGCTGACCAAGGAGCTGGATATTGATCTGCATGGCAATGTCTGGGACATGCTGCCAATGGAGAAATACCGCGCCCATAATTGGCAATGCTTTGGCGACCTGCCGTCGCGCCAGCCTTATGCCTCGATCTACACCTCGCTCGGCTGCCCCTACAAATGCACCTTCTGCTGCATCAATGCGCCGTTTGATGTGAACCGCTACCGCATGCGCAAGCCCGAGGCGGTGGCGGCGGAAATCGATCTGCTGCACAACACCTATGGTGTTAAGACATACAAGTTCATCGATGAGATGTTTGTGCTCAACGAGCGCCATGTGATGGCGATCTGCGACCTGCTGATCGAGCGCAACTACGATCTCAATATCTGGGCCTATGCGCGGGTTGATACCGTGAAGCCGCATATGCTGGAAAAGCTGCGCAAGGCCGGTTTCCGCTGGCTGGCACTCGGCATCGAATCCGGTTCCAAGCATGTGCGTGATGGTGCGCAGAAGGCCCTGAAGCATGAGGATATCATTTCCATCGTGCGCCAGATCCAGGCGGCCGGCATTAGCGTGATCGGCAATTTCATCTTCGGGCTGCCCGATGATGATGTGCAGACGATGCGCGAAACGCTGGAACTGGCCCAGGAGCTGAATTGCGAATTCGCCAATTTCTATTCGGCGATGGCCTATCCGGGGTCGCCGCTCTACACCCAGGCGGTCAGCAATGGCTGGGCGCTGCCGGAAAACTGGTCGGGCTTCTCGCAGCATTCGTATGATTGCCAGCCCTTGCCGACGGAAAAAGCTTCGGCTGCCGATGTGCTGCGTTTCCGTGACGAGGCCTTCCACGCCTATTTTGCCCATCCGCGCTATCTGGACATGGTGACGCAGCGCTTCGGCTGGGAAACCCGTCATCACATCGAGGATATGGCAAAGCATCGCCTGCGTCGCAAGTTGCTGGAAGCTGCGGAGAAGGCTGCTTGAGCGCAGCCTTAGCTGCGGTGCCGGGGCTTGAAGCCGTCATCCTGGCCGGTGGCCTGGGTACGCGCCTGCGCGGTGTGCTGGATGACAGGCCCAAAGTGCTGGCGCCTATCGGTGCGCGCGCCTTCCTGGATCACCTGCTGCTAGCGCTGGCAACGGCCGGCGCCGAACGGGCGCTGCTTTGCCTGGGGCACCTGGCCGATAAGGTGGTGGCGCATCTGGCGGCCAATCCGCCACCACTGCCGGTTGACTGGATCATTGAGCCGAAGCCATTGGGCACCGGCGGGGCCTTGCGGCTGGCGCGGCCACGGCTGGGCAATCGGCAGGCGCTGGTGATGAACGGTGATACCTGGATCGGCTTTGATCTGGCCGGCTTGTTGCGGCGTTGCGCGGAAACCGCGGCACCTGGGGCGCTGGTCTATGCCGAAGTGCCGGATGTCAGCCGTTATGGCCGGCTTGAACTGGACCCGGACGGCTTTGTTGCCGCGTTTCGTGAAAAGGATGCGGCGCAGTCTGGCGCCGGCGCCATCAATGGCGGGGTCTATCTGCTTTCACCAGCGTTGCTGGATCGTCTGGCAGACAGTGAGGCGGTTTCCCTGGAACGAGACTTTCTTGAGAAACTGCCGCCGCGCAGCCTGGCCGCGTTTCGCGCCAGTGGTTCTTTTATTGATATTGGCACTCCCGAGACCCTGGCGGCTGCCTCCGCCATCGTCGGTGGCGAGGCATTTGGGAGAAAATCGTGATCATTAGCCGCACCCCTTTTCGCGTCTCGCTTTTTGGCGGTGGGTCTGATTACCCACAATGGTTCCGGCAGCATGGTGGCCGGGTGATTGGCTTCACCATCAACAAGTATTGTTATATTTCGTTGCGCCAGCTGCCGCCGTTTTTTGCGCATCGCCATCGGGTGGTGTATTCCAAAGTGGAAACCGCCAATGAACTGAGTGAGATTCAGCATCCGGCCGTGCGTTGTGTGCTGCAGGAAATGCGCGTCGAGCAGGGGATTGAAATCCATCATGATGGCGATCTGCCGGCGCGGTCAGGCCTCGGCTCGTCCTCGTCTTTCACAGTCGGATTGCTCAATGCGATTCATGCGATGCGTGGGCGCATGACCACCAAGAAGTATCTGGCGGAAGAGGCGATCCGCATCGAGCAGAATGTGATTGGTGAGAATGTCGGCTCGCAGGATCAGATCTGGGCGGCGTATGGCGGTTTGAACCGCATTGAATTTCACCATGATGGCGGCTTCGAGGTGACACCAGTGATCATGGCGCGCGAGCGCCGCGAAGCATTGGTTGGCAACATGATGCTGTTTTTTACCGGGTTTTCGCGGATTGCATCCGAAATTGCCGGCAAGAAGATTGCGTCGCTGGATGCCAAGGCAGCGCATGTCCACCGCATGATGGCAATGGTGGAAGAGGCTGAGCAGGTGCTCAACAATGAGCAGGCAGACCTTGATGATATCGGCCGCATGCTGCACGAAGGCTGGCAGCTCAAGCGTGATCTGACCGATAGCGTATCGACGCCTGAAATTGACGAGATTTATGCCGCTGGCAAGGCTGCCGGCGCCCTCGGCGGCAAACTGCTTGGCGCCGGCGGCGGCGGCTTTGTTCTGCTCTATGTCCCCAAGGAGCGCCAGCAGGCTGTGCGTGAAGCCTTGTCCGGCCTGATCGAGGTCAATTTCGATATCGATGGGTCCGGCAGCAAGATCGTGGTTTACGAGCCGGCCGGTTTGGAGAGGCAGTAGTCATGTCGCGCGACGCAGCACCGCCGGTACGTTTGCTGAACCGCAGCCATGCGGCCGGCAACAGCAAGTGGACGGTATATTTCGATCATATCCAGGCGGAAAATGGCGTCGAGGTGCACAATTATGTGGTGCTCAAGCCGCCAAGCGGCCGCAGCGACCATATTACCGGGGTTACAGTTTTACCCCTGATCGGTGATGAGGCGGTGCTGCTGCGTGCCTATCGGCATCCGCTTGAGCAGTATTTCTGGGAGTTGCCGCGTGGTTTTGTCGAGCCAGGCGAGGAGCCCGGGCTGGCGGCGCTGCGCGAGCTGGAAGAGGAAACCGGCCTGATCTGTGCGCCCGAGAATCTGCATCCGCTGGGGCTGATGACACCGGAGGCCAGCACCATCATTGGCAAGGGGGCGCTGTATGTGGCGGTGGATTGCCGCGCCGGCGGCCGCCGTGTCGAGGATGAGCCGGGCCTGGGCGCTGTGCATCGTATTGCCCGGCCGGAATTGCGCGCTATGCTTGAGCGCAATGAAATAGAGGATGGTTTCACCATGGCGACATTATACCGCGCAATGCGGTTCTGGGCGCCGTGATTGATCCTGGACGATGAAGGGTGCGGCAATGCGCTTGCCCGCCTGTTGAAGATGGAGTGATAAGATGCCGAATGCCGAATTCAGCCTGAAGGGCAAGCGTGTATGGGTTGCCGGCCATCGCGGCATGGCGGGTAGCGCCATTGTCCGTCGTCTGGAGCAGGAGGATTGCGAGGTGGTCACGGCAGGGCGCGACCAGCTCGATCTGCGGCGCCAGGATGCAGTAGAGCATTGGGTTGCCGATACCAAGCCGGATGTGGTGTTCCTTGCCGCGGCCACCGTCGGCGGCATTCACGCCAATTCAACCCGGCCGGCGGAATTCATCTACAACAACCTGATCATCGAAGCCAACGTGATCAACGCGGCACATCTTGCCGATGTCAATAAGCTGGTTTTCCTCGGCTCAAGCTGCATCTATCCGCGTATGGCAGCGCAGCCGATGCGCGAGGATTCGCTGCTCACCGGCCCGCTGGAGCCAACCAATGAATGGTATGCCACGGCCAAGATTGCCGGCATCAAGATGTGTCAGGCCTTCCGCAAGCAATATGGCCGCGACTACATCACCGCGATGCCGACCAACCTTTATGGCCGCGGCGACAATTATGATCCGTTGCAGGGCCATGTGGTTGCCGCCATGCTGGTGAAGATTCACGATGCCAAGACGCGGCAATTGCCCAATGTGGAAATCTGGGGCACTGGCAAGCCGACACGCGAGTTTCTGGCTGTTGATGATATGGCGGATGCCTCGGTCTTCCTGGCCAAGCATTACTCCGACCATGAGCATGTCAATATCGGCACCGGCATCGAGACCAGCATCCGCGAGCTGGTTGAGCTGGTGGCTGAAACAGCCGGCTATACCGGCGGCTTCGAGCATAATCTCGACAAGCCGGATGGCATGCCGCGCAAGGTGATGGATATCGGCAAGATCAAGGCCATGGGTTGGGCGCCGCAGATTGATCTGCGCACCGGCCTGGCTTCAGCCTATCAGGATTATCTGGAATTCCTGGCGCGCAAGGCAAAAGCGGCTTGAATGGGCCGGTGCCCGAAAGGGCACCGGAATCAGCGCCGGATTGTCAGCCAGAAACCCAAGCCGGGCAGGCTGACCGCCAGATTGGCCAGGCCGGTGAGGATGGAAAGCGCCAGAGCATCTGCGGCATTCATGCCGGTGGCGCCGAGCGTGGATACCAGCACCAGCTCGCGGATGCCCCAGCCGCCAATGGACAACGGCAGCAGGGTCGACAGATTGGCGATCGGCATGAAAAACAGCAGGGCCAGGAAACTCGGCTCAAGGCCGATGCCGAGGCCGAGGATATAGGTTGCCAGCACCTGGAAGACCTGGCCCGCCATCGAGGCAAGAATGCCGGTAAGGCCAGGATTCAGGCTTATGCTGGCGCGGCGCAGAAAAGCCGGCGCATCAATGAAAAGCGAAAGGAAACGGTTGCCGCGCCAGCTTGCCGGCAGCAATGGGGTGATGGCGTCCAGATAACAGGCGCCAAGCCAGGCGCAGAAGCCGCCGGCAACCATCAGGCAGATCATCAGCCTGACCACCAGATTGTCGGTCAGGGCGAACAGCCAGGGCAGGCCAAGCGCCAGCACAACAAACAAGGCAACAAAGCCGATTGCGCGATCTGCCAGGGTGATCAGGAAACCATTGCGCAGGCTCACGCCGTAGCGTTTCAGATACCAGATGCGGAACGGGTCGCCGCCCATGGCCGAGGGCAGACTCTGGCTGAACAATTGCCCGATCCAGGTGATGGTAAGGGCGCCCCGAAAATCCAGCTTGCCGCCCAGCGACGCCACGCGATGAAACCTTTCGGCCTGAAACAATACCGTGGGCAGCATGGCCAGAAAGGCCAGCGCGATGGTGGCGGCCTCAAGATTGCTGAAACGCTCATGCAGTTCCGACATGTCGACACGGTTTATCAGGAAACCGATCAACAATACGGAAAACAGTATTTTCAGCAGCGTGGCAATCATATGCGCCTGTATTGGTTCAGCGATTCAGCCTGAGTGTCAATTCACGAAGGTATCGAACTCGGTGAATAGATTGGTCGCATCAAGTAGTAGGGCCAATTCGCGGCCCCCGGACTCATAATCGCATTCCGCGATCAAAAGTTCCAGTTTTGCGCCTTTTGCCATTGCAGGCAGATCGAAGGCCATATGGCTACGCTGGCAGCCGATTACATCTTGATGTAACAATTCTTTCCGATTCAGGGTTACGGTGATGCGGCCGCTTTTTGGCGCCATGCCGGAGAGGAAGATGCGGCGGGCGGGCAAATCCTGACCGGCGGTGATGACAACCTGGCGTGAGAGCCAATTGTCGGCCCAGAAGCCAAGCACAATACGCTCAGTTGCCGGGCCGACCTTTCCAAGCCGCCTGAACCAGCCATAAAGCCGCAGCAATCGTTGTGTGGCCCGTGAGCCAAGCTGGGCTTTGTAGCGCAGCTTGCCGGCAATCGTCTGGCGCAACAGGCCATGTTCGGCGAAATAGATCAGCCGGTGCAACCGCGCCAGGCTGCGCCAGATAGACGGGAATAAGCCGATCAGCGGGCCAATTGTCTTGTGCCGCTCAATAAGGTGGTGGTGCCAGTAGCCCTCGAAATACTGAATCGCGACAAAGCCCAGATGGCGGCGGCAGATTTCGAATATCTCGGGAAAGATCTTGCGCCGCTGTGCAACTGTTTTGGCATCGGCATGCAGCCGTGAACGCGCCCATGTCTGAGGCGCATGGGCGAATACGCCGCCGGCATTGCGCAGGCGCAGCCAGTAATCGTAGTCCATGGTGAATTGCAGCGCCTCGTCAAACAATCCGATCTGGCGGATCACGCGACGACGCCAGAATGCTGCCGGCTGGCAGATGACGCAGTCATAAACCAAAGCGCTCGGTGTGTAAGGCGTGGTGCGATACCGACCGGTAACGCAGCTCGCCGAGTCAATATACTCCGCCTCGCCGTAAACCAGATCAACCGCCGGGTTGGCGTTGAAAAAAGCCACAGCCTCGGCAACAGCATTCGGAAGCAGGATGTCATCTGAATTGAGATAGGCCACGATCTCGCCACGGGCCAGATGCATGCCCTTGTTGATGGCATGGGCCTGGCCCTTGTCCGGTTCGGAAAACCACTGGATGCGGCCGTCATAGCGCCGCAATACCGCAACGGTATCGTCAGTGGAGCCGCCATCCATGACGATCAATTCAATATTCGGATAACTTTGCTGCAAAACACTTTCGATGGTTTCGGCGATGAATTGGCCCTGATTGAAGGAGGGCGTGATGATTGAAACCAGCGGCTTGTGGTCTGCGGGCATGCTCGCTTCGCTGCTGTCCGGTGCCGTCGTGCGCTCAGTCACCCGGTGCATTGCGGCCAGCAGATTGTCGGCCGATTTGCGCCAGGAGTAATGCGTCAGCCGCTTGTGGCCGTTGTCGATCAGCACCTGGCGCCGGGCCGGATCATCAAGCAGGGACCGGATGCTGGCCGCAATCTCAGCCGGATCTTCCGGATTGGCATAGAGTGCTGCATCGCCTCCCACTTCCGGCAGGCTGGTGCCATTGCTGCAGACTACGGGCGTGCCGGCGGCAAAAGCCTCCAGCAGCGGAATGCCGAAACCTTCATAAAGCGAAAAGAAAACCAAGGCTTCAGCGCGCCGCATCAGACTGCCAACGAGTGCTGCGGAAACATAGCCGAGATGTGTTATGGGCAGATGCGCAAATTCATTGCGCAATGCCGGCCATCCGGCCTGCGAGCCGGTGAGAACCAGCCGTATGGCCCGGCCCTCTGCCTGTAGCAGCCGCAACGCCGCCAGCAGGTTACGATGATTCTTGTGCGGCCAGAGATTAGCCGGAAAAAACAAAAAGGGCTCGTTGGGGATGAGCGCGGCTTCAGCCTGGCTCAGGCTGGCTTCCGGCTTGTCCTGATGCTCCACCTGCAAGGCTGGTGGCATCAGGAAAATATCATCGCAGGTGCATTCCGGCTGCTCCAGCAAAGTGCTGCGTGCAAATGCCGAAATCGTGCCAATGGCGCCGGCCCGTGCCAGCACCGGGTCAAAAGCCGCGCGGCGATCGCGTAATTCGGTCGCGGTGAAAAACTGTGGAAAATATTCGTGCTGAATGTCTGGGATATAAAAGATGTGCCTGGAAAGGTCGCCGGTGATGGCATCGCTGCGCGGATAGCTGTGGAAGATCACATCCACGCCATGTTTCTGGGCCAATGCCTGCAAGGCATCGTGATAGCAATGCAGCGGCAGGGTGAAAATCTGGGCATTGCCAAGATGAGTTTCAATCAGGTGCCGATTAAAGATGGTGCAGGTGATAATGAAACTGTCCGCTTCACTGCCAGCCTTGCTCAGCAACTCCCGCACAACGCCGATAATATTCTGGATGATCCCGCCTGAGCGTTCCGGAACCAGGGCACGGATATCGATGATGGCGCGCATATGATCATTCACACTGCATCTGTGGGTTCGGCTTCAATGGCGATCAGGCGCCATAGCTTGGGGCCAAGCAGGGTTATGCTGAGCAAGCCAGCCGCGGTCGGAATGGGTTGTCCGACATAGTGATAAGCATGATATGTGCCACCGAAGCCGCTACGCTGGCGGCGCCCATTCAGAATCATGGGCCGGGTGAGAACAGCCGGATGATCAGCATCCGCGCCGTTCACGCGCGGCGATATGGAAAAGCTGCCGGGCCGATCACTGAACAGGTGCAGCCGGACATTCTGATTGTGGCCTGGCACCGGCATCACAATATCGCATTGCTGTTGGATTTCGTTGCTCAGCGGTGTAATGCCGCGGCGATAAGCCGGCAAGGCCGCTGCTTTGCGGCCCAGCAAAGAACGGCGTAAGGCCAGGCCGGTCGTGATAAGGCGCCAAATCAGTGAATGTCCGCCCAGGGCGGCCTCGCCATAAAGCCGGCCAAAATATTCGCGCAGGCCAACCGCTTGTTGTGCCTGCCGCTTCAGAATTGCGCTGATTTCGCGCTGGCGGATTTTCCGGCCAGTATTGGTTTTACTCTCGGCGCGATTTACCACGGCGGCAAGCACGGTATCAATGGCGTGAAAGTGGCAGCCGGCTTGGTATAGCCGCAACCATAAATCCCAATCCATCGTATAATGCAGGCTGGTATTCAATCCGCCGATGCGTGCCAGGCTGCTGCGTCGCAGGAAGGCGGCAGGCTGGCAGATCATGTTGCTCCAAGGCAAACGGTCGGGGCTTGGCTCAAAGGCTGGGAAGTATCCAAGGAAGGCGCCATTCTCATCGAGATAACAAGCCTGGCCATATACGACATCCGCTTCTGGATGGGCAGCGAAAGTAGCTGCAACAGTATCCAGTGCGCCTGGCAGCAGGCGGTCATCGGCATTCAGCCAGCCAAGATATTCTCCCGTACCGTGATCCCAGCCGACCTGGATTGCTGCGGCCTGCCCATCGTCGCTGGCGCGATGGTAGCGGTGATGAAAGTGCAAGCCGGATTGTTCCGCCAGCGCAGCCACCACCTTGTCGCCGCTGGCATCAAGCAATGCCACCTCCACGTCAGCGCACTGATCGGCGATGCTGTGGAAGGCTGTGGGCAGAAATTCAAGACCGGTGCGCACGGGCATCGCCAGGCAAAACACTGCGGGTTTGCCGCTTTCTGGCCCTGTTGTGGTGGGCGCCATCCGTTGTGGCATCAGCGCTTAAACGCTTGCAAAAACTTCTGCCAAATACCGGGCTGTTGCTGTGGTAGCGCCGAGTGGGCGATTTTCGGCTGTTGCAACAGTTCGGTGTAATGCCCGAGCAGATTCTCGGCTGATCTGCGCCAGGAAAATCTGGCAGCTTGTTGCACTGCGCGCGCGGCAAACTCCTGTCTTAGTGCAGGGTCAGCCAGCAGGCGCTCGATTGCAGCGGCGATATCGGCTGGGTCATGTGGATCAACCAGAATGGCAGCATCGCCGGCAACCTCCGGCAGCGAGCTTGATTTTGAAGTGACAACACAGGCTCCCTGACTCAAGGCTTCGATCACCGGCAGGCCAAAGCCCTCCCAGTAAGACGGGTACAGGAAGATGGTGCAATTCTGCATCAGCCAGCGCAATTCAGCATCGCTGCTGAAGCCGAGCATGGTGACATGGTCTGCGATGCCCAGTTCAGTCAGCAGCTTGGAGAAACCTTCGAACATCCAGCCGGTGCCGCCGGCGATCAGCAATGGCGGCATATCGGGCTTGTTGCGCAACACTTGCGCATAGGCTTCTGCCAGGCGGGCGTAATTTTTGCGCGGTTCCAGTGTGCCAACCGCAAGCAAAAAATCCTGGCCTGAATATGGTTCCAGTCGTGGTGGGCACGCTATTGGGTCGCGGTCGGTAAAGCGGCTGGCCAGCGGCAGCACCTTCACCCGCTCTGGATCGACATGGGGAAATACGGAGAGGTAATGTTGCCGGGTGAAGCCGGAGACCGCCACAATCAAATCAGCATAGAGGCTGGCCTGGAAGGCGCCACGGAAGCAACCGATACGGTTTTGTTCAGTCGTCCATTCCGGATGATCGATAAAGCCGATGTCATGCAGCGTATAGACAAGCCGTGCCCTGCGCAGCGGCGGCGGGCAGTAGAAATTATGTGAGTGGATGATGTCTGGCGCGCCGAGCCGATGTTCCAGATCAGCTGGCGGATTTTGCCAGAAGCGGCGCCAATCATTGTAATTGTGATGATGCAGGCCGCGCTGGAAATTATAACGCAGCGGCAGGATCGTATTGCCTTTCCACTTTTCGTCCCAGAACTGGTCGCCAAAAGTTGGATAAAGCAGATATTGGTTGTTGCTGTCGATCTCGGCCAGCTCTTGAAGCAGAGAATAAGAAACCGTGCCACAGCCTGCGCGCAGCGCCCCAGTCTGGCTCACATCGAAACCGATCCGCATCAAACTTTCCTCTGTTCAGCGGCGTAGCCAGGCCGGCACATGATGCCGGTTCCATTCCCAAGCCAGCGCCAATGCGGCGCGGCTGATGCGGCGATTCCAGCGCAGCTCAGCCCACAGCAGGTAACGCGCCAATTCCCGCACAAAACGCGGATAATCATCGCGCGCCACGCCTTTGCCGTCCACCACGGCATGGGCATAGTTGGACAGCCAGCGCAGCGGCACTTGCCCCAGGCGGCGGCGCAGCATGCTGTTCATTTCGGCATGCACCTTGGTGCGATCCGCCATGGTCTTGTTTTCCGGGTACATGCGTGACCCGGCCAGGAATTCAGGGCAATGCATGAAAACACAGCCGGCCTGGGCGGCCCGAATCCAGTATTCGTAATCCATGCAATAGCGCAGTCCGGCATCAAGGACGCCAATCCGCTCCACGACGCTGCGGCGGAAAAAGACGGCGGGCTGACATAAAAAACAGACATCGAGCAGCCGCTCAAAATTCCAGCTTTCGGTATAGTAGGTTTCCAGCACGGCATCCTGCGGGTCTATATGGTGTGCTTCGCCATATACAAAATCGACCTCGGGATGCTGTTCGAACAGCGCCGCAACCTTGCGGAAAGCGTCAGGATAATAAATGTCATCGGAATTCAGCCAGGCGATGATGTCACCGCGGGCGTTTCTCAAGCCCTGGTTCACGGCATCTGCCTGGCCGCCATCGCGCTC
>NZ_JAGOLP010000023.1 GCF_017994015.1 Ferrovibrio sp. | reverse complement strand
GCACTGTCTGCCGTCATATCTGGCGTCAGGAGCCGGTGGCGGCGGTTCGGCCACCGGCTCCTGACGCCAGATATGACGGCAGACAGTGCAGCGGACCTTCACCGGCCCGTCACGGAATATGCTCGCATCGACGCTGAACCGCGTGGCGCAGTTGGGGCAGGAGAGAATCATGCCGGAGACCTGGCCGCTACGTGCAGTGCCGTTGCCCTTTTGCGTTTTGCTATTTTCCCTTATAGGACGGACAGGTCTAGGCTGGCAAGCTTAGGGGCTGGCAAGCTCAAGGCTGGTCGAGGCTTTTCGGAGGTGGCGACGCTGTGGTGCGGTTTCAGAATGTCGGGATGCGGTATGGGCCGGGGCCGGAAGTGCTGCGCGATGTCAGCTTCGACCTGGCGCCGGGCTCGTTCCACTTCCTGACCGGCCCTTCCGGCGCCGGCAAGACCTCGCTGCTCAAGCTGATGTATCTGGCGCATCGGCCGAGCCGGGGGGTGATCACCATGTTCGGGCAGGAAGTGGCCGCCGCCGATCGCGCCACCCTGCCGCTGCTGCGCCGCCGAATTGGCGTGGTTTTCCAGGATTTTCGCCTGCTGGATCATCTCAGCGCGCTGGATAATGTGGCCTTGCCGTTGCGTATCGCCGGGGTGGCCGAAAACCGCGTGGTGGATCATTGCTCGGAATTGCTCGCCTGGGTTGGCCTGGGCGACCGGCTGGAAGCGCGGCCGGCCACACTCTCGGGCGGCGAGAAACAGCGCGTGGCAATTGCCCGTGCGGTGATTGCACGGCCTTCACTGCTGCTGGCCGACGAGCCGACCGGCAATGTTGATCCCGAAATGGCGCAGCGCCTGATGTATCTGTTTGTTGAGTTGAACAAGAGCGGCACCGCCGTGGTGCTGGCTACGCATGACATTCACCTGCTGGAGCGATTCCGCTTTCCCACCCTGCGGCTGCGCGGCGGCCAGATCGAGGTGATGGCGGCATGAACGCCCGGCAGCCATCCGATTTGCAGCTTGAATCCGACGCTTCGGTGCGTTTCCTGCCCTGGGCGCTAGCGGTGATGGTGTTTCTGGCGGCGCTGGCCTTGGCCGGGGCGCTGGCACTGGACGGCACCGTGGCAGCCTGGCGCCAGGGTGTGTCCAGCCGCCTGACCGTGCAATTGGCCGACCGCCCGGGCGGCCCGCCGATGCAGCAACGGCTGGAAGCGGCGCTGGCGCAGTTGCGTGCCGTGCCCGGCGTGCAACGCGCCGAGGCGCTGGAGCGCAGCGCGGTGGAGGCTTTGCTCAAACCCTGGCTCGGCGATGCCGGCCTGGCTGGGGCCAGCGGCGGCCTGCCGCTGCCCGGCGTGATCGATGTGGAACTGGCGCCAGGCCAGGCGCTGTCGGTGGCGGCATTGGCGGCGCAATTGGAGCAGACTGTGCCCGGCGCCCGGCTGGATGATCCGAAACCCTGGCTCGACCAGTTGGTGCGGCTGGCGCGCTTGCTGCAAAGCCTGGGGCTTGGCATCGTGCTGCTGGTGGGGATGGCGATGGCGGCCCTGGTGATCTTCGCCACCCGGGCCGGGCTGGCGGCGCGGCGCGGCACCATCGAGGTGCTGCACCTGATCGGCGCCGAGGATGCCTATGTGGCGCGACAATTCCAGCGCCATGTGTCGCGCCTGGCATTTTACGGCGGTAGCGGCGGCTGGCTGGCGGCAGTGCTGATCCTGCTGGCCATCCAGTGGCTGGCCAGCAATGTCGGCCAGGGCCTGCTGCCCGGCTTTGCGCTGTTCTGGTGGCATTGGCTTTTGCTGCTGCTGCTGCCGCTGGCCGGCTTGATCCTGGCAGTGCTGACCGCCCGGCTCACCGTGCTGGGCGAATTGAAACGGATGTTGTGACCATGCTGGTATTGCTCGACCGCGATGGCGTGCTGAATGAAGACCGCGCCGATTACGTGAAATCCCCGGCCGAATTTGTGCCGATCCCCGGTATCGGCGCTGCCATCGCAGCGCTGAATGCGCGCCGCTGGCCGGTGGTGCTGTGCACCAACCAGGCCTGTATCGGCAAGGGCATCATCGACGTGGCGATGCTGGACCGGATTCACGACACCTTGCGCGACCATATCGCCAAGGATGGCGCCCATCTTGATCACATTCTGTTTGCGCCCGATCCGCCCTGGGCGCAGACCGAGCGCCGCAAGCCCGGCCCCGGCATGCCGCGCGAGGCGATGGCGCTGTTTCGCCATGCCCCGGCCGATACCGTGTTCATCGGCGATACCGATACCGACATGCAGGCAGCGGCCAAGGCCGGCTGCCGCCGCATCCTGGTGCGCAGCGGCAAGGGCCGCGCCACCCTGGCCAAAGGCTTGAGCCCGGAAACCCAGCCGGTGGCGATATTCGACGATCTGGCCGCCGCCGTGGCGCGTTTGTTAAGCGATGGGCCGGAGGCCGCGCCGCTATGAAAAGCCTGCACCGCCTGGGCCTCATCCTGCTGCTGCCGGCGCTGCTCTTTGGCGGCGGGCTGCTGGCCTTTGTGGATGGCGTGGCGCGGCTGCCCGAACCGGCGGCCGATCGCCGCACCGATGGCATCGTGGTGCTGACCGGCGGCACCGGCCGGCTGAATGCGGCGATCCGCCTGCTGGACCAGGAAAGCGCCGAGCGGCTGCTGATTTCCGGCGTCAGTGCCGGCGCCAGCAAGGCTTCACTGGCCCAGGCATTGCACCAGAGCCTGCCGGAAAGCCTGCTGGCGCGGCCTGACCGCGCCGGCCTGGATGTGGTGATGCTGATGGATTGCTGCATTGATCTGGGCTTCGAAGCCATCGACACCGCCGGCAATGCGGTGGAAACCAAGGCCTGGGCGCAAGGCCGCGGTTATCGCTCGCTGCGGCTGGTGACGGCGAATTATCACATGCCGCGCGCCCTGGCCGAATTTCGCCGCCAGCTTGGCGATATCGAGATTGTGCCGCATCCGGTGCGGCCGGATTTCCTGCGCGTGGAAGATTGGTGGCGGGATCGCGCCGATGGCCTGTTCCTGTTTGGTGAATATGCCAAATATGTCGCCGCGCTGATTCGCGCCCGCATCGAAGACCATATCAACGGCTGGCTGGAAGGCTGAACATGCTGCTGCTTATCCGCTCGCTGCTATTCCAGGCCGCCTTTCTGCTCTGCACCAGTGTGATTGCCATTCTCACCCTGCCGGCGCTGGCGCTGCAATGGCAAGGCGTTGTCCGCCCGGTCAGCCGCTTCTGGGCGCATGCGGTCAACCTGCTGCTGCGGCTCTGCGCCGGCATCGATTATCGCATCGAGGGCCGCGAGCATCTGCCGCCGGGGCCGTTCATCCTCGCTGCCAAGCATCAATCGCTGTGGGATACCTCGGTGGTGCTCGCATTGTTCGACAATCCTTGCATCGTCATCAAGCAGGAATTGCTGCGTATCCCGATCTATGGCTGGTTCACCCGCGTGCTGGGCATGGTGCCAGTGGATCGGGATGGCGGCGGCGCGGCGCTGAAAAAGATGCTGCGCGCCTGCCGCAACGCCGCCGAACAGGGCCGCAGCCTGATCATTTTCCCGCAAGGCACCCGCACCCTGCCCGGCGAAGTGGCGCCTTACCAGCCCGGGGTGGTGGCGATCTATCGCGAAACCAAGCTGCCTGTGGTGCCGGTGGCGCTGAATTCCGGGTTTTTCTGGCCCAAACATGATTGGCGCCGGCCGCCCGGGCTGATCCGCCTGCAATTCCTGCCGGTGATCCCGCCCGGCCTCAAGCGCGAAGCCTTCATGGCCGAGCTGGAAAGCCGCATTGAAACCGCCAATGCCAAGCTGGAAGCGGAAACTCGCGAGTCATTACAGAAACGTTAAGCGAACATTTTGTTGACTCGCCGCCTCGGGGCGATAGAGTCAACCCATGTCGCCAAGCACACCGATCTCCCAGCAGATCTGGGATATGAAATACCGCCTGAAAGGGCCGGACGGGTATCCGCTGGATCACACCATCGAGGATACTTGGCGCCGCATTGCGCGCAGCCTGGCGGTGCAGGAGGCCGATCCGGCCGGCCGCGAAGCCGAATTTTATGCCGCCTTGCAGGATTTCCGCTTCCTGCCGGCCGGCCGTATCGTGGCCGGGGCCGGCAGCGGCCGCAAGGTGACGCTGTTCAACTGCTTTGTCATGGGCAGCATCCCGGACGATATGGGCGGCATTTTCGAGCATCTCAAGCAAGCCGCGCTGACCATGCAGCAGGGCGGCGGCATCGGCTATGATTTTTCCACATTGCGGCCGCGCGGCGCCCTGGTGCGCGGCGTGGGCGCCGATGCCTCGGGGCCGCTCAGCTTCATGGATGTGTGGGATGCGATGTGCCGCACCATCATGTCGGCCGGGCATCGCCGCGGCGCCATGATGGCCACCCTGCGCTGCGACCATCCGGATATCGAAGCCTTCATCGCCGCCAAGCAGGAGCCGGGCCGGCTGCGCATGTTCAATCTGTCGGTGCTGATAACCGATGCCTTCATGCAGGCCGTGCAGGATAACCAGCCTTGGGAATTACGTTTCGACGGCACCACCTACAAGACGCTACAGGCGCGTGAGCTGTGGGAGCGCATCATGCGCGCCACCTATGCCTATGCCGAACCGGGCGTGATCTTCATCGACCGCATCAACCGGCGCAACAACCTGCATTACTGCGAAACCATCAGCGCCACCAATCCCTGTGTCACGGGTGAGACCTGGGTGAGCACCACCGCAGGGCCGCGCCAGGTGCATGAGCTGGTCGGGCAGCCCTTCACGGCCCTGGTGGACGGCCAGCCGCATGCCAGCGGCCCGCAAGGCTTTTTCGCCACCGGGCAGAAGCCGGTATGGCGCCTGACCACGCAGGAAGGCCATAGCCTGCGCCTGACCGCCGATCATCCGGTGCTGGCGGTGATACAACACACCCGTTTCAGGCATGAAACCGCCTGGCGCAAGGCCGGCGATTTGCGCCCGGGCGACCGTATCATGCTGCATGACCAGCGCCGGGCAGCGGCTTGGAATGGTGCCTATAGCGAAGCGGAAGGTTATCTGATCGGGCTGTTGCTGGGCGATGGCACATTGACCCAGGAGAAAGCCGTGCTGAGCGTGTGGCGGCAGCGCCGCCAGGCCACTGGCACGCATGACCAGCCAGCCGGGCCGGATGGCGCCGAAGGCATCATGGCCGCCGCATTGGCGGCGGCGACAAGCCTGCCGCATCGCGCCGATTTCCAGGGCTGGCGGCCGGTTTCCGGGCGCGACGAATGGCGCCTGTCGCTGGCGGCGCTGACCCAGCTTGCGGCACGGCTGGGGCTGACACCCGGGCAGCCGAAAGCCATCACCCCGGCGATGGAGCGCGCCTCGGCGGCTTTCCAGCGCGGCTTGCTGCGCGGCCTGTTCGATACCGATGGTTCGGTGCAGGGCAGCCAAGCCAAAGGCGTCAGCCTGCGGCTGAGCCAGAGCGATGCCGGTTTGCTGCAAACCACGCAGCGCCTGCTGCTGCGTTTCGGCATCCATGCCGTGCTGTATCGTGAGCGCCGCCCGGCCCAGGCCCGGCTGCTGCCCGATGGGCGCGGCGGCCAGCGACAATATGAGTGTGTGGCGCAGCATGAACTGGTGATTGCCGGCGAAAATATCGGCCGCTATGCGGCTTTGATCGGCTTCAGCGACAATGCCAAGGCGGCCCGCCTGCAAGATTTACTGCGGGCTTATCGGCGGCAGCCGAACCGCGAGCATTTCATTGCCACCGTGGCGGGGCTGGAAGCCGATGGCAACGAGACAGTGTATGATGTTCAGGTGCCGGGGCCGCATGCCTTCGATGCCAATGGCCTATATGTGCATAATTGCGGCGAGCAGCCCTTGCCGCCTTACGGCGCCTGCCTGCTGGGGTCGATCAATCTGGCGCAGCTGGTGCAAAAGCCTTTTGAGGCAGAGGCGGCGCTTGATCTGGCGGCATTGCAGCGGCTGACCGAAACCGCCGTGCGCATGATGGACAACACCATCGATGTATCGAATTTTCCGCTGCCGCAGCAGGCCGAGGAAGCGCGGCTGAAACGCCGCATCGGCCTGGGCGTTACCGGGCTGGCCGATGCGCTGATCCTGTGTGGTGCGCGCTATGGCTCGCCGCAATCGCTGGCGCTGATCGAGACCTGGCTCTGCACCTTGCGCGATGCCGCCTATCGCGCCTCGGTGGCCTTGGCGCGCGAGAAGGGGGCGTTTCCGCTGTTTGAGGCAGCGGCTTATCTGGCCGGTGAGGGCATCGCCGAACTGCCCGCGGATATTCGCGCCGATATTGCCAGCCATGGCATCCGCAATGCCTTGCTGACCTCGATTGCGCCCACCGGCACGATCTCGCTGTTAGCCGACAACATCTCCTCCGGCCTGGAGCCGGTTTTTGCCTTCAGCTACAGCCGCAATGTGCTGATGCCGGATGGCAGCCGGCGCGAGGAGGAAGTGAGCGATTATGCTTTGCGGCTGTATCGCCGGCTCAAGGGCGAGGATGCGGCTTTGGGCGAGGCTTTTGTTGATGCGCAATCGCTGGCGCCCGAGGACCATGTGCGGGTGCAGGCCGTGGTGCAGAAATATATCGACAGTTCGATTTCCAAAACCATCAATCTGCCCGAGGATATCGATTTCGAGGCCTTCAAGGATGTTTATGCCCTGGCCTACCAGCTCGGCTGCAAGGGCTGCACAACCTACCGGCCGAATGACGTGACCGGCGCCGTGCTGAGCGTGAAAAAAGCCGCGCCGCGCAAGGCCGAGCAAGCCGAATTGCCACTGGCGCCGGCGCGCAGCCCCTTGTCGAAACGCGCCGCCGCCAGCACGCCGCCGGCAGCGGCTTCGGCCGGCGGCGTGGTCTACATGACCCGTCCGCTGGATCGCCCTGAGGCTTTGCCCGGCAAAACCTACAAGATCACCTGGCCGGATTCCGAACACGCCATGTACATCACGGTGAACGACATTGTGCAGGATGGCCGGCGCCGGCCGTTTGAGATGTTCATCAATTCGAAGAATACCGAGCATTATGCCTGGACCGTGGCGCTGACACGCATGATCTCGGCGGTGTTCCGGCGCGGCGGCGATGTCAGCTTTGTGGTGGACGAGCTGAAGGCGGTGTTTGATCCACGCGGCGGGCAATGGATGGGTGGGCGCTACATCCCGTCGCTGCTGGCCGCCATCGGTGAAGTGATCGAGCGCCACCTGATCGATATCGGCTTTATCGGCGAGGGCGGCGGCGCGCTGGCAGCGGAAAGCAGTGAGCGATTGCTGATCGAGGTGGCAGCCCGCCCGGAAGCATCTAGGGCCGAAGCAACAGCGCGACCCGAGGCGGCGGCACCGCCAGCCAGGCCAAATCTGCGGCAATGCCCAAAATGCGGCCAGGCTGCCCTGCTGCGCCAGGAAGGCTGCGATAGCTGCACCGCCTGCGGCTATAGCAAGTGCGGCTGAGCTGGGTATTATAGCCGCATAGGGAGTCGAAACGCAGGGAGTTGGGGTATGTCATCCGCAGCCATCAAGGCCGTGTTGTGGGATTTTGGCGGCGTGATTCTGACTTCGCCCTTTGAGGCTTTCCGGCGCTATGAGAGCGAAAAAGGCCTGCCGGCGGATTTTATCCGTGGCGTCAACAGCCGCAACCCGCATGGCAATGCCTGGGCGCGCTTTGAGCGCGGCGAGATTGATGCCGACGCCTTCGACGACCTGTTCCTGGCCGAGAGCACGGCTTTGGGCCATGCGCTGCATGGCCGCGAAATCCTGCCGCTGATCTCGGGCACATTGCGGCCGCGTATGGTGGCGGCTCTGCGCCAGGTGAAAAGCCGCTTCAAGATCGCCTGCCTGACCAACAACATGCCTTTGGGCCATGGCCCCGGCATGGCCTTGCAGGCGGATCGCGCCGCCGCCATCGCCGAGGTGATGACACTGTTTGATGCCGTGGTGGAATCGAGCAAGATCGGCATCCGCAAGCCGGAACCGGGTTTCTATCTCAAAGCCTGCGATATGCTTGGCATCACGCCCGAACAGGCCGTGTTCCTGGACGATCTGGGCATCAACCTGAAACCGGCTGCCGCCATGGGCATGCGCACCATCAAGGTGGGCGATCCCGATCTGGCCTTGCAGGAATTGGCACAAATCATAGGGATGGAGTTCGCGTGACACCGCAGGAATTGCTGACCCACGACTTTGGCACCCTCTCCGACCTGATTCGTGGCCATGCCGCCACCCGGCCCGGCCATGCCGCCCTGATCCTGGGCGAGACAACGCTGGATTATGCCGGGCTGGATGCGCTGATGGACCGCATCGCCGCTGCGCTACAGCGTGACGGTTTTGGCAACGGCGACGCCATCGCCATCGTGGCCAATGCCTCAATCGAATATGCCGCCGTGTTCCTGGGCGCCCTGCGCGCCGGCCTGGCAGTGGCGCCGCTGGCGCCGTCATCCACGCCGGAAAGCCTGGCGGTGATGAGCAATGATGCCGATGCCGGGCTGCTGTTTCTGGATGGCGCCAATGCCGCCGCGATGGCGCCGGTGCTGGCGACCGTGAGCGCACACCCGATCCGCCTGGATACGGCTGAATTCACCGCCTGGCTGGCGCCCGAGGGCACCCGGCCGGCGCCGGTGCAGGTGGCGCCGGATGCGCCGTTCAACATCATCTATTCCTCTGGCACCACCGGCACGCCCAAGGGCATCGTGCAGCCGCATAGCATGCGCTGGTCGCATGTGCAGCGTGCCGCGATCAACGGCTATCGCGCCGATTGCATCGCGCTGCTCTCCACGCCGCTTTATTCCAACACCACGCTGGTGGTGTTTTTCCCCACTTTGGGCTGGGGCGGCAGTGTGGTGCTGATGCCGAAATTTGACGTTGCCGGCTATCTGGAACTGGCGCAGCGCCATCGCGTCACCCACACCATGCTGGTGCCGGTGCAATATAGCCGCATCATGCAGCATCCGGATTTTGACCGCTATGACCTGTCCAGCTTCGAGGCCAAATTCTGCACCAGCGCGCCATTCGGCGCCGCGCTCAAGGCCGACATCCTGAAACGCTGGCCGGGCAAGCTGATCGAATATTACGGCATGACCGAGGGCGGCGGCACCTGCATCCTGCTGGCGCATGAGCATCCCGACAAACTGCATACCGTGGGCCAGCCGGCGCCGGGGCATGACATCCGGCTGATCGACGAACAGGGCCAGGAAGTGGCCGCGGGCGAAACCGGCGAAGTGGTGGGCCATTCCGGCACCGTGATGCTGGGCTATCACAAGCAGCCGGGCAAAACCGCCGAAGCCGAATGGTATGACGCGCAAGGCCGCCGCTTCATCCGCACCGGCGATCTGGGCCGCTTTGACGCCGAGGGTTTCCTCACCCTGCTCGACCGCAAGAAGGACATGATCATCTCGGGCGGCTTCAACGTCTATCCGAGCGACCTGGAAATGGTGCTGCGCGGCCATGCCGCCGTGGCCGAGGCGGCGGTGGTGGGCATGCCGTCGGAACGCTGGGGCGAAACCCCGGTGGCCTTTGTGGTGTTGCAGCCGGGCATCGATGCCAGCCCGGCCGAATTGCTGGCTTTTGCCAATGACAAGCTGGGCAAAACCCAGCGCCTGGCTGCGGTGGAAATCCTGCCCAGCCTGCCGCGCAGCGCCATCGGCAAGGTGCTGAAACGCGAATTGCGCGACAGTTTCAAGCAGGCCATCTCCTAACAAAGACACTTAAAAGCTGTTTTAATTCAGCGCCATAGCCATATGGCGCGACTTTTCCGTGCGCGCCCGCGTTATTCAGCTTTCATTTTCTATCTATACTGGCATTATTTGGTTGCACTCGATTTTCTGTACCAGTCAGCATTTTCCGCCCTGCAACCGAAATCCGGAGCGCCCCATGAGCAATCTTGCCAGCACAGCCGGCCTTGGCGTCTTGCCGCCGGTTCCCACCCCGATCACCGGCCGCAACCTGTCCTACCTGCCGGCCGATACGGCAGCGATCCGGGCCATGGCCCAGGCCGCGATCAATGTGGAATTGTTCACCATTCCGCTTTACATGGCGGCGATGACCTCGCTGCAAGGCACGCATGAAATCAATGCCAGCGGCATTTCCTATTACGAGGGCCGCGCCTGGCCCGGCCTGAACACCGCCGCCAATCCGGCCAGCCCGAACCAGAAGGCTTACAACGCCATCTTCGCCGTGTTCATCGAGGAGATGCTGCATCTGCAACTGGCGGCCAATATCAGCACCAGCATGGGCTTCACGCCCAGCTTCACCAGCGCGGCCTTGCAGAATGCCGATCAGGGCTGGACCTGCTATGGCCCGACCCTCACCACCATCCCGCATATCATCAATCTGACCGACATGGTGGCGCCCTATAACGGCCTGGAGGTCAATCTGGGCGCGGTGACCACGGCGCAGATCCAGCTATTCCAGGTGATCGAGCAGGATCACGCCACGGCTGTGGCGAATATCCAGCCCGGCGCGCTGTCGAAATACTTCCCCGTGGCGCCGTTTGCCGGCTGGACGCCGCAGATGACCGAGCAGAATCTGCCGCTCTTCGGCACCATCGGCTGGATGTATTACTGCTACATGCAGTATCTCACCATGGTCTACACCGATGGCCAGACGCTGTATCAGAAGCTGTTTCAATCCGGCAGCGTGCAGCAGGACATGTTCAACTGGGCCGGCGGCAGCGGCAGCAGCCACCCGATGCCGGAATATCCCGGCATGTCGGCCACGGTGACGGCCACCAACCCGGTGCTGGCATTGGCCCAGGTGGTGGACATGATCCTGGGCATCACCGATCAGGGCGAAGGCGCCGGCAGCCAGGGCAGCGGCTTGCGCCACTTGTTGCCGGCCGCCGCGCGGGCGGCAATGAAAATCCAGCCGCCGCTGGAAATCGGCAATGTTGATCCGGTATTCCAGCCGAGCTACACGGCGTTGCAGGCGGATTACCCGTCCTACAATTCCGATGGCAGCCAGGCCGCGAATTCTGCCGATGCCACGGCGCGCAGCAATTGGGGCGGGCAATCGCATTATGCCGCCTTCACCGCCGTGCAGGGCATGATTGATGCCGGCGGCATCGTCACCTTCCCGACCTGGTTTGCCGGCGGCAATAATTGGACCGCCGCGCTGCTGACCAGCCAGCCGCCCAATCCCAGCCCGCCAAGCAATATCCCGAGCCCGCAACAGGTGGCCGATGCGCTCAACGCCTTGAGCGGCGAAGCGGCCTTGCTCAACACCGTGGTCACCGGTTCGATTGCCGGCGTCACCAGCGGCCTGAACGGCTTCTGGCAGAAGCAGAATGCCACCTTCCCCTATCCGGCCATGGTGGGGGCCGGCGACCGCATGACGCTATGCTGGGCCGCCGGCAGCAGCCCGGATATTTCCGGCGGGCTGACCCCGGTGCCAAGCCCGGGCCGCGCCCCCAGCGCCTGCCAGGGCCTGAATTACGAACAGCCGACCAGCATCCGCGGCTGCGCCACGGTTTCGGTGTTTCATTCCTGCCGCGGCACCAATGCCTGCACCGGCCAGGGCGGCTGCGGCTTTGCCCAGCCGATCAGCGGCGGCGGCGGCCAATGCGGCACTACTCAATGCGGCACGGTGACGGCGGCGAAGCGCAGCCGCAAGCCGCGCATGACCGCCACCGCCACCAATCTATGCGGCGGGCCAACACCGCCAACCCCAAGCGCCTTGTATTCCGCGCCGGGCGACAACAAGTGTTCGCAGCTTGGCGGCTGCGCGGTGCCGATCTCGGCGTCGCAGCTTTTCCCCGAAGCCGGCAATATGCAGGTCTACAACCTGTTTTCCGGCACGCCGCAGCCGATTGGCACCATCCCGTTCAATGTCGGCGATGCGGTGTATGACATTGCCTGGAATGCCTATATCGCCGCCTTGCAGAATCAGGGCGTGTCGCCGCTGCCAGGCAAGCCGGTGCCGTCAACGCTGCGTCTGGCGTTGCCGCCTTCGACCTGAGACGATGGCAACACCCCGTCTTGGCCTGCCCGATCTTGGTTTCGGCGTTGGCCTGCGTATGGAGCATCTCCCGGCCATCATGGCCGGGGGAGCCCGGGTCGACTGGTTTGAGGTGATCAGCGAAAACCTGATCGGCCATCACGGCTATCTGCGCCATGCCGTGCAGCAACTGGCCGAAACCATGCCGATTGTGCTGCATGGCGTGTCGCTGTCCATCGGCGGCAGCGATCCGTTTGATGCCGCCTATCTGGCCGAGCTGAAGGCGCTGGCGCGGCAGGTGCGGGCGCCCTGGCTGTCTGACCATCTGTGCTGGACCAGCCTGGGCGGCCATAACAGCCATGACCTGCTGCCGCTGCCCTTTACCGAAGCCACGCTCAAGCATGTCTGCGCCCGGGTGCGCGAGGTGCAGGACCGCCTGGAGCAGCGTATCCTGCTGGAAAATCCCAGCAGTTATGTGCAATTCCGCCATGACAGCATGTCGGAAGCGGAATTCCTCGCCCGCCTGACGGAAAGCGCCGATTGCGGCATCCTGCTGGATGTGAACAACGTCTATGTCAGCAGCCGCAACCATGGCTTTGATGCCGAAGCCTATATCCGCGCCCTGCCGCCGGCGCGTATCGCGCAACTGCATCTGGCCGGCGCGACGGATCATGGCGATTACCTGATCGATACCCATGACCATCCGGTGGCCGAAGCGGTATGGCCGCTTTACCGGCTGGCGCAAAGCCTGACCGGCGGTGTTTCGGTGCTGCTGGAATGGGATGCCCGGCTGCCAGCTTATGCCGGCCTGCTGGCCGAACTGGACAAGGCGCGCCGATGTTGACGACGCCAGCGCTGAAATCGGGGCCTGATCTGCGGCAGGCGCAATACTGGCTGCTGACCCGGCTGGCGCGGCCCGATCTGGCGGTGGCACCCAACGATGCCGCTATCCTGGCCACGCCGCCCAATGCCGCCGGACCCCGGTTGCAGATTTATATCGACGCCTATCGGCAGCGGCTGATCGATTGCCTGAAAGCCGATTATCCCGGCCTGCTGCGGCTATTGGGCGATGACCTGTTTGGCCTGCTGGCCGAGGGTTATATCCGCAGCCGGCCGCCGCGCAGCGCGTCGCTCTATGATCTCGGCGCCGGCTTTCCAAGTTTTCTGCGCCAGACTCAGCAAAGTCTGGCTCAGCAAGGCCAGGCAAGGCAGCCGGCTTTGCGGCTGGCGCTTGATCTGGCGCGCTTCGAGCGCGGCTGGATCGAGACCAGCCGCGCAGCAGGATTAGAGAAATCCGGCCCGGGGCCAATGTTGCCGCAGCCGGAAAGCCGGCTGATGCTGCCGGCAACAACGCGGCCCTTATTGCTGCGCCATGCTTTAGCCAGCCTGCAAGCGTTGATCCATGGTGATCAAGCCGCGCCCGTGGCGACGGCAAACCGGCCGCATTACATCCTGCTGGCAAGGCGCGATTATGCGCTGATTGTGCGGGAAATCGACGACTGGATGTATTTCAGCCTGCGCGCGGCGCTGGCCGGGCCGCGCACGCTGTTAGACTGCGCCCGCTACAGCGCCCGCCGCCTGGGCGACGAGCCGGCGCCTATTCTGGCCAAGCTGCTGCTCTGGGCGCCGCTGGCACAGCAGGCGCAATGGCTGATGCTGGAAGCCTGAAGTATCAGCTATGCCCCAGCACCGGATGCGGCGTGTAGGGTTCTTCCAGATAGGCCATTTCCGCCGCATCGAGCTTGAGATCAAGCGCCGCCAGCGCATCGCTGAGATGCTGCGGCTTGCTGGCGCCAATGATCGGCGCGGTGACGCTGCTTTTGCCGAGCAGCCAGGCCATGGCGACCTGCGCCGGCGCCACGCCGCGTTTCTGGCCCAATTCGGCCACCCGCTCGGCGATGCTGAAATCGCCCGCCTGGTAATACATGCGCTGGGCGATATCGTCGGTTTTGGCCCGTTCGGTATCGCCCCAGCCCTGTTTCAGCCGGTTGCCGGCCAGGAAACCACGCGCCAGCGGCGACCACGGGATCACGCCGATGCCCATCGCCTGACAGAGCGGCAGCATCTCGCGCTCCTCCTCGCGGTAGACCAGGTTATAGTGATTCTGCATGGTGACGAAGCGCGCCCAGCCATTGGCGCGCTGGCGGTGCAGCGCATCGGCGAATTGCCAGGCGAACATTGACGAGGCGCCGATATAACGCGCCTTGCCGGCGCGCACCACATCATTCAGCGCCTCCAGGGTTTCCTCGATCGGGGTATGCCGGTCATAGCGGTGAATCTGGTAGAGATCGACATAATCCATGCCGAGCCGCTGCAAGCTGTCGTCAATCGCCTGCAGGATATGCTTGCGCGACAGGCCGCGCTGGTTCGGCCCCGGGCCCATAGGATTGTAGACCTTGGTGGCCACCACAATCTCGTCGCGCCGGGCGTATTTCTTCAACATGCGCCCGGTGACGGTTTCGGAGGCGCCGAGCGAATACATGTTGGCCGTATCAAAAAAATTGATCCCGGCTTCCACCGCCTGGCGGAAAAACGGTTCGCTCTGTTCCTCGGTCAACACCCAGGAGCGCCAGGCCGGGTCGCCATAGGTCATGCAGCCAAGGCAGAGTTTGGAAACCATTGTGCCGGTCTGGCCCAGGCGGATCATCTGCATGTTTCGCTCTCCCCTACGTCTTTTTGCTTCACCGGCACAGCCGCCCCACTTCACGCGCGCTTTGCAGCGCAAAGCTGCTGCGCATCCGCCAGCAGCTTGTGCAATGGCCCGTCATTGATGCCCAGCGCATCGAGATGCGCCACGGTGTTGCTCAGGTAATCCAGATTCGGGCCGCGCTGGCCTGAGGATTGCGCAATCACCTGCGCTGCTTCCGGTTCGCTGAGCCGGCCGGCATATTGCACATGTTTATGATCGGCCACGAAGGCCAGCACGCGGCGGCGCTCGGCGCCCAATTGTGCGGTATGGAAGCCGGGCCGATACACCCCGGTGAGCATCTCGCGGCGATAGAGATAGTCGATCACGGCGGCTTCATCGGCCTTGCGCACACGGAAGGCACGGCCCAGGCAGGAGCCGCCCGGCTTCAAGCCCAGCACCAGGCCGGGGGCTTCCGGTGTGCCGCGATAACGGTGCGACCAGACGCAGAAGGCGCGGTGATAGCCCCAGAGCCGCGCCGTGGCCTGTTCCAGATACGGAAAGCCGGGATCCCACATCAGCGAACCATAGCCAAACACCCACAATGCCTCGCCCTTCGGCACTGTCACCTTCGGGAAGGCCGGCGGCGTCTCGCCCGGCAAAGGCGGTTCGGCATCAAAGGGGATGACTGTTTTGGGCATCTAGCGTTTCTGGTTCACCAGGGCGACACCCACCATGGTAGCCGCCATGCCGAGCAGGGCCAACAGGTTGAGGGTTTCGCCAAACAGAAAATACGCCACCAAAGCCGTGCAGGGCGGCACCAGGAAGAACAGGCTGGAGACCTGGGCGGCACCGCCGCGCCGGATCAGGCTGAACAGCAGCGAAATGGCGCCAAGCGACAACACGATGCAGAGCCAGCCAAGCGCAAAGATGAATTCGCCGCTCCATTCGATCACACGATCCTCGAACAGCAAGGCAAACGGCGCCAGCACCACCACGGCGGCAGCATATTGGATGGCATTGCCGCTGCGCAGATCAATCTGCGGGCAAAATTTCTTCTGGTAGACCGTGCCGACCGTGATGCCGAGCAGCGCCAGCCCGGCCAGGCCATAACCCAGCATGGAGCCGATGCCGAGATCAAGCTTGGTCCACACCACCAGCAGCACACCGCCGAGGCCGAGCGCCAGCCCGGCCCATTGCCGCATCGTCACCTGTTCGTTCAGCACCGGGCCGGCCACCGCCGCCACCAGCAAAGGCTGGATGCCGACGATCAGCGCCGCGATGCCGGCCGGCACGCCGTGATAGATGGCGCTGAAAGTGCCACCCAGATACACCGCCTGCATCAGTATCCCGGCCACCACGATATGGCCGGTTTCCCGCCAGCTTGTCGGCCAGGGCGCCCGGGTCAGCCCGGCGAAACCGGCCAGCAGCATTGTGATGATGGCAAAACGCACGATCAGGAAGGTGGTCGGCTCGGCATAGGGCAGGCCAAGCTTGGCGCCGATAAAGCCGGTGGACCATAACAGCACAAACAATCCGGGCAGGGCGATGGCCGCAAAGGCGGCATGGGGACGGGACGACATCGGGGACACTTTCTTTTTTTCGGCGACAACTATTGCTGCTTGCCGCCGTTACGGCAACCCATGGCCGCACTGCCCGGCTGCGGCGATAACGGCAGGCAGCGGCCATGGAGCCGGGGGCGCGGCGGCGCTATACTGGCACCATGCGATTGCGATTTGTTTTCCTGGCCGGCGCCATCCTGGGCGGATTGCTCGGCTATTATGCCCTGTGGAGCCACCTTATGGGGCGGGTGGAGGCCGGTTTGCTGGCCTTCCAGGCGCAACAGCAGCTTCAGGGCCGCAGCTTCAGCTATCGCGGCTGGCAGCGCGGTGGCTTTCCCTACCGGCTCAGCCTGCGGCTGGACGGGGTGAGCTGGAGCGAGCCGCGCGGCGCCGGCTGGAAAATCGAATCCGAAACCCTGGTGGCGCATCAGCAATTATGGAGCAGCCAGCATATTGTGTTTGAGCTGTTTGGCGCCCAGAGCCTGGCCTGGCGCGATGGCGGCACCGAGCACAAGTTCAGCGCCACGCCGGAACGTGGCCGGGCCAGCCTGGTGCTGGATGGCGCCGACCGCTGGCTGCGGATCGCCGCCGATTTGCAGGGCGTGCGCTTCGGCCAAGCCCTGGCGGGTTATGAGGCCGGCCGGCTGCAACTGCATCTGCGCCAGGCCGGCAATGTGCCACCGGCCTTGGATGTGGCCGTGCAGATCACCGATCTGGACCTGCCGGCGGCGCTGGATGGCCCGCTGGGCCGCCGCATCGCCGAGTTGAACCTGATCGGCAAGCAGACCGGGCCATGGCTTGGCGCCAGCCCGCAGGCGGCACTGGCTGCCTGGCGCGATGCCGGCGGCATCGTTGAATTCAGCAACATCCTGCTGCATTGGGGCGCGGTGCATCTGAGCGGCGATGGCTCGCTGACCGTGGATAAACAATTCCGCCCGCTCGGCGCCATGGGCGGCCGGCTGCTCGGCGCGGCGGCGGGCATCGATGCCCTGGTGGCGGCCGGGCGGATGAAACCGGCCGAGGCGGTGGCTGCCAAGGCAACCCTGGCCAAGCTGCATAAAACCGATGACAAGGGCGAAACCGTGCTCCCGCTGCCGCTGACCGCGCAGAATGGCCTGCTGAGCATCGCCAATGTGCCGCTCTTCACCCTGGCGCCATTGCTGACGCCGAAGCCGTAATTACTGTTTGCCGTCGCCGGTGCGGCCAAAATCCGGCGCGGCGGTTTCCTGGCCGGCATCGATGATGGCGCGGCGGATCGCCCGGGTGCGGCTGAACAGCTTGAACAATGTCTCGCCGTCATCCCAGCGGATGGCGCGCTGCAACGCTGTGAGGTCTTCGGTGAAGCGTTGCAGCATATCCAGCACCGCTTCCTTGTTATTGAGGAACACGTCGCGCCACATCGTCGGATCGCTGGCGGCGATGCGGGTGAAATCGCGGAAGCCGCCGGCGGAATATTTGATCACTTCCGATTGCGTCACGGTTTGCAGATCATCGGCGGTGCCGACGATGTTATAGGCAATCAGATGCGGCACATGGCTGGTGATTGCCAGCACCAGATCGTGATGCCGTGCATCCATCACCTCAACCTTGCTGCCGAAAGCCGACCAGAAACCATGCAGCCGTTCAAGCTGTGCCGGGTCACTGCCTTCGGGCGGGGTCAGGATGCACCAGCGGCCCTGAAACAGCGTGGCAAAGCCGGCAGCGGGGCCGGAATGTTCGGTGCCGGCCACCGGATGGCCCGGGATGAAGGCCACGCCGGGCGGCAGATGCGGCGCTACATCGCGCAACACTGATTGCTTCGACGAGCCGACATCGGAAACCAGCGTGCCGGCGCCAAGCCCGGGCGCCATCGCCTGCGCCACGGCCCCATAGGCGCCCAGCGGCACGCAGAGGATCACTAGGTCGGCGCCACGCACCGCCTCGGCAGCATCGGCATAGGCGGCATCCACCACGCCCAAGGCCACCGCCTGCTGGCGATGGCTTTCCGACAGATCGGCGCAGACAATTTCTGCCGCCTGGCCCCATTGCCGCGCTGCGCGGGCAATCGAGGAACCGATCAGGCCGATGCCGATAATGGCCAGCCGGCGAAACGGCGCCGCCTGCTGGCTCATTTCAGGAAATCGGCCAGCGCCGCCAGCACGCGGTCATTCTCGGCCACCGTGCCGATGGTGAGGCGCAGGCTTTCCGGCAGGCCATAGCCGGCCATGGCGCGCAGGATCAGGCCGCGGCTGCGCAGGAAATGATCGGCGGCCTGGGCCTGCTCGGCACCTTTGGGGAAACGCATCAGCAGGAAATTGCCCACGCTCGGCACCACATCCAGGCCCAAAGCGGTCAACGCCTTGGTGAGGCGCGGCAATTCGGCATCGTTATGGGCACGCGCCTTGTCGGTATGCGCCACATCGGCCAAAGCCGCCACGCCGGCGGCCTGGGCCGGGCTGTTGACATTGAACGGGCCACGCACGCGGTTCAGCACCTCGATCACATTGGCCGGCGCATAGGCCCAGCCGAGCCGCAGGGCGGCCAGGCCGTGAATCTTGGAGAAGGTGCGCGTCATCACCGTGTCATCGCGCTCGCGCACCAGATCCTCGCCGGCCGAATAATCGTTGCGGCTGACATATTCGGCATAGGCCGCATCCACCACCAGCAGCACACCATCGGGCAGCCCTTCACGCAGGCGGCGCAGATCGGCGGCCGAAATATAGGTGCCGGTCGGGTTGTTGGGATTGGCCAGGAACACGATGCGGGTGCGCGGGCTGACTTTCGCCAGCAGCGCATCCACATTGGTGGTGAGATTGGTTTCCTCGGCAGTGACCGGGGTGGCGCCGCGCGCCTTGGCGGCAATCGGATACATCAGGAAGCCGTGGCGCGAATACAGCACCTCGTCGCCCGGGCCGCAATAGGCATTGCAGATCAGCGAAATCAGTTCGTCGGAGCCATTTGAGCAGATGATATTCTCCGCCGGCAGGCCATGATGGCGCGCAATCGCCTGGCGCAGCAGGTCCACTGCACCATCGGGATAGCGGTGCAGCTCATCAGCCTGCGCCTTGTAGGCGGCAATCGCCTGCGGGCTGGGGCCAAGCGGGGTTTCGTTGGACGACAGCTTGCGCACATCGGTAACACCGGCCACAGCGGCTTCGCCGCCCTTGTAGGGGCTGATATCAAGAATCCCGGCATTGGGCTTGGGCGCAGTCACGGCTTCACTCCTTGGAAAACAGGCTTATTCGCCGGCCGGCACCGCATAGGCGCCGATCACCAGCACATCCACAATCGCCTCCGGCGCGGCGGCGCGCAAGGCGGCAAGGCGGGCATCGTTATCCTCCAGGAAACCCGGCAGGTCCAGCAGCAGGCGGATATCCTGGCCGCCCTGCTTGTGCTGTGCCAGCACCTGGCCGCTCAGGCCGGCCTTGGCCAGCAGGCTGCCCAGCCGCGCCAGGCTCATGCCCTCCTCGGCCGCCTGCACCACCACCAGGCTATGGTCGTCGCCGGAAGGCTCCGCCGGGCAGCGGGCAATCACCAGGGCGCCAACATCGGCCAGCCGGCCCTTGCGATTGGTCAGGAAGGGCAGCTTGGCCACCACACGCGGCGTATCAACGGTGCGGTTGGCCAGCACCGGCCACCACGGGTCCTTTTCGCCATCCTCGGGCAGCGGCATCACCCCCACCGTGGCCGCCTTGGCGGAAATCTCGCGCATTGCGGAGGTGGCGGTGGCACAGAGCAGCATCGGCACGCCAGAGCCGTAATGGTCGCGGGCCAAATCCCAGCGCGCCACGGATTTGTTCGGCGCCAGCACCGCCACCTGCACCGGCGCCTGCAAATCATACAGCGCGCCGATCAGTTCGCGGTTGATGCGCAGAAGGGCAGCGGCCGGCAGCGGGCCGTGATGCCGCGCCAGCAGGCGGCGCAGAATCTGCGCCTCGCGGCCACAGCGCAGGAAAAAACCATTCTCGCCGCCCGAAGCGCGCTTGGTGATGGCAACTTTTTCCACCGCTTCGGCACGGCGGCGCAACAAATCCTGGATCTGGTCGTCCAGGACATCGATTTCATGCCTCAGGTCGGCCAGGCTGGCGATATGCTCGGTCATGGAAATGATTTTACGTCTGCAAGGGGGGAGAACAAAAGCCGCATAGTCTTATTCGCTGCCTGCCGCAAATGCAAAGAAAACATTGACAGTACATTGCATTGTTCCTAAGCATCCGACGCCCCTTAATTCCAGTAGGTTAACGGTTGGATTGGCATGATGGCGGAAGCATCGCGAGCGGCAGCCTATGATCCCATCGGGCCGGGACATCGGGTGGTGCTGGGCGAAACCCTGCCGCTCAGGCTGGATTGCGGTATCGAGCTCGGCCCGTTCAATGTGGCTTACACCACCTATGGCCGGCTCAATGCCGACAAATCCAACGCCATCCTGATCTGCCATGCGCTGACCGGTGACCAGCATGTTGCCAATACCCATCCGGTCACCGGCAAGCCGGGCTGGTGGCTCACCCTGGTCGGCCCCGGCAAGGTGATCGATACCGACCGTTTCTTTGTGGTTTGCGCCAATGTGATCGGCGGCTGCATGGGATCATCCGGCCCGCCCGATCTCGACCCGGCCACAGCCAAGCCCTGGGGCCTGCGTTTTCCGCTTATCACCATCCGCGACATGGTGAATGCCCAGGCCATGCTGCTGGACCATCTCGGCATCCGTGATCTGTTCTGCGTCATCGGCGGCTCGATGGGCGGCATGCAGGTGCTGCAATGGGCGGCGAGTTATCCGGAACGCTGCTTCGCCGCCATTCCGATCGCCTGCGCCGCGCGCCATTCGGCGCAGAATATCGCCTTCCACGAGGTTGGCCGCCAGGCGATCTATGCCGATCCGGACTGGCATGGCGGCGATTACCTGAACCACGGCACCATCCCGCGCAACGGCCTGGCGGTGGCGCGTATGGCGGCGCATATCACCTATCTGTCGGAAGCCGCTTTGCACCGCAAATTCGGCCGCAACCTGCAAAACCGCGAACGGCTGACTTATGGCTTCGAGGCCGAATTCCAGGTTGAGAGTTACCTGCGCCACCAGGGTTCCAGCTTCGTTGAGCGGTTTGATGCCAATTCCTATCTCTACATCACCCGGGCGATGGATTATTTCGACCTTGCCGCCCAGGCTGGCGATAATCTGGCCGCCGTGTATCAGGGCAGCAAAACCCGCTTCTGCGTAGTCTCCTTCACCTCCGACTGGCTATTCCCGACCAGCGAGAACAAGGCCATTGTGCGGGCGCTGAATGCCGCTGCGGCCAATGTCAGCTTTGTCGAGATCGAGACCGACAAGGGCCATGATGCCTTCCTGCTGGATGAGCCGGAAATGTTTCGCACCCTGAAGGGTTTCCTCGATGGCTGCGCCGAAGTGCGCGGCCTGAACGGCTATCGCGCATGACCGCCCGCCCCGCCATACCCGAAGCACGCACCCGCGATATCCGCCGCGACCTGCTGCTGATCGCCGAAATGGTGGCGCCGCAAAGCCGCGTGCTGGATGTGGGCTGCGGCGACGGCATGCTGCTGGAATATCTGTGGCGCGAAAAACAGGTGGATTCACGCGGCATCGAAGTGCGGCAATCCGGCGTCAATGCCTGCGTGGCGCGCGGCCTGTCGGTAATCCAGGGTGATGCCGATACCGATCTGGCGGATTATCCCGATGCTGCCTTTGACTATGCGATTCTCAGCCTGACCCTGCAGGCAACGCGCAATCCGCGGCAGGTTTTGCGCGAATTGCTGCGGATCGGCAAACACGCCATCGTGTCATTTCCGAATTTCGCCTATTGGCGCGTGCGGCTGCAATTGCTGCTGGATGGCCGCATGCCGATGACCGCCGCGCTGGATGATCCGTGGTATGAGACGCAGAATATCCATCTCTGCACCATTCGTGACTTTGACGAACTCTGCGCCCGCGACGGCATTGTGGTGGAGCAGCGCATTGCCGTGGACGGCCATGGCAACCGCGCTGGCTGGCGCCTGAGCGGCCCGGCGGCCAATATCTTCGGCGCGCAGGCGGTGTATCTGCTGCGGCGCCGCGCGCAATGAGTAGCATTTACATGCAAGCCCTGGCCTTGCATCAGGCCGGGCGCCTGCCAGAAGCCGAGTCTGCTTATCGCCAGGCGCTGGCACAGCCCGGCGCAGAACGGGCTGAAATCCTGCGCAATTATGGCTTCCTACTGCATCGCCAGCATCGTTTCCGCGAGGCCGTGGCGGCTTTGGGCGAAGCCGTGCAGCTCAAGCCGCAGGATGCCGATGCGCTGCTGGCTTTGGGCCATTGCGCCCGTGAGGCCAATGATCATCGCACCGCGATGACCGCCTTGCGCGCAGCGGCCAAACTGGCGCCGCGGCGCGAGGATATCGCCGAGGCTTTGTCGGCTTATCTGAGCCGGCTGATCCCGGCCTGGCATTTTCCGATGCTGGCCGATACGGCGCGTAACCAGGCTTATGAGGCGGCCATCACGGCGGCGGCGTGCAATGCCGGCCTGGTGCTGGATATCGGCACCGGCTCGGGCCTGCTCAGCCTGTTTGCCGCCCGCGCCGGCGCCGGCCGCGTGGTGGCCTGCGAGGCGCATCCGGTGATCGCCGAAACCGCCGCCGAGATCGTGGCGCTGAACGGCTTTGCCGGGCGCATCCAGGTGATCGCCAAACGCTCCACCGAACTGGATGCGGCGCGCGATATGGGCGGCCAGGCTGATCTGGTGGTTTCCGAAGTGCTGGATGCCGGGCTGCTGGGCGAGGGGGTGCTGGCCACCTTGCGCGATGCGCTGGCGCGGCTGGCGCGGCCCGGCGCCCGCGTGCTGCCGGCCGCCGCCGATATCTATGTGCAGGCGCTGGAATTGCCGCAGCAGCGCCAGGTCAATCCGCTGCGCGGCATCGCCGGCTTCGACCTGTCGCCGTTTGACCGTTTCCGCAACCGCGCCAGCCATGGCAGCCTGCGGCTGGAGCATGTGGCGCATCAGGCTTTGTCGACACCTGTGCTGCTGGAGCGTATCGATTTCCGCCAGCCACCGGATTGGTCCACGCCGCAAAGCCGCCGCGTTGTATTGCCGATCCAGCAGACAGGCCAACTGCATGCCTTTGCATTGTGGTTCACGCTATGGCTGGATGACGCAATCGCCGTCTCCACCGCGCCGGCCCATATCGACGCGGCCTTGCCGCATATGGATCATTGGGGCCAGGCGATCCTGTGGCAAAAGCGCGACCAGCCGGTGCAGGCCGGCGACAGCATTACCGCCGACTGGACCTGCGCCGATACGTTTTTTGATTTAAGCTTGGTCTGAGTCAAGCCGCGTCGGGTCAGCCATGCTGGCTGCCGGCTGTGGCTGCAAGACAAAATGCCGTGTGCGGGTTTTCTGCCGCTTCAGCGGCGCCGGCATGAAGACCTGCTTCTCGGCTTCCAGCAGCAGCACGCCGGAAAAGCGCGACCACAGCCATTCGCCGGTGGCTTCCCAGGCCGGCACCATACGCAGCATGAAGGCGCGTTCCGAGGGCGGATACCACAAGGCCTGGCGGCTTTGCAGTGGCGAGAATAGTGCATCGCGCATCAGCCGGGTGAGCTGCGGCGGCGTGTAGGGATGGCCATGGCCAAAGGGCGTGGCATCGATATGTGCCCACAGGCCACGCCGGTTCGGCACCACCGCCAGCAGGCGACCCTGCGGCGTCAGCACACGCCACACCTCGCGCAGCATGGCGCGCACATTGTCGGCATTCTCCAGCGCATGCACCAGCAGGATACGATCAATGCTGGCATCGGGCAGCGGCAAATCCTCTTCATCCACCAGCATGACCCGGCCAGGCTTGCCGCGCGGCCAGCGCACAACCCCTTGTGGTCCTGGCATCGCCGCCAGCACGCGCTCGGTTTCAGCTTCGAACAGCCGCAGATAGGGCGTGGCATAACCCAGGCCCAGCAGGCGCAAACCCTGCAAATCCGGCCAGATGGCGCGCAGGCGCTGGCGCAGCAGGCGGCGCACGGTCTGGCCCAGCCGGCTGGCATAAAATTCACGCAGGTCGATCACATCGGGTCGCAGCATGCAAAGACTGTAGCATGAATGGCATTCCGCGCTAGAATGCCGGCATGACGCTCGACATCGTGCAAATCCCGGTCCTGAACGACAATTACGTTTATCTGCTGCGTGATACGGCCAGCGGCGCCACGGCGGTGGTGGATCCCGCCGTGCCGGAGCCGGTGCTGGCGGAAATTGAGCGCCGCGGCTGGGGGCTGAACTTCATTCTCAATACGCATCATCACCCGGATCATGTCGGCGGCAACCTGGTGCTGCGCGAAGCCACCGGCTGCGCCATCATCGGCCCGCGTGCCGAGGCCCAGCGCATCCCCGGCATTGCCACTCAACTGGGTGATGGCGACAGTTTCAGCCTGGGCGACAGCAAGGCGCTGGTCTTTGACGTGCCGGGCCATACTGCCGGCCATATCGCCTACTGGTTCAGTGCGGCCGAGGCTTTGTTTTGCGGCGACACGCTGTTTGCGCTCGGTTGCGGCCGGCTGTTTGAAGGCAGTCCGGCGCAGATGTGGGCCAGTTTGAGCAAACTGGCCGCCCTGCCCGATGCCACGCGGGTGTATTGCGCGCATGAATATACTGAAAGCAATGCGCGCTTCGCCGTTACCGTGGAGCCCGGCAATGCCGCGCTGCTGGCGCGCCATGAAGCCATCAAGGCCTTGCGCGCCGATGGCCGGTCGACAGTGCCTTCAACTTTGGGCGAGGAGCGCGCCACCAATCCATTCCTGCGCCCGATGAGTCCAAATCTGCGCGCTACGCTGGGCCTGGAGGGCGCCGACGATGTGGCGGTGTTTGCCGAAACACGCAAGCGCAAGGACAGCTTCCGCGGCTGAGCTCAATTCAGATAGAGCGGCAGCAATTCGTCATAAACCGCATCGCGGCTTTCGCCCAGGCGGCGCCACAGCCGGGCGACAAAATCCGGCTGCGCCGCCTGAAAAGCCTTGGTCACCGGCAGATAAAAATCGAAGCTGGCCAAAGGCGGATCAAGCCGCTCCAGCTTGAGCGCAGCATAGCGGTCGCCGATCACTTCCAGCGCCGCCACGGCCTGAAAACGCCTTGCCATCAGCATGCCGAAAAGCTGCGAGCTGCTATACGCCTCTGCCGGTTCGGCACCGAGCCGCTGCAACAAGGCTGCTATCGTAGTGCTGGAATTGAGACCGATCACCGGGCGCGGCACGGTTGAGCCGAGCCTGCGGCCATCCCAGGTGATCTCGGCACCGGGCAGGCGGTAGAAACGATAACTGAGCACACCCAGCCCGCCAGCGGGATCAGGCTGGCCATCGGCACGCAGCGGAAAGGCCAGTTCACGGCCCATTTCCGGCGTGTAGATACGGCCCAGCAGGGCATCGGCTTCGCCGGCATGCAGGGCAGCCATCACCCGCTTGGCTGGCCGCCGCTCGAAGCGCACATTGGCGCCAAGCTCGGTCGCCACCCGGCGCACCAAATCCACCGCCGCGCCGGGCCGAGGTGGCACCTCGACACCTTCACCGGTGATATAGGGCGTGGCGTCGCGGTCGATATATGTAACGCGGAAATCCAGCGCCGCCGCCGGGCCGGACAGCAGCAGACAGAACAGCAGCAGGGTAAAATGCAGCCGCATCGGGTTTCCTCCGCCGCCAGCTTACCGAGGGCGGCGCGACAGGTCACGCCTTAAACGGAATTGCCGGCCCACCTCCCCGCCCGCTCTCCATCGTCATGCGCGGACTTGATCCGCGGCTGCTTGGTTTAACTTCTGACCGCTTGAGCCTCCCCGTCATCGTCATCCCCGGGCTTGACCCGGGGATCTCTATCCAATTGAGAAAATTGCTATAAAACGGTCAAAAATGAGATCCCCGGGTCAAGCCCGGGGATGACGATTATGTAAGGGGGATCAAAACGGGCGGCGCGCCTTCAGCGCGGCGCCCAGGGTGCCGTCATCAAGGTAATCCAGCTCACCGCCCACCGGCACGCCATGCGCCAGCCGGGTGACCGAAACGCCGGCCGGCAGCAGCCGGTCGGTCAGGTAATGCGCCGTGGTCTGACCTTCCACCGTGGCATTGGTGGCGATGATCACTTCACGCACCCGGCTGCCATCACCAACCCGGGCCAGCAGGCCATCCACATTCAGATCAGCCGGGCCGCGCCCATCCAAAGCCGAGAGTGTGCCGCCCAGCACATGATAGCGGCCGCGAAACACGCCCGAACGTTCCAGCGCCCACAGATCGGCAACACTTTCCACCACGCAGAGCAGGGTTTCGTCGCGCCGCGTATCGCTGCAAATGGCGCAAGGGTTATGACTATCCAGATTGCCGCAACGGGCGCAAGTCTGCACCTTGTCGGCCACGTCACGCAAAGCCAGCGCCAGCGGCTGCAACAGGGCATCAGGTTTGTTCAAGAGATGCAGCGCGGCGCGGCGCGCCGAACGCGGGCCAAGACCCGGCAGCCGCGCCAATAGCTGGATCAACCGCTCGATTTCGGCACCGGCCATCGACTGATCTGGATCAGAAGGGCAGCTTGAAGCCCGGCGGCAGCGGCAGGCCGGCGGTCAGCTTCTGCATCTGCTCCTGGGTCTCGCGCTCAACCCGCGCCTTGGCATCGGCATGGGCGGCTTTGAGCAGATCCTCCAGCACTTCGGCTTCATCCGGCACCAGCAGTGAGGGATCAATCTTCACGCCGCGCAATTCGCCCTTGCCGTTCAAGGTCAGCGACACCATGCCGCCGCCGGCGCTGCCCTGCACTTCGCGGCGCTCCAGTTCGGCCTGCATCTCGGCCATGCGGCCCTGCATCTCCTGCGCCTGCTTCAGCATCTGGCCAAGATTTTTCATCACACTCCCTCAATCAAGCTCGTTGAGCGGATCGATATCGTCATCGCTCATATAGGCCGGGCCATCGGCATCGCCAGCCGTTTCGGCAATGGTCTCAACCGGCGCCAGTTGCGCCCGGCTGACCTTCAATTCCGCGCCGGGAAACGCCGCCAGCACCGCCTGCACCAGCGGGTGCGCCGCCGCCTGGGCATGGCGCGACGAGGCGGCCGCCAGGGTTTTTTCATGCAAGGTCGGCTCGCCCGGCTGGTTCGACAGCGCGATCATCCAGCGCTGGCCGGTCCATTCCTGTAATTTCTCGGCCACCTGCGCGGCCAGATTGCGCATTGCATCGGGCTGCTGGCGCCATTCGATGCGGCCCGGCTCAAACGCCACCGGATGCACATAATTCTCCAGTTCGCCGGCCAGGATGCCTTCACGCATTTCGGAGAACAAAGCCGCCAATGCGGCGAAATTCTGCGGCGCCGCCACCTGCGCGACGCCCTGATCGGCGAGGGCCACCGGGCCTTCCAGCGCCGGCGCCGGCTGCATCTGCGCCGCCAGGGCAGTGCCGCCGCCAGCATTACCGCCGCCGCCTGCCGGCGCGCGCGTCACCGGCGCCATGCCGGCACCGCCCTTGTCGCGCCATTCTTTCACCAATTCGCCCGGGCTGGGCAGATCGGCAGCATAACCCAGCCGTACCAGCACCATTTCAGCGGCAGCCAGCGGGGTTGGCGCGCCGCGCACTTCATGCAGGCCCTTGAGCAGCATCTGCCAGGTGCGCGCCAGCACCGGCATGCCCAGCTTGGCGGCCAGTTCCTTGCCGCTGCGGCGCTGTTCTTCCGGCAGGGTCACGTCATCCGCCGCGTCGCCCACCACCTTGAGCCGGGTGAGCCAGTGGCTCAGTTCCAGCATATCCTGGATCACCACCGCCGGATCGGCGCCGAGGGCATATTGCTGACCGAGATTCTCCAGCGCCTCGGGCAGCCGGCCATGCAGCAGATGCGCCAGCAGCTGGAATACCTGGCCCCGATCGGCCAGGCCGAGCATGTCGCGCACCAGGGCGGCATCGGCCTCGCCGGCGCCATGCGCAATCGCCTGATCGAGCAGCGACAGACCATCGCGCACCGAGCCTTCGGCGGCGCGCGCGATCAGCGTCAGCGCCTCGTCGGTGATGCGGGCGTCTTCCTTCTGCGTGATGGCCCTGAAATGTGCCGCCAGCACGGCTATTTCCACCCGCTTGAGATCAAAGCGCTGGCAGCGCGACAGCACGGTGACCGGCACTTTGCGGATTTCCGTGGTGGCGAAGACAAATTTCACATGCGGCGGCGGCTCTTCCAGCGTCTTGAGCAGGCCGTTGAAGGCCGCCGTGGACAGCATATGCACTTCGTCGATGATGTAGACCTTGTAGCGCGCCATGGCCGGGGCGTAGCGCACCGCCTCGATGATCTCGCGGATATCGCCGATGCCGGTGCGCGAGGCGGCGTCCATCTCCAGGATGTCGGGATGGCGATCCTCGGCGATGGCGCGGCAATTGTCGCAGACGCCGCAAGGCTCCACCGTGGGGCCGCCCTGGCCATCCGGGCCGGTGCAGTTCAGCGCCCGGGCGATGATGCGGGCGGTGGTGGTTTTGCCCACGCCGCGCACGCCGGTGAGGATGAAGGCCTGGGCAATGCGCCCGGTGGCGATGGCATTGGAAAGGGTGCGGACCAGGGCATCCTGGCCGATCATCTCGGCGAAGTTGCTGGGGCGGTATTTCCGCGCCAGCACGCGATAGGGTGCCGGATTGCTCGACATGGTTCCCCTGAACGGAGCATACCCCTGCACAAAACAGGGTGGGAGGCTGGACAACGACCCGTGCGGGAACTCGTTGCGGCTGCTTCCTTCCGGACCTGACCGGGTTGGCGAGGCGCCCGTCCGCCGCCAACCTCCCGCGCCCCTTATCCCGCATTGGCATTACGAACGCAACAGGCGGGGCGAGGCGAACGCAACAGGCAGGAAATCCGCTTCCGGCAATTGCCGGATTTGGGCCGTTATGCAAGGCTGCGCCTATGCTTAAGCCCTATGATACGATCCCGTTTTCCGGCTCGCCGCTTGACCGCGCCGGCAACCAGCGCCGCGATGCCGCCTGGCTCGACGCCCAGCGCAATGCCAGCACCAGCCGCTTTCTGCTGCTGCGCGAATTGAAACCGCTGATCGCGCTGGAAGGTGGCGCGCATCTGGCCTGGTTTCCGCAACGTTTTGCCGCGCCGCTGGCCGAATGCCCCAACCTGCTGCTGGGCCTGGAAGACGGCGTGGCGCATTTCGCCGTGGATGTGGATGATATCCCCGGCATCGACGCACTGGCCGATGACAACAACAAATTCATCGACGTGCGCAGCATTGCGCCGCAGCTCAGCTTGGCCGAAGCCGCCATCCTGGCCCAGGCGCGCAGCATGACCGACTGGCATAAGCGGCATCGTTTCTGCGCCCAATGCGGCGCAGCGAGCCAGGCCGAGGATGCCGGCTACAGCCGGCGCTGCACCAATGATGCCTGCCGGGCGCAGCATTTCCCACGCACCGACCCGGTGGTGATCATGCTGGGGGTGTATGGCGACCAGATCCTGCTGGGCCGCCAGCCGCAATTCCTGCCCGGGGTCTATTCCGCCCTGGCCGGCTTCATGGAACCGGGCGAAACCATCGAGGAAGCCGTGCGGCGTGAACTGGCCGAGGAAGCCGGCCTGGCCACCAGTGACGTGCGCTACATCGCCTCGCAGCCCTGGCCGTTTCCGTCCTCGCTGATGATCGGCTGCGTTGCCACCGCCACCTCGGATACGGTGACGGTGGATCGCCACGAACTGGAGGATGCGCGCTGGTTCCACCGCGACGAGGTGGCCGCCATGCTGCGCGCCAGCACCGATACCAGCGCGCCGTTGCGCCTGCCGCCGCCACTCAGCCTGGCGCATCAGATCGCCCGCCGCTACCTGTCGGAGAGTTAAGCGGCTGTCTCCACCCGCTTATTTTTCGCCAATGTCACAATTTGTTACTTTCGTTATGGCCAGTCTGGATTAAACTACGCCGCTTGTCAGTGAGGATGAGTGTGTTGGGGGATTGGTTTTCGTGAGCGACAGCAAGACGTCTTCGTCCGCCCTGGTGGCGCGGCTTGCCGAAGAAGACGACAGCCTGCTGGAAAACCCTTCGCCGCTGCTGGCGCCGCTGCTGATCGAGCGGCTTTACCAATATAGCTGGCCGACGCGCTACCTGCCCTATCTGGTGCTGGGCGCCGGCTTCCTGGCCTTCCGCAACCAGCTCACCTGGGTGGAAGTGGTCAGCGTTTCGCTGCTTTACACGCTGGGTACCTGGTGGCTCGACCGCCAGCGCTTTGCCTTTGCCGAGGATGACAATGCGCAGCAGCGCAGCGCCTATTGGGCCGAGCGTTTCAGCATCGGCTCAGCCATCACCGGTGCCACCTGGGGCCTGTTTTTCTGGCTTTATGCCGATACCAAGGATTATGCCCAGCAAACCGTGCTGTGCCTGATGTGGAGCGGCCTGGCGTTTTCCAACATGAATACCCGGGCGCCACATCTGCCGGCCTATTACGCCTTTTTTGCCACAATGTCGCTGCCGCTCTTCCTGCGTGCGCTGATTGATGGCGGCGTGGCGCAATATACCATGGCGGCGCTGGGTTTTGCGCTGGGCCTGGCTTTCTGCCTGCGCGCCCATGGTGCCAACCGCAACGAGCGCATTGGCATAGCGCTGCGCCTGCGTAATGCCGAATTGGTGGCTGAGATCGACACTGCCCGTGCCGAGGCCAGCGCCGCCCATATCGCCGCCGAGCAGGCGCTGGCAGCGCGTGGCGGCAGCTATAATGCCGCCGAACGGCTAGCCGGCTTCGGCAGTTGGGAATGGCATCTGGAGGATGACCATTTCACCTGGTCGGACAACATGTTCCGCCTGCTTGATCTGGCGCCCACTGCGGCCCCGGCTGCGATCCCGGTATTGCTGGATTGCGCCCATCCGAAAGACCGCGACATGGTGCGGAAATTCTTCGACGACCTGCGCCAGACCGGCCGCGCTGCGCCGGTGGAATTCCGTGTTGGCAATGAGCAGGGCGAGCATGGCCCGAGCAACTGGCGCCCGCTGCGCCTGGCCGGCATCGCGCGACGCGACAGCACCGGCCGCGTGGTGGCGCTCAGCGGCGCGCTCAGGGATCAGCGCTAAGTCTCATTCAACGGCATAAACCTGGAGCTGCACCTGGCGTGCCAGGCGCTGGCCATGGCCGATGGCGATCAGCCGCACCAGCCATTGCAGGCCGGGCGCATTACTCTCAAAGCGCAAAGCCGTGCGGAAATAATAATCCGCCGGGTCCACCGGCTCACCCGCCGCCAGCCGCACCATCACTTCGGGCGGGCCATGGCGCAGGCCACGGCTCCACACCTCAACACCTTCGCCGGCATCGCTGTGCAGCAGGTAGCGCGCATCGATATCGGCCACGCCATCGGGGCGCAGCCATTGCCAATCGGCGCCGCCCGGCAGCACCCGGCCATTCAAGCGGCCACTGACTGTGCCGCCGATGATCGGCACACAGCGGCGTTCGCCGCCACCCGGCAGGGTGCCGATACTCTGCGGCTCGGCAAGATCAATCGCCAGGGTGAAAAGCGCTTCGGCATCGGGTTTCATGCCGCTATCCTGGCCAGTACAGATGCCGACGGCAAGAGCCGTCAGGCCTGAAGGTCGATCCCGCCGCTGCCGGCCTCGCTCGGCAGGCTGGCGGCCGTCAGATCGGCCAGGGCCTGTTCGGCCTCGGTGAATGCCTTGTCAGCCTTGCGCTGCTCGTCCTTGTCGGCATTGGGATGCAACAGCGCGGCGCGGGCCTGGGTGAGCAGCTTCTTGAGCTGCTTGAGCACATCACGCGCCTCGGTCTTGATGGCTTCAAGCTGCTGCTTCAGCGCCTTGTCTTGCGCTGCATCGGCAGCAGCTTCAGGATTGCCGATATCGGCACCCTTGATTGCCGCTGCCGCCCGCGCCGTGGCATCCACCGCACGGCCTTCGCCCAGGCTGCCGCCAACCGCGGCGGCAACCGCCTTGTCATTCTGCTGCTGCACGGCGGCATCGGCCTGCACCATCGGCGCCACCTGGCCCACCTGACCGCCGGCCCCACCGCCCTGGCCGGCTTCACGCAAGGCGCCGGCCATGTCACGCGCCAGTTGTTTCACTTCACGCGCCAATGCCTTGGCCGCCTTGGCATCACCACGCGCAGCAGCGCTGGCGGCGGCCATTTCCAAGGCTTTCACCCGTGCCTTGATCTGTTCAAGCTTGCGCCGCGCCGCTTCCAGCTTGGAGGATTTGCTGGCGCTTTTCATCGCCTGCAACACGTCTTCCAGCTTGCCTTCGGCTTCGCTGCGCTGGCGCGGCTGGCGCAGTTTCTCCAGCGCCGCCTGATTGGCAGCGAGATGTGGAGTCTGCGCCGGATTGTCTGATTTTTCGAAAGCCCGTGGCCGGATTTGCGCCGCAACCACGCCATTACCGATGCCGATGACCATTCTGGCCTCCATCATTGGCGGATACACCGCGCGGCACCTTCTGGCATCGCGCACCTCAGTCTGCAACCGGGGGCAGTCTGCAACCGGAGCGTTAAGGATAGATTACCGCACAGCGAGAATTGCGCCAGACAAAAAAATGGCGTGGCCGGGAGCGCCGGACCACGCCTAGTCTGGGGGAAGAGAAATCGGAAAAACTGTTACGCGAAAACCTCAGAAAACCGGTATTACTGCACAACCTTCCAGGTGCCGTCGGGCTGCCGGCAGGCGGTGCCGTAACCCTGCTGGCTCTGGCCGCCGACATGGATGGTCTGCTGGAATTCGCGGCAATATTCGCCGCTATTGTTCTGATAGGCCTGCTGCGGCACCACGGTGCCGTAATTGCCGCTATCGGGATTGCGCCAGGTGACGGCAGTGCCGGAGCGCGCAGTTTCAAAAGCCCGCTGGTTGGCTGTGCCAAGATGCTGCTGATCGGCGCGATCCAGCGACTTGCCGACTTCCGAGCCAAGCAAGGCGCCGAGCATGGTGCCGGCGGCAACGCCGACCAGGCGGCCCTTGCCGCTGCCGAATTGTGAACCCGCCACCGCGCCGCCGACGCCGCCGAGCAGCGTGCCGACATTCTGCTTGGCGCCCTGATCGGCGCAGCCGGCAGCCAGCACGGCCACCAGGCCAAGCGCCACGGCAATGCCGGCCTTGCGGCGGATGGAATTGCCCGGCTGGGCGGTCAGGCTGGGTGTCAGATCGGTACCAGTCGCAATCGAGCGCATGGCGGTTATCCCCTGTGATGTTCTGACCCGGCAGCCATCGCCGCTGGGCATGGCAGTAGATTTACGCCCGAATACGGCGGGATTGCGGCAGGGGTTGGGAATTGTTGCGGCATGCGCTACATAGGATGCTCGCCAGCTTTTTCGCCATTTCCGAGGGCATCATGGACGCTTTTGCCGATCCGATCCGCCATTTTGAGGCCTGGTTCGCGGAAGCCCGGGCCAGCGAGCCGAGTGATCCCAATGCCATGGCGCTGGCCAGCGTGGACGAAACCGGCCTGCCCAATCTGCGCATGGTGCTGATGAAAGCCTTTGATGCCGAGGGGCTGGTTTTCTACACCAATTTTGACAGTGCCAAGGGCCGCGAATTGCTGGCGCAGCCAAAAGCCGCCGCCTTGTTTCACTGGAAAAGCCTGCGCCGCCAGGTGCGGCTGCGCGGCCCGGTCAGTGTGGTGAGCGATGCCGAGGCCGATGCCTATTTCGCCAGCCGGCCGCGCGACAGCCGCATCGGCGCCTGGGCTTCGGCACAATCGCGGCCCTTGCAGGGCCGCTTTGAACTGGAAGCGGCGGTGGCGAAATACACCGCCAAATATGCCATCGGCGAGGTGCCACGGCCGCCGCATTGGTCCGGCTTCCGGCTCAGCCCGGTGGCGGTGGAATTCTGGGCCGACCGGCCGTTCCGCCTGCATGACCGGCTGGTCTATCGCCGCACTGGCGCTGACAGCGGCTGGGCCACCGAGCGGCTTTATCCTTGACCGGCAATCCGGCCCGCCTGCTGCGCCTGGCCACCTATGCCTCTTTTGCGGTGGCGCTTGTGCTGGTGACGGCGAAATACCTGGCCTGGCAGCAATCCGGCTCGGTGGCCTTGCTGTCCAGCCTGCTGGATAGCGGGCTGGATGCCTTCGCCTCGCTGCTCAACCTGCTGGCGGTGCGCACCGCCCTGGTGCCGGCCGACAGCGAACACCGCTTTGGCCATGGCAAGGCCGAGGCGCTGGCTGGCTTGGGCCAGGCGGTGATTATCGGCGGTTCGGCGCTGTTTCTGGTGGCCGAAGCGGTGCAAAGCCTGCGCCAGCCGCAGCCGCCCGAGCATTCCACAGCCGGCATCGCGGTGATGCTGTTTTCGATCCTGCTGACCGTCGCGCTGGTGCTGTTTCAGCGCCATGTGGTGCGCCGCACCGGCTCGCTGGCGATCAGCGCCGACCGGCTGCATTACCTGAGCGACCTTTTGACCAACCTGACGGTAATCGCGGCGCTGCTACTGGCCAGCCAGCCCGGCCTGGACTGGGTTGATCCGGTAGGCGCGCTTTTGGTGGCGATGCTGATCTTCAAGGGTGCTGCCGACATCCTGCGCCAGGCGCTGAACCACCTGATGGATCGTGAACTGGACGAACCGGAGCGCGACCGGATCCGCGCGGCGGTTTTGCGCCACCCCGAGGCGCGCGCCCTGCATGACCTGCGCACACGCTCTTCCGGCAACCAGAGCTTTATCCAGTTCCACCTTGAACTCGACCCCGAGATGAGCCTGCGCGCCGCGCATCGTGTATCGGAAGAGATCATCGCCGAATTGCAGGCGCTGTTCCCCGGCGCCGAGATCATCCTGCGCCAGGACCCGGCCGGGGTAATCGAACAACGGCCGCCCTTTGCCGCCAGTTGAGCCGATGCGGTCATTTTCTTTACGCTTGCCATAAGCATATAGGTGCTTATGCTGATAAGCGCTTATGTGCTTATGGAGTGACAAATGTCGGAGAATACCCGCTGGAGCGTTTCCGTGTCGAAAGAGACGGATATTGCGGTGCGCAGTTTCCTGGCCCAGCGCGGCATGAAGAAGGGCGACCTGTCCAAATTCATCGAGGAAGCGGTGAGGTGGCGGGTTTTTGAACAGACTGTCGCGGCAGCCCGCGACAAATTTGCCGATCTTCCCGCCGACGCCCTGGATGCACTTTTGAGCGAAGCCGTGGCGGCGGCACGTCAGCCAAATGCCGACTAAGCTTTGCGGCTGGTTATCGATAGCAATATTCTAGTCAGTGCGCTGCTGGCGGCACATTCGCTGCCGGCGCATCTTTTGCTGCTATGGCGCGAAGGCCGCTTCGAACTGCTGACGGCACAGGAACAACTTGAGGAGCTGCGGCGCGTCACGCGCTACCCGAAAATCCGTCAGCGCCTCTCGCCCGCTCTGGCAGGCCGGCTGGTGAATGAATTGCGCGATGTGGCGCGGCTGCTACACGATCTGCCCGTTGTCACGCTGAGTCCGGATCCTTGGGATAATTATCTGCTTGCCCTTGCCGCCGTCGGGCAGGCGGATTTTATCGTCACCGGTGATAAGCGCGACCTGCTTGCCCTTGGCCGCTACCAAAACACTCGCATCGTCACTGTACGGGAATTCCTGACTGCACAGGGGCGATTGCCATGAGCAGCCCGGGAAAGGTTGAGCCTGCTGTGCCGAAGATTTAACGTGGCGGCGGTTTTCCAGGGGGAAAGTGCATGCCGTCTTTGCTGTATCGTCTTGTTGCCGTCGTGATGATCCTGCTGCTGGGCTGGGCCGAGCCGGCCAGCGCCGCTGCCATCGACGGCAAGAGCCTGGGTTTTCTGTGGGTGCTGCCCTTTGCCGGCATCCTGCTGTCGATCGCGCTGCTGCCGCTGCTGACACCCAATCTGTGGCATCACCATTACGGCAAAATTGCCGGCTTCTGGGCGCTGTGTTTCCTGCTGCCATTCGGCCTGCGCGACGGCATGGGCGCGGCCGGCCATGCGCTGCTGGAAGTGGCTTTGCATGAATATATCCCCTTCATCATCCTGCTGCTGGCCTTGTTCACCGTGGCCGGCGGCGTGCGCATCACCGGCAATTTCAACGGCTCGCCCAGCCTGAATACCGGCATGCTGCTGGTTGGCACCGTGATCGCGAGCTGGATGGGCACCACCGGCGCCTCGATGCTGCTGATCCGGCCGCTGATCCGCGCCAACGACAACCGCAAGCATAATGTGCATGTGGTGGTGTTCTTCATCTTCCTGGTTTCCAATATCGGCGGCTCACTGACCCCGCTGGGCGATCCGCCGCTTTTCCTGGGTTTCCTGAAAGGCGTGAGTTTTTTCTGGACCGCGCAGCATTTGTTTATGCCCACCCTGGTGGCGACGGTGATCCTGCTGGGCCTGTTTTATGCCATCGACAGTTATTACTACCGCAAGGAAGGCATCACACCGGCCGACCCGACGCCGGACAGCCCGATTGGCATGCAGGGTGGTGTCAACCTGGTGCTGCTGATCGCCGTGGTGCTGGCAGTGCTGATGTCTGGCACCTGGAAGCCGGGGGTCAGCTTCAACCTGTTTGGCATTGCGGTGGAATTGCAGAATCTGGCGCGCGATGCGGCCCTGCTATTCATCACCGGCCTGTCGCTGAAACTGACCGAGGCCGAAACCCGCTCCGGCAACGGTTTCACCTGGGGGCCGATCCTGGAAGTGGCCAAGCTGTTTGCCGGCATCTTTGTTACTATCGTGCCGGCCATCGCCATCCTGCGCGCCGGCAGCGATGGCGCGCTGGGCGGCCTGGTCGGCCTGGCTTCCAATGCCGATGGCAGCCCGAACAACCTGATGTATTTCTGGCTCACCGGCCTGCTGTCGAGCTTCCTCGACAATGCGCCGACCTATCTGGTGTTTTTCAACATGGCGAGCGGCGATGCCGCCACGCTGATGGGGCCACTGGGTGCCACGCTGGCAGCGATTTCCTGCGGCGCGGTGTTCATGGGCGCCAATAGTTATATCGGCAATGCGCCGAATTTCATGGTCAAGGCGGTGGCCGAGGAGATGGATGTAAAAATGCCGAGCTTCTTTGGCTACATGGCCTGGAGCTGCTGCATCCTGCTGCCGATTTTCGCCCTGCTGACGCTGATCTTCTTCCTGCATTGAAACCAGGATTGTATCCGGGCCAGGGTTGACGAAAGCGACAGGAGACGCCATTTAAAGTCTATAAATTTTCTGTAACTTTTTTTAATGCCGGGGGTTCCGATGAGCATTTCCACCACCATGCGCGTCGGCGCCTTGCTGCCTGTTCCGCTGCTGCTGGCTTTGCCGGCCCAGGCGGCCAGTGTGGATGGCAGCCAGCTTGGCCTGGTCTGGGGTCTGCCCTTTGCCGGCATCCTGTTTTCCATCGCGCTGTTTCCGCTGCTGGCGCCGGCTTTCTGGCATCATCATTACGGCAAGATCGCCGCCTTCTGGGCGCTTAGCTTCCTGCTGCCCTTCACCTTGCTGCATGGCGCCGGCACTGCTGCCCATGCCGTGCTGGAAGTGGCTTTGCATGAATATATCCCCTTTGTCATCCTGCTGCTGGCTTTGTTCACCATTGCCGGCGGCGTGCGTATCACCGGCAACCTGCATGGCTCGCCCGGGCTGAATACCGCGCTATTGGCCGCCGGCACCATATTGGCAAGCTGGATGGGCACCACCGGCGCCGCCATGCTGCTGATCCGGCCGCTGTTGCGCGCCAATGACGACCGCAAACATAATGTGCATGTGGTGGTGTTTTTCATCATCCTGGTGGCCAATGTCGGCGGCGCGCTGACCCCGCTGGGCGACCCGCCGCTTTTCCTGGGTTTCCTGCTTGGCGTGCGGTTTTTCTGGACCGCCGAGGCCATGCTGCTGCCGATGCTGCTGCTCAGCCTGATCCTGCTGGCGTTGTTCTATGCGCTTGATGTCTACCTCTATAAAAAGGAAGGTACGGTGAAGCCCGACCGCACGCCGGACAGCCCGATCGGCATCGAGGGCGGCGTCAATGTGCTGCTGCTCGGCGGCGTAGTGGCAATGGTGCTGATGTCTGGCACCTGGAAGCCGGAACAATCGCTGTCAGTGTTTGGCGTCAGCGTTGCGCTGCCCAATCTGGCGCGTGATCTCGGCCTGCTGGCCCTGGCCGGCCTGTCGCTGAAACTGACACGGGCCGAATCGCGGCAGGCCAACGGCTTTGACTGGGAGCCGATCCGCGAAGTGGCCAAGCTGTTTGCCGGCATTTTCCTCACCATCGTGCCGGTGATCGCCATCCTGCGTGCCGGCGAGGCCGGGGCGCTCAAGGCGGTGATCCAGCTTGCCTCCAATCCCGATGGCACGCCCAACAATGCGATGTATTTCTGGCTCACCGGCATCCTTTCGGCCTTCCTCGACAATGCGCCGACCTATCTGGTGTTTTTCAACATGGCCGGTGGCGATGCCCAGGCGCTGATGGGGCCGATGGCCAATACGTTGCTGGCAATCTCGGCTGGCGCGGTGTTTTTCGGCGCCGTCAGCTATATCGGCAATGCGCCGAATTTCATGGTCAAGGCCATCGCCGAGCAGGCCGGCATCAGGATGCCGAGCTTTTTCGGCTATCTGGCCTGGAGCGTGCCTTTGCTGCTGCTGCCCTTCCTGCTCATCACCTGGCTGTGGTTCCTCTGACTACACCCTTTGGAGATTGCTTTATTCCCCTCAAAGTAGATATGTTTTCCCCATGACTATCTCTTGGGAGGGAATAAGTGCTTCACTTTCTTTCGCGCCGCCGGCTTGCCAACTTTTTTCTTTGCCTGCTGCTGCTGGCCGGCTGTGCTGGCGGCGGGCCTGTGGCCACACCCGAGGCAAGCCGGGCTGAAGCGGTGCGCCTCGGCGCCAAGCTTTATAGTGGTGAAATCCCCAGCGGTAACAGCGCCGCCGTGGTGCGCACCACGCATGATACCTGGCTAAAAATCTTGAGCGGCGACGGCCAGAAAGTGGGCAAGGGCAAGACCGTGCTGCTGGATGAAACCCGCTTCTCGCTGAGTGGCGAAGCTCAAAATACCTTGATTGACGGCCAGCCGATCTACGAAATTCATGGCTTTGTCGAGCCGGTGGCGGGCAAGCCCAACAGCGTGATGATCAACGTCTACCATAGCGTGATCCAGAACCCAGATAGTGCGATGCAACGGCGCGTGTCACTTGAGAATGCCGCCCATTCGCTGCCGACACGGCAGAGTATGGATCGCATCTGGGAACGCATGCTGCCGGCCTTGCAGCAGCATTTTGCTGGACGCGGCTGAGCAGCCTACATTGTTGATTGCCCCGATTCGCGCTAGGATTTGGCCGATTCGGGGCGATGCCGAATCGGCGCCCGCTCTGGATCACGGCTTCAGCCGGTAGTATTGAACCGGCAGGATACGATTGACCCAGCCGCAGGAGGGCCGAGCCATAGCCACGACCAAGAAGCCAAAAGCCGCCGACATGACCAAGCCGGCCGCGAAAGCCACCGCCGCGCCCAAGGCAGCGGCAAAAGCCAGTGCCGCGCCCAAGGCGGCGGCGAAAACCGCTGTGAAAAAGCCGGCTGCGGCCAAGCAGGCCCCGGCCGTCAAAAAAGCCCCGGCGGCGAAAAAAGCCCCGGCGGTGAAAAAAACAACAGCGCCCAAGGCGCCGGCCAAGCCCAAGGCGGCCGTGAAACCCAAAGCCGCCGTTAAATCCAAGGACGCTGCCAAGCCCAAAGCGGCCGCCAAGGCCAAGGCGCCGGCCAAGGCCGCTGCCGATCCGCACAAGCCGACAGCGGCGGTGGAAAAGCTGCACAAGCTGATCCTGAAATCGCTCGACGATGACAAGGCCGAGGAAGTGGTTTCGATCCCGCTGGCCGGCAAATCTTCGGTGGCGGATTACATCGTGGTGGCTTCCGGCCGCTCGTCGCGCCAGGTTGGCGCCATTGCCGAACATCTGGCGCAGCGCATCCTGGAAGCCACCGGCCATAAGGCCCGCATCGAGGGCAAGGGCGTGGGCGACTGGGTGCTGCTGGATGCCGGCGACATCGTGGTGCATATCTTCCGCCCCGAAGTGCGTGGCTTCTACCGGCTGGAAAAGATGTGGGGCGTGGATATCCCCGAGCCGGCCAATGTGATGGGGCCGGATATGGAGCAAGACGCGGGCTGAGGTGAAGATCACCATTGCCTGTATCGGCCGCGCCGCGCGGGCCAAGCATGATGCCGCCCAGGCGCTGATCGAAGGCTATCGCGAGCGTCTGCCCTGGCCGGTGACGATCCGCGAGGTGGAAGACAAAAAAGCCGGCGGCAGCCTGGGCGAGCGCAAACAACGCGAGGCCGAGCTGCTGCTGGCGGCCTGCCCCAAAGGCGCCGTGCTGGTGGCTTTGGACGAACATGGCAAAAACCTGCCAAGCCGCGATTTCGCCGCCCAGCTTGGCCGCTGGCGCGATGGCGGCGAGGCCGAGATTGCCTTCCTGATCGGCGGCGCCGACGGCCTGGATGGCGCGCTGCTGGACCGGGTGCGGCTGAAAATCGCGTTTGGCGCCATGACTTGGCCGCATTTGCTGGCCAGGGTATTGCTGCTGGAACAGCTTTATCGCGCCTGGAGCCTGCTTAACAACCACCCGTATCACCGTGACTAGAGCATAACGCCACCATGACCGACCAAGCCAACAATGCCCGCCCTGTTGTTCTTTGCATCCTGGATGGCTGGGGGCTGCGCGACGACCCGACCGACAATGCCATTGCCCAGGCCACCCTGCCGACCTGGCGCCGGCTGATGCAGACCCGGCCTTTTGCCCGGGTTGGCACATCGGGCCGCGATGTTGGCCTGCCGGATGGCCAGATGGGCAATTCCGAGGTGGGGCATATGAATATCGGCGCCGGCCGCATCGCCGTGCCGGATCTGGGCCGCATCGATAATGCGGTGGCCGATGGCAGCCTGGGCAATGTGCCGGCGATAACCGACCTGCTGGCCAAGCTGAAGGCGAGCGGCGGCGCGCTGCATATCCTGGGCCTGCTCTCGCCCGGCGGCGTGCATTCGCATCAGGATCACATCGCCGCGCTGGCGCGTATCGGCATAACCGCCGGCCTGAAAGTGTGGCTGCATGCCTTCACCGACGGGCGCGACACGCCGCCGCGCAGTGCTTTGGAATACCTGCGTGATTTCCGCGCCAGCCTGGCCGGCGCGGCGGTGGATTTTGCCACCCTGTCTGGCCGCTTCTACGCCATGGACCGCGACAAGCGCTGGGACCGTGTGGCCCTGGCCTATGGCGCCCTGGCGCTGGCCGAGGGGCCGCGCGCCGCCAGCGCCGAAGCGGCGGTTGAGCAGGGCTATGCCGCCGACTTGAGCGACGAATTCATCCTGCCCAGCGTGATCGGCGATTATGCCGGCATGCGCGATGGTGACGGCCTGATCATGGCGAATTTCCGCGCCGACCGCGCGCGTGAAATCCTGCAAACCCTGCTGGAGCCGCATTTTGATGCCTTCCCGCGCCCGCAACGCCCGGCCTTTGCCGCTGCCATGGGGCTGACGGAATATTCCACCCAGCTTAACGACTACCTGACCACGGCCTTCCCGCCGATGCGTTATCCCAACACGCTGGGCGAATGGCTTGCCAAGGCCGGGCGCAAGCAGTTGCGCATCGCCGAAACCGAGAAATACGCCCATGTCACCTTCTTCATGAATGGCGGCGAGGAAACCCCGTTCCCGGGCGAGGACCGCATCCTGGTGCCATCGCCAAAAGTGGCGACCTATGATTTGCAGCCGGAAATGTCGGCAGCGGAATTGACCGACAAGCTGGTGGCGGCGATCCAGGGCGGCGCTTATGACCAGATCATCGTGAATTACGCCAATCCCGACATGGTGGGCCATACCGGCTCGCTGCCGGCAGCGATCAAGGCGGCGGAAACCATCGATGCCTGCCTGACGCGACTGGAAGCGGCGGTGCTGGCCGCTGGCGGCGTGCTGCTGATCACAGCCGATCATGGCAATCTGGAGGAAATGCGCGATCCGGCCTCGGGCCAGGCGCATACCCAGCACACCACCAATCTGGTGCCGCTGCTGCTGGTGGGCCGCGAGGGCTATGCCTTGCAGGATGGCCGGCTGTGCGACATCGCGCCGACCCTGCTGCATTTCCTTGGCCTGGCGCTGCCGCCCGAGATGACCGGCCATAGCCTGGCTGTGCCCGGCAACACAGCCACTGCTGCGGAGATACAACAACGCCGTGCCTAAGCGCCTGATCCTGCTGCTATCGGGCCTGCTGGCCTGGAATGGCCAAGCGCTCGCCGCGCCCGATCCGGCGCGGCCGCAGCAGCAGCTTGAGGAAGTGCAGAAGCAGCTGAGGGAAAGCCGCGAACGCCAGCGCGAACTGGACCGCGAGGGTGCCAAGCTGGCGCAGAAGGCGCAGGAATTGCGCCGCCGGCTGGTGCTGGCGGCGCGCAAGCTGCAAGCCCAGGAAGACGCGGTTTCACGCAGCGAGGAGCAGCTGGCCCTGCTGCTGGCCGAGGAAGCCCGGGCGGCGGCGGATTTTGACAGCCGGCGCGAGGAACTGGCCCAGACCCTGTCCAGTCTGGCGCGGCTGAGCCGGCAGCCGCCGGAAGCCATGGTGCTGGCGCCGGGTTCGGCGCTGGACATGGTGCGGGCGAGCCAGCTTATCGCCGCCCTGGTGCCGGAGATTGAAAGCCGCGCCGCCAGCCTGAAAACCGAGCTGGAGCGGCTTGGCCGGCTGCGCAGCGGCATTGCCGCCGAACAACGCCAGCTTGGCGGCGCCATCGCCAAACTGGATGCCGAGCGGCGCGAGCTGGAGCAGTTGCAGGCCGAAACCGCCGCCGAAGTGGCCCAGACCCAGGAAGAACGCAGCGCCGAACGTGAGCGCGCCAGCCGCCTGGCAGGACAGGCCAAGGACCTGCGCGCCCTGGTGGATCGCCTGCTGGAACAGGAAAAGCGCGAGGCCGAAGCCCGCGCCCGCGCCGCAAAAGAGGCGGAAAACCGGGGCAGGCGCCCCGGAACCAACCCTGGCGCGGGACCAAACGACAATTACGCCGCGCTGGAAGGCAGCGCCGCCCTGCCGGCGCGCGGCCGCGTGGTGGGGCGTTATGGCGAGCAGGATGGCAGCGGCGTGGTGCTGCGCGGCATCCGCATCGAAACCCGCGGCGGCGGCCAGGTGGTGGCGCCGGCTGACGGCAAAGTGATGTTCGCCGGACCCTTCCGGGGCTATGGACAGCTATTGATAATCGCGCATGGCGGTGGATATCATTCATTGCTGGCTGGTTTCGGGCGCATTGACCGCGCCGTGGGCCAGTCGGTACTGGCCGGCGAGCCGGTAGGCCGCATGGGCGGCGACGGTGCCAGGGATAATCCGAGGGATATTCCCAAGGATGCCTCTGGGCATGACGACAAGCCGGTTCTATATCTTGAATTGCGGCGCAAGGGTGAACCAGTCAACCCTCTGCCCTGGCTGGCCGCAGGCGACAGAAAGGTGAGCGGCTGACATGCGCAATTTCCTCCTCGGCGGCGTCTGCGCTTTTGCGCTGATGGGTTCGGTGGCGCTTTTTGCGGCGCCGAACAAGGTGGGTGGCCTGCAAAGCAGCGACACCTACAAGCAGCTCAATCTCTTCGGCGAGATTTTTGAGCGCGTGCGCAACGACTATTACAAGGAAACCAAGGACGAGCAGCTTATGGAGAATGCCATCAACGGCATGCTCACCTCGCTCGACCCGTATTCGATCTACATGCCGCCGCGCAGCTTCCAGGAAGCCCGCGTGCAGACCCGTGGCGAATTCGGCGGCCTGGGCCTGGAAGTGACCATGGAGAATGGCTTGGTCAAGGTGGTGTCGCCGATTGACGACACCCCGGCGCAGCGCGCCGGCATGCTGCCGGGCGACATCATCACCCATCTGGATGGCGATCCGGTGCTGGGCAAGACCTTGCAGGAAGCCATCGAGAAGATGCGCGGCGCGCCCAACAGCAAGATTGTGCTGACGGTGCGGCGCGGCTCGGATGCCAGCGCCAAGCCGCTGGATGTATCGGTGATCCGCGCCGTGATCAAAACCCGCGTGGTGCGCAGCCGGCGCGAGGATGACGTGGCCTATCTGCGCCTGTCTTCCTTCAACGAGCATACCACCCAGGACATGGTGGCGGCGATTGAACGGCTGAAGCAGGAAATCGGCCCCAATCTCAAGGGCTATGTCATCGATCTGCGCGACAATCCGGGCGGCCTGCTGGATCAGGCCATTTCGGTTTCCGACAGTTTCCTCAATCAGGGTGAAATCGTCTCGACCCGTTCGCTCAGGCCGAATGCCGATGAGGGCCAGCGCGTCAATGCCAAGCGCGGCGACGTTACCGATGGCAAGCCGATTGCGGTGCTGATCAATGGCGGCTCGGCCTCGGCTTCGGAAATTGTTGCCGGCGCCTTGCAGGATCATCATCGGGCCGTGCTGGTGGGCAACACCACCTTCGGCAAGGGCCTGGTGCAAACCATGATCCCGCTGGGCGAATTTGGCGGCATGAAGCTGACCACAGCCGGCTATTTCACGCCTTCGGGCCGCTCCATCGACAAGACCGGCATTGCGCCGGATGTGGAAGTGTGGAGTGACCGCGACCGCCAGATTGCCGCAGCGCTGAAGGCGCGGCGGGAATTGAACGGCCATCGCGAGACCGAGGATGAGGCACCGGCGGCCAAGCCGGCCGAAACTGGCAAACCGGGCGATGCCGGCAATCCGGCCACGCCGACCGCGCCGGCCACCAGCATGAAGCCGGAAGAGGGCGCCCAGGACGTGGTGTTGCAGGCGGCGCTGGAATTGCTGCGCGCGCCGCCGAAATCGACCGCCAAGAAGTGACGCTTCAGGCCGACCCGGAAGACCGCGCCCTGCCGCCGGCGGGCGAGCCGGGCCGGGCCGGCCTGCTCGGGCGCCTGCTGGCACCGTTCAAGCGGCGCCGCCAGCAGCCGGCGGAGGATAATTTTGCCGACATGCTGCACCAGCAGGATGCCGGTGCCGGCCTGGATCCCGATGCCGATATGGGCGATCTGGGCGGTTATGGCGAACCGATGGCCCCGCCGCCGCGCCGCGAGGGCTTCAAGCACAAGCTGGGCCGGGTTTTCAGCCTGATCGGCCTGGTGCTGTGGCCGAGTTTCCTGCGCGGCGACCTGCCGACCGTGAATCGCCGCCTGCTGGTGCTGGCCTGGACGCTGTTTCTCGGCGGCTTTATCAGCCTGATTGTATGGCTGGCGGTGAGCAGCCAGTCGCTGGTATCGCTGCCCGGCTCGGAAGTGGTGATCGGCGTGTCGCGCCTGACCCTGCCGCCAGAGGCCAAACTGGCGCCGGAGCAGAAAGCCGGCGAGGGCCAAAGTAAACCGGCGGCCGACAGCGCCAATTACCTGCCCAGCGGCCTGCTGGTGGCACCCGACCCGTTGCTGGTGGAAGCCACGCCAGCCGGGCAGGTGCCGAAAATCGGCAGTGACGGCCGCCAGCCCTGGCGCGCCTATGCGCGGCCCTATGACGAACCGGCTGACCGGCCGCGCCTGGCGATTGTGCTGGGCGATCTGGGCCTGAACCAGACCCTGACCACCAAGGCCGCCGAATTGCTGCCGCCGGCGATCAGCTTTGCTTTCAATCCGCATGCGCCGAACCTGGCGCAGCAGGTGGAATATGCCCGCAGTCGCGGCCATGAAGTGCTGCTGCAATTGCCGATGGAACCATTTGACTATCCGGCCAACGATCCGGGGCCATATACCCTGCTCACCACCTTGACCGAAGGCGAGAATATGCGCCGGCTGGATTGGTCGCTGGCGCGGGTGCCGGGCTATATCGGCTTCACCAATTTCATGGGCGCGAAATACACCTCCAGCCCGGAACATATGCGTTATGTGGCGCAGACCCTGAAAAATCGTGGCCTGCTGTTTGTGGATGCGCGCACCGCGCCGCGTTCGGTGGCGGCGCGCAGCGTGCGCGAGGCCGGCGGTGTGTATGCCATCGGCAACCGCCAGATCGACCAGCAGCCGACCGGGCCGGTGATCGAATCACGGCTGGAGGAACTGGAGCGGCTGGCGCGTGGCACCGGCGTGGCGCTGGGTTTTGCCCAGCCCTATCCGATCACGCTGGACCGCCTGCTGGCCTGGAGCAAAACCATCGGCAGCAAGAGTATTGCGCTTGCCCCGGTTTCGGCCATCGTCAACCGCCAGACACCGGAGTGAAATAGCCATGAGCGAGCCTGTCCGTCCCTATCGCCTCGGCGTTGGCATTGCGCTGCTGAATGAAGCCGACATGGTGTTTGTTGGCCGCCGCATCGATCAGACCGCCGAAGCCTGGCAGATGCCGCAGGGCGGCATCGATCCGGGCGAAGACCCGCGCCAGACCGCGTTGCGTGAGCTGGAGGAGGAAATCGGCGTGCCGCCGGCACGCACCGCGATCATTGCCGAAAGCCGCGACTGGCTGAGCTACGACCTGCCGCCCGACCTGGCCGCCAAGGTATGGAAAGGCCAGTATCGTGGCCAGAAGCAGAAATGGTATCTCTGCCGCCTGATCGGCGACGAGGATGTGATCAACATCCAGACCGCACATCCCGAATTCGATGCCTGGAAATGGGCGCGCTTCTCCGACCTGCCCGACCTGATCGTGCCGTTCAAACGCCCGATCTACCAAGCCATCCTGGCCGAATTCAAAGGCTATGTGAAAACGTGAGCCCCATAGCATGAGCCCCATAGCATGAGCCAGCGCGGCGACATTCTGCTGCTGCACGGCGCCTTTGTTGGCGGCTGGGTGTTTGAGCGGCTGCGCGCCCAGCTCAGCCATCTCGGCTGGCGCACCCATGCCCCCGACCTGCCGCTGCATGGCCCGGAACAGGCCGGCGCCAGCCCGGATGCCGATCTGGCGCGGCACGGCCTGGCGGAATATCGCGAAGCCCTGGAAGCCGAAATCGCCCGCCTGCCACAGAAGCCGGTGCTGATCGGCCATTCGCTGGGCGGCCTGCTGGCGCAGCAACTGGCCGCCCGTGACCTGTGTCGTGCCGCCATCCTGCTGGCCCCGGTAGCGCCCTGGGGTGTGCTGCCCGGCAGCCTGCATGAAGTGGGCACCGGGGTGAACATGCTGCTACAGGGCGGTGCCATCTGGCGCAAACCGCTGCCGCCCGATGCGGCGCTGGCGGTGCAATATTCCATGGACAAACTGCCGCCGGCCTTGCAGCGCGATGCCTGCACCCGGCTGGTGCCGGAATCCGGCCGCGCCATCTTCGAGGCGATGCTGTGGTGGCTTGACTGGCATGCCGCCAGCCATGTCAGTTTCCATCGGGTGCGCTGCCCGCTGCTGGTGCTGACCGGCAGCGACGATCAGGTGACGCCGGCCGCCACAGGCCGCGCCATTGCCGGCAAATATCCCGGCCGCGCGGTGTTTCGCGAAATGCCGGGCATGAGTCATTTCCTGTTCGGCGAACCGCGTGAAGCGGCTTTGTTCCAGGCTTGCGCCGACTGGCTGGCGGACTTGCCGCCGGCGGAATAGAGCAGGCTACAACACGGCGACGCGCACGCCGCAGCCCAGCACCATATCCACGGTTTCGCCGTCATTGGCCAGCGGCAGCAGCACGGCGTGGAAACGATGCCGTTCGGCTTCCACGATGTAATCATAGGTCATGTATTGCGGCTGCCGCGTTGCCACCGCCGCATCATATTGCGCCAGCAATTCGGCGCGGAATTCGGCATTGGCGATGGCATCCAGATAACGCCCGGTCAGGTCGGCGCCATGGTAGAAATAGAATTCGGTGCCGAACAGGCGATAGCGATAGCGCAGCGCGCCGCTCTCGCGCAGCACATCCACCAATAACACGCGGCCGAGCAGATTGCGGAAATCCAGCGGATCAATGTCGGCACGCGCCGGCAGCCGCCCATCGCGCCCCTTGCCGCGCCAATACTGCACCAGATTGGTCAGTTGCGGCTCCAGCTCCAGCGCCGGAACGGACTGGATATGCTTTGGCGTTTCCATCGCCACAGAGTAGCGCTAAGGCGATTCCGAATCGAGCGGCACGGCGCAGGTCAGCACCATATCCACCTTGCTGCCATCCTCGGCCAGCGGCAGTAGCGCAGCCTGGAAACGATGCCGGTAGCTGTCGACGATATAATCATAGGCATAGAAGCCGGGTTTCCCTTGCGTTACCGCCAGGGCATAAACCTCCAGCAGATCGTCGCGGAAAGTCGGCTCGGCCACTTCATCGACCCATTTTCCGGTCATGTCGCGGTTATGATAAAATGTGTAGCCGGTGCCGAACAGGCGGTAACGGAACCGCACCGGGCGACCTGGATCGGCAGAGGGCGGGCCCTGATCCACCGCATCCACCAGCACCAGCCGGCCGAGCAGCTCCTTCAATTGCAGCGGATCAACCGCGGCGCGGCCGGGATAGCTGCGTGTGCCGGCCGATTGGCGCCAGAAAGCCAGCAGGCGGCGCAGGCGGGGATCAGCTTCAGCTTCTGTGATGACAGTGAAATGGCGCGGCATGGGCCATTATACGCATAGGCCTGCAAGTAGATCAGTGGAAATCTTATCTATTCTGCTAGTTGAATTGCCAGCCGCCTTGTGCGCCATTGCAGCAGGCGCCAGCCCAAAGCGGCAAAAAGCTGGCTGAACCGGCCCTGCGGATCAAAGCCGCAGGCTTTCAGCGCCATGCCGAGGCCGCGCTGGATATGGCCGAAGCGGTAAAGCCGGCTGGCGCGCCAGGCATAGGCGGCACTTTCGCGGGCGCGGTCATAGCCACCCTGGCGGCCATTGCCGCACCAATAGGCCATGGCCAGTTCGTCATCCGAGGTTTCGTTGATGCGGCCCAGCGCGATGCGCAGCCGCGCCAGCCGGCTCATCGGCTGGCTGGCCTGATAGCGCTGGAGATGATCCAGAAACAGCTTGAAATGGCGGAATTCATCGCCGGCAATCTTCGCCGCCACCAGTTTCAGCACCGGTTCCTGGGTGGCATCGCGGATCGCGCTGTAAAAGCTGGAGGTGCCGCATTCCACCACGCAGCGCGCCACCAATTCGCCATTCAGGCTGCCGCGCACGGAATTGGTCACATCCAGCGGCAGGCGGTAATGCGCCTGGAAATCCGCCATTGCCTGGGCCGGATCAAAGCTCGGATCGGCCAGCTGGCACCAACGCGCCAGGGCGCGGCCATGCTGCTCTTCCTCAATGCCCCATTGCCGCGCCGCCGCCTGAAAGGCCGGATCGTCGCCAAACACGTTGCACAGATAGGTGACGTAATCCTCGGCGTTATGCTCCACCAGGGTGGCAGCCTTCACCGCACGCAGCAGATCCGCATCCACTTTTGAGGGATCGAAGAGCTGCCAGGGGATATCGTCGAGGGTCCAATGCCGCGCCATGGCTTGCTATTTAAACCGGGGTCATGAAAATGCAATCATTCTGGCCACCTGAATAATTCCCCGGAAACCGGCATGCCGTCGCAATTCTACCACAATCCGCGTTGTTCAAAATCACGCCAGGCACTGGCTTTGCTGGCCGAACAGGGCGTCAGCCCGCAGGTGATCGAGTATCTGCGCCAGCCGCCCAGCGCCGCCGACCTGGCCACCATCGTGAAAAAACTGGGCCGGCCGCTGCGCGATATCGTGCGCAGCAAGGAAGCCCGCGAAGCCGGCATTGATCCGGCAACGCTGGATGATGCTGCGCTGCTGCAGGCGCTGGCGGCGCATCCGGCGGCGCTTGAACGGCCGCTTTTTGTGCATGGCGCCAAAGCCGCCCTGGGCCGGCCACCGGAGGCAGTGCTCGCCATCCTGTAGGATTGGCGATAGAGTGTGTGCAAACAATTATAACGAAATGCCGCACGCCTCATGACCAATTCTGCCGCCAAAGCAGCCCCGCTGCGCGCCACGTTATCCACCTCGTCGCTGATCCTGCTGGCGCTGCTGACGCTGTTCTGGGGCCTGAACTGGCCGATCATGAAGCTGGCGCTGAACGAAATTCCGGTTTTCACCTTCCGCACCTTCTGCCTGGGCGGCGGCGCCATCGGCCTGTTC
>NZ_JAGOLP010000118.1 GCF_017994015.1 Ferrovibrio sp. | reverse complement strand
ACCTTATGGTTAATGAAGGGTTAATCGGAATTTACACCCCGCTGGCTTTATCACAGGCCAGCGGCTGAAGCCTTGGTTTAGGGTCCGGACCCTAAATTGTCGGGTCAAACACGGCCTGGCGGCTCTGATAGGGCCGGAAGCCGACCTTCTGGTAGAGCGGCAGCGCTGAAGGGTGGTCGAGATTGCAGGTATTCACCGTAAGGCGCGGAATACCCTTGGAAAAAGCGTATTGCACGGCCCAGCGCAGGAACCAGCGGCCGAGGCCGCGGCCGATGCTTTCCGGCATCAGGCCAAAATAGGCGATATTGGTACCGCCCGGCTCATTCACGGCGGTTTCGCGGCGGTCAAACTCGACATAGCCGGCTGGCACGCCGCCGACATAAGGCACAAAGATTTCCACTTCCTTGTCGTGGATGATCTCGGCCAGTTCAGTATCGGAAAGCCGGTGCCGCTCCACCCAATGCCAGGGCCGGCCAACACTGCCATAGAGATAGCGGTAATAGCTCACGCTGGGCTGATCCAGCTTGAGCAGCGCCAGCTTGGTATTCAGCAGGGGTGCCGGATTGGGTGTTTCCGGCGGTGGCGTGGTCATGTCGAGATAAACCACCACCACGTCGAAGCGGCCATCCGCCCGCCTGGTGGCGGCGGGCAGGCTGAAAATCGGCCGGGCGATACTGTCGGTCATCAGCGGCGCCCGGCAGGCTTCAGCGTTCGACCGGCAGGTCGGCGCGGGCGCCCCATTCCGACCAGGAGCCGTCATAGACCGCAAACTGGCGATGGCCCAGCAGATGCAGCGCCAGGGCAAGGCCGGAGGCGGTGACACCGGAGCCGCAGGTGGTCACCACCGGGCGGTTCATGTCGATGCCGGCATCGACAAACAGCTTGCGCAGTGCATCGGCATCCTTGATCAGGCCGGTTGCCGGATCGGTCAAGGTGGCATGCGGCAGGCTCAGCGAGCCTGGGATATGGCCGCCGCGCAGCCCGGCGCGCGGCTCGGCTTCGGTGCCGTTGAAACGGCCGGTCGAACGCGCATCCAGCACCTGTTCGCGCTTGCTGGTCAGGTTGGCCTTGAGTTGCTCGGCATCGCGCACCAGCAGGTCGTTGCGCCGGGCGGTGTAATGCCGTTCGCGCGGCAGCGGCGGCAGGTCTTCCACCGGGCGGCCCTCGGCCAGCCATTTTTTCAGGCCACCATTCAGCACCGCCACATCGGCATGGCCGAAGACACGGAACATCCACCAGGCGCGTGGCGCCGAAACGTGGTTGTCGGAACCATCATAAACCACTACGCGGTTGCCATCGCCAATGCCCATGCGGCGCATGCGCGAGGCGAATTTCTCCAGCGGTGGTAGCATATGCGGCAGCGGATCGTTGCTGTCGGAAATGTCGTCCAGGTCGAAATAGACCGCGCCCGGGATATGGCGTTCGGCATATTCGCGCTTCGGGTCGCGTTTCAGCGCCGGCAGATACCAGGAGGCATCAACAACGCGCAGGTCGGGTGCACGCAGATGCTCGGCCAGCCATTCGGTGCTTACCAGCGCATCGGGATTCGCATAGCTCATGAATTGTCCCCAGCAAGCCGCCTCAGGCGGCGAATTCCAGATTGACACGCCGGTTCTGCCGGCCCTTGTTTTCCACCTTGCGCACCAGCACTGGCCCGATCTCGCCGGTGCGGGCCACATGCGTACCGCCGCAGGCTTGCAGGTCCAGCGGTTTGTCCTGGCCGGCCACTTCGATCAGCCGCACCCGGCCCAGGCCCATCGGCGGCTTCACCGCCATGGTCTTTACCAGTTCAGGGCTATTTAGCATTTCCTCATCGGTGATCCAGCGCGCAGTCACTGCCAGATCAGCCTGGATCAGTTCGTTCAGCTTGGCCGTCAGCGTGTCCTTGTCCGGAATCTGGTCGGCCATATCAAAATCCAGCCGGCCCTTACCGTCGCTCACCTGGCCGCCGGTGACCGGGAAGGGCACCAGCACTGACAGCAGATGCAGGCAGGTATGCATGCGCATCAGCCGGTGGCGCCGCGCCCAATCCAGTTTCAGGATGCCGCTGGCGCCCACTTTAAGCGCCGCGCTGCCGGCGCCGGCCTTGTGGATGATGCCATCCGGGCCGTCACCCTTCACGGTATCGGTCACGTCAACGGTTTCGCCGTTTTCCAGAACAAACTGGCCGATATCACCGGGCTGGCCGCCACCCAGCGGGTAGAACACGGTGGCATCGGTCTGAAAGCCGCGCTCATCCACAGCCGTAACCGTGGCAGGGCATTCGGTCAGATAGGCATCGTCACGGAACAGGAAACTGGTCATGGTGCGCGGTGTCCTCGGCGGCTTCAGCTCATCCAGGGCGGGATCGGCAGGTTCTTGCTGCGCAGGAAGTCCGGGTTGAACAATTTGCTGGCATAGCGCGCACCGCCATCGCACAGGATGGTGACAATAGTGTGCCCTGGCCCCATCTGCTTGGCTAGCCGGATAGCGGCGGCCACGTTAATGCCGCTCGAAGAGCCGAGCACCAGGCCTTCATGCTGGAGCAGGTCGAACACCACCGGCAGGGCTTCGTCATCGGGGATTTGGAAGGCGTCGTCGGGGGTGATGCCTTCCAGATTGGCCGTGATGCGGCCCTGGCCGATGCCCTCGGTGATCGAGCTGCCCTCGGCCTTCAATTCACCATGCTTGTAAAAATTGTAGAGCGCGGCACCCATCGGGTCGGCCAGCGCCACGCGGATTTTTGGATTGCGCTGTTTCAGCGCCAGCAGGATGCCGGCAAAGGTGCCGCCAGAGCCAACCGCGCAGGTGAAGCCATCCACCTTGCCATCGGTCTGCTGCCAGATTTCCGGCCCGGTTGTGTGATAATGCGCTTCGCGGTTGGCAACATTATCGAACTGATTGGCCCAGATTGCGCCATTCGGTTCGCTGGCGGCCAGTTCCTCGGCCAGACGGCCGGAATATTTCACGTAATTGTTCGGGTCTTTATACGGCACGGCCGGCACCAGGCGCAGATCAGCACCACACAGGCGCAGAAAATCCTTCTTTTCCTGGCTCTGGGTATCCGGCATCACGATCACGGTGCGGTAGCCCAGCGCATTGCCCACCAGGGCCAGGCCGATGCCGGTATTGCCAGCGGTGCCTTCCACGATGGTACCG
>NZ_JAGOLP010000082.1 GCF_017994015.1 Ferrovibrio sp. | reverse complement strand
CGCCGCTATAGGCGGCACGGCCTTGTGCCGTGGCTTCCGGATTGAGCGCCAGGCCATAGCCGAATTTCCAGCGCCGGCCAGGAAAGTAGCGCCGTTCGCCGGTATTGGGGGCGGCGCCGGCGGGAAAGCCATTGGCATTCAGATCGCCAATCTGGTTTTCGAACATCAGCGCAATGGTTTCCGGCTTCAGCACACCTTGGCCGCCTTGCAGGAACAGGCCGAGGAAGCGGGTGAAATCGGTGATGCTGCCATAGAGGCCGCCGCCGCCCATGAAAAATTCCGGCTGCTGCGGCACTTCATGCTGCATCACTTGCAGGCTGCCATCGGGCTGGCGGTGATGCATGCTGGCCAGCCGCGCAGTCTGATCCGGCCGCAGCACAAAACCGAGATCGCGCAGGCCGAGCGGCGCGCAGATATGCTGCTGGATATATTCCTCCAGCGACAGGCCGCTGGCGCGCTCCACCAGCAGGCCGACATAATCCGTGCTCATGCCATATTCCCAGCGTTTGCCGGGATCAAACAGCATCGGCAGGTCAAGCGCTTTCAGCTTGCAGGTGCCGATGCGCGGAATATCGTGTTGCCGCGCATAGGTGAGCAGGGCCTTGTTCCAGGTATCGTAGGAAAAGCCCGATGTGTGGGTGAGCAGATGGTGCAGCGTGATCGGCCCGCGCACCGGCCGCAACACCGCCTCGCCCGCCGCATTCAGACTTTCCAGCACCTGGCGCGGCGGCAATTCCGGCAGCAAAGCCTCAACACTGCTATCAAGCGCCAGCCGGCCCTGTTCCACCAGCTGCATCGCCGCCGTGCTGGTCACCAGCTTGGTCAGCGAGGCAAGCCAGCCGATGGTGTCGTCGGTCATCGCCGCGTCGCTGCCGAGCCGGCGCTTGCCTAGCGCGCCGCTGGCAAAACGGCCCTGGGCATCGATCACCGCATAAGCCATGCCGGGCACATGGCCGGCAGCGATGAAGGGGGCAAGCGCCGCGTCCAGGCTCATGCGCAGCGTTGCCTCAGCCGAAGCGGTTGTTGGTGTTGAAGCCGCGCGGCACCACACGGCCGGCCTGGGCGCGCTCGGCGCGGAATTCCTTCAGATCATGTTCGGTCTTGGTGCGACCCGCCTTGTCGGTCCAGCTCAGGCCATCCTTCAGCGTGAAGGTCTTGGCATCCGACAGGCTGCCATCCTTGTATTTCTGCAAGGTGATGCCGCGCCCCTTGGTCATCTCCGGCACCTGATCCAGCGGGAAGATCAGCAGCTTGCGGTTATTGCCCACCACAGCCACATGATCGCCTTCAACATTGGCGCAGACGCAGGCTTCGGCCGGCGCCTGCACATTCAACACCTGCTTGCCGGTTCGGGTCTGCGCCAGCATCTCGGCCTCGGGGCAGATGAAGCCACGGCCATCGCTGGAAGCAACCAGGAATTTGCGCTCACCCTGATATTTGAACAGCGTGACGATATCCTGATCGTTGCCCAGATCGACGGTCAGCCGCACCGGCTCGCCATGGCCACGGCCACGCGGCAGCTTGTCGCAAGCGATGGTATAGGCACGGCCATTGGTGCCGAACAGGATCAGCTTGTCGGTGCTTTCGACATGCAGCCAGAAGCGGCCCTTGTCGCCTTCCTTGAAGGCGGCATTGCCATCATCCTGCACATGGCCCTTGAGCGCGCGGATCCAGCCCTTCTCCGAACAGATTACGGTGAGCGGTTCACGCTCCACCAAAGCCTCAAAGGCTTCTTCGGAAATCTGCGGCGCATCAGCCACATTGCTGCGGCGGCGGCCCAAAGCAGTCTTGGGGCCGAACTTCTTTTTGATCTCCTGCACCTCTGCGGAAATGGCCTGCCAGCGCTGGGCTTCATCGGACAGCAGCGCCTTGAGCCGCTGCAATTCCTCGGAAAGCTGCTTGTGCTCGGTGCGGATTTCCATTTCCTCAAGCCGGCGCAGGCTGCGCAGGCGCATGTTGAGGATCGCCTCGGCCTGATTATCTGTCAGCTTGAAGCGCTGCATCATTACAGGCTTCGGCTCGTCCTCATGCCGGATGATGGCGATCAATTCATCAAGATTGAGATAGGCGATCAGGAAGCCATCGAGCAATTCCAGGCGGCGCTCGATCTGGCTCTGGCGATAGCGGCTGCGCCGCTCCAGCACTTCCATGCGGTGGTTCAGATAGGCTTGCAGGGCTTCGCGCAGGTTCATCACCCGCGGCACCTTGCCGCCATCCAGCACATTCAGATTAAGCGGGAAACGGATTTCCAGATCGGTGGCGCGGAACAGGCTTTCCATCAGCACCGCAGGATCGACATTGCGGCTTTTCGGCTCCAGCACCAGCCGCACATCCTCGGCCGATTCATCACGCACATCACCCAGCAGCGCCAGCTTCTTGTCGTTGATCAGCTCGGCAATCTTTTCGATCAGCTTGGATTTCTGCACCTGATAGGGAATCTCGGTGACCACCACCTGCCAGGCGCCGCGCTGCAATTCCTCCTGCTCCCAGCGGGCGCGCAGGCGGAAACTGCCACGGCCGGTGCGATAGGCTTCCAGCCGCGTCGCCGCCGGCTCCACCAGGATGCCGCCGGTGGGAAAATCCGGCCCCGGGATCATTTCCACCAGCTTTTCGATACTGGCATTGGGATGTTTGATCAGATGCAGCAGGCCGTCGCACAATTCGGGCAGGTTATGCGGCGGGATCGAGGTGGCCATGCCCACGGCGATGCCGCTGGCGCCATTGGCCAGCAGGTTGGGCAGGCCGGCCGGCAGCACCAGCGGTTCTTCCTCGGTGCCGTCATAGGTCGGGCGGAAATCCACCGTATCCTGATCCAGCCCGGCCAGCAGCACGTCGGCAATCTCGGTCAGGCGCGCTTCGGTGTAGCGCATCGCCGCCGCGTTATCGCCATCGATATTGCCGAAATTGCCCTGGCCATCCACCAGCGGATAGCGCTGGGCAAAATCCTGCGCCAGACGCACCAATGCGTCATACACCGACTGGTCGCCATGCGGATGGTATTTACCAATCACATCGCCAACCACGCGGGCGCATTTCTTGTAGCCGGCGGCGGGGTCCAGCTTGAGCAGCCGCATGGCATAAAGCAGCCGGCGCTGCACCGGCTTGAGGCCGTCGCGCGCATCGGGCAGCGACCGCGCCGTGATGGTGCTCAGGGCATAGGCCAGGTAACGCTCCGACAGCGCCGTGGATAGCGGCACATCGCGGATCGAATCAGGGAAATCCTGCGGGGGGACATGTTTGCTCATGGCGGCGTTATAGCACCCGCCGCCGCAAAATCACCAGATATAGCCAGGGTTTTGCGCAACACCTCAAGCAGTCGTGGCCGGGCGGCCGGCAGCGGGCCATGGAGGGCGGCAAACAGCCGATGCTCCAGGAAATGCCCGGTCAGTTCCAGCCCGGCCAGCACATCGCGGCCGGGATCGTTGGCCGGCGGCAGGCCCCTGCCCGGCACCAGGAAGGCCGGCAAAGCCAGCAGGCGGCCGGCATAGGGCGCCGCAGCCTCCACCGAAACCGCCCGGCCGGAGCGCGGCGAAACATGGCTCAGGCCAATACGCGCCCCGGTGGCGGCACAGCTTTCCAGGTCCAGGCCATAGCCCATCTCGGCCAGCAGGCCCAGTTCCCAGCGCACATAGAGCGCCGCCCAATCGGCTGGATCGGGCATCTCGGCCATGGTTTCCAGCAGCAGCCTTGTGCCGGCAAACAAAGCCGGATGCGGCTCGCGTTCCGGCAGGGTGGCTTCCACCAGGGCCAGCGCCGCGCTCAGGCCGGCCAGCCGGGCAGCATCATCCAGCATCAGCGCGGCGGGATGGCTCAGGGCTTCAGGGCTGTAATGCCCAAGATGCTCAGGCAGCCGCGCCCGCCAGGTCGCACGCACCACCTGGCCCGGCTGCATGGCGCCGCCCTTGGCGCCGCCCGAGCCGCGCAGCAGCCCGGCATGGCGGCCACGCTGCTCGGTCAGCAACGACACGATGCGGGCATTCTCGCCATGATGGCGGATGCTCAGCACCACCGCATCGTCGCTCCATTCCATGCCGAAACCGCTCCATTCTGTTCGCCCGTGTTCCCTGGTGCTCGCTGGTGTTCGTAGCCCAGGCAAGTGCTTGAATTAGCTTAGCACAGAAAATACGAAATAAGAACATTGCCAGGAATGCCTTTGAGCAGAATCACCCCGTCGTGACGGCGGGCAGGCATTTTCAATCAATCTGAAATACCCGCACCGCCGCATAGCTTGCGACAGCGAGTAGATTGGCGGTCGGTGAGAATGCGAGACTGCTCGCTTTTGAGTACTCTCGGGAAACCTCAGCGGCGAGCTCAGGCCGATCTGCATGCCACAGCCGGATCATCCCGTCAGAGGTACTGGTGGCAATAAAACGGCCATCAAAGCTCCAGGCTATTGTCTGTCTCGCCAAGGCCGAACCAGAAAAATCGCCGCCATACTCATGCAGCGCCTGGCCGGTAGCAGCATCCCAAACCTTGATATCTGAGGGGGCTGATGCCTTGATGCCGCCGATCGGACTCTTGATGAAGGCTATTTTTCTGCCATCCGGACTCCATGCCGTTGAAGTCGATTTAATGTCGAAGGGATGGAAGCTGGCTATTTGCCTGCCGGTTGAGAACTCAATGATTTCCTGGCGCGACTGCACCCCGAAGGCTAGCCGGCTACCATCAGGACTGAATGTCAAGCTGTGTGGCAGCAGGCCGGGCAGGGCAACCGCTTCCCGCGACCAATCCGCTGTGTTGTAGACAAATACTGCATTCTCCTGCCCATGCTGAACAATCAGACGATTGGCCGAAGAGCTGTATGAAAATGACCGGGGTTGATTCTTAATGTAGGCTTTCGGGTCATCTGCTGATGCCGGTCCGGCGACATGTTTGTGCAACTCTCCGGTTCTGGCATCCCATATCGAAAAGGCAACACCAGCATTCCAACCGGGGGCTGTATGCAAAGCTCCCATGATTTGCGGTGCATTGCCGATCAGGGCTACAAACGAGAGAGCGCCACGCCTGGGGTAAGCCTGTATCAGCTTCCTGCTGGCAACATCCCACACGGCAAGGGTGGGCAGATCAATGTTCTTTTCGAATATTCCCTTTTTCGCAACGCCAGCCAGGCCGGAAGTTGCCAAATAGCGGCCATCCGGACTCCAGGACAAACGGGCGGTTTGTGGGTGGTCTAAGGTGGCAACCAGCTTGATCTGCGGTGATTTGGCGGCAGTTTGTGCGAGCGCCGGCAATGCGAAAAACAAACTGAAAATATGGCAAAAGGCCACAAGGGCCGAAATGTGGACAATCACTTCGGCAATCCCATCTCGTCATAAAGAAAGGCAGTCGGGTCGCTTTCCAGTTGATCGGGCTGCGGTGGCAATGCGGCAGCACAGGCCCAGCCAATTTCAAGCAGGGCAGCAAGCTGATTTTCCCGCTTCAGCCGTTCCAGGCGCTCTCTAACCGCCGCCGTGACCGGTTCGGTCAGGCTTTCACCCTGCATCATTGCTAACTCGCTGATCAGGCGTTCGGCTCCATCACTATTGATATTCAGGCCCATAACGACGCCCTGCTACCTAGTGTTGCTGCAATTTTATCACGGGAACAGCCCTCAGTAACATAACTTTTAGGCGAACAAAAAATGCCGCCATGGCAATATAATTTCCACACGATTACACCCAGGAGCCGCGACATGCGCCACTTTGCTATCTCAGCCTGCATGATCTGCTCGATTCAAGTCGCAACCCCAGCTCAGGCCCAGCAGCAATGGCGTCCTTTTGAAAGCAAAAACAGTTTTGTGCGCTTCGATGCGCCGGGCCTGAATGCACTGCCATCAGAAACCTGGGAGCGCACGGACGGCCCGCAGAAAACCAGAGCGCGCTATTATCAATATTTATGGAACAAGCCATCCGGCAATACCGCCTTCGCCCGGGTTTTTGTCGACATGATCACGGCTGAATCGAGCTACTTCCCTACTCAACCACAATTTGAGAATCTCACGACATCCAGCGACCTGAAAAATCATGTGCCGAGTTTCATCGACACTGAACAGAAAAAGGCTCCATCCCCTCTCGGCGCCATGCCATTCCGCCGGCTCAAGGCAGGAGAGCGCAGTTGCGTGATCTTCGGCACAGCCTTCTTCTCAGGCTCACAAGGCAGCGCGCTATACGGCGGCAATTCAGTTGGTGACACCACCCTTAAAGGGACATACTGCGCACCGATAGGCCATAACCTCAGCGAAGCGGACGTAGCCGCGATACTGGGCCGCCTATCTGTAACGGGCGTCGGTGGCAGGCATCCAGAAACGCCAAGCCCGCCGGCCTTCGCCGCCACAGCTTTGCCCAGCCAAGCGCAGTCGGCGCCCACCAGAGATACCAGCCCAAGCCAAGCGCGGGTCAATCAGCGCTCGTCATCGGCTGGCACCAGCAGCATTCTTGTCTTGTGGGAGGATGAGGAAACGCCGATGTTCGGCACGGTGCAATTCGAACGCCAGCTTGCCACGTCGAAACTAAGCGTCACCGCCGCTCATAATAGAATTCAATGCAATGGCCTGGCGACGGCAACCAATGACCAGGAAGGCAAATGGGCCTTGCGCTGCAATAATGGGCGCATTGCCAGCGGCATATATAAGTTCAACGCCAACGGTTCGATTGGCGAGGGTAAGGACGATCTTGGCAAACGGATTTCCTTCACCACGCAACGATAGACCATTACCGAGCGCATAACAAAAAAGGGCGGACCTTGTGGCCCGCCCTTCTCTATCCGGTATGAACCCCGGGATTGACGCCTGACTTACTCGGCGGCGTCGCCCACGGCGGCCCGGAGTTCGCTTTCCAGTGCATCGGCGAAAACGCGGTCGCGCTCCTTCATCTGGCCCATGATGGCGGATGCTCAGCACCACCGCATCGTCGCTCCATTCCATGGGAATGGCTTAGGATGATTCTCGAGAATCGGCAAGCCAACTCATGGTGTGCCTGCCAGCACGCTACCGTCTTCAAGTTCAGCTTCAAATCCTGCCGAAGTATTTCGCAGACGCAATAGCGGGGCTGACAATTGTATAACCCGTTCCTCCCGCAGCCTACCGTCCGCAAGCGACATTAGAACTAGCCGCCGCCGCTGCCGATCAGGCAGCAATATCCGGTCGCGCGCCTGCCCATGATCCACGGCTGCCATTGCGATCTCTGCCCGCCCATAGACATGATTGCTGTAACCCGCCGCCTCGGCCAGCAGCGGCAGTTCGCCAGCCTGGATATGGTAAACCCGGAGCAGGCCAGCCAGATGCGGCATGGCCACCAGAGCGACTTCATTCGCCATGCCGTCACCATCAAAATCGCCGACACCGATCGGCGCGAGCCAGCGGTTTCCGGTGCCGATGAAAGGCGTGGCGGCCAGCAATCGCCCCTGGCCACCGGCCATACCATAAAAAGACAGCCGCGCGCCAAGGCGGCGGTCGCTCTCGATCACCATGGCGGCATCGCCCAGGGCCGGCACTGTAACCAGGCGCGGCGCGAGGTCCTCGAACACCCGCTCTTCGGGTAACACGATCCGGATGGAAACCCCTGCCCTGTCCTGCAGGACCAGCGTGCCGGCCTCGATGCTGTCGCCCAGCGCGCCATGGGCATACCGTGTGGTGGAATCGGCAAACCAGGCTTTGGCGATCAGGCCGGCCCCGGTCGCCTCGCTCGTGCCCGGCACCAGTTCCGTCGGCTGCGCCGCGGCCCGGAAGGCGCAGAATAGGATCAGCTTAAAAAGAAAGGGAGCAGCTTTGCGGCCGCTCCCCATCTTTGGCATGGTTGTTAAGCCCCTTACTCGGCGGCGTCGCCCACGGCAGCCTGGAGTTCGCTTTCCAGGGCATCGGCGAAATCGCGGTCGCGCTGGGCGGCGAGCGCCTTCATGCGGCCCATGATGGCGCCAGTGCCGGCCGGGATCAGGCGGCCCACGATCACGTTCTCCTTGAGGCCGATCAGGCTGTCGGTCTTGCCCGACACGGCCGCTTCGGTGAGCACGCGGGTGGTTTCCTGGAACGACGCGGCCGAGATGAACGACCGGGTTTGCAGGCTGGCCTTGGTGATGCCGAGCAACACCGGCATGCCCTTGGCGATGCGGCGGCCCTCGGCCTGGGTCTTGGCGTTCTGCTCCTCGAACTCGGTGCGATCAACCTGTTCACCGATCAGGAAGGTGGTATCGGCCGGATCGGTGATTTCCACCTTCTGCAGCATCTGGCGGGTGATCACCTCGATATGCTTGTCGTTGATCTTCACGCCCTGCAGGCGATAGACCTCCTGGATTTCGTTGACGAGATAATTCGCCAAGGCTTCCACGCCAAGCACCTTGAGGATGTCATGCGGCGCCGGGTTGCCATCGAGCAGATGGTCACCGACACGCACAAAATCGCCTTCCTGCACCGCGATATGCTTGCCCTTCGGGATCAGGTATTCGACCGGCTCCAGGCCATCTTCCACCGGGCGGATCACCAGGCGGCGCTTGGCCTTGTAGTCCTTGCCGAATTCCACGCGGCCATCGATTTCGGCGATGATCGCATGATCCTTCGGGCGGCGGGCTTCAAACAATTCCGCCACGCGCGGCAGACCGCCGGTGATGTCGCGGGTCTTGGTACCTTCCACCGGGATACGCGCCAGCACGTCGCCGGCATGCACCGTGTCGCCATCAGCCACCGAGAGAATGGCATCCGGCGACAGGAAGTAGCGCGCCTCGCCGCCATTGGCCAGCGTGAGCACTTCGCCCTTGTCATCACGCAGGGTGATGCGCGGGCGCAGTTCGGCGCCCTTCGGGTTCTGCTTCCAATCGGCCACCACGCGATAGGTGATGCCAGTGGCTTCGTCGGTGGCTTCGCGGATCGAGACGCCTTCAACCAGGTCACGGAAATTGACCACACCGGCGCGCTCGGTGATCACCGGGCGGGTGTAGGGATCCCACTCGGCGATACGCTGGCCCTTCTTGACCTTGCCGCCTTCATCCACCGCCAGACGCGAACCGTAAGGCACCTTGTAGCGGGCGCGCTCGCGGCCATTGCCATCCACCAGCACCACTTCCGAATTGCGGCCCATGACCACAAAGCGGCCGGAACTGTCGGTGACGAGGTTGCGGTTCACCACCTTGATGGTGGCATCGTAAGGCGCATCCAGGCTCGACTGCTCGGCCACCTGGGCGGTGCCGCCGATATGGAAGGTACGCATGGTGAGCTGGGTGCCCGGCTCGCCGATCGACTGCGCCGCGATGACACCGACGGCTTCGCCGATATTCACCGTGGTGCCACGGGCCAGATCGCGGCCATAGCACTTGCCGCAAACGCCGGTCTGCGCTTCGCAGGTCAGCACCGAACGGATCAGCACGGTTTCAACGCCGGCGGTTTCGATCCGGTCGATATCGCGCTCCTGGATCATCTCGGCCGCAGCCACGATCACTTCGCCGGTCAGCGGATGCTTCACATCCACGCTGGCAAAGCGGCCGAGGATACGTTCGCCCAGCGTGGCGATCACGTCGGCGCCTTCCACCACTTCGCTCACGGTCAGGCCGCGCTCAGTGCCGCAATCTTCCTCGGTGATGATGCAATCCTGCGCCACGTCGACCAGACGGCGGGTCAGGTAGCCCGAGTTGGCGGTCTTCAAGGCGGTGTCGGCCAGGCCCTTACGCGCGCCGTGGGTGGAGTTGAAATACTCCAGCACGGTGAGGCCTTCCTTGAAGTTGGAGATGATCGGCGTTTCGATGATTTCGCCCGACGGCTTGGCCATCAGGCCACGCATGCCGGCAAGCTGCTTCATCTGGTTGGCCGAACCACGGGCGCCGGAATGCGCCATCATCCAGATCGAGTTGGTGTTCTTGCGGGTGCCGTTCTGCGGATCGATGTCGGTCTGAATCACCTTCATCATTTCGTCAGCCACCTTGTCGGTGCACTGCGACCAGGCATCCACCACCTTGTTATACTTCTCACCCTGGGTGATCAGGCCGTCCTGATACTGCTGCTCGTATTCCGAGACCAGCGTCTTGGTATCATCGATCAGCTTCACCTTGGTGGCCGGCACAAGCATGTCGTCCTTGCCGAACGAGATGCCGGCGCGGCAGGCACGGGCAAAACCCAGCGCCATCATGCGGTCGCAGAAAATCACCGTCTCCTTCTGGCCGCAATGGCGATACACCACGTCGATGACGTTGGTGATCTCCTTCTTGGTCAGCAGCTGGTTGATCACCTTGAACGGGACATTCTTGTCCTTCGGCAGGATTTCCGACAGCAGCATGCGGCCCGAGGTGGTGACCACGCGGGCGACAATCGGATTGCCTTCGGAATCAACCGTGTTGAGGCGCGACTTGATGCGGTTATGCAGGGTGATCGCCTTGGCATCCAGCGCCTGCTGGATTTCCTGCACGGTGGCGAAAACCGGCACGCGCTCGATGATCGCGTCGGATTCTATGATCCGCTTGGCTTCGGCTTCCTGGTTGGTCTTCGGCAATTCCACGCGGGTGCGCGGATCGAAGATGATGATGTCATCTTCGGCCCAGGCTTTGATCAGCACCGCCGGATCGGTGATCTTCACCACATCGCCCAGCGGCTCGCTGCGCTCCAGGGTCTGATAGTACAGGCCGAGCACGATATCCTGCGACGGCACGATGATCGGCTTGCCATTCGCCGGGCTGAGGATGTTGTTGGTCGACATCATCAGCACGCGGGCTTCAAGCTGGGCTTCCAGCGACAGCGGCACATGCACCGCCATCTGGTCACCGTCGAAATCGGCATTGAAGGCCGAGCAGACCAGCGGATGCAGCTGGATCGCCTTGCCTTCGATCAGGGTTGGTTCAAACGCCTGGATGCCGAGACGATGCAAAGTCGGCGCGCGGTTGAGCAGCACCGGATGCTCGCGGATCACTTCTTCCAGGATGTCCCACACCTCGGGACGCTCCTTCTCCACCATCTTCTTCGCCATCTTGACGGTGGCGGCCAAGCCGCGCAGCTCAAGCTTGGAATAGATGAAGGGCTTGAACAGCTCCAGCGCCATCTTCTTCGGCAGGCCGCACTGATGCAGCTTCAGTTCCGGGCCGACGACGATGACCGAACGGCCGGAATAATCGACGCGCTTGCCGAGCAGGTTCTGGCGGAAGCGGCCCTGCTTGCCTTTCAGCATATCAGACAGCGACTTCAGCGGACGCTTGTTGGCGCCGGTGATGACGCGGCCGCGGCGGCCATTGTCAAACAGCGCGTCAACGGCTTCCTGCAACATGCGCTTTTCGTTGCGCACGATGATATCCGGCGCGCGCAGTTCCATCAGCCGCTTCAGGCGGTTGTTGCGGTTGATGACGCGGCGATAGAGGTCGTTGAGGTCGGAGGTGGCGAAACGGCCACCATCCAGCGGCACCAGCGGGCGCAGTTCCGGCGGGATCACCGGCACCACGGTGAGCACCATCCATTCCGGCTTGTTACCGGAATCGATGAAGCTTTCCACCAGCTTGAGGCGCTTGACCAGCTTCTTCGGCTTCAGCTCCGAGGTGGTTTCGGCCAGCTCGTCGCGGATATCGGCACGTTCCTTCTCCAGGTCCATGCCGCTGAGCAGGTCGCGGATCGCCTCGGCGCCGATCTTGGCCACGAAGCTGTCATCGCCATACTCTTCCTGGGCGCGCAGATACTGCTCCTCGGTGAGCAGGTCATACATCTTCAGCGGGCTGAGGCCCGGCTCGATGACAACGTAGTTTTCGAAATACAGGATGCGCTCAAGGTCTTTCAGCGTCATGTCCAGCATCAGGCCGATGCGGCTGGGCAACGACTTGAGGAACCAGATATGCGCCACCGGCGAGGCCAGCTCGATATGGCCCATACGTTCGCGCCGCACCTTCGAGAGCGTGACTTCAACGCCGCAC